>JAKLFE010000002.1 GCA_022711355.1 Spirochaetota bacterium | reverse complement strand
CCTTCGGCTCCTTCGGCTTCAAGCTCGGCGGGGGCCTGGGCGGCCACAACGGCCTGCGCTCCCTGGAGGCCCGCCTGGGCACCCGCGACTTCGCGCGGCTCCGCTTCGGCCTGGGCCGCCCCGAGCATCCCGACGTCGCCGGCTACGTGCTCTCCGACTTCTCGGCCGCCGAGCGCGAGCTCCTCGCCGCATCGGTCTTCCCCAAGGCCGCCGCCGCCCTCGGGCTCTGCATGGAGGAGGGCTTCGAGGAGGCGCTCAAGCGCTTCCCGAAGGTTAAAGCCGTCGACTAGGGGGTTAACCATGCTCAGCCGCCGTCCCGCCCCGCTCGGGCTCGCCCTGGCCCTTCTCCCGGCCCTCCTCGCCGCCGCTCCGAGGGCCCCGGCCGAGGAGCTGCGCTTCGTCGTCCAATCGGCCCATACGGGCCCCATCGCGGGCCTCGCCTTCAGCCCCGACGGGAAACTCGCCCTAAGCGCCTCGAGCGACAAGTCCCTCAAGCTCTGGTGCCTCGAGAGCGGCCGGCTCCTGCGGAGCATCGAGGACTCCGCCGACGCCCTCCGCGGCTGCGCCTTCTCGCCCGACTCCTCCCGGATCGCCGCGATCGGCGCCGACGGCTCGGTATTCCTCTGGGACGCGGCCTCGGGCGAGCTCCTCCGCGCCTGGAAGGCCCTCGACAAGCAGATCGACCTCATGCTCGCCTTCTCCGGCGACGGCAGGTACCTCGCCTCGGTCCACGGCAAGCGGGCCTACCTCCTCGATCCCTCCGCCGAGGCGCCGCTCGCCCGCGTCGATCTCGGCGATCAGTACCCGAGCTCGCTGGCGGCGAGCCGGGACCGCCTCGCCGTGGGCACCGCGCGCGGGGGGATCGTGCTCGTGGACTTCCGCAAGGCCGCGGTCGCCGCCACCCTCGCCTGCGCGGCGTGCCGCGAGGTCACGGCCCTCGCCTTCTCTCCCGACGGGGCCACCCTCGCCGCGGCCTGCTCGCCGAGCTCGGGAGACGCGAACGACCTCGTCCTTTGGGAGACGAAGTCGGGCAAGCAGCGGAAGCGCTTCGCCGCCTCGCAGGAGCCCATCGAGGCCCTCGCCTTCTCCCCGGACGGGAAACGGATCCATGGGGCCTCTGCCAGCGAGGCCGAGGGCTTCGCCTCCTGGGATCGCGAGAGCGGGGCGAAGCTCTCCTCGCGCCCCTGGAAGCGCGCGACCGCCGGGCCCTCGGCCTTCGCCGCTGCCTTCCACCCGGCCGCCGGCCTCGTCGCCGCCACCCTCGGCGACGGCTCGATCGGCCTCTGGGAAACCGCGACCGGGCTCTTCCTCCGGCCCCTGCGCGGCTACTCCGAGGGCCTCGCCGCGGCCGCCGCCTCGGCCGACGGCCTGCGCCTCCTCGCCGCGGACTACCTCTCGAGCAAGGTCGCGATCTGGGACCTCCCCGCGGGCCGCAAGGTCGGGAGCCTCGAGCTCGGCGCCCAGGTCCTCGACCTCTCCTACTCGGCCTCGGGCCTCGCCGCGGCCGGGGGCAAGGGCGGGACCCTCCTCGTCTGGGATCCGCGCACAGGCCGGGAGCTGGCCCGGATCAAGGCCGCCGGCCTCGCGAGCCCCCTCGTCGCCCTCTCGCCCGACGGAAGCCTCCTCTGGGCGGCCAGCCCCGGGGTCGGCTACCGCCTCTTCGACACGAGGACGGGGGCCCTGGCCTGGGAATCCAAGGGAGCCAACTGGATCGCGCGCCTCCGCTTCGCCCCCGACGGCCGCAGGGCCGCCTCATGCACCCTCGTCGACGGGGTCCAGATCTGGGACATGGGTAGCGGCAAGGTATCAACGGAGCTGCGGGCGGGGGCCGGGGGAAGCAGCCCCAGCGACGCGGACTTCTCGCCCGACGGGCGGCTCCTCGCCGCCGCCTACGACGACGGCTATCTGCGGCTCTGGGACCTGGCCTCCGCGCGGGTCCTCGCCCAGACCAGGGCCTCCGACCGGGCGGCGCGCCGGGTCGCCTTCCGGCCCGACGGGCTCTCCCTCCTCTGCGCCGACGACTCAGGCAGGATCGCCGAGTGGCCGATCGACCTCGCCGCCCCGGCGCGTCGGCTCGACGACGACCGCGGCCGCCTCGCCTTCCTCTCCTACCGCGGCCCCGACCAGGTCATCTCGGCCTCCTCCACCGAGGGCCTGGCCAAGATACGGAGCCTCGACGGCTCGGCTTGGACGGCGTTCAAGAACCACCCGAACGGCAAGGACTGGCTCGCCTTCAACAAGGAAGGCTACTGGGACGCCTCCTCCCGCGGCGGGGAGGCCCTCGGCGTCGCCATCGGGGCCCGGGCCTTCGGCATCGACCAGTTCGCGGCGGCCTCGAACCGCCCCGACCTGGTCATGCGCCCCTTCTTCTCGGAGCCGGATCGCGAGGCCTACTTCCGCTCGCGCTACGAGCTCAGGCTCCGCAGGCTCGGCCTGGCGGGACCGGGAGTCCTCGGCCCCGCGCCGGGAAGTCCCTCGGCCCCCGCCCTCCCCCTTGCGCGGGTCCTCTCGGCGAGGATCTCCGGCGCGGAGGCGGAGCTCGAGCTCGACTTCGCCGCCGGCTCGGCCGAGCTGGCCTCCTACGCCCTCTTCGTCAACGACGTCCCCCTCCTCGGCCCCTCGGGCAAGCCCCTCGCCGGCGCCTCGGCGCGGGCGAGGGAGCGGATAGCCCTCTCGGCGGGCGAGAACAAGATCGAGGTCTCCTGCCTCGACCATGGCGGCCTCGAGAGTCCCCGGGCCCTCGTCGCGGCCCAGGGTCCGGCCGCCTCGAAGGCCGCGCTCTACTACCTCGGCATCGGCGTTTCCAAGTACCGGAACCGGGCGGGCGGCGCCTCCATCGACCTGGGCTACGCCGCGAAGGATGCCCGCGACCTCGAGTCCTTCCTGAAGGGGAATCCCGGCGGGCTGTACGGGAGGATCGAGACCAGGGTCTTCGCGGACGAGGCCGCCACGCGCGGCTGCCTCGGCGCCGCGCAGTCCTTCCTCGCCCAGGCCGGGATCGACGACGCGGTGATCGTCTTCGTCGCCGGCCACGGCCTCTACGACGCGGAGGAGCGGTACTACTTCCTCAGCCACGAGGCCGACCTCGCCGACCTCGCCGGGAGCGCCCTCCCCTTCGAGGAGCTCGAGGATATCCTCCGCGCGACCGCCTCGCGCCGCAAGCTCCTCCTCATGGACAGCTGCGCCTCGGGGCTCCGCGAAGGCGCCCAGGCCCCCGCCTCCCTTCCCGGCGGCTCCCGCGGCATCTCCGCCCGGGTCGTGCCGGCCCCCGCCCTCCGTGGCATCGCGGTCGCCGGGGCCGCCGAGCAGCCCCGCCGGTGGCTCTTCGAGCGGGACCGCTACCTCTTCAACGACCTCTCGCGCCGCTCGGGGGCCATCGTCTTCTCCTCCTGCACCGGCGACCAGGTGAGCTGGGAGAGCGAGGCCTTCGAGAACGGCTTGTTCACCGAGTACCTCCTGCGCGCCCTCGCGGGCGCGGCCGACCGGGACAAGAGCGGGGCCGTGGACTCGGAGGAGCTGCGGCGCTACGTCTCGGAGGGGGTCCTCGCCGAGACGAGGGGCCGGTACCCGAGCGAGCAGCTCCCCGTCGTCGACCGGGACAACCTCTCGCTCCGCCTCCTCCTGCCGAGCGGCAGGTGAGCGCCGAGGCGGGGCCATCTTGATCGGCCGGCCCCAGCCTGCTACCATGGCCCCGCGACGCCGGGCGAACCCGACCCGGCGCGACCGCTGAGAGGCTACGGTATCTCGAGGCGACCGGCTCGGGCCATCACGCTAGTCGTCGAGGTATCGCCATGCGACTCTCCTCCTGCGATCGGGCCGTGGAGGCAGCCGGTTACGGCCGCTTCCAACGGCGCCTCCTCTGGCTCTGCGGCCTGGGCTGGGCCGCGGACGCCATGGAAGTCATGCTCCTCTCCTTCGCCCTCCCCGCCATGTCCGCCGAATGGGAGCTCTCGGCCGCCCAACGCGGCCTGGTCGGCGCCGCCCTCTTCGCGGGCATGCTCGCCGGGGCCCTCTTCTGGGGCAGGCTCTCCGACCGGATCGGCCGCCGGGTAGGCTTCGTCGCCACCGTGGCCTTCGACTCGCTCTTCGGCCTCGCCTCCGCCCTGGCCCCGAGCTTCCCCGCCTTCGTCGCCCTGCGCTGCCTGACGGGCTTCGGGGTCGGCGGGACCCTCCCCGTGGACTACGGCATGTTCTCCGAGTTCCTCCCCGCGAGGGACCGGGGCAGGCGCCTCGTCCTCCTCGAGTCCTTCTGGGCCTACGGGACCATCGCGGCGGCCGGCCTGGCCTGGCTCGTCGTGCCCCGCCTCGGCTGGCGCTGGCTCTTCGCCCTCTCGGCCCTGCCCGGCCTCATCCTCTTCGCGGTCCGAGGATCGATGCCCGAGTCGCCCCGCTTCCTCGCCGCGGGGGGAAGGGACGCCGAGGCGCGGGAGGTCCTCCTCCGCGTGGCCGCGGCGAACGGCGCCGACCCGGCCGGGGTCGAGGCGGCCCTCGCCGCGGCCCCCGAAGGGGAGGCTCCCGGCTCCGCGGCCGCGGCCCCCCGCGGCGCCCTCGCGGAGCTCCTCGCCCCCGGGCTGCGGCGCACGACCCTCCTGCTCTGGCTCCTCTGGTTCGCCATCTCGGTGGGCTACTACGGCGGCTTCACCTGGCTCCCGAGCTGGCTCCGGGCCAAGGGCTTCGCCCTCCCCTCGGTCTACCCGACCGCCTTCTTCCTGGCCCTGGCCCAGCTGCCCGGCTACTGGTCGGCCGCCTACCTCGTCGAGCGATGGGGAAGGCGGCGGACCCTCGGGACCTACCTCCTGGGCAGCGGGGCCTGCGCCCTGGCCTTCGCCCTCGCCCGGAGCCCCGCCTCGATCGTCGCGGCGGCCGCCGCCCTCTCCTTCTTCGCCCTCGGATCCTGGGGCGCCCTCTACGCCTACACCCCCGAGGCCTACCCGACGCGGATCAGGGGCACGGGCATCGGCGCGGCGAGCGGCATGACCAGGCTCGCCGGCCTCGTCGGCCCCTCGATCGGCGCCCTCGCGACGACGGGCGCCTCGGGGGCGGGCCTGGCCGGCCCGATGGCCGCCTTCGCCTTCGCCTACGCGTTAGGCGGGATAGCTGCCTTCGCCCTGCCCCGCGAGACCGCCGGCGAGGAGCTCGGCTAGGAGGCCGGCCCGCGGCCGGGGATACCCGCGCTCAGGCCGCGGCGCCGGGGGACGGCGGCCCTCAGTCCGCGTCGCGCGCGACCCGGAAGCCGATCCAGGGGACCGTCGTCTCGGCCTTCGCCTTCGGGCGGGCGGAGAGCCTTCCGCTCGCGTAGTCGCCCGGCTCCGACTCGTAGCTGCCGCCCCGGTACACCCGCTCGTCGCCCGGGCCGCCCCGCGGATCCACCTCGTCGGCGCCGCTGGGATAGCCGAATCCGTCCTGGCACCATTCGGACACGTTGCCCGACATATCGAAGAGCCCCGAGGCGGAGGCGCGGAAGGAGGCCACCGGCGCCGCGTCCGGGAAGCCGTCGTCGTAGCCGGCCCAGGGCTCGGCGTTGTGGTTGCCGGGCAGGGCGCGGCGCTTCTCGTCGTAGAGGTTCTCGTTCCTCGGCTTGCCCGAGCCCCAGCTGTAGATCATGGACTTACCGCCCGAGCGGGCCGCGTACTCCCACTCGGCCTCGGTGGGGAGGCGGTAGCCCTTCGCGCCCGGCTTCAGGCTCCAGTCGTTCAGGTCGTAGGCCGGCTCCAGGCCCTCCATCTCGCTGCGCCAGGCGCAGTAGGCCGCCGCCCCGTACCAGGAGACGCAGCGGGCCGGCAGCTTCGCCTCTCCCGCGTCGGGGAGGTAGCGCCCCTCCTTGAGCGAGAAGCCGGGGCCCTGGAATTCGTTCGAGAAGAGCCTGACCTTCGCGCCGATCGCCGTGCCGGTGCCGGAGGAGGAGCGCTCGAGGTAGCCCCGGGAGCGGGCCCATTCCATGACGAGGGCGAACTCCTCCACCGTCGTCTCGGCCGTGGCCAGGAGGAAGGGCCGGGTGAGCACTACCTTATGCTTCGACTCGTGCTTCGCGTAGAACGGGTGGACCTTGTCGCCCTTCGAGCCCGACATGGCGAAGGAGCCCGGCCCGAAGCGCAGCAGGTCCAGGGGCTTGAGCGAGGCCGCGCTCCGCGCCGCGGCCGGGAGGGGGAAGCTCGCGAGCCGAGAGACGATGGCGTTGTCCCGGTCGACCACGGGATTCTGCAAGCCTCCCGAAAGGCGGGCCACCTCGCGGGCCGCGTAGGCGCGCAGCTCGTCGACGCTCGTCTCGCCGTTCTTGTCCTCGTCGGCGGCCCCGCCCAGGCCCGCGAGGAGGGCCTCGGTGAAGAAGCCGTTCTCCGCCTCCGCGCTCTCGTAGGAGAGCTCCGAGCCGCGGCAGCTCGAGAGGACCACGGCCCCGGTCCTGCGGCGCAGGTCGACGTCGATGTAGCGGTCCCGCTCGCGGAGCCAGGGCCGCGGCCTCGCCGAGGCCACCGCCAGGCCGCGGCCCCCGGCCGCGTCGCCGAAGAAGCTGCCGTCGGCGAGGATGGCCGCGCCGCGCGAGGCTATCCTCGAGCCGCCTTGCCCCGCCGCGGCGGCCGGGAGCACGGCCTCGTCGGCCTCCCCGGACTCGCAGGTATCCATGAGGAAGAGCTTCTGCAGCGCCGGGATGCCGGACAGGAGGCCCTCGATCGACTCGAAGCGCATGGCCGTGCCGGGGAGGTCGGCGGGATTCGCGGTATGCGATAGATAGTAGTATTCCGAGCCGGGGCCCCGGTCGTGCACGCCGTGGCCGGCGATGAAGAGGACGACCGTGTCCTCGGGCCGGGAGGCGCCCAGGAAGGCGGCGGCCTCGGCCAGGGCCTCGGGGCGCACGGCCGCGTCGAGCCAGGTCTTGGCGCGGACCTCGTCGAAGCCCCCGCGCCCGGCCGTCGCCGCGAAGGCCGCGGCGAGGTCCTCGGCGTCCTTGGCCGCGTAGCGCAGGTCGAGGCGCCGGTCGGCGTAGCGCGAGACCCCGAAGCCGGCGAAGAAGAGGCGGCGAGCCGCCTTCGCGGGGCCGAGGACGCGATAGCCGGCGCGGGCCGATTCGGCGCCCGCGGCGTCGAGGCAGGAGACCTCGATCAGGTTCGGGCCCGGGACGAGGGGAAGCTCGGCCTCGATCCTCCCCCCCGAGGCCGGCAGGGCCTGCCAGGCGCCCGAGCCCAGGGGCGCCCCGTTCGCGTAGATCCGGTAGCCGGCGAGGGGCCGGCCGGGGCCCGAGGGGGCGAACTCGGCGACGAGGGAGCTCGAGGCCCCGGAC
Organism: Spirochaetota bacterium; assembly: GCA_022711355.1. Classification (GTDB taxonomy): domain Bacteria; phylum Spirochaetota; class Spirochaetia; order Treponematales; family Rectinemataceae; genus JAKLFE01. Next base: position 124,374 of record JAKLFE010000002.1, on the reverse strand, counting down.
TCGGCGTGGCTCGAGACGCGGGCGGCGGGGGGCTCGGCCGGGGAGGCCAGGTCGGCCTCGGCCAGGCCGAGCCGCGCCAGGCGCTTCGCATAGGCCTGGCGATAGTGCCCGATCGCCTCGGGATCGGGGCAGCCGAGCTGGGCGAGGAGGAGGTCGGGCCGGTTGTTGCGGACGGCGAACTGCTCGAGCCCGAAGGAGCGCCAGCCGTCGCTCATGGCCACGAGGCCGGCTCCCTCCGCCGAGCCGTCCCAATAGCCCTTCCCGTCGAAGGCTATCCAGGCCTCGGGCGCCTTGGCCTTCCCGAAGGAGGCGCCGAGGTAGAGGCCGCACCAGGTCTTCCGCGAGGGGTCGAGGATCCGCGCCAGGCCGTCGCGGCTCCCGACATACAGGAGCCCTGCGCCGGGGCGCTCGGCGAAGAAGGCGCGGCCCAGGAGCCGCGGCCCGAAGCCTCCGGCGGCGATGAGGGCCGAGGCCGCGGCGCGAAGGGGATCGGGGAAGGACTCGGCTCCCCCTTTGACGTACTTCCCGGTCGCGATGTCGTAGACCCATATGCTCGGCGTGCCATCCGAGAAGTAGGTCTCGACGCGGAGCTTCCGGTCGCCGTCGACGAAGGCTAGGCCGCTGGATCGTCGGTCCTCGTTCTCGATCCGCGCCACCTTCTTCCAGTCGTCCGTCGAATACACCGCGTAGAAGCCGTCCTCGCCCCGCAGCGCGATCCGGTCGCCCTTCGACGAGACGGCCAGGGCCCCGCCCGCGTAGAGGGGCGGGGGGATCTTGCCGGTCAGGACCTCGATCGGCTTGTCAGAATCGACGTCCCAGAGCACTACCGAGACGTCGCTCACCGTGATGAAGCGCTTGCCCCCCGGAAGGAAGGCCCAGTCGACGAGCCAGTCGCGGCCGTAGCCCTTGGGGTGGCGGTAGCGGAACTCGCGGATGCTCTTGCCCGTGGCTGTATCGCGGAGGCTGAGGCTCTCCCCCCCGAGCCCGCCGCCCTCGGCCGAGATGTAGCGCGCGCCGTCCGGCAGGAAGCCCCAGCTGCCCGCGAGCCGCTCGCGGGAAACGATGCGGCGCTGGAGACGGCCGGCGCGGAGGTCCCAGACCGCGGAGAGGCTCTCGGCATTGGGTCCGTAGGCCTGGTAATGGACGAAGAGCCAGCGGCCGTCGGGCGAGACCTGGAGCTCGTCGACGGGGCCCGGCCCGGCGGAGCCGAAGGGCAGCTCCGCGAGGCTGCCGACGTCCCAGGATCGGATGGCATCCTCGTCGTCGGCCGTGAGGAGGCGAGAGCCGTCGGGGCTGAGGGCGAGCGCCTTGCCTCGGAAGCCCGCCCCGAGCTCGAGCTCGCGGAAGGGCTCCGTCTCGGCGGAGCGGTAGAGGCGGATTCCCTGGCCGCCGAAGCGGGCTTGGAGGGAGCCGTCGCGCGATTCGGCCAGCTGGGCTCGCTGGCCGTCCTCGACCGTCCAGGAGAAGCCCTCGGCCTCGACGCTTTCCCAGCCGGGCGAGCCGGCGGGGCGGCAGCCGATGAAGAAGGGCCCCTCGCCGCGGCTGAGCCTCGTCGCGTGCTCGCCGAGGAGGCGGCCCGTCCGCGCCTCCCACAGGCGGAGCTTCTTGGGCCCGGCCGAGGCCAGGACGCGGCCGTCGGGCGAGAAGGCGATCCCGTAGGCCTTCTCCCCCTCGAGGGCGAGGATGGCCTTCCCGCTCGCGAGCTCGAGGAGATGGAGGCTCCCGTCCGTCATGGTCGCGGCGAGGAGGCGGCGATCGGGGCTCGGCAGGAGGAAACGGGATTCGGCCTTGGAGGAGGCGAGGCGCCTGAGGACCCGGCCGGCCGCGGGATCGACGAGCACGAGGCCCCGGTCCGACATGACCAGGCAGGTCCGGCCCCCCTCCTCGACCGCGAGGGCGGGCGGGCGGCCGAGGCCCTCGTGGACGGCGAGGAGCTTGCCCTCGGGGTAGCTCCACAGGAAGAGCTCGCCGGGGGCGCAGGTGACGAGGTGGCCCTCGTCGAGGAAGGCCATGAAGGCGGGCTGCTCGGAGTGGCCGCGCTGGAAGACGACGGAGGGCTCGGCGGCCTGGGCCGCGGGGCCTGGGCCGGCGGCGAGGCGGGCGAGGGCGAGCAGCAGGGAAGGGAGGAGCCGGGAATGTCGGATGGCGGGCATGAGCTCGAGGGTAGCACGGGGCGCCTCGCTCGGGAACCTCGCCTAGAGGACCCAGTACCTGAGCACGATGTAGGCGATCATCGCCGCCGTCGCGCCGATGAGGACGGCGCGCACGAAGAGCGCCCCCCTCGCCACGACCATCCTGCTGCCGAGCCACGCGCCCAAGGCCTGGGCCGCGCCCATGGCCAGGCCGAGGGCCGGGAGGACGCTCCCCGCGGCGAGGAAGACGCCGAGGGAGAAGAGGCCGGAAGTAAGGTTGGCCACCTTGGTCCGCCCCGTGGCCTCCTTGAGCCCGAAGCCGGCGAGCCCCACGAGGGCCATGGTCCAGAAGGTCCCCGTGCCCGGGCCGAAGAAGCCGTCGTAGAAGCCCAAGACGAGGCCGGAGCCCAGCCAGAAGGGGAGGAGGGGCAGCTTCCGTCCCGAGCCCTCGAGGCCGAAGCGCGGCTTCAGGGCCAGGAAGACGAGGATGCCGACGAGGAGGAGGGGGATGAGGAGCTTGAGGAAGCCCGTGTCCACGGCCCCGACCGCGGCGGCGCCGAGGGCCGCTCCGGCCGCCGTCGCGGCGATGCCGGGCAGGAGCTCCCGGAAGGTGAAGAGCCCCGCCCGGCGATAGCCTATGGTAGCCGAGAGCGTCCCGAGGACGGATTGGACCTTGTTCGTGCCCAGGGCCAGGTGGGGGGGCAGGCCCGCGGCCAGGAGGGCGGGGATGGTGATGATCCCGCCGCCGCCGGCGATCGCGTCGACGAAGCCGGCCGCGCCGGCCGCGGGCACGAGGAGGGCGTAGGTCAGCCAGGTCGGGGCGAAGCTCACGGGACGATGCTACCCGCCGGCGGGACTCGGGGCAAGGGAGGGAGGGGGCCAGCGGTCAGAATATGAGGCTCTCGAGCTTCTTGGGATCCTTCTTCCAGTCGGGATCGACGCGGACCTGGAGCTTGAGCCTGATCGCGTAGTCGAAGATCTCGGCCAGGTCGGCCTCGGCCTCCTCGCGGATGCGGCGGATCATGGAGCCCGCCTTCCCGATGAGGATGCCCTTCTGCGAGTCCCGCTCCACGACGAGGTCGAAGCCGGCGCGGAGGGTTCCGTCCTCCTCGCGGGAGGAGTCCTCGTAGGAGACGTAGACGGCGTGGGGCAGCTCGTCGCGGGTGTGGAGCATGATCTTCTCGCGGATGATCTCGGCGATGCGGAACACGGGCTCCTGGTCGGTGTAGTACTCCTCCGGATACCAGGCCGGGCCCTCGGGGGAGCGGGAGTAGAGGCCCGCGAGGAGGGCCTCGAGGCCGATCCCCTTGAGCGCGGAGAGGTCGAAGACCGGGGCCTCCGGGAAATGTGCCGAGAGGAAGAGCCTGGCCCTCGCCGCGTCGGCCTCGGGCGAGTCGATCTTGTTGACCGCGGCCAGGAGCCGTCCCGACGCCGGGGCGAGGGCGGCCGCCACCGCCTCCTCCTCGGGCCCGGGCTTGCGCGTGGCGTCGACGAGGTAGAGCACGAGGTCGGCGTCGGCGAAGGCGTCGACGGTGACCTCGCGCAGCTTGAGGTTCAGGCGCTTGTCGGAGAGGTGGAAGCCCGGCGTGTCCAGGAAGACGAGCTGGCCCTCGGGGCGGTTGACGATGCCGCGCACCGCGTTGCGCGTGGTCTGGGGCACGGGCGAGACGATGGAGACCTTGGCGCCGCAGAGGGCGTTGACGAGGGTGGACTTGCCCGCGGAGGGGCGTCCGACGATGGCGACGAAGGCTGACTTGGGCATGGGGGACCTCACTCGAAATACGCGGACGGGGGCTCGCGGCCGGTCCAGAGCTTGAACTGGGCCGCCGCCTGGTAGCGGAGCATGGACCAGCCGTTGCAGACGGGGCAGCCGGCAGCGGCCGCGCGCTCGAGGAAGGCGGTGCGCTCGGGCCGGTAGATAAGGTCGAAGACGGCCTCGCGCCCGCTGAAATCGTACCAGTCGAGGGGATCCCCGCCCAGGCCCCCCTCCATGCCCACGGGCGTGGCCTGGACGATGAGGTCGGCGTGGTCCGAGATGACCTCGGTAGAGCGCTCGTCGTTCGAGCCCCAGGCGAAGGCGTAGCGCCGGGCGAGGGCCTTGGCCTTGGCCGCGTTGCGGTTGAGCACGAGGACGGCGGCGCCGAGCCGGGCCAGGACGTGGGCCACGGCCTTGGCCGAGCCGCCGGCCCCGAGGAGGGTCGCCCGGAGGCCGTGGAGATCGGAGCGGCCGAGGAACTCGAGGAGGCTGCGCTCGAAGCCGATCGCGTCGGTGTTGTAGCCCGCCCAGCCCTCGATCCCGTGGACGATGGTGTTGCAGGCGCCGATGTCCTCGACCTCGGGGGACCTCGACGAGAGGTAGGGGAGGACGGCCTCCTTGTGGGGGACCGTGACCGCCGCGCCCCGTGCCCCGGTCGCCTCGAGGAGGGACATGAAGCCGCCGACCTCGGCCGAGGGCAGGGGGAGGTAGACCGCGTCGATCCCCGCGGCGCGGAAGGCCCGGTTGTGGAGGGAGGGGGAGCGGGAGCCGATGACGGAGCGCCCGCCGCCGAGGCCGTAGACCGCCGTGTCCCTCCCGATCTCGCGGATCCGGAAGACCTCCTCGAGGTTGGCGGGATCGAGCTGGCCCGGGGCAGCGCCGGGCATGCCGATGCCCAGGGGGCTCGCGTAGGCGACCGAGGAGCCGAGGCGCTCGGAGAGGATCCTCGAGGGCATGCCGAAGTCGCCCGCGGCCACGAGTATGCGCTCCGCCGCGGGCAGGGCCCGCGACCAGGAGAAGAAGCGCGCGAGCTGGTCGGCGCCGCTCGGCATCACGACGAGCTTGGGTATCTCGCCGGGCTCGGCCGAGACCTCGGCCCAGGCCGCGTCGAGATCGGCGGGCAGGGCGGCGAGGCGGTGGCGCGAGCGGATGATCCTGGTCCCGTAGGTCCGGCAGGCCTCCTCGACCGCGGGGACGCGGAAGTCGCTCTCGAGGTCGACGTAGGCGAAGTTGGCGCCCGCGTCGGGCCGGGCGTAGACCAGGGCCTTGGCCATGGCGACGAGGCGGACCCCCTCGCCCTCGGCGAAGGCCCCGCCGTCCGCCTTGCGCCGGATGGTCAGGATGCAGGGCAGGCCGGCCTTCTCGGGGAAGGAGCGGACGGCGGCGCTCTCGGAGGGATCGAGGAGGTCGGCGCGGAGCTCGGCGATATCCACCCGGCCGCGGTAGCGGTCGAGGGCGGCGAGGTCCTCGGCGATCGTCTTGCCGGTCAGGCAGAGGCACACGAGGGGCATGGCGGCTCCTAGAAATCGGCCCGATACACGTAGATATCGGAGATGGACCCGTCCCTCAGGTCGAGCCTGAGGCGGACGGGGTACCCGCGGAAGGGCATGCGGTAGACCAGGGAGTCGGCGGAGCGCTCGTAGGGCTCGCCGAGGAGGGAGTAGGCCTTGTCGGCGGGATCGCCGAGGAAGAGGCCGTAGACCGAGCCTGCGTAGGGCGGGACGAAGCGCAGCTGCCAGAGGCGGTCGCCGAAGATGAAGAGGGTGTAGCCCTCGCGATAGCGGAAGGCCACGTCGTCCTGCCAGGCCTCCTCGCCCCGGACCGGCAGGACGGAGGCGGGGGAGCCGCAGCGGGCGAGGGCCTCGGAGAGGCCCAGGCCGAGGAGGGGCGCCGGATCGTCCTCGAGCCGGGCGGGGGCCGCCTCGGCGGGAGAGGCGGCGGCGGGAGAGGGACCCGGCAGGGCCGCCCGGGCCGCGGGCGGGGAGGGCGCCTGGGCATTGAGGGGGACGAGGCCGAGGAAGGCGGCGAGGAGGAGGGCGAAGGACCGCATACGGATGCGACTCTACCCGAAGCCCCCTCGGCTGTCCATCGCTCGGCCGGGGCCGAGCGGCCCTGGCTTGCGACGGAGGCCGCACTTCGTACAAAATAGCGGCTATCCTCGATCCGGCGCCGCGATGCCGCGCGATGTCCTTCCGCGGCTCGAGGCGCCCATCCCATCGCTAAGGAGCGATACGTGTCCAGCGATCCCAACGCGCCGAAGCTTCCGTCCGACGCACTCGATGCCTTCCTCGACGGCATCCTCATCGAGCTCCGCGACCCCGCCGATCCCGAGGCCCTCGACGAGGTCAGGGCCGCCTTCCGCCGCAGGGTCCCCTTCCGGCTCCGCTCCTACGCCGCCGCGGCCATGATCCTCCGCGCGGCCGGGCTCTCCAGGCCCGGCGGTCGGGGACCCGCCGCCCCCCTCCCCGCCTCCGAGCCGCGCCAGGCCTCGCGGGCCGAGCAGCGCCAGGGCAGGGCCAAGCAGCCCAAGGGCCAGGCCCCGGCGGGCCAGCAGCAGGGGGGCAGGGGCGCTCCCGACAAGGGCCGCCGGCCCGAGACCCCCAAGGAGGGCTCGCAGCGCGGGGACTCGCCCACCCGGCCCCGGCTCTCGGGCGAGGGCTCGACCATCTTCCTCTCGATGGGCAAGCGCCAGCGCCTTTATCCTCGCCTCGTCATCGACCTCATCGTCGAGCGCGCCGGCCTCGGGCTCGAGGAGATCGGGGAGGTCCGCTCCTTCGACAACTACACCTTCGCCGACGTGGCCCCCGCCAAGGCGGGCGCCGTGGTGAGCGCCCTCGACGGCTACGAGTTCCGCGGGCGCAAGCTCTCGGCGAACCCGGCGAAGAAGCGGGACGGGGAGCAGTCCCCGGACTAGAAGAGGCGGCGCCAGAGCAGGATGCCGATGGCGTAGTTCAGGAGGGCGGCCAGGCCGACCGAAAGGCCGGCTCCCGCCGCCGCAGCTATCGCCCTCCTCGCCGCCGCGGCGCCGGGATCCCCGGGCTCGGCGGGAGGATCTGCGCCGGCCGCCGCCTCGGCTCGGGGCATCCGGCTGAGATCCCGCGAGACGCGGGAGGCCAGGGCCTTCCGCCAGAGCAGCCGGTAGAGCAGGAAGAAGAAGAGCCCCGGCGGGATGAAGGGCAGGACCGGGAGCATCCCGGCCAGGAAGGTCATGGCCCGCACCGTCGGGAAGCGTATCTGCCTCCAGGAAAGGACGAGGACCGCGCTCGTCGCGACGATGCCGAGGGCGAAGGAGAGCTGCGAGAGGGCCGTCCAGTACTCGTTCGCCGCCCTTCCGCCCGAGACGAGCCGCGAGGCGAGCTCGGCTTCCTCGCAATCGTAGCTGACCGCGAGGAGGCTCTCCCCCGGGGCCTCGACGAAGACCGGCTTCCCCCCTTCCAGGACGAGGAAGCCGGCGGCCAGCATCCTCGTGCCCTCGGCGAGGGAGGTGACGGAGCGCCAGGGCGTCCGCGACACCGAGCCGGGCTCCCCCGAGCCGGGCTCGAGGACGTAAAGCGGGGAGCGGGAGAGGTCCACGAGGGCGGACACGCCCTCGCCCCTGAGCCAGAGCCGGTCCCGCCCCTCGAGGGCCTCGACGCTGCCGTAGAGCCTGAAGCGGCCGAGGCCGCGGTCGCCCCCGCCGGCGACGTCGCGGTAGCGGAGGATCGGCGCCGAGCGGAGCTCCTCGGCCCGGGAGCGGAAGCGGCGCCACTGCCGCCTGACCAGGATCGCGCCCACGAGGGGCAGGGCGAGGTAGAAGACGGAGACGACCGCCAGGGCCGCGTAGAAGGGAAGGAGCACCGCTTGCCCATCCTCGGTGGCGAAGGTAGAGTCACGATACCATGCTCGGAAGGCTCAGTGTAGGACCCCTCGGCGAGAACGTCTACGTCCTGCCCTCCCGCGGCCCCGGGGGCCAGGAGGGCCGCTGCGTCCTCGTCGACCCGGGCGACGAGGCGGCGCGCATCCTCTCCTTCCTCGACTCGCGGGGCCTCACGCCCGACCTCGTCGTCCTCAGCCACGGCCACCTCGACCACAGCGCCGCCATCCCCGAGCTCTTCGCCGCCTACGCCGCCCGCGGCGGCTCCCCGGGCCTGGCCATACATGCCCTCGACGCCTCCTACCTCGGCGAGGGGGGCGAGGCCACGAACCGCTCGACCTTCGCCGCGATCCGCGCCCTGGGCTTCTTCAAGAGCTACTGGCGCCCCTTGCCGGCCCCCACCCTCCTCCTCGAGGAGGGCTCCCTCGTCCCGGGCACCGGCTTCCGCGTCATCCATAGCCCGGGCCACACGGCCGGCTCGATCTGCCTCTACGACGAGGCGGCGGGCATCCTCGTCTCGGGGGACACCCTCTTCCGCGACGGGATCGGCCGCAGCGACGGCCCCGACTCCGACGGCGCCGCCCTCGGCAGGAGCATCCGCCGCCTCATGGCCCTGCCCCCCTCCACCGAGGTCCTCCCCGGCCACGGCGAGCCCACGACCATCGGCCGGGAGGCCCCGAGCTTCTCCTTCGGGGACGATTGAAGGAGAGCCCCTTCCCGGGCCATACTTCTCCCGTGACCACGCCCACTCGCCGCGGCGCCGCCTTCGGCGCCCTCCTCGCCTTCCTGTCCCTCTTCCTCGGCTGCTCCTCCTCCCGGGCCTCGGCCGAGACCTCGCGCACGGACTTCGTCCTCGGCACCCTCTGCACGGTGCGCATCGTCGAGGGGCCGAAAGGCGCCAAGGCCGAGAAGCTCCTGGACGGGGCCTTCGCCCGCCTCCGCGCCATCGAGGAGCGGCTGAGCGCCAACAAGGAGGGCACGGAGCTGGCCCGGATCAACGAGGCGGCGGGCCGCGCCGCTCTCCCCGCCTCCGACGAGCTCCGCCTCGTCCTCGGCAAGGCCCTCGAGTACGCCCGGCTCTCCGGCGGGGCCTTCGATCCGAGCATCGGCCCCCTGGTCAAGCTCTGGGGCATCGGCAGCGACGCGGCGCGGCTCCCCGCCCGCTCCGAGATCGAGGCGGCGCGGCGCCTGATCGACTGGAGGGCCGTCGAGCTCGACGAGGCGGCCAAGACGGTCCGCCTGGCCAGGCCGGGGATGCGCCTCGACCTCGGCGCCATCGCCAAGGGCTACGCCGCCGACGAGCTCAAGCGCCTCCTCGCGGCGGGCGGGGTCAAGGCGGCCATCGTCGACCTGGGCGGCAACGTCTACGCCCTCGGCGCCAAGCGCGGCGGCGGGAACTGGCGCATCGGCGTGCAGGTCCCCGATCCCCAGGCGGGCCGCGGCGAGTACCTCGGCATCGTCGAGGGCCTGGACATGACCGTCGTCACCTCGGGGGTCTACGAGCGCTTCCTCGAGGCGGGCGGTAAGCGCTACCACCACATCCTCGACCCGGCCACGGGCTACCCCGTCGAGAACGGCCTGGTCTCCGTCACCATCGCGACCGGCTCGAGCATCGACGCCGACGCCCTCTCGACCACCCTCTTCACCATGGGGCGGGAACGGGGCATGGCCCTGGCCGCCAAGCTCCCGGGCTTGAGCGTCGTCATGGTGGACGCCGCGGGCAAGGTCTACCTGAGCCCCGGGGCGAGCAAGGTCTTCACCCTCACCAGCGCGGCGTACACGTTAGCCGATTGAGCCTCGGGCCGGAGGGCCCCCTCCGGCGTCAGGCCCCCGCCTCCCCTTCCCGCTCCGCGAGCCCGAGCTTCAAGAAGAGCCAGGGCGCCCCCAGGGCGGCCCAGGAGGCCACCGCGGCGTAGCGCAGGAAGCGGACTAGGGGCTCCGAGCCCGCGGCCCCGAGGAGGAGCTTGGGCGCCCCGTAGACCAGGCCGACCGTCGCCAAGCCGAGGAGGTAGCGGGCCGCGCGCTTGGCCGCCGGGCCCTCGGCGCTGAAGGGCGCGGCCGCCGGGGCGTAGATCAGGCCGGCGGAGAAGCCGAAGAAGGCCCCGGAGAGCGAGGTGTCCTTCATGAACAGGGCGTTCATGGCCAAGGCGACCGCGGCCGCGGCGGCGAGCTTGAGCTGGGGCCGCAGCCCAGCGAGGAAGGCCTCGATCCGGTCCCCGAGGAGGCGCTCGGCGGCGACGAAGAGGGCCCCGAGGGCCCAGCCGGCCGCCAGGTCCGTGGGGAAGTGCACGCCGAGGTAGAGCCGGGTCCAGCCGATGGCCAGGGGCAGGGCCAGGGCGAGGAGGAGGCCCCAGGGCCTGCGGAAGAGGGGGGCCGCCCCGCCCCAGAAGGTCGCGCTCGACTGGGCGTGGCCCGAGGGCAGGCCGTAGCTCGTCTCGAAGGCGAGGCCGAGGGAGGGATCGAGCTGGTAGGGACGGGGCTGGGCCCAGAGGACCTTGAGCCAGGCGTTGAAGAAGGTCGAGACGAAGACGAGGAGCCCCAGCCGGGCCCCGCGGCGCCGGTCGACGCACCAGTAAACCAGTGGCAGGGCGGCCAGGAAGAACCACTCGGTACCCAGGAAGGTGATGGCCTTGACGAGGGGCGTGAGGCCCGGGCTGACGCAGCGTTGCGCGAACCTGACCACGTCGAGACCCCAGGCGAGTACGTCGTTCATCGGGCTTGCCCCCTCGCGCCAACTGTAGCGCCCGCCCGGGCGCTCCGCAAGCGCCCGGCTTGACGCTCGTCCCCCCGCGTAGTAGAAACGTCCCATCCCGCGCCGGCATGGTGAAATGGCATACACGGCAGACTCAAAATCTGCTGCCAGCGATGGCTTGAGGGTTCAAGTCCCTCTGCCGGCATAGTCCCGCACGGATCCCGCGTGTATACTCGCCCCGTGGAAGCCAGCGCCTGCCGGCCCGGCTGCGCCGCCTGCTGCGTCGCCCCCTCGATCTCCTCGCCCATCCCGGGCATGCCGGGGGGCAAGCCCGCGGGCGTCCCCTGCGTCCAGCTCGATCCCGAGGGCCTGTGCCGCCTCTACGGCCGGCCCGAGCGGCCCGCGGTCTGCGCCTCCCTCAGGCCCGATCCCGAGATGTGCGGCTCCTCGCGCGAGGAGGCCCTCGCCTACCTCGCCCGGCTCGAGCGCCTGACCGCCCCCTGAGCTAGCGCCCGGCCCCCGCGAGGAAGCCCTCGAGGAGGCGCTCCATGCTCCGCTTGATCTCGTCGTAGCGCGGGCCCGGGGCGGCGAAGCTCGCCGGATCCTCAGCCTCGGGGTCGGCGGGCAGGTCGCTCCCGCCCTTGGCCAGGTTCGCGGCTATCTGCAGCTGCGTGTACTCGAGATGGAACTGGATCGCCAGGACCCCGGGCCCGTAGCGGAAGGCCTCGTTCTCCCAGGCCCCGCTCCGCGCGAGCCGGGCCGCCCCCGCGGGCAGGTCCCAGGCGTCCGAATGCCACTCGAGGCCGAGGAAGGAGCCGGGAGAGGCCGGGTCTCGGCCGAGGGCGCCGAGGACGGGATCCGCGAGCCCCTCGGGGGTCAGGGAGATGCGCTTGAAGCCGAACTCCGGCGCCGGGCTCGCGTAGACCCGGGCGCCAAGGAGGCGGGCGAGGAGCTGGCTCCCCAGGCAGATGCCGAGGATCGGGAGGCCCGCGTCCATGCATTGCTCGAGGAAGCGCAGCTCGCTGGCGATCCAGGGATGGCCCGCGTCGTCGTAGGCGCTCATAAAGCCGCCGTAGACGATGACCGCGTCGAGCTCCCGCGGATCGGGGGCGGGCTCCCCCGCGAAGCAGAGGAAGCTCGAAACCTCGTCGCCGCGGCGCGAGAAGAAGCCGGCGTTGTTGAGCTCGAAGGCGGGTTTCCGATGCAGGACCTGGAGGACGCGCATGGCGCAGGGTAAACCCTCGGCGGCTCCCGAGGCTAGGGGCTCAAGGGCCGCGACGGGAGCGAGGCGCCGAGGCCCCGGCTGCGCTATGCTTGTAGCCGTGGCCCGGGCCCGACGCCCCATGGCGCGCCCCGGCCGGGAGGCAACATGAAGATCCGAACGAATCGCATCGCCCTCGTCGCGGCCGCGGCCGCCCTCGCCCTCCTCGCGGCCTGCGCGGGCTCGGCGCCTCGAGGCGCCTCGAAGGACCTGGCCCGGCCGGAGGAATCGATCATAGCCGAGCGGGAATACGCGCCCCGGGCTAAGATGGCCCTGGCACCCTCGCCCTCCCTGGCCGCGGGCGCCCCGGCCCCCGCCCCGGCCCAGGCGGCCGACCAATCGAGGGATGCCGCCTCCGGCGAGGAGTACAAGGGCATCGTCGAGAATCGCTTCAAGAAGAGCGCCGAGGAGGCGGTCTCGACCTTCGCGGTCGACGTGGACACGGCCTCCTACGCCAACCTGCGCCGCTTCCTCAACGAGGGCCGGCTCCCTCCTCCCGACGCGGTCCGCATCGAGGAGCTCGTCAACTACTTCGACTACGGCTGGAAGGAGCCCGCTCGCGGCGAGCCGATCGCGGTCACGAGCGAGGCAGCCTCCTGCCCCTGGGAGCCGAGCCACCGCCTCCTCGCGATCGGCCTGCGCACGAGGAGCGTCTCGGCCGACAACCTCCCGCCCTCCAACCTCGTCTTCCTCGTCGACAGCTCGGGATCGATGGGCAGCCCGGACAAGCTCCCCCTCGTCAAGCGCGCCTTCTCCCTCCTCGCCGAGTCCCTCCGCCCCCAGGACCGCGTCGCCATCGTCGCCTACGCCGGCTCGGCCGGCCTCGTCCTCCCCCCCACCCCCGGCAGCGACAAGGCGAGGATCCTCGCCTCCCTCGAGGAGCTCTCGGCCGGCGGCTCCACCGCGGGCGGCGAGGGCATCGTCCTCGCCTACGAGACCGCCCTCCAGAACCTCCGCAAGGGCGGCAACAACCGGGTCATCCTCGCCACCGACGGGGACTTCAACGTCGGGGTCTCCAGCGAGGAGGGCCTGGTCAAGCTGATCGAGTCCTACCGCAGCAAGGGCGTCTTCCTCTCGGTCCTCGGCTTCGGCACGGGCAACTTCAAGGACGCGCAGATGGAGGCCCTGGCCGACAAGGGCAACGGCAACTTCGGCTACATCGACTCGGTCGCCGAGGCGCGCAAGCTCCTCGTCGAGGAGATGGGCGCCACCCTCCTCGCCGTGGCCAAGGACGTGAAGGTCCAGGTCGAGTTCGACAAGTCGGCCGTCGCCTCCTGGCGCCTCATCGGCTACGAGAACCGCCTCCTCGCGGCCGAGGACTTCGCCGACGACAAGAAGGACGCCGGCGAGATGGGCGCCGGCCACCGCGTCACGGCCCTGTACGAGATCGAGCCCGCTGCCGGCTCGGGCGCGGCGAGCCTCGGCGAAGTCCGCGTCCGCTACAAGAAGCCCGCCGAGGACCAGAGCTCCCTCCTGACCTTCCCCCTGGCGGGCGGGGGCGGCGGCTACGAGTCGGCCTCCGACGACCTGCGCTTCGCGGCCTCGGTCGCGGCCTACGGCATGCTGCTGCGGCAGTCGCCCCACAAGGGCGCCGCGGACTGGAAGCTGGTCTCGTCCCTCGCGCGCGGAGCCTCGGGCGCGGACGCCTCGGGCCGCAGGGCCGAGTTCCTCGGCCTCGTCGACAGGGCCGCCGCCCTCGCGAAGTGAGGGCCCGCCCGATGAAAGCCGCATCGAAAGCCTTCGAGGCCCTCGTCGCCCGCTCCGTCGAGCACGCCCTCGCGCTCTGCCGCATCCCGAGCCCGACGGGCTTCACCAAGGCGGCCGAGGCCTACGTCGAGTCGGCCCTCGCCGCCGCCGGCTTCTCGCCCTCGAGGTCGGCCAAGGGCTCGGTGCTCTGCCGGCTCGGGGGCTCGGGCCGGCCCCTCGTCCTCGCGGCCCACATCGACACCTTGGGGGCAGTCGTGCGCGCGCTCAAGGACCGGGGCCGCCTCCGCTACTCCAAGATCGGCGGCTATCCCGACCTGAACCTCGTGACCGAGACTTGCGTCGTCCATTGCCGCGGCGGGAAGAGCTTCACGGGCACCTTCCAGCCCGTCGACGCCTCGGCCCACGTGAACAAGAAGCTCGGCGAGGCCAAGCTCACGGACGAGAACCTCGAGATCCTCGTGGACGAGCGCGCGAAGGACAAGGCCGAGCTCCTCGAGCTCGGCCTCTCGCCCGGCGACATCGTCTCGATCGACGCGCGTCCCGTCCTCACCCCGAGCGGCTTCCTGAAGAGCCGGCACCTCGACGACAAGGCCTCGGCGGGCATCCTCCTCGCCCTCGCCGAGGGGCTACGCTCGGGGGAGATCCGCGCCGGGCGGGAGCTGTGGCTCCTGTTCACGACCTACGAGGAGGTCGGGCACGGCGGCGCCGTCCTCCCGCCCGGCGCCGAGGACCTCGTCTCGGTCGACATGGGCGCGGTCGGCGACGACCTCGGCTGCGACGAGTACCGGGTGTCCATCTGCGCGAAGGACTCCCAGGGCCCCTGCGACTGGGACCTCACCACGGCCCTCGTCGAGGCGGCGAAGGCCGCGGGCTGCGACTACGCGGTCGACGTCTACCCGGACTACGGGGCCGACGCCGACGTGGCCCTGCGCGCGGGCTACGACCTCCGCCACGCCATCCTCGGGCCCGGCGTCTACGCGAGCCACGGCTACGAGCGGACCCACCGCGACGCGATGGCCAACACCCTGGCCCTCCTCGCCCGCTTCGTCGCGAGCTAGGGGCGCGCGGCCGAGAGCTCGAGCAGCATCTCGTACTGGCCCGGCCCCTGGGCCGCCCCGCACCGGGCGAGGAGGCCCAGGCTGGCCGCGTCGTCCGCCTGGACGTTGACGTAGCGGAGGGCGCCTCCCGAGCGCGCGGCCAGGGCGGCGAGGAGGGCCGAGCCGAGGCCCCGGCGCCGCGCCTCCCGGGCCACCGCGAGCTGCCAGATCGTCCCGCTCGGCTGGGCGACCAGGAAGCCCGCGAGCCGCGCTCCCTCCCTCGCGCCCAGGAGGACCAGGGGGCCGGGCATCCGGGCGATCGCCTCGTCGGAGTTCTGCCAGGAAGGCTCCCAGTCGCGTATCGCGGCGGCCTCGGCCGCGGGGAAGGAGGAGAGCTCCTCGATCGAGAGGCCAGGCGTCGCCGCCGCCCCGCCCGGGGGGATGAAGGTCCCGCCGGGGCACTCGAAAAGGCGCGTTACGCGAAACCCGGCCCGCTCGTAGGTCCTGATCGCGGGCGCGTTGTCCCGCAGGACCTCGAGGAGGTAGCGGCGGATCCCCGCCCGGGGCAGGAGCTCCTTCGCGGCCTCGGCGAGGCGGCCCGCCAGGCCCGAGCCCCGGGCCGCGGGCGCCACGCCCGTGCCAAGGTCGTAGGCCGTCGGCGCCCCTCCCCAGCTCCCCCGCCCGTTCAGCGAGAAGCCTACGAGGCGCCCGTCCTCGTAAGCCCCGACCGAGATCGAGGCCTCGAAGCCCCGGCGCGCCTTGTTCGCCTCGAAGTCCTCCCGGCTCCAGGCGACCGGGACCTGGTAGTCGGCGAAGGCCTCCATGAAGGCTTCGTAGATCCGTTGGGGCGGCTCGCCCTCGAGGCTGCGGATGTCCATGCCCCCGATCCTACACCGGCGCCGACGGATTCACCAAGGAGCGGCCCGGCGCTATAGTCTTGGCATCCCGGAGGCAAGCCATGGAAAAGCGCAAGCGCATCGCCCTCGTAGCGCACGACAACAAGAAGCGGGACCTGGCCGAGTGGGTCCAGTACAACTGGGGCACCCTCATGGGCCACGAGCTCGTCTGCACGGGGACCACGGGCAAGATGGTCGAGGAGACGATCCGGGCAAAGGCCGAGGCAAAGCTGCCGCAGGGCTTCCAGGTCAGGCGCCTGAAGTCGGGCCCACTGGGCGGGGACCAGCAGCTCGGGGCCCTCATCGCTGAGGGCGAGGTCGACATCGTGATCTTCTTCTGGGACCCGATGTCGCCCCAGCCCCACGACGTTGACGTGAAGGCCCTCCTCCGCATCGCCGTCCTGTACAACATCCCGATGGCCTGCAACCGCTCGAGCGCGGACTTCGTCATCTCGAGCGAGCTCCTCGGCCGCGAGTACCACCAGCGGGTCGAGGACTACTCGAGCTACCTCGCCCGCTCGATCCCCCGCTAGGCCGGCGCGGGAAGGTGGCGCATGGGCTTCGACCTCGCCGGATGGGCCGCCCTGGGCGGCGCGGCCCTCGTCGCGGGCATCTCCAAGACCGGCATGCCCGGCCTGGGCATGCTCTCCACCCTCCTCGCGACCCTCGCCCTCCCGGCAAAGGCGGCGACGGGCTTCATCCTCCCCCTGCTCAGCGCGGGGGACCTCGGCGCCGTCATCCTCCTATCGCGGCGCGCCCGCTGGCCCATCCTCCGCCGCCTCCTGCCCTGGACCTTGCTCGGCATCGTCGCGGGGGCCCTCGCCCTGGGCCGCGTCTCCGACGAGGCCTTCCGCCGGATCCTGGGCGGCCTCATCCTCGGCCTCCTCGCCCTCGACCTCTACCGCAAGGCCAAGGGCTTCTCGATCCCCCCCGGCCAGCCAGCGGCCGCCGCCGCGGCGGGGATCCTCGCGGGCTTCTGCACCATGATGGCGAACGCGGCCGGCCCCCTCATGGCCCTCTACCTCCTCGCGATGGGCCTGTCCAAGGAGGACTTCATCGGGACCCAGGCCTGGTTCTTCCTCGTCGTCAACCTCGTGAAATGGCCCTTCAGCCTGGGCTTAGGCCTCATCGGCCCGGATTCCCTGCTGGCCGACCTCTGCCTCCTGCCCGCCCTCCTCGCCGGGGAGCTCGTCGGGCTGTACCTGTTCCGCAAGCTGCCGCAGAAGGCCTTCGACGCCGCCGCCCGCGCCCTCGCCGCGTTAGGCGGCATTAGGCTACTCCTCTAGGCCCGCCCGATCCCGCCGCCGTGCGAAACAGCTCGACTTTTGTTCAATTTTGAACTATAATGACCCCATGAGGAGCGACAGCGTCATAGCCCTCGTCAGCGCGATCCGCTACCAGGGCGTCGAGCTCATCGAGCGCGAGCTCCGGGCCAGGGGCATCCGCGACCTCAAGCCCTCGCACGGCGCCCTCCTCGCCTCGCTCTACGGGCGGCGGGGAAGGGCCGGCATGAAGGAGCTGCTCCGCTCGAGCGGCCGCAAGAAATCCACGCTCACCGAGATGGCCAACAAGCTCGAGAAGCAGGGCTACCTGCGCCGGGTTCCCGACCCCGAGGACAGCAGGGGCGTGGTCCTCGAGCTCCGCCCCAAGGCCTACGATATCGAGGGGGATTTCACGGCGATATCGAGGCTCCTCATACAGCGGGCTTGGCGGGGCTTCGGCGAGGACGAGAAGCAGACCCTCCTCCGCCTCCTCGAGAGGATGCTCGGCTCGCTGCGGGAAGAAGCCTAGCAAGGAGGTCCGCCATGGCCGCGCGCATCGAGGTCTCGGGTTCGGAGCTGCGCTACGAGCTGATCGGCGCGGAGCATCTCGGCGCCATCGACGAGGCCTGGAGCGCGCGAGCGGCCTCGCCCGGGCTCAGCCGGCACCCCGTCTTCCGAGGCTACATCGAGGGCTTCCGCGCCGCGAGGCCGGCCGGCCTTGAATGGGCCGGGGCCCTCGTCATAGCCGCCCTCTTCTCGCCCGGGCGCGTGGTGGAGTTCTCCCTGCCCGGCGGGGAGCTCCGCCTCCTCCAGCCCCCGAACTACATTCCCTGGCCCGCCTCGCGCGAGGCGATCCGCGCCGCCCTCGCCCGTGAGCTCGGCTGCCGGGTCGAGCTCGCCTCGGCCCTCCCCCTGAAGACCCTCGCGGCCTGGTCCGGCCTCGGGCGCTACGGCCGGAACACCATCATCTACGTCGAGGGCATGGGCAGCTCGGCGAACCTCGCGGCCTTCTGGGCCGGCCTCGCGGGCCGGAGCCTCCCCCCGCCCCCGGGCCCTGCCTTCCTGAAGCGCTGCTCCTCCTGCGAGGCCTGCGCCCGGGCCTGTCCGACCGGGGCCATCCCCCCCGTCCTCGGCGGCATCGACGCCGCCCGCTGCCTCCCCCTCTACAACGAGATCGAGGGCGAGTTCCCCGCCTGGCTCGATCCCGCGTCGCACAACGCCCTCAAGGGCTGCGCGCGCTGCCAGGAGGCCTGCCCCGAGGACGCCCCCTTCCGGGAGCGGCGGCTCCGGCACGGCCCCTTCGGCGAGGCGGAGCTCGCCTCCCTCCTCCGAGGGGCGGCCGACCCGGCCTCGGACGCGGTCCTGGCGCGGCTCCTCTCGGAGGAGGACGAGGAAAGCCTCGCGGCCGAGCGGCCGGTCATGCGGAGGAATCTCGCGGCCTTCATCGAGGCGGAGCGGCTGCGGGGGCTGGGGGCCGCGCGGTCGGGGAGCGACGGGGGAGCCGACTAGGAGCGAAGCCCGGCCGAGCAGGCGGGGCAGAGCCCCTCGGCGTAGAGCTGGACCCGCTCCGCGAGGTAGCCCGCGGGAAGCTCGGGCGGGGAAGGGGCCTGGCCGGGCAGGTCGGAGACGGAGCCGCAGGCGCGGCAGCGGAAATGGAGGTGGGGCGAGACGTCGGCGTCGTAGCGGAGCTCGCTGCCCGTGAGGGCGAGCCTCTGGGCCAGGCCCCGCTCGACGAGGAGCTCGAGGGTCGAGTAGACGGTCGTGCGGGAGAGGGTGGGCATGCCGGGCGCGAGGGCGCCGTGGATGAGGTCCGCCGAGGGGTGGGCCTTGGTCGAGGCGAGGGCCTCGTAGATGGCTATCCGCTGCTGCGAGGGCTGGATGCCCCGCTCGCGCAGGAACTCGGCCGTGTGCTTCATCGTCCTCCCATGATACAGCGCCCCGCGCCGCCCCTTCGAGGGGCCGCGGCACGGGGCGGCCGGGCTTACTTGAAGTAGCGCGCGAGCAGGCCCCGGAAGCCGGCGCCGTGCCGGGCCTCGTCCTTGCACATCTCGTGGACCGTGTCGTGGATGGCGTCGTAGCCGAGCTCCTTGGCCCGCTTGGCGAGCATGAGCTTGCCCTCGCAGGCGCCGAACTCGGCCTCGGCCCTGAGACCGAGGTTCTTCCTCGTGTCGGGATAGACCACCTCGCCGAGGAGCTCGGCGAAGCGGGAGGCGTGGTCGGCCTCCTCGAAGGCGTAGCGGCGGTAGGCCTCGGCCACCTCGGGGTAGCCCTCGCGCTCGGCCTGGCGGCTCATCGCGAGGTACATGCCCACCTCGCTGCACTCGCCGTAGAAGTTGTCGCGGAGGCCCTGGACCACCTGGGGATCCAGGCCCTGGGCGACGCCGATCTTGTGCTCGTCCGCGAAGGGAGCCTGGGCATCGAGCTTCTTCTCGACGAACTTCTCGCGGGGCGCCTTGCACTGGGGGCACTGGAGGGGAGGCTCGTCGCCGACGTAGACGTAGCCGCAGACCGAGCAGACGAAGGTTTTCATGGGGTCTCCTTGAGTTTATTTCAAGTTTGTACTTGGTACAATCTTTATACACCGGAGAAGGACGCTTGGCAAGCGGTATTCGTCGCGGAAGTAAGGGCCTTGGCCGCGCTCGGCCGTACCCGCGCCGGCTCCCTGGCGGACCCCTCCTAGCGCCGCTCCTCGATCTCCCGCTCGCGCTCCTGCTCGGGATCGAGATCGGCCCGGCGCGCGTTGAGCGAGGCCGAGACCTCCTCGATCTTGGCGGCCGGGGCGAGGATGAACAGGAGGTCTTGCGCGCGGAGGATCGTGGCGCCTCGGGGCGGCACGATCTTCTTGTCGCGGACGATCGAGCTGATGAGGAGGTCCGCGGGGAGGACGAGGTCCCGGATCCGCAGGCCGTCGGCGATAGAGCCCGCCTCGACGCGGAGCTCGAACATATCGATGTCGCTCTTGCGGAGGCTGTGGAGCTCCACCGAATGGGGCGAGTGGGGCTTGGCCGGCAGGGTCAGGCCGAGGCGCCGCGCCAGGGGGCCCATGCTGAGCCCCTGGACGAGGCAGGAGAGGAGGACCGCGAAGAAAATGATGTTGAAGATCTCTCCCTCGGGATCCAGGCCGTAGGCCGCGGGGTAGGTGGCCAGGACGATGGGCACCGCCCCCTTGATCCCTCCCCAGGCGATCAGGGCGAGCTCCCGCGCCTCGTACTTGAAAGGCATGGCGCAGGCGAGGACGACGAGGGGCCGGACGATGAATATCAGGAGGCAGGCGATGGCGAGGCCTTCCCGCCACACCGAGGGGAAGCGGCTGGGGAAGGCCAGGAGGCCGAGCATGAGGAAGAGGCTCAGGTTCGAGAAGGCCGAGATGCCCTCGAGGAAGTTGCTCACGCCGCGCTTGCCCACGAACTCGGCGTTTCCGAGCCAGTAGCCCATGAAGAAGACGGCGATGATGCCGTTGGCCCGCGCTATCGAGGCGAGGCCGTAGGCGAGGAGGATGACGCCGATGACGAGGACGTAGTAGTAGCCCCGGTTCTCCGACTCGAGGCGGTCGAAGAGGAAGACGCTCGCCCGGCTCACCGCGTAGCCGACGAGGACCCCGCCGCCGAGCTGCCAGACGAGCTCGAGCCCGAGGAGGGCCGGGCTCCGCCCGGAGCCCGCGGCGAGCTGGACGCAGGCGAGGGTGAGGAGGATGGCCATGGGGTCGTTGGCCGCGGACTCGACGTCGAGGGTCGCGGCCACCCGTTCCCGTATCGGGTTCTGGCGGGTGATGAGCATGACGGCCGCGGCGTCCGTCGAGGAGATGATCGAGGCGATCATGAGCGATTGGGCGAGGGAGTAATGCCCGACGAAATGGACGAGGAGGCCGAGGAGGCCGGCCGTCGCGAGGACCCCGACCGTAGCGAGGCCGAGGGCCGGCTTGGCCACGGAGCGGAGGGCCGAGCGCTTGGTCTGGAAGCCCCCCACGAAGATGATGAAGACCAGGAGGCCGTCCGCGAGCCGCTTGGTCAGGAGGGCGTCGTCGAAGTAGAAGAAGTTGAGGACGTCGCTGCCCACGAGGATCCCGAGGCCGATGAAGGCGATGAGGACGGGTACCCCGAAGCGGGAGCTGAGCTTGGTGGAGAACACGGCTGCGACGATCATCGCCGCGAAGAGGAAGATCACGGGCGGCCTCGGCGTTCAGGATGGGGAGGGCGGCGCGGACGGAATCCTCCCTCCCGGAAAGATAACGGCTCGGCCCCGTCCCATCAACCCGGAATCGCGACCATGCCCCTCGCGAAGACCGGGCAGAAGCCATCGAGGAACTCCTCGATGGCCTCTTCCGGGGCGACTCGCTGGAGGTGGAGGGTGGCCCCCATCACGGCCGAGACGAAGGTCTTTGCCAGGCGCTTGGGCGGCGCGGCGAGGGGAAGCGCCTCGCTCACCCCGGCGAAGTAGCCGGCGATGCTCTCCGTGAGCTTGGCGGGCTGGGCATGGAGCTCGGCCTTGATCTCCGGGAAGAGCTCCATGTCCTTCATGCTCATGCGGAGGATCTTGCCGTTGTGCCGGAACAGCGCGGCCATGCCTGCCCCGACCGCGGCGAGCTCGGCGCCGAGGTCGCCGCCGAAGGCCGTGGGCAGGGATATCTCGCTCGGGGAGAGCCTGAAGCGCCGGAACACCTCGATATACAGCTCCCGCTTCGAGCCGAAGATCCTGAAGAGGGTCACCTCGTTCACTCCCGCCGCCTGGGCTATGGCCCGGGTCCCCACGGCGGCGAAGCCCGATCTCGAGAAGAGATCGAGGGCGGCGGCGAGGATCCGCTCGCGCGTCTCATCCGACGACATGGGCGTACTATACCACGGATACATCATGCAAGCAAGCACTTGCTTCTATTGCGGCATTCCTGCTAGTATCGCTTCATGGATACATCGACCGCTACCCGCTCCCGCACCGCCTTCCTCGGCAGCGAGGCCCTCTTCCCCCTCCTCCTGAAGATGGGCCTCCCCGCCGCGATCGCCATGCTCGTCAACGCGCTTTACAACATCGTGGACACCATCTTCGTCGGCCAGGGCGTCGGCCCCCTCGCCATCGCCGCCCTTACCATCGTCTTCCCGATCCAGATGATCGTCTCCGCCCTGGCCCAGGGCCTCGGCGTCGGGGCGGCCTCCATCGTCTCCCGCAAGCTCGGCGAGCGGCGCGAGGAGGAGGCCGCCAGGACCATCGGCACGACCTACGCCGCCGTCGGCCTCGTCACGCTCGCCCTCGTCCTCCTCCTCATGGCCTTCATGGATCCGGTCCTCGCCTTCTTCGGCGCCAGCGGGGAGGTCATGCCCTACGCCCGCGAGTACCTCGGCGTGGTCGCCCCGGGCTTCTTCTTCTTCGCGGCCTCCATGGCGGCGAGCGCCCTGGTCCGCGCCGAGGGAAACGCCAAGGCCTCGATGACGGGCATGCTCATCGGCGCCCTCCTCAACTGCGCCCTCGACCCCCTCTTCATCCTCGGCTTCGGCTGGGGCGTCTGGGGCGCGGCCCTCGCGACCGTGATCAGCCAGGTCGCCTCCTGCGCCTACCTCCTCTCGCTCTACCTGGGCAAGAAGACCCATGTGCGCTTGAGCCCCGCCGACTTCCGGATCAGGCCGCGGATCCTCGCCGACTGCGCCCTCCTCGGGACGCCCGCCTTCATCCAATCCGCGGGCATGAGCCTCCTCGCCCTCCTGGTGAACACCGGGCTCGGGCGGATGGGCGGGGACGAGCCCATCTCGATCTACGGGATGACCCACAAGCTCAACACCCTCGTCATATTCCCGATACTCGGCATCGCCCAAGGCTTCCAGCCCATCGTGGGCTACAACTACGGGGCCCGCGACTTCGCGCGGGTCCGCGGCGCGATCAGGGTCGCCGTCCTGACGGTGCTTGCGATCGCCTTCGCCTGCTACGCGGTCCTCATGCTCTTCCCCGAGGCCGCCATGGGCCTCTTCTCGACCGACGACCGGCTCGTCGCCAAGGCCGCCGGCGTGCTCCGGAAGATGGCCCTCTTCATCCCCCTCGCCGCCCTCCAGATCCTCGGCTCGACCTACTTCCAGGCCATCGGGAAGCGGACCCAGGCCCTGATCCTCGGCATCTCGCGGCAGTTCCTCGTCCTCATCCCCCTGGTCCTCCTCCTCCCCCTCCTCCTCGGGATCGACGGCATATGGTGGGCCTTCCCCCTCGCCGACCTCGTCGCCGCGACGATCACGATCGCCCTCCTCGCGCGAGAGCTGCGGCACCTCGGCCGGGCCGGGGCGGCGGAGCCGGCGAGGCCTATCCCCGGCGGCTTCGAGGTCGAGCTTCCCTGAGCCGGGGGCGGGGCCCGGCCCCACCCCTCGGCCGCTCACTCGGGAACGAGGCTCCCCCCTCCCGAGAGCTGGTAGCTCTTCCCGCCGAGCCCGGGATTGCTCTTCGCGTCGTAGCTGACCCGATGCCCGTTGCCCCTGATATTGACGACGCTCTTCCCGCCCGCCCCGATCTCCGCGGACAGGGAGTCCAGGCATGAGTCGGCGCTGACGATCCAGACGCTGCCGGCCTCGACGACGAGGGAGGCGAACTTGGCGGCGCCGTCGGCGTTGATCGAGCCGGTCAGGGAGGCGCCCCCGCGCAGGAGGATGGAAATCGAGCTCGAGCGGTCGGCGGCGAAGTCGCAGGCGACGCTCTGGCCATCGACCTCGAGGAGGGAGCTGCCTCCCTTCCCCGCGAGGAGGCCGTATTCCGCCGCCGGCTTCTCGGGCTTAGCAGCCCCTCCCGGCTGGGCGCCGCGCTCCCCCGAGACGCTCCGCCCGCCCGGAGGCGGCCCCGGCGGCATACCCTGCCCGCCTCCGGGCCCTCCGGAGCGCTCCTCGTTGCCCCCCGGACGCGCGGCCTGGGAGCTTTGGCAGGCCGCCAAGCTCGCCGCCGCGAGGATCAGCAGCCCGAAGGCCGCCAGGGCCGGGGAGGCCCGGCGCCCGCGCTTGTCACCGCACATCGCCATCGGTTTCTCCTTGAGACTCGGATGCCAGGGAAACAGCCTCGAGCCCGGGGCGGCAACAGGGGAAACGCTCGCGGGGCTACGCGTATTACACGGCGTTACAATAGGCGCCTCCAGCCGGAGCCCGCAGCCTGGCGACGCATTGCCCCCCGGGTCCGGGGCCACTAGAATCCCCCCATGCGCCTCGTCGCCGACCTCCACATCCATTCCCGCTACTCCCGGGCGACGAGCCCCAAGCTCGGGCCGGCGCGGATCGAGCGCTGGGCGCGGATCAAGGGCCTCGGCCTCGTCGGCACGGGGGACTGCACCCACCCGGCCTGGCTCGCCGAGCTGCGCGCGGCCCTCGATCCCGCCGAGGAGGGCCTGTTCCGCCTCAAGGCCGACGCGCGCCTCCCCTTCGACCGGGGCGAGGCCCTGGCCGAGTCCCTCCCCGAGCCGGCGGAAGGCTCGGAGGCCCGCTTCGTCCTCTCGGGCGAGATCAGCACGATCTACAGCCGCGGCGGCCGCACGAGGAAGGTCCACCACCTCGTCCTCCTGCCCGGCTTCGCGGCGGCCGAGGCCTTCCAAGAGCGCCTAACGCGCGTCGGCAACGTCGCCTCCGACGGCAGGCCCATCCTCGGCCTGGACTCGCGGGACCTGTACGCCCTCCTCCTCGAGGCCGACGAGCGCTCGATCCTCGTGCCGGCCCATATCTGGACCCCCTGGTTCTCGGCCCTCGGCGCCCGCTCGGGCTTCGACTCCATCGACGAGTGCTACGGCGACCTGGCTCCCCGGATCGGCGCGATCGAGACGGGACTCTCCTCGAACCCGCCCATGAACTGGGCCCTCTCCTCCCTCGACCGCTTCGCCATCGTCTCGAACTCGGACGCCCACTCGCCGGAGAAGCTCGGCCGCGAGGCCACGGTCCTCGAGCTCGAGCCCGGCTTCGCCGGCCTCGCCGAGGCCCTCGCGGGCGGAGGCCCGCGGGGCTCGATCCTCGGCACGATCGAGTTCTTCCCCCAGGAGGGCAAGTACCACTACGACGGCCACCGCGCCTGCGGCGTTGTCCTCCCGCCCGAGGAGAGCGCGGCCCGGGGCGGGCTCTGCCCGGCCTGCGGCAAGGCCCTGACCCCGGGCGTCATGGGCCGCGTGGCCGTGCTCGCCGACCGGCCGGTGGACGAGGCCGCTCCCTGCCCCCGTCCCGGCGAGGCCCCGGGACCCCGCGCGAACCAGAAGCCCTACGAATCCCTGGTGCCCCTGGACGAGGTCCTCGCCGAGCTCCTCGGCGCGGGGACCGGCTCGAAGAAGGTGGCCGCCGCCTATAACGCCCTCGTCCGCGAGGCCGGGAGCGAGCTTCGCCTCCTCAGGGAGCTCCCCGAGCGCGAGATCGCCGCGCTGGGCTGCCCGGGGCTCCCGGGCGAGCTCCTCGCCCGGGCCCTGGGGCGGATGCGCGGAGGCCTCGTCTCCCTCGAGCCCGGCTACGACGGGGAGTACGGATCCGTCCGCACCCTCGCCCCGGGCGAGGACCGGGAGGCGGAAGGCGCGGCCGGGCTCTTCGGCGGGGAGGGCGCGGGGCTCGCCCCCGCGAAGCCGGAACCCCGGGCGCGGTCCCTGCCCCGACGGCTGCGGCGGCCGGCGCCGGCCGGTGCTCCCGGGACCCCACTCGCCCCTGCCCCGGAAGGCCGGCCGCGCCTCCCCGAGGCCCCCCTCGCCCTCGACCCGGCCCAGGCGGCCGCTCTCGCCCATCCGGGCGGGCCCGCCCTCGTGATCGCGGGGCCGGGCACGGGCAAGACCGCCCTCCTCGCACTCCGCGCCGCCCGCCTCCTCGACGCGGGCCTCGAGCCCGAGTCCATCCTCGCCCTCACCTTCACGAACAAGGCCGCCGAGTCCCTCCGCGAGCGCCTCGGGCGGGCGGCCGGCCCCGAGCGGGCCGCGCGCGTCGCGGCCTCGACCTTCCACGCCTTCTGCCGCTCCCTCCTGGCCGAGCGGGCGGCCGAGGCCGGCCTCGACCCGGCTTTCGCTATCCTCGGCGAGGAGGAGCGCGACGCGATCCTGGGACGCCTCGCCGGCAAGGCCCGCGGCGCCCGCCGCCTCGGCGACTACATCGAGACGCGCAAGCGCTTCCTCCTCCTCCCCGGCGAGGCCCGCCCGCGCCTGGGCGCCGGCGCCCCGGCCGGCCTTCCCGAGCTCGCCGAGGAGCTCGGCCTCCCGGCCCTCGAGCCCGAGCTCGAGCCCGGCTACGCCGCCTATCGCGCCGAGCTCAAGGCGACCGGCTGCCTCGACTTCGAGGACCTCGTGGCCGGGGCCGCCCGCCTCCTCGCGGCGAGGCCCGAGGCCTTGGCCGCCCTCCGCGCCCGCGTCCGCGCCCTCTTCGTCGATGAGTACCAGGACCTCAACTTCGCCCAGTACGCCCTCATGCGCCTCCTCGCCCCCTCGCCGGAGCCCGAGGCCGGCGCGGCTCCCGAGCTCTTCGTCATCGGCGATCCGGACCAGGCCATCTACGGCTTCCGCGGCTCGGACCGGCGCTTCATCGAGCGCTTCCGCGCGGACTACCCGGACGCGAAGGAATATCGCCTAACGCGGAGCTTCCGCTGCGCCGCGCCCATCGTCGGGGCGGCCGGCAGCCTCGTCGGCTCCCGGATCGAAGGCGCCCCGGCGCCGGGCTCGCGCGGCCCGGCGGGCGAGGTCGCCCTCTACCGCAGCGAGTACCCGAGCGGCAAGTCCGAGGCGGAGGGCATAGCGCGGGAGATCGACCGCCTCGTCGGGGGCACGGGCTTCTTCGCCCGGGACTCGGGGGTCGCGGGGGCCCAGGAGGGCGAGCTCCGGAGCCTCGGCGAGTGCGCTATCCTCGTCAGGGCGGCCGCCCTGGCCCCGCCCCTCGAGAAGGCCCTCGCCGACCACGGCATCCCCTGCCGCCTCGTCGGCGAGCCCAGCCAGGAGGGCTACGAGCCCCGCACCGAGCGGGTCTGGATCATGACGATGCACGCGGCCAAGGGTCTCGAGTTCGACCAGGTCTTCGTCGCGGGCCTCGAGGAGGGCATCCTCCCCTTCACCCTCTACGACGAGCGCGAGGAGGGCGGCGACTTCCCGGCCGAGCGCGTAGAGGAGGAGCGGCGCCTCCTCTACGTGGCGATGACCCGGGCGCGGATCGGCCTGCGCCTCTCCTGGGCCCGCTCGCGCTCCTTCCGCGGCCGCGAGCTCGAGCTTCCCCCGAGCCGCTTCCTCGCCGGCCTCGCCGGGCTCGTGCCCCTCGTCGAGGCCGGGCCCCCTAGGCCGCGCGATCCCCAGCTCGGGCTCTTCTGAGCGGCCGGGACGCCGGCGCGCGGCGGCTCACTCGCTGTTGAAGCTCCCGTCGAAGAGGGGCGAGCCCTCGCCCGGCGCGAAGGGGCAGCCGCAGGAGGCGCGGACCACGAGGCTCGTCGGCAGGATGATCTTGCCCGTCAGGGAGCCGGGCTTGCGGAGGATGGAGGCCATGGTCTTCATGGCCGTCGTGCCCATCTCGTGGATCGGCGGGCGCACGGTCGTCAGGGGCGGGGAGAGGTACTCGGAGAAGAAGGCGTCGTCGAAGCCGACGACGGCCATGTCTCCGGGGACCCCGAGGCCCCGCTTCCTCAGGTACAGGAGGACGCCGAGGGCCATCCGGTCGTTCGCGGCGAAGACGGCCTCCGGCTCGAGCTCGGGGATGAGCCTCGCCGCGGCCTCGAAGCCGCTCCTCGTCGTGTAGTCCCCCTCGGCGCGGAGGATGGCCTCGGGCCCCAGCCCGCCCTCCTCGAGGCCGACGCGGAAGCCGAAGTAGCGGTCCTGGGAGTCCGCGTGGTCGGCCGGCCCCGAGAGGTAGAGCATCCGGCGGAAGCCGTGCTCGAGGAAGTGCCGCGCGACCATCCTCCCCCCGCCCACGTTGTCGATCGCGATGGCGGGATAGTCGCCCAAGGGATTGCCGATGAGGAGGAAGGGTATGCCACGCCGGGCCAGGCGCGAGAAGAGCTTGGCGTGCTCCTCGGCCCGGTCCATGTTGCGGAAGATGAAGCCCTCGACCCGGCCCTCGTCGAAGAGCCGCTCGGCCTCCTCGAGGTAGTCCTTGGTCCGGACCAGGACGTGGAAGCCCTCGCGGGAGGCGACCTCCTCGACGCCCTCGATGAGGATGGCGTGGTAGGAGCGCCAGACCCCCGGCAGCATGAGGGCCACGGTGTCGGTCCCCCCTCCGGAGAGGGCCTTGGCGTGGAGGTTCGGGTGGTAGCCCAGGGCGCGGATGGCCTCGTTCACCTTCTCGATGGTCTGGGGCCGGACCCGGGATTCGCCATTGATGACCCGCGAGACCGTGGCGCGGGAGACCCCGCAGGCCCTCGCGACGTCCTCGATCGTGACCTGGTCGCTCACGCTACTTCGTACCAGCGCAGGAGCTCGGGGCGGATAGCCTCGCCGCCGAAGGACGAGGCGGCCTCGGCCGCCGGGTCGAAGCCGGCCGGGAAGGCGCTCTCCTGGAAGTGGCAGAGGAAGAGGCGCTCGGCCCCGATCTCGCGGGCGGCGAGCCCCGCCTCGAGGGCCGAGCTGTGCCCCGTGCTAGCCGGCAATCGGTCATGAGGATATGTAGCCTCATGGATCAGCGTTGCGCAATGCCCCGACCCGGAGGCGAGGAAGCCCGGCTCGTACCTGCTGTCGGAGCTATACAGGAGCCTCCCCCCCCGCCCTGAAGAGAAGAGGACCATGGAGGTCGGCACGCTGTGCCTGCCCTCGATCAGCTCGACGCGGAGGCCCGCGGCTTCCCAGCCTCGGGAGAAGCGCGGCTCGAAGGAGAGGTTCCCCGGATCGAGGCCGAAGGCCCCGAGGAGGGCCTGGGCCTTCCCCGCCAGGGCGGGGGCCGCCGCGAGGGCCAGGGGCTTCGCGCGCCGCGCGCAGTCCAGGGCGGCGACGAAGGCCGGTAGCCCCCCGAGGTGGTCGGCGTGCTCGTGGGTGAGGACGAGGGCGTCGAGGGCGAGGGGATCCCGGCCCGCCTCGAGGAGGGAGCGGTAGGCGTCGTCCCCGCAGTCGACCAGGACGAGGGAGCCACCCTCCTCGGCGAGGAAGGAGGTGAAGCCGTCCCCGGCCGAGGGTATGGCGCTGCCCGTCCCGAGGAAGCAGAGCCTCATACCGCGCGGGGCTCGGCGTCCGCGTCGGCGACGATGGGGAGGCGCTCGGCGCTGATCCGCAGCTCGACGCGCTCCCCGCAGCCGTGGACCTTCCTCGTCTCCGGCTCCTTGGCGCGGAGGAAGCAGGAACCGACCTTGAGCTGGTAGTCCACGAGCTCGCCGGTGAAGTTGGAGCGCTGCACGACCGCCTCGAAGCGGTTCGCGCCCCGGCCCTCGGGCTCCTCGGCGCCGCGCTTGCCCAGGAGGACGGCCTCCGGCCGGACCGCGGCGCAGGCCCGGTCGCCGAGCTTGAGGCCCGAGCCCAGGCCGACGAGGCGGAGGCCCTCGGCCGTCTCGATCTCGCAGCGCTCGCCCTCGACCCCGACCACGGCGCCGGGGACGAAGCTCGTCGTGCCCATGAAGCCGGCCACGAACTTGTTCGCGGGCCTGCGGTAGATCTCCTCGGGCGGCCCGTCCTGCATCACCAGGCCCTTGCGCATGATCACGATGCGGTCCGAGATCACCATGGCCTCGGTCTGGTCGTGGGTGACGTACATCGTCGTGATCCCGAGCCTGTCGTGGATGGCCGCGATCTCGAAGCGCATCTGCTCGCGCAGGAGGGCGTCCAGGTTCGACAAGGGCTCGTCCAGGAGGAGGATGTCCGGCTCGAGGACGATGGCCCGCGCGAGGGCGATGCGCTGCTGCTGGCCGCCGGAAAGCTGGCGGGGCAGGCGGTCGGCGTACTCCGAAAGCTGCACCGAGGCCAGGACCGCGGCCACGCGGCGCTTGATCTCCTCGGCCGGGATCTTCCGCATCTCGAGGCCGAAGGCGAGGTTCTTGAAGACGGTCATGTGGGGCCAGAGCGCGTAGTTCTGGAAGACCAGGCCGATCCCCCGCTTCTCCGGCGGGATGTCGGTGATGCGGCGGCCGCCTATGAAGATGTCCCCGCCCTGGGGCGCGAGGAAGCCCGAGACGGCGCGCAGGGTCGTCGTCTTCCCGCAGCCCGAGGGCCCGAGGAGGGTGACGAGCTCGCCGTCCTTGATGCTGAGGTTGAGCCGGTCGAGGGCCGTCACCTTCCCGTAGCGTATCTCGAGATCCTTCAATACCAGTTCCGACATCGTCGCTGCTCCTTTCCGATGATCAGCCCATGCCGCCGACGTACTCCGCCTTGAGCACCTTCTGGATGAGGAGCATGAAGACCACGCTCGGCACCAGGAGGATGAGGGCGATGACGGAAGCGAACTGGAGGTTGTAGCCGCTCGAGGAGTAGAGGGTGAGCGGCAGGGTGTTGACGAAGGGCAGGCCGACGAAGAAGGTGCCCGTGAATTCGTCGAGGGAGGTGAGGAAGACGAAGACCGCGCTCGACAGGAGGCCCGGCGCGGCGAGGGGGAGGGCGATCCGGTAGAAGGCCACGAAGGCCGAGGCGCCGACGCTCCGGGCGGCCTCCTCGAGGCTCGGGGGGATCGCGCGGAAGGTCGCGCTCGTGATCCAGACCCCGAAGACCAGGCCTACGAGGATGTGGATCAGCATAACCCCGGGGATCGTGCCGGCCAGCCCCGCCTTGGTGAAGATGCGCAGGATGTTGACGAAGACCGGCTGCTGGGGGAAGGCGTTCGGCAGGAGGAAGAGGAACATGATCGCCGTCCCGAAGGGGATCTTGTACTTGGCCAGGGCGTAGCCCGCGGGGATGGAGATGGCCATCGAGGCCACGACCGTGGCCAGGGCTATGCCCAGGGAGAGGAGGAAGGCCGACACGATGCTCACGGCGCCTATCGCCATGCTCGTCTGGAGGCCGAGGGCCTGGCGCCAGTAGTCGAAGCTGATCTCCTGGGGCAGGAGATTGGGCCAGTACCACTTCTGGGCCACGGACCAGATGACCAGGCTCGCCATGGGCCCGACCACGGCCAGGAAGACGACGACGAGGAGGGCGAGCTCCCCCGACTTCTTGAGGACGCTCCTCATCGCGCCGCCTCCTGCCTGGCCTCGCGGATCCGGCTCTTCAGGTAGTAGGCCGCGGTGAATATGACCATCACGTAGGAGCAGACCCCGAGGGCGTTGGCCACCCCGAAGTCCCTGAAATAGTTGACGCGGTGGGCGATATCGACGGTGATCGTCGTGGGGGTCTTCCCGCCTATGATCATGTAGGGCAGGGTGAAGGTGCCGACGATCGAGGAGTAGACCAGGACGAGGGCCGCCACGATGCTCGACTTGTTCATCGGGACGAGGACCCGGAGGATCACCTTGAGCATGCCCGCGCCCGAGCTCCGCGCGGCCTCGATGTAGCTGTTGTCGATCATCTGGAATCCGCCGTGGATGATGAGGACGGCGAAGGGCACCTGCTTCCAGGCGAAGCCGAAGGAGAGGCCCGCGAAGTTGAAGAGCTGGAGGGGCCGCTCGAGGTCGACGAGCCCGAGCTGGGCCAGGGCGATGTTCAGAAGGCCGTGGGGGGCCAGGAAGCTGGTCATCATCTGGGAGACGACGACGAAGGGGATGAAGATGGGCAGCTTGAAGAGGGCCGCGAGGATCGCGCTCACCCTGTTCTGCCTGAGCCGGAAGTAGACCGAGAAGAGGACCGCGACGACCCCCGCCAGGAAGGTGTTGAGGATGGTGGCCGCGAAGGTGAAGGCGATGTCCTTCCGATAGAGCTCCCAGGCCTTCGCGTAGTTGTCCAGGCCGAGGGCCCCCTCCCGGGCCGCCACCGAGAAGCTCTGGTAGAAGGAGGAGAGGAAGGGCCAGCCGTACATGGCGAGCATGAAGGCCACCGCGGGGAAGAGGAGGGGGAGGTACGGGGGGAGCCGGAGCTCCCCCCTCCTAGGCAGGGCCGCGGAGCTCACTGCGCCCACTTCTCGTAGGCCTCGGCGATGGCGAGCTTATAGTCGGCCAGGGGGAAGGACAGGCCCTTCTTCACGAGGTCGGCCGGGGTGACGTCGCCGTAGATCTTGTCGAAGGTGGCCTGGGGGATAGAGGCCTTGATGAAGGAGCCGTCGATGCCAGGGTACCAGTTGAACTTCTGCACGATATCGCGGGCCTGGACCTCGGGGCTCGTCACGTACTCGATGAACTTCCGGGAGAGCTCGGGGTTGGCGGCGGTCTTCGGGATGACGAAGTACATGGCCTGGCCGGGCATGCCGGGCTCGGGGAGGAGGAGCTTGGTCTTCGGGTCGAGCTTGCCCTCGTTCATGAAGGTGAAGAACATGTCGACCCAGACCGGCCCCATCCAGATCTCGCCGCGGTTGAGGGCGTCGAGGGTGCCGACGTTGCCGCCGGTGATGACGACGCTCTTGTTGAACTCCTTGAGCTCCTTGAAGGCCGGCTCCCAGGAAGCGACCTCGGCCTTGTCGAAGGGCCCGGTGACCGCGTACTTCTGGTACTTGCCCGTGGCCGCGTAGACCCAGCCGGTCACGAAGGAGACCCCGGAGGCCCCGCCCTTGATGCCGTTGTAGCCGAACTTCCCGGGATTCGCCTTGACCCAGGCCTTGAGCTCCTCGTAGGTCTTGGGCGGGTTCTTGACGAACTCGGGGTTGTAGGCGAGGGCCGTCTGGCTGTGGAAGAGGGGCATCACGTAGTCCTCGACGTTGACGCCGAGGGCCCGCTTGGCGAAGGGCGAGGTGACGTACTTGGAGGTCGCGGCCTTCTTCGCGTAGGGCTGGAGGAGGTCCTTCTCCATGGCCCACTTCATGAAAATCTCGTGGACCAGGGCCACGTCGACGTCGCTGACCTTCCGCTTCGCGTCCTTCTCCGCGTTGAGCTTCTCGAAGATCTGCTGGGAGCCGGCGTCTCCCGGCCCGGTGTGGATCGTCATCACCGAGATCTTGGGATTCTTGGCGGTGAAGCCGGGCGAGAAGACGTTCTGCCCGAGGGCGAGCATGTTCACGTCGCCGGCCGTCATGAACACGAGCCGCGCCTTCTGGGCGGAAAGGGGCAGCGCCAGGGCTAGGGCGAGGAAGGCGCAGAGGAGAAAGACCTTACCGAGACTCGGCTTTCGCATATGGCTCTCCTTCGAACAGGATTGCTACATTGTGTAATCGCTCTCACATTTGTAGCCTTTTCAGTATGCGCCGCTTTCCCGCCTTGTCAAGGAAATCCTTCTTCTGTGCCTCGAAGCCTGTTGGGGGAGTGAGGAGGAGTCCCTCTGGAAGGCATGATCCAGCGACCGTTAGGTCGCGGGCAGCTCGACGGGGAAGGAATGACTAGAAAAAGCCTGAAGCCGAAGCGGAATTCCCGGGATGGGCCCCTCAGGGCTTCGCCGTCGGCGCGATCGGGTAGTCGACCTGGGCCTCGAAGTAGGGGCGGTTCGCCTCGAAGGCCTGGCGGTACACGATGCCCTCGCGCCCCTCGGCCCGGTCGATGGCCAGGATCCCGTCGAGGTGGTCGATCTCGTGCTGGAGGAGCTCCGCGAGGCTCCGCTCGAGCTTTGGCCACTCGCGGGTCGAGCCTCCCTCGTCCTCGTACGCGAGGCTGAGGGATTCGTGCCGGTAGAGGCGTACCAGGAGATCGGGGAAGGACATGCAATCGTCCCAGAGGCTGAACCGCTCCTCGCTCCTCCAGGTGATCCGAGGGTTGGCGAGGCAGAGGGCCCCCTCCCCCAGATCGAGGGCGACCAGGCGCCGGGGTATACCGATTTGGGGCGCCGCGATGCCCCGGCCGAAGCCCTTCTCGGCCCGGAATTCCTCGAGGGCCCGCATGAGGCGCGCGCGGTCGGCGGCGAGGCCGGGATCGGCGAAGTCGCTCACCGCCGCGCAGGCCGCGCGGAGCCGCGGGTCGCCGAGGAGGAGGACGGCGTCGGTCATGGAAGGCCCCCTCAGCCCGGCGGCCAGCCCATGGCCCGGCCGCCGAGGACGTGGAGATGGAGGTGCTCCACGGTCTGGCCGCCGTCGGACTTGCAGTTGAGGACGAAGCGGGCGCCCTTCTCGCAGCCGAGCTCCCGGGCGAGCTCCTGGGCCTTGTACACCAGGCGCCCGAGCAGGGCCGCGTCGGCCTTCTCGAGCTCGTAGAGGCTCGGGACGTGCTTCTTGGGCACGACGAGGAAGTGGACCGGGGCCTTGGGTCCGATGTCGTGGAAGGCCAGGAGCTCCTCGTCCTCGTAGACCTTCTTGGAGGGGATCTGGCCCGCGACGATCTTGCAGAACAGGCAATCGCTCATGCCGCGAAGATAGCAGATGCGGCGCGGCCGCGCCAGGGCAGCCCCCGCGGGCGCGGGTCCAGCGGCTCCGCTTGACGGGGCGGCCGCCGCGCCGCAGTATCCCCCCCATGGCCCAAGCCCCTCGAACGCGCCGCCCGCCCAGGGCCCCCTCGCCTCGGTCGGTGGAGGCCCTCCTCGAGCGCCGCTACGGGAAGTACCCCGACGAGAGCTCGGGCCCGGTCCTCGACCAGCTCGTCTGGTTCCTCCTCAGCACGCGCACGACGGTGGAGAACTGCGACGCGGCCTACGGCGCCCTCCGCGAGCGCTACCCGACCTGGGCGGCCGCTGCCGAGGCCCCGCCCGAGTACCTCGGCGAGTGCCTCAGGCCCGCGGGCCTGTGGAAGACGCGCGCCGCGAACCTCCGCTCCTCGCTCGCCGCCATCCGGGAGCGCTTCGGCTCCGAGAGCCTCGAGGAGCTGCGCTCCTGGACCGACGCCGAATGCGAGGCCTTCCTCCGCTCCCTGCCGGGCGTGGGCCTCAAGGTGGCCCGCTGCGTCCTGGCCTTCGGCCTCGCCCGCCCCTCCTTCGCGGTCGACGCGCACATATGGCGCGTAACGCGGCGCCTCGGCTGGCACTCGCTGCCCGGCGAGGCCCCCTCGGAGCGCGGCGCCGACCTCCTCCAGGAGCTGGCCCGAGGCTCGCGGGACATCCTCTCGCTCCACGTGAACCTCATCCGCTTCGGCCGGGAGTTCTGCCCCTCGGGCGAGCCTCGCTGCGGCGCCTGCCCCGTCGCGGCGGGCCTCGGCTGCCCAGGCGCGATCCTCGGCCGGTAAACGAAAAGGCCGGCCCCGGGGGGCCGGCCTCTCGCCTGGCGGCGCCGCTCGAGACTCAGGCCTCGACGGTCTGGAGGAGGCGGTAGCACTTCGTCGGGCATTTCTCGACGCACTTGCCGCAGCTCGTGCACTTCGCGTAGTCGGTGACCGGGATGCCGTCGACCATGGCGATGCACTTCTCGGGGCACTCGCGGACGCAGGCCTCGCACTTGATGCAGCCCGCCTTGCAGCTCTTGATGACCGCCGCCTTGACCGGGTTGCGGTTCGAGCAGAGCACGATGGAGCCGACCCTGCTCTTCGGCACGAGGGCGAAGAGCTTCTGGGGGCACTCGGCCTCGCACATGCCGCAGCCGGAGCACTTCGCGTAGTCGACCACGGGCAGGCCCTGGTCGCCCATGGAGAGGGCGTCGAACTTGCAGACCGCGACGCAGTCGCCGAAGCCCTGGCAGCCCCAGGCGCAGGCCTTCACCCCGCCGGCCGAGAGCTTGGCGCCGCGGCAGGTGGGGATGCCCACGTACTCGCCCTTGGCGAGGGCCTTCTCCTTGGTCCCGACGCAGCGCAGGACCGAGACGAGGTCCTCGGCCTTGGCCTCGCTGCCGACGATCTTGGCGACGGCCTCGGCCGTGGAGGAGCCTCCGGCCGTGCACTTGTTCGGCGGGGCCCTCCGCGAGGCCACGGCCTCGGCGTAGCCGTCGCAGCCGGGGTAGCCGCAGCCGCCGCAGTTGGCCCCGGGCAGGGCCGCCCGGACCTCGTCTATGAGGGGGTCCCGCACGATCTTGAAGATCTCCTGGAACCAGCCCAGGGCGAAGCCGAGGACGAAGGCCAGGGCGAGGGAGAAGCCGAGGGTTATCAGGATGATGGTCAGCATGGTGCGTCGCTCCCTACTTTATGAGGCCGGCGAAGCCGCCGAAGGCCAGGGCGATGAGGCTCGTCGCCACGAAGAGGATCGGCGTGCCCTGCACGAACTTCGGCACGGGGCTGTTCTTGATCCTGATCCGCACGCCCGCGAGGAGGACCATCGCGAGGAGGTAGCCCAGGGACACGGCGACCGAGTACACGACGGACTCGATGAAGCTGTAGCCGTTCGAGATGTTCTCGAAGGTCACCGCGAGGATGGCGCAGTTCGTCGTGATCAGGGGCAGGTAGATGCCCATGGCCGCGTAGAGGCCCGGCACGTTCTTCTTCAGGTAGAACTCGACGAGCTGCACGAGCGAGGCGATCACGAGTATGAAGACGAGGATCTTCAGGAACTCGAGGTGGAGGGGGAGGAGGATCAGGTTGTAGATCGGCCAGGTGGCGGCGGTGGCGAGGACGGTGACGAAGGTCACCGCGAAGCCCATGCCGATGGACTGGCCGACGTCGCTCGTCATCCCGATATAGGAGCAGAGCGCCAGGTAGCGCATGAGGACGACGTTGTTGATGAGGAGGGCTATTACGAAGATCTTCAGAAGGGTCATGCCGCGTCCTCCTGGGCAGCGCCGGCCTTGGCCGCCTGGGCCTTCGCCATCCTGCCCTTGAGCCAGATATTGAACGAGATGAAGAGGGCGAAGACGAGGAAGCCGCCCGGGGACATGGTGAAGAAGAGGATAGGCTGGAAGGAGGCGGGCATGACCTGGGTCCCGGCCAGAGTGCCGTTCCCGAGGAGCTCGCGCAGCGCCGCGATGCCGACCATGACCCAGGTGTAGCCCAGGCCCATGCCGAGGGAGTCGACGATGGCGTCGGGCACCTTCTGCTTGTAGGCGAAGGCCTCGACGCGGCCCATGATGATGCAGTTGACGACGATGAGGGGGATGAAGACGCCCATCGACTTGGAGAGCTCGGGGAAGTAGGCCTGCATGACGTAGTCGATGATCGTCGTGAAGGCGGCGATGATGACGATGAAAATCGGGATGCGCACCGAGTTCGGGATCACCTTGCGGAAGGCGGAGATCATGATCTCGGAGCAGAGCATGACGAAGGTCATGGCCACGCCCATGCCGACCGCGTTGGACACGGAGGTCGTCACCGCGAGGGCCGAGCAGAGGCCGATCATGAGCATGAGCAGGGGATTCTCGAAGATGATCCCCTGCTTGAATATGTTCCAGAGCCGCTTCATTCACTTGCCTCCCGCGAGACGCTCGAGCCAGGAGCCGGCCGCGCCGCCCGCGGCCTTGACGATCTTGGTCAGGGCGCGCGAGGTGATGGTGGACGCCGTGATGGCCTGGACGTCCTTCTTGACCTCGAAGGCCTCCGAGATCGGCTTGCCCGCGAACTGGCCGGGGAAGGTGGTCTTCGCGGCCTTGTCGACGTAGGAGGTCGGCGAGGCGGCGTTGGCACCGAGGCCGGGGGTGTCCTTGTTCTCGAGGACGCGGACGCCGACGAGTCGCCGGTCGAGCCCCACGCCTACCAGGAGGACCGAGTCCCCCCCGTAGGATGGGCCGCTCGCCTTGATCGCGATGCCGAGTGGGGAGCCCCCGCGCCGGGCGACGTAGGCGGCCTGGAAGGCCACCGCGGGGTCGGGGGACTCGAGGCTCTCCGGCGCGAACTCCTCGGCCTCGGCGAAGAGATCCTTGAGGGACTCGTTGAGCTGCTTGCCGGCGTTGGCGGCGATCTGGTCCTTCGTGGCCACGTAGACGACGGCGAGGCCCGCGCAGGCGACGCCGGCGAAGGCGGCCAGGATCAGGCCGAGCTTGGCGAACTGCTTGATCATTTCGCGGCCTCCTTGGCGGCGGCCGGCTTCTTGGGAGCGACGTAGCCGTACTTCTTCATCCGGAGCCTGTCGAGGAAGGGAGAGATCATGTTCATGACGAGGATCCCGTAGGTGACGCCCTCGGGGAAGCCGCCGAGCTTGCGGATGAGGGCGATGACGAGGCCGATGGCCAGGCCGTAGATCAGCTTGCCCTTGGTCGTCAGCGGGCTCGTCGCGTAGTCGGTCGCCATGAAGAAGGCGCCGAAGACCACGCCGCCGGAGAGGAGGGCGAAGAGGGGGTCCATGCCCAGGAGCCAGGAGAAGAGGGCCGTCGAGCCGAGGACCGTCAGGGGGATCCAGAGCTGGATCACGCCGAGGGCCAGGAGGAGGAGGCCGCCCGCCAGGACGAGGAGGATCGAGGATTCTCCCAGGGAGCCCGAGCGGTTGCCGAGGAAGAGCTGCCAGTAGAAGCTGCCCTGGTCCTGGGCCCCGACCGAGGCGAAGAGCTCGGCGAGGGGAGCGCCCTGCTTGACCAGGTTGAGGGGGGTCGCCGAGCTGGCGGCGTCGACGATGCCGGCGAAGGGCCGGTGCCAGCTCGTCATCGCCGCGGGGAAGCTCATGAGGAGGAAGGCTCGGCCGATCAGGGCGGGGTTGAAGGGATTGGCCCCGAGGCCGCCGAAGAACTCCTTGGCCACGACGATCGCCATGACGGCGCCCAGGGCGGCCATCCACAAGGGGGTGGAGGGCGGGAGGGTCAGGGCGAGGAGGAGGCCGGTGACGAGGGCCGAGCAGTCGCCGACGCTCGGCTCCCGCTTCAGGGCGAGGCGGAAGAGCCACTCGGAGGCGACGGCCGCGGCGATCGTCGCGGCCACGAGGAAGAGCCCCCGGGAGCCGTAGAGGTAGACGCCGAAGACCGTGGCCGGGAGGAGGGCCAGCACTACGGCGAGCATGATCCGCCTCGTCGTGACGGCCGAGAAGAGGTGGGGGCTCGAGGAGAGGAGCAGGGGCTTAGCGGGCATTCTTGGCCTCCTTCTGCTTCTTGGCGCGCACGAGCTGCTTGCCGACGCGGAAGCGCTGCACGAGCTGGATGTGCGCGGGGCAGACGAAGGAGCAGGTCCCGCACTCGACGCAGTCGAGGACCCCGATGGCCTCGGCCTCGTCGAGGTTCCCCGACTTGAGGGCGCCGTTGAGGAGGGCGGGGGAGAGCTTGCAGGAGCAGGCCCGCATGCAGCGGCCGCAGCGGATGCAGGGGCCCTCGGCGAAGTAGGCCGCCTCCTTCCTCGACATGAACAGGACGCCCGAGCTGTTCTTCTGCAGGGGTATCGCGTAGCCGGGGACGGCGACGCCCATCATGGGACCGCCGAAGACCACCCGCCCGAGCTCCTCCTCGGCTATCCGCACCGCCCCGGAGGCCACGATGTCCGAGACCAGGGTCCCGATGGGGGCGAGGAGGTTCTTAGGCTGGCTGCAGGCCCCGCCGGTGATCGTGAGGGCCCGCTCGACGAGGGGCTTGCCCTCGCGGAAGGCCTCGGTCATGGCGACGAGGGTGCCGACGTTCTGCACGACGCAGCCGACGTCCATGGGCAGGCCGCCGGAGGGCACTTCCTTGCCCGTGAGCGCGACGATGAGCATCTTCTCGCCGCCCTGGGGGTACTTGGTCTTGAGGAGCTTGACCTGGATGTCCATGCCCCGGCCGCGCTCGGCGATGGCCTTCTCGAGGCCGGGGATCACGGAGGCCTTGTTCTCCTCGAGCCCGATGAGGCCCGCGGGGGCGCCGACGATCCGCATCGTGATCGCCAGGCCCTCGACGAAGTCGCCGGGCCGCTCGATCATCGTGCGCTCGTCCACCGTGAGGAAGGGCTCGCACTCGGCGGCGTTGGCGATGACCACCGCGATGGGCTTCGTGGGCGCGAGCTTGACGTGGGTGGGGAAGCCGGCCCCGCCC
Organism: Spirochaetota bacterium; assembly: GCA_022711355.1. Classification (GTDB taxonomy): domain Bacteria; phylum Spirochaetota; class Spirochaetia; order Treponematales; family Rectinemataceae; genus JAKLFE01. The sequence continues at coordinate 85,150 of JAKLFE010000002.1, read as the reverse complement.
ATGCCGACGATGCCGGCCTCGCGCACCCGCGCGAGGGCCTCCTCCTTGGAGCAGGCGAAGGGATCGAGGGGGGGGAGGAAGGCGTCGCCCCCGGGAACCTCGCCGGCCTCGATGACGATGCAGGGCCCCTCGAGGTTGTTCGCGAGGGGGCGGCTCTCGATCTTCGCCACGGTCCCGGAGACCGAGGCGTGGAGGGGGACCGTCATCCGGCCCTCGGCGTCCGCGATCTTCTGGCCGCGGCGCACCTGCTCACCGACTTTCACGAGGCTCTGGATCGGCGCGCCGAAGTGCTGGTTGATCGGGATGACGACCTGCTTGACCGGGCTTACCCGCTCGATCGGCAGCTCGCTCGTCCGCTCCTTCCGCTCGGGCGGATGGGCGCCGCCCTTGAATGTCTTGGCGATCATGGTAAAAGGGATCTCCTTTTCCGCGTGAGTCCCGCGGTCTACTCGCGGGAATCGCGAGAGGCGTGGACCTAGTGGCTCTGTGGGGAGTAAACCGTGCCATCCTACTCCCGATCTATAGTCTGGTCAAGATCGGCCATTATCTACTTAGTATATCGATAATTAATTCTCATTTTTTATCCTGACGCGCTCGCCTTCCCCCCTAAGGCCCTTGCACTCTTCGCGCCTTACCCCTACATTCGTTAGGTATGTCCGAGTCCATCGACCTGGCGACCGCGCGGAGGCTCGCCCTGGGAGCCTCCGGCCTCCTTCCGCAGGCCTCGGCCGGCGGCGAGGCCTTCCCGCGCGGCGCCGCGGGAGCGGCGGCCGCCATCGGGCGCCTCGGCTCGGTCCAGATCGACACGATCAGCGTGGTGGAGCGGGCCCACCACCACGTCCTCTGGTCGCGGGTACCGGGCTACCGCCTCGACGCGATCCCCCGCCTGGAAGGCGAGCCCCGCCTCGTCTTCGAGTACTGGTCCCACGCCGCCGCCTACCTGCCCTTGGGCGAGTATCGCTTCTGCCTGCCCCGCATGGATCGCATCAGGGCCGAGGGGCACCAGTGGTTCCGCGCCGACCAGAAGGCGGTCGCCTACGTCCGCGACCGGATCCGCGCCGAGGGTCCCCTCCGCGCCCAGGACTTCGCCGAGCCGATGAAGGGCGCCCGGGGCTGGTGGGACTGGAAGCCGGCCAAGATAGCCCTCGAGTACCTCTTCCACGCGGGCGAGCTCTTCTGCCTGCGACGCGTGGGCTTCCAGAAGCTCTACGACCTCGCGGAGCGCTCCCTGCCCCCGAGCCTCGAGCTCGCCTTCCCGGACGCGCGGGAGCAGGCGGCCCGCCACGTCGACCGGGCGGCCGCGAGCCTCGGCATCTTCGCCCCCCGCGAGGTCGCCTATCTGCGCAAGGATGGCGTGGCGGGCATCCCCGAGGAGATCGAGGCGCGGCTCGAGTCGGGCAGCCTGGTCCGAGTCGAGGTCGAGGGCCTGGCCGAACGCTCGGGGCGGCCTCTGGAGCTCCTCGCCGAGCCCGCCGCCCTCGAAGCCGCCGCGGCGCCCCCCGCGACGCGGCCCCGGGCCCGCATCCTCTCGCCCTTCGACCCGGCCATCATCGACCGCAAGCGGGCCGCCCGCCTCCTCGGCCTGGACTACCAGCTCGAATGCTACCTCCCCGAGGCCAAGCGGCGCTTCGGCTACTTCGCCCTCCCCATCCTCTATGTCGACGGCTCCGGCGGCTCCGGCTTCGTCGGCCTCGCGGACGCGAAAGCCGAGCGCGAGGAGGGCCTCCTGCGCCTCTGCCGCCTTGCCGTCGCCGCGCCCGGAGCCTGGGCGGGGCGGCGCCGCCCGAGCGCGAGCGCCCTCGCCTCGGCCATTGCGGCCGAGCTCCGGCGCTTCGCCGCCTTCAACGGCGCCGCTCGGGTCGAGCTCGGCAAGGTCGAGGCCGAGGACGCTCGCTTCGAGCCCGCGCTGGAAGCGCGGCTCGAGGAAAATTGACAATTGATTCACGTGTTGATACATTGAGCCATCATCGTCCTTGGAGCGCGCGCCGATGAACGAGAAGAAGTCCGTGGGCAACACCAGCTTCCAAAAAAAAGCGAACGATGCCCTCGTCCTCGACATGCTCAGGAAACGGGGCCCCGCCTCGCGCCTCGAGCTGGCGGGCGCGACGGGCCTCAGGCAGTCGACCCTCACCTACATCATCGGCAGGCTCATCGAGCGCGGCGTCGTCAAGGAGATCGACGCGGCGCCCCCTTCGGTCAAGCGGGGCCAGCGGCCCATTCCCGTCGCCATCGACGACTCCTACGGCTTCGTGATCGGCATCGACCTCTGCCGGGCGAGCTGCAGCTTCGCGATATGCGACATACTAGGGCGGGTCCGCTGCTCGGAGGATTTCGACGGGCGGGGGATCGAGGGCTTCGAGGATCGCTTCCTGGCCTGCTACCGCTACGCCGCGGCCAAGGCCGAGAAGCTCGGCTTCCGCCTGCTCGCCGTGGGGCTCTCCGTCTCGGGCGTGGTGGACTCCGCCAACGGGATCATCAAGCGCAGCTGGGCGGAAGGCCTGACCGGCTTCGACATCGCCAAGCGCCTATCCCCGAAGATGCGGCATCCCCTGGTCGTCGAGAACGACGCCAAGTGCTGCGCCTACGCGAGGCTCTGGAAGGAGCCGGATTCCTCCGCCCGCGCCTCCTTCATCTACCTCCTGCTCAGGCAGTCGCCCTGGCGGCCCGGCGACCGGCAGCTCCCCCTCAGCGTCGGGATGAGCATCGTCGTCAACGGCTCCGTCTACCGGGGCGCCTCGGACTTCGCGGGCGAGTTCCGCAGCATCTTCCCCCCGCACGAGGGCAAGGGCCAGCTGAGCATCCCGAACGAGGTCCTGGCGAGCTTCGGCTCCGACGAGGAAGTCCGGCGGGAGGCCATGCGGGAGATCCTCTCCAACATCGCCTTCCTCCTCATCGCCCTGAACCCGAACGAGCTGTACTTCGGCGGGGACATCCCCTTCGACGCGGCCTGGCTCTCGAGCGTCATCGACCAGGATCTCGACCTCCGCGGCAGGTACCCGCAGATCAGCGCCTGCCGGATACTCCTCTCGGAGGAAGCCCGGCTCGACGCGGCCTTCGGCGCCTGCGCCCGGGTCCTTTCCTCGATCTACAGCATCCCGGCCATCGGCTCGAGCCCCTCGAGCCTCGATTGGGACTCGCTCTTCGCCTCCGCCGAGGGCTGAGGGGCGCGGGAAGCCCGCCCGGGGCTCCCGCGCCCTCGCTCCCTGCTCAGGCGAGGCCTTTCCTGAAGTCGGCCATCCCCACGAGCGCTCCGCCGCGGAGCCGGGACTCCTCGGCGGCGAAGGCCATGAGGTGGCTCTGGATGGAATGGACCGCGGAGGTGCGCCCGCCGCCTGAGCCGGAGCGCACGAGACGCGTGAAGTCGGCGATTAGGTTGGGATCGCCGCCGGCATGCCCGGATTCGAGGTGGGCGATCTCGGTCCGCTCGATGCTCCCGGAGGGGAAATGCCGGACCGTGACGCTGCTGTCCTCCATCTCGCCGAGGATCTCGCCTTCCGTCCCCATGAGCCTGATCGTGCGATGGGTCGTCATCGAGAAGCCGGTCATGGTGAAGGTGGCGGTCACGCCGTTCGCGAACTTGAGCGCGACGACCTGGTGATCGACCACGTCGTTGTCGCAGCGGAAGACGCAGCGCCCGTAGGGGCCCGTCTCGAGCGCGCGGATGCGCCCTTCCATGGAGAGGTCGGTGGTGATGACGTTCACCGGCCACCTCGTCTTGTCCGTCAGGTAGATCTTCTGGACGTTGTAGGGGCAGGACTCGGCCGCGGGGCAGCCGTCGAGGCAGCGCGCGGGCGCCCCGGCGGGCGCGTGCCCGCTCTTGAAGTAGTTCAAATCCCCGTACGAGCTCAGGGACTGGCAATCCGAGCCCGCGAGCCAGAGGAGGATGTCCATGTCGTGGCAGCTCTTCGCGAGGATCATCGGGGAGGATTCCTCCATCCTCCTCCAATTGCCCCGCACGAAGCTGTGCGACATATGGATATGGCCGACGTTCTCGGAATGCTCGATGCCGACGAGGGAACCTATCCTACCCGCGTCGAGGAGCTCCTTCACCTTGGAGAAGAAATTCGTGTAGCGCAGCACGTGGCCGACGAGGAAGACCTTGTCGTAGCGCGCGGCGGCGGCCTCGATGCGCAGGCACTCCTGGGCGGTCGGCGCGATGGGCTTCTCGCAGAGGATATGCAGGTCCTTGCCGATGCTCGCGACGACCGGCTCGACGTGCATCTTGTCCTGGGTGGCCACGATGACGGCCTCGGCGCCCGACGGGGCGCGGAGCGCCTCCTCCCAGCGGCCGACCGACAGCGCGTCCGGGATGCCGTGCTCCTCCTGGACCGCCTTGCGCCGCTCGGGATTCGGCTCGGCCACGGCGACGATCTTGAGCGAGCCCGGGTTCTTCTTGGCGAATTCGGCGTAGGTATCCTTGCCTCGGCTTCCGGCGCCGAGCAAGATCGCCCTGACAGGTTCCATACGTAGTTCTCCCTCGAAATCGGGGCGCCTCGCGCGAGGCGCCCCCGCTCATGCCTTACTTCGCGATCTCGGCGTTGATCGTGCGCTCGAGCTCGGCGAGGCTCCCGCCGACCTGGGGATTCATGTAGATCTTCCCGAGCTCGTTGGTGAGGATCCGGTAGACCTGGCCCGCGTTCTTGCCGGAGATCGGCAGGGGGTGGCCATAGGTCATCGCCTCGGAGATGTAGCGGCAATCGAGCCAGCCGTACTCCTTGAAATAGATCTCGGTCCCGCCCTTGAAGCAGGGAGTCCACACCTTGGCCAGGAGCTCCGCGTGGCGCTTCGAGGCGAGGAAGGCGAGGAAGGTATCGGCCTCCTCGGGGTAGCGCGTCTTCGCCGAGGCCACGTAGGCGAGGTTGTGGTACACGCTCGCGCTACGCTTCTGCTTCGCCATGGGGGCGACGCCCAGATCCTTGCCGAGGACCTCGGCGTACTGCTTCAGGTTGGCGGAGATGTCGGGCATCATGGCGACGAGCCCGGTCTGGAACATGTTGGCCGCGTTGGACTCGCGGACCTCCTGGATGGTCGGGGCGTAGCCGTACTTGTACATCAGGTCGAGCTGGGCCTGGACGGCCTCGCGGCTCTCGGGCGAGTCGATCACGCACTTCATGCGGTCCTTGGAGAAGATCTCGCCGCCGTTCTGGTAGATGAAATTGGGGGCGCCGCTCTGCGGATCGGAATCGACGAGGGTCCCGTACTGGACCGTCTTGCCGCCGCTCTTGACGGTCAGCTTCTGCGCGGCCTCGAAATACTCCTTCCAGGTCCAAGCCGCCGTCGGATACTTGAGGCCGGCCTTGTCGAAGAGCGCCTTGTTGTAGAACAGCACGATGGAGTCGTAGAACAGGGGCACGCCGTAGCGCTTCCCGTCCTTCGCGTAGGGCTCGTAGAAGCCCTTATCGAAGTTGTCGAAGCCGATCTTCGCGGCGCTGGGCTCGAGGCTCCGAAGCAGCCCGGTAGGGATGTAGGTGACGGCGTTCGGATGGTTGAGCCAGAAGACGTCGGGCCCCGAGCCCGAGGGAAGGGCGGTCTGGAGCTTGGTCCAATAGCTGGACCAGGGCGTGATCGCCATGTTGATCTTGATGTTCGGGTTCGCCTTCTCGAACTCGGCTATCAGCTGCTTGTAGACCTCTTCCCCGTTCTGGTCCCAGTACCAGAAATTCAGGACCGCCTGCTTCGGCCCGGCGGCGAAGCCGGCCGCGGCGGATAGCAGGAACAGGCCCAGGAGGGCCAGCGCCTTGTGATTCCTTTTCACCTTCTACCTCCATGAGTTCTGAGATGCGTCTGCCGTGAGGATGGGCCCCCGGCTCGAACCCTATTCCTTGATCCCCGACATCGCCACGCCTTCCACGAAGTTGCGCTGGAGGCAGAGGAAGAGCGTCACGATCGGGGCGGATACGAGGACCGCGGCCGTGAGCAGGAGGTTGTCGCGCGTGAGGTTCTGCCCCTGCAGGTTCGCGACGGCTATCGAGAGCACGTACCGGGATTCCTTGTTGATGACGACGAGGGGCCAGAGGAAATCGTTCCAGGCGAAGACGACGCACATGATGCCCATCGCGAGGAGGGCGCTCTTGCACAGGGGCATGATGATCGACCAGTAGATCCGGAAGTGGCCGGCCCCGTCCATGTAGGCCGACTCGTCGAGGGACTTGGGCAGGGAGAGTATCTGCTGCCGTATGAAGAAGGTGGTCGTCACGCTCGGTATGCTCGGCACGATCACCGCCCAGTAGGTATCGAACCATCCGAACTTGATCATCATGTTGTATCGGGGCATGAGGATCATCTGGATGGGGACCATGAGCGCCACGAGCAGGGAGACGAATATGGCGTCCCGGAAGGGGAACTCGATGCGGGCGAAGGCGTAGGCGGCCAAGGAGGAGAAGAAGAGCTGGGGCAGGAGGATGCCGGCCGTCACGATCAGGTTGTTCTTGTAGTACGCGATGAAGTTGAGCCGCACGAGGAGCTCGCGGTAGTTGGCGAGATTGGTGAAGCTCGCGGGCAGGAAGTCGATCGGGAGCTTCACCGTCTCCCTGTAGGTTTTGAGGGAGGAGAGGAGGACCCAGGCGAAGGGCAGGAGCCAGACGAGGGAAACCAGGAGCAAGGCCATGAACCAGAAGGAGAAGCGATTCGGACGCGAGCTGCTCATCATTCGTTCCCGCCTCAGCTGTAGTGGACCCAGCGTTTTTGCGCCACGTTTTGGAAGATGGTGATCCCTAGGGTGAGGGCGCACAGGAGCATGGCCTCGGCCGAGGCGTAGCCCATCTCCATGGCGGTGAATCCGAGCTCGTAGATGCCGTAGGCCATCGTCCGCAGGCTTTCGCGGGCGTAGAGGTTGCTCTTGCCGAAGATGAAGACGTAATCGAACATCTTGAGGATGCCGATCGTCGCCATCACCAGCCCGAAGAAGAGCTGGGGCGTCACGAGGGGGATCGTTATGTGCCGCAGCTTCTGCCAGGCCCCGCCGCCGTCGAGCTCGCAGGCCTCGTAGTAGTGCTTCGGGATGTTCTGGAGGCCCGCGAGGAGGATGATCGCGTAGTAGCCGACGCTCGCCCAGAGGCAGATCGCCACGATGACGCCGCGGACGAGCCAAGGATCGGTCAGCCACTGGATCGGCGCCGCGCCGGCGAGGGCGAGGATCCGGTTCACGAGGCCGAAGCGCGAGTTGAAGAGGGTCATGCCGATCTGCGCCGTGACGACGGGCAGCACGATATAGGGAAGGAAGAAGACGGTCCTGAAATAGCCTTTGCCGATGCCGCTCCGGTTGAAGGAGTTGGCGAGGAGAAGGGCGCAGGCGATGATCAGCGGCACCGCCGACAGCGTGAAGATGACCGTATTAAGGAGTTCCTTGTAGACGGTCGGATCCTGGAAGAGGCGGAGGTAGTTCGCCAGCCCGACGAACTCGGGCGCGGTGAGGCTATTCCATTTCGTCAGCGATATGTACACCGAGCTCAGCATCGGGAAGATGAAGAAGACGTACAGCCCGATGACGGTGGGGGCGATGAAGAGCGCGGCCCAGCCGCAATCCTTCCATCGCCGTCGACTGCGTGAGGAGATCATGCGCTTCTCTCCCTGGTAGATTTTCGCTGCGCCATCTTATGATTCAATGAATGATTTGTCAAACCTTTTTTAAACCGTCGTGTAAAACAAGCTTCGAGCTGGAGTCAGCCGTGAGCTAATTTATTGAGGATTAAGGAAAAACCCTCGTGCGTACCTTAGGGAGCGGCGCTCGGCCGGGCCTCGACCTGCCCGGCCCGCTTCCCGACGAAGATGGCGAGGTCCCGCGCGAGCTCGTTCAGCACTGCCTTGTCGGCCTCGAGGCCGATCGCCTTGCCCTCGCCGTAGCGGATCGTCAGGAAGCGGGTGCTCGCGCGCTCGACCGAGCCGATGCTGGAGAGCTCGAGGCGGTCGACCTCGGCCAGCCCGATGCCCGCGTAGAGGCGGAGCACGCCGCCCTCGACCCTCGCCACGAGGCGGCGGGCCGAGAGATGCAGGGCCAGGGCCAGGACGAAGCTGGCAGCCGCGGCCAGGGCGGTCCCGGCGTCGAGGCTCCCTCCGACGGCCGCGCCGAGGAAAGGCAGGGCCGCGAAGACCGGGGCGGCTACCAGGGGCACCGGCCTGCTGCGGTAGGACTTCTTCATTTCGCTTCCTCCTCGGATCTTCCCGGCCTCAGCGCCTCCTTCCTCATGACGAGGAAGAGGGGCAGGGCGACGAGCTCGGCGATAGCGGCGAGGACGAGGACGGCGGCGATGCCGCCTTCGTACAGGAGCCCCATGAGGGCGCTCGAGGCGAAGACCGCGAGCCCGTAGGCCGTGTTGAAGATGCCGTAGCCAGTGCCCCGCTTCTTGATCGGCGTGATGTCGGCGATGGCGCTCTTCATGATGGTTTCATGCGTCCCCATGACCACGCCCCAGAGCATCGCAGCGGCGATGGCCGCGGCCTTGGTCTCGCGGAAGCCGACGAAGGGTATGGCGATGGAGACGAGGGGAATGACGACGAGAGTGGCGAGGCCGCCCCGCTCCGAGCCCTTCAGCTTCTTCGCCTTGTCGTAGGCCAGGCCGACGAGGAGGGCGACGAGCCCGTCCACGCCCATGGCCACCGCGTAGAACAGGGCTATCTCGGCCCCGGGAAGGACGCCCGTCTTCGCGTAGTGGAAGGAGAGGAGGGGCCAGCCCACGAAGCCGAGGGTCGTGACGAAGGTAAAGGCCGTATAGAGCCAGAAGGTGCGGGAGAGGGTCTCGCCCTCGACCTTCTTCGGGATTATGGCCTCGAGCTTCTCCGGGTCGGGAACCCGGAGAAAAGCGAGGAGGACGCTCAGCATGAGGATGCCGAAGGGCAGCCACATCCAGGCGTAGCCGGCTTGGTAGGAGGACAGGTCGTCGGCCTTGCGGCCGAAGGCGAAGACCGCCGTGAACACGAGGGGGCCGAGGAGGGCGCCGGCCTGGTCCATGGCCTCGTGGAGGCCGAAGCCGAGGCCCGTGCCGATCTGCTTCGTGGCCGTGGACAGGATAGTGTCCTTGGCGGGGGCGCGGAGGGCCTTTCCGAAGCGCTCGAGCACCATGAAGAGGGCCGCGGCCTGCCAGGTCCCCGCCAAGGCCAGGAGGGGCACCGAGGCCAGGAAGCCGTAGCCTATGAAGGTGAAGACCCAGTAGGCCTTGGACTTGTCGGCGAAATAGCCCGAGGCGAGCCGCGTCGCGTAGCCGAGGAGCTCCCCGAGGCCGGCGACGAGGCCCACGAGGGCGGCGCTCGCCCCGAGGGTCTTCAGGTAGGGCCCGTTGACCGCCCGGGCTCCCTCGTACATGACGTCGCCTACCAGGCTCACCACGCCGAAGATGAGGATGAGCTCGATCGCCAGCCGCCTCGCCCTGCCGGGCTCGAGGGTCTTCTCCATGCATCCTCCGCGGGCGCCTCACCGCGCCCTGCTACGACTGTACTACCCGGAAGCTGGCTCTGCCATCCCTTCAACCGCCTCATAAAAATGGCCCCCGAGCGGCGCGGGCGCTGCTCGGGGGCGGCCTTCCTCCGGGGAAGGCTTAGGGCTCAAGCCCTGCCGCGGAAGCTCACGCGGACCTGCTTGTACAGGCCCTCGCCCTCGCTCTTCGTCTCGATGTCCACGATGTCGTTGAGGGTCGTGTGGATGATGCGGCGCTCGAAGGGGTTCATCGGCTCGAGGAGGACCGACTGCCGGTTGCGGCGCACCTGCTCGGCCGTCTCGTAGGCCAGGCGCACGAGGGACTCCTCGCGGCGGATCCGGTAGTTCTCCGAGTCGAGGATGACCCGGGTGTCCTCCCGGCCGAGGCGGCCCGCGTAGACGTTGACCAGGAGCTGGAGGGCGTCGAGGTTCTTGCCCTTCTTCCCGATGATGATCGAGGCGTGCTCGCTGTCGATCCGGACGCCGACCTTCTTCTCCTCGCGGAAGAGGATGGCCACCTCGCAGGTATAGCCCATGCCCTCGATCAGCTTCTTCGTGAACTCGAGGACCTTCGCCTCGAACTCGTCGGCGGGCGGGGGATTGTCGAGGACCTCTCGGCGCGGGGCCGCGGGCGAGGGAGCCCGGGCCGGGGAGGGGGCGGCGTCGCGGGTATGGACGCGGATGCGCACCTTGCCCTTCTTGAAGATGCCGCCCGACTGCGATTCGAGGATCTCGACGTCGAAGCCGTCGCGCTCGAGGCCGAGCTCCTCGGCCGCGGCGTCGATGGCTTCCTTCTCGCTCCGCCCTTCGAACTCATACACCATATCTTTTCTCCTGAGAGAGTGATTGCGCTTCGCTTACTTCTTCTTTCCCTTGCCCTTGTTGGGGGCGATCTTGTTGAGCTTGGCCCCGGCGGGCGCTCCGCCGGCCGCGGCCAGCTCGAGCTTGCGCTTCTTCAAGATGTCGTTGATGACGACCTGCTGGGCGATCTGGATGAGGTTCGAGAATATCCAGTAGATCAAGAGGCCGGAGGGCACGTCGTAGAGGATGAAGAAGAACATGATCGGCATGCCGTACATCATGAACTTCATCTGCGCGGCGGTCTGGCCCGAGGCCTGGGTCTGGGTGAACTTGCCGTAGAAGAGCTGCGACAGGAGGTAGATCACCGGCAGGACGCGGATGGCGCTCAGCTTGAAGACGAAGAGGTTGATCGGCGCGAAGCTATAGATCGCCTCGGGCTGGGAGAGGTCGGGGATCCAGCCGGGTATGAACAGGGCGCCGCGCAGGTCGAAGTGGTTGTTGAAGAGGTTGTACATGGCGATGAAGATGGGGAACTGGATGAGGAGGGGGAGGCAGCCCGACATGGGGTTGTAGCCTTCCCGCTTGTAGAACTCCGCCATCTCCATGTTCAGCTTCTGCGGATTCGCCTTGTACTTGGCCTGGAGCTCCTGGATCTGGGGCTGGTACTCCTGCATCTTGGCCGAGGCGATCGAGCCCTTCTTCGTGAGGGGGAACATGACCGCCTTGACGAGGATGGTGACCAGGATGATCGCCACGCCGTAGTTCGGCGTGAGCTTGTAGAAGATCTTGAGGCAGAACTTGAGGATGTTCTCGAGCCAGGTCAGCATGCCCGAGCTGTCCATGGCCTGCTCGAGGTTGAAGCCCGAGCGCCCGAAGGCGTTCCGGTCCGCGTAGTCGTACTTCGACAGCTCGGCGTTGGTCTTGGGCCCGAAGTAGAAGTAGTACGAGTCGGTCTGGGCGCTGGCCTTGATCGCGGGCCGGGAGAGGGCGACCAGGTTCTTCTGGACCACCGCGGGATCGGCCTCGGTGAGGAAGGTCGGCGTGAAGCCGGCGAGCTCGGGCACCGCGACGAAGCTGAAGTACTTGCCGGAGAGGGCCACCCAGGTCGGCTGCTCCTTTGGCACGAAGGCTATGCCGGGCTTGACCTTCTCCTCGCGCTTCTTCCCGCCCGAGTAGGTTATGTACTTGCGGAAATCGGCGCGGGCGTTCTTGGACAGGTCGCTGAGCCGAGGCCCGATCTGGGGGCCCATCGTCACCGTATAGGCGGCACCGGCCCGATCCAGGGGCAGGTACTCGTTGACCGAGTTCTCGAGGGTGATCGCCATGCCGAAGAGGTACTCGCCGTCCCGCAGGGAGTAGGCCTTCTTGTAGACGAAGCTCTGGCCCTCGGGCTTCCCGGGCAGCTCCGCGACGAAGGTCCGCGAGAACTCGATGGTCTTCTCGTCGATCATGCGGGCGTTCATGAGCTCGGAGACGGGCGCGGTCCCGTAGGGCCCGAAGGCCACCGAGAGCCCGCCCGAGCCGGCGTCGCCGGCCACGACGAGATCGACGGCCCCGTTCTTGTCCTTGTGCTTCTTGAGCTTGAGCGAGACGAGGTCGCCGCCCCTGTTCGTGAAGACCGCCTCGAGGAGGTCCGTGGAGATCGTGTAGCTCCGCTCGGCGAGGGGAGCCTCGATGGCCGCGGACGCGGGATCCTTGGCGGCCGCCGGGCTGGCCTGGGCCGCCCTGACCGCGGACGCGGCGGCCGGGGCGGCCGCCGGAGCCTGGGCCGGCTGGGGGCTCGCCGCGGCAGCCGGAGCCGCGGGGGCGGCGGTCTTGGCCGCGGGCGGGAAGAGGGCGCCCTGGATCATGAAGCCCGCGGTGATGACGATGACCGAGAGCACGACCGCGATGAGGGTCCGCTTATCGCCCTTGGGGTTGTTGTCGTAGATGTTACTCATGGTACTGGGTCAAAGCCTCCCGGATTGAATGGATGGCAGCGGAGTATCCGCTTCAGGCTGAGCCGCAGGCCCTTGCAGGGCCCGTATTTCGTCAAAGCCTCTATCGCGTAGGCGGAGCAGGTCGGATAGAAGCGGCAGGACGGAGGCTTGAGCGGGGATATGAAGGCGCGGTACGCCTTGACCAGGGCGATCAGCGGGACGGCGAGGAGTCGCCGCGACGCGGCCCTAGGCATAGAGCCCCGCCTGGCGGAGGAGTCGTTCGAGCTGGGAACGGCGGGAACGGAATTCGTCGGTGCCGGGATAGAGGACGACGACGACGTCGTGCCCGGGCGAGAGCAGCTCCTTGCCCAGGCGCCAGCACTCCCTGGCCAGCCGCCTCGCCCGATTCCGCGAGACCGAATCGGGATAGGAGCGGACCGGAACGAAAACGGCCCGGTTTACCGCGAGGGCGTTCGGCAGAACGTGCAACCGCATGCCCTTGCAGGAGAACCGGGCCCCCGCGCCGAAGATCCTCTCGATCTCGGCGCGCTTTCGGATCCGCTCGTCCTTGGAAAAGCCGTGCCCGGGGATCTCGATGCCTCGTCCCCCGCGGGACCGCTCAGTACGGCTTCTTCTCGTCGGAGGCGGTCAGCTTGAGCCGCCCCTTGGCCCGGCGCCTCTTGAGGACGAGGCGGCCGCCCTTGGTCTTCATGCGGGCGCGGAAGCCGAACTTCCTCGTTCGGCGGGTCTTGCTGGGCTGGTAGGTGCGCTTCATGGTCCAGACTCCTTCGGTCGTATGGGCGACGGTCGCTCCGGGCAAGGGCTCGGGGCGGCCGGTCGGTTCGATAGGTATTCCGTGGAAGTATACGGATTCGGCCCCCCTTCGTCAACGGATCCCCAGGTCCCCTACTCGCCCTCGACGGTCTTCTTCAGCTCGCCGAGGAGGGCCCGCAGCCGGGGATCGGCGATGTCCTCGAGGGAGGGAGCGGGGGCCGCTCCCGGCCCTTCCCCCTCCTCCGCCTGCACCGCCGGGGGCTCGGGACCCTCGGCGGGGGCCCTGCCCTGGGGGCCGAAGGGCCCCGGGCGCCTTCCCTCCCCCGAGGGGCCGGCGCCTTCGCCGGCCGAGCCGAGGCGGAAGGAGATGCCCCGGAGCCCCAGCTCGGGGAAGAGGGCCTTGGCCTCCTCGAGCATCTGGGCCTGCCTGAACTGGAGGAGCTGGATCCAGCCGGGATGCTCGGCCTGGATCACGAGGATCCCGTTCTCGATGTCCCTGACCTTCGAATGGGCGGAGAGCCGCTCCCCGGCTATCCGCTCCCAGCCGCGGAAAAGCTCGGCGTACTGCCCGCCCTTGCGCAGCTTGTCCTCGTCGAAGTAGGCGGCGAGGAGGGCGGAGACGTCCTTAACTCGCGAATCGCCCATCGCGCACCTCGTAGACCAGGGTGGAGCTCGTCCGGTAGTCCTCCCAGGGCTCGCCCGGGAGGAACGTGAAGAAGGCCTGGGCGGCCTCGGGCAGGAGCTCGAGGAAGCGCTTGCGCTTGCCCCGGTCCAGCTCGAGGAGGACGTCGTCGAGGAGGAGGACCGGGAGCCGCCCGGTGAGGGCGGTGTAGTGCTCGGCCTGGACCATGCGGAGGGTCAGCGAGAGGAGGCGGAGCTGTCCGGTCGAGGCGGTGGAGGCGAAGTCGACCCCCTCGGAGACGAAGCTCCAGCGGTCGCGGTGGGGTCCGGAGAGGCTCGTGCCCAGGGCGTACTCCTCGGGCCGCTTCGCGCGGAGCTTCGCCAGGACGGCGTCGAGGCCGCCCTCGTCCGGCCAGCTCGGCCGGTAGCGGAGCCGCACTTCCTTGCCCAGGAGGGAGACGGCCTCGTAGCGGAGGGCGAAGCGGCCGTCGAACTCGGCCTGGAGCCGGGACCGCGCCTCCATGAGGGCGAGGCCGAGGGCGGCGAACTGCTGGTCCAGGAGATCGAGGATCTCCTCCCGGCCCTGGCCGCCTTTCAGGATGCTGTTCCGCTGCTTGAGGGCCCGCCGGTAGTCGCGGAGCGCGTCGATGTAGCCCAGGGCCACGAGGCTGGCGGTCTGGTCGAAGAAGAAGCGCCGCCGCTCTGGCTCGCCGGCCGCGAAGGCGTAGTCCTCGTGGCAGAAGACCACCGAGGGATTGAGCTCCACCAGCTCCTTGCGGTCGCGGAGGGCCTTGCCGTTCAGGGAAATGGCCTTGGACCTGCCGTCCCAGGCCACGCGTACCTCGCTCGGGGGCAGGCCCGCGGCGGCGCCTCGCTCGAGGGAGGTGCCGCGGAGGCAGAAGCCCTCGCCGCCCCGCCGCGAGGCTTCCCCGTCCACCGGGCCGCGGAAGCTCGAGCCGTAGGAGAGGTAGTACAGGGCCTCGAGGAAGTTCGTCTTGCCCTGGCCGTTCTCGCCCACGAGGAAGACCCGGTCCGCCTCGACCGGGATCTCGTCGTCCGCGAGGTTCCGGAACGAGGAAAGGCTCAGGCTGATGAACGGCATGGCGGCCCTGCGCGGCCGGCGGCCCTACTCGATCTGCATCGGCATCACGATGTGGAAGTAATCGGAGCGCGGGGAGGGCGAGACGGTGATGGCCCGGTTGGGCTCGGTGAACTCGATGAGGATATCCTCGGTATCGATGACCTTGAGGGGCTCCTCGACGTACTTGTAGTTGAGGGCGATCGTCGCCTCCGGACCCTCGTAGGCGCAGGGCAGCTCCTCGCGGGCGGTGCCGATCTCGCTCTCCTCGGAGGAGAGGACGAGGGAGCCGTTCGAGAGGCCGAAGAAGGTCCTGCGGGACTTCTGCTCGACGAAGATGGAGACGCGCCTGAGGGCGTCGAGGAGGTCGGAGCGCTTGAGGGAGACGCTGTTCTTCTGCGACTCGGGTATGACCTTCTGGTAGTTCGGGAACTGCCCCTCGATGAGGACCGAGGAGACCCGGTAGGAGCCGAAGCGGAGGAAGAGGCTCTTGTCGGTGACGGCGAGCTCGACCAGGCCCTCGTCGGGGGCCCGCTTCTGCACCAGGGAGAGGACCTTGGGCGGCACGATGATTCCCTTGAACTCGGGAATGACCGCGTCGAACTCCCGCTTCACGTAGGAGAGGCGGCGGCCGTCGGTCGCCACGAGGACCAGGCCTCCCTCGACCCGCTCCATGTAGACGCCGTTCATGAAGTAGCGGGTCTCGTCGTCGGAGACGGCGAATACCGTCTGGGAGATCATCTCCTTGAACTCTTTGGCGGGGATGGAGAAGAAGGCCTCCTCGGGGGCGGCGGGGAGCTCGGGGAATTTCTCGCTCGAGATGGTCTTGAGCTGGAAGCGGACCTTCTTGAAGGTCGGCTTGACGACGACCTTGGAGTCGTCCTGCTCGATCGCTATATCTCCCTCGGGAATCGAGGAGAGGATGCCGGAGAGCTTGTCGCAGAAGACGGTGATGGAGCCCGGCTCGCTCGTATCGACGGGTATGGTCGTCTCGAAGCTCACCTTGATATCGGTCGCCTTAATCGAAAGAGAGCCTTCCTGCGCCTCGAGGAGGACGTTGGACATGATGGAAAGCGCGTTCTTCGAGGCTATGATCTCCTGGGCGAAGGAGATTTCCCGGGCGAAGGCGTTCTTTTCACAGGTGAACTTCATAGGTTTCCCCCCATAGGGCATAGTATCAGAACTGCCGCCATCCATCGAGTAGGAAAGCGAAAAACCCGTTGCTCGGGCTCCGTATCTTCCATGCTTCTCTCTTTATCTCCATTAACCTTTTTATATAAACAGTAACAATAGTAATAAGGGAATACTATATGTTAATAATACAGATAATTGTTTATTATTTATATACTTAGTACTTGTGGAAAAGTCTGCGTACCCGCTACCGCGGCGTCCACATTCCCACAGGAGCGGGGACTGTCCACAAAAAGGACCTAGTTTCAGGACGCTTATGCCTTCGAGCTGTATTCCTTGATGGTCCGCACGAGGCTTTGGATGGAGCTCTCGAGATTCGGATCGAGCTTGAGCCTTTCCTCTATCTTCTGGCAGGCGTGCATGACCGTCGTATGGTCCCTGCCCCCGAATTCGAAGCCGAGCTCCGTCGTCGAGTACTCGGTGATCTCCCGGGCTATATACATGGCTACCTGCCGGGGAAAGGCTATGTTCTTCGTCCGCTTCTTTCCCTTGAGGTCCGAGAAGGAGAGCTTGTACTGGTCGGCCACGGCCCGGAGGATGCCTTCGATAGTGACGTTGCCGTGCTTGGACTGGCTGAAGATGTCCTTGAGCTGGTGCTGGGCTATCTCGAGGGTGATGTCCTTGCGCACGAGCTCCGAGTAGGCCAGGAGCTTGGTCAGGGCGGCCTCGAGGTCGCGGACGTTGGTGGAGATGTTCTTGGCGATGATCTCCACCACCTCGTCGGGGACCGCGACGCGGCCCGCCTCGACCTTCTTCTTCAGGATGGCGCAGCGGGTCTCGAAGTTGGGGGGCTGGAGGTCGACGTTGAGGCCCCGCTCGAAGCGGCTGCGGAGGCGGTCGTTGAGGTTCTTGAGCTCGGAAACGGGGCGGTCGCAGGTGAAGACCATCTGCTTGTTGGCGTCATAGAGGGCGTTGAAGGTGTGGAAGAGCTCCTCCTGGCTGCCCATCTTGTTCTGGAGGAAGTGGATATCGTCGATGAGGAGGACGTCGACGAAGCGGTACTTGTTCTTGAAGTTCTGGGCCGTCTTGTCGTGGATCGATTGGATGAACTCGTTCGTGAACTCCTCGGCCGTGATGCAGATGACCCGAGCCTTGGAGTTCTCGGCCCAGACCCGGTTGCCGATCGACTGCATGAGGTGGGTTTTTCCGAGGCCGACGCCACCGTATATTAGGAAAGGATTATACGAGGTGCCGGGATTCTTGGAGATGGCCAGGGCGGCGTTGGCCGCGAAGCCGTTATTGTCGCCTATGACGAAATTTTCGAACGTGTAATCCGTCCTGAGCTGGTGGTGCTTGACCTTGACCCGCTCGACCGGCTTTGTCGGGCTCGCCTCCAGCGAGGGTGCTGGGCCGGGCGCTGGCGCGGGAGCGGTCTCGCCCGGGACGGAGGCCTGGCCGCTCGGCTTGACTACGACGAATTCCAGGCCCAGGTGCTTGCCGGTCAGGTCGAAGAGCTTGCCCTCGAGGTACTTCTGGTATTGGCGGATGAGCTGGTCCCGGTAGAAGCTGGAAGGCACGCGGACGACTATGGAGCTCTCGCTCGAGGAATCGTACTCGATGTTGAACCACATGGCGAACTCGTGCTCGCCGAGCTCGGCCTTGGCCTGGTTCATGGCCTCGTTGAAGAATACGCTATAGTTCCAGCTGCCCATCGACTACCCCTCGTGAAGCGTCCTGTATACACAAGTTATCCACAGTATATCAAGGAGCTCTCCTCATCTCGCAGGAGTCGTGAAAGGACAAAATTCTCCAAAATTCCCCTTCGATACCCCATTTTCATGTAGTAGTAAATTGTAAGTCATTTATCCGCAAGGAATAAAAAAGCAAGAAAAAATAACCCAGCTCCGGTGCGGATTGGAAGATCCATCCTTATTGTTTATATCGTATGGCCTTGGAAAATTACCCACAATTTATCCACAAGCGGCGAGCTCTCGGAGAAAACCGGGGAGAGGGATCGCTCGCCTTTACTTAAAAGAACGTTCCGAGTATACTCCGAATGCCTAAGCCGGCAAGTCCTTTTTCTCGGGAACGCGCATATTCATGCGCTCGCGGCGGGCTCCAATCCTTCCCTTGGATCGGTTATGGATTCAACGTATTCCGCGAACAGTATCCAGGTTCTGAAAGGCCTCGAGGCGGTCCGCAAGCGCCCGGGCATGTACATCGGCACGACGGGCATCGATGGGCTCCACCACCTCGTCTACGAGGTGGTGGACAACTCCATCGACGAGGCCCTCGCGGGCTACTGCACGGATATCGTCGTGGTCCTCGAGAAGAACGACGTGGTCCGGGTCGAGGACAACGGCCGCGGCATCCCCGTCGGCATCCACCCCGAGGAGGGCGTCTCCGCCCTCGAGCTCGTCCTTACCAAGCTCCACGCCGGCGGCAAGTTCGACAAGAAGAACTACAAGGTCTCGGGCGGCCTCCACGGCGTCGGCGTCTCCGTCGTCAACGCCCTCTCCACCTGGACCGAGGCCTTCGTCCACCTCGAGGGCAAGCTCTACTACCAGAAGTACCAGACCGGCATCCCCGTCGAGCCGGTCAAGGTCATCGGCGCGAGCGACCGCCGCGGCACGGTCATCCGCTTCCAGGCCGATCCGAGCATCTTCGAGGAGTCGACGGTCTACTCCTTCGACGTCCTCTCCAATCGCCTCCGCGAGCTCGCCTTCCTCAACAAGGGGGTCCGCATCGTCCTCACCGACGAGCGGCTCTCCACCCCCCGCAGCGCCGAGTTCAAGTTCGACGGGGGCCTGAAGCAGTTCGTCGAGCACCTCAACAAGAACAAGACCGTCCTCCATAAGGAGCCCGTCTACTTCCACGGCAGCCGCGACGAGGTGGAGATCGAGGTGGGGCTCCAGTACAACGACGGCTTCAACGAGACCATGTTCGCCTTCGTCAACGGGATCAACACCCGCGAGGGCGGCACCCACCTGATCGGCTTCAAGGCCGCCCTCACCAAGACCATCAACTACTTCTTCGGCCAGTCCAAGCTGGCCAAGAAGCTGGAGGAGTCCTTCTCCGGCGACGACATCCGCGAGGGACTCACGGCCGTCCTCTCGGTCAAGGTCATGGAGCCCCAGTTCGAGGGCCAGACCAAGGCCAAGCTCGGCAACTCCGAGGTCAAGGGCATCGTGGAGGGCTTCTGCTCCGAGCAGCTGGGCTACTTCTTCGAGACCAATCCCGAGGTCGTCGCGGCCATCCTCGACAAGTCCTTCCTCGCGGCCAAGGCCCGCATCGCGGCCCGCCAGGCCCGCGACCTGACCCGGCGCAAGACCTTCCTCGAGAGCGCGGGCCTGCCGGGCAAGCTCGCCGACTGCCAGGAGAAGGATCCTTCCAAGTGCGAGATCTACATCGTGGAGGGCGACTCGGCCGGCGGCTCGGCCAAGATGGGCCGGGACCGCCGCAACCAGGCCATCCTCTCGATGTGGGGCAAGATGCTCAACGTCGAGAAGACCCGCATCGATAGGATCATCGGGAACGACAAGCTCCAGCCCATCATCTCGAGCCTCGGCGCCGGCATCGGCCCCGACTTCAATCCCGAGAAGGTCCGCTACCACAAGGTCATCATCATGGCCGATGCCGACGTGGACGGCTCCCACATCCGCACCCTCCTCCTGACCTTCTTCTATCGCTACATGACCCCCCTCATCGAGAAGGGCTACGTCTACCTCGCCATGCCTCCCCTGTACAAGATCAGCTACGACAAGCAGGTCTTCTACGCCTACGACGACGCCGAGAAGGACAAGGTCCTCGCCGCCTCGGGCAAGGACCCGGAGAAGGTGGCGATCCAGCGCTACAAGGGCTTGGGCGAGATGAACCCCGACCAGCTCTGGGAGACGACCATGGATCCCGCGCGCCGCAACATCACGCGGATCACCATGGAGGACGCGGTCCAGGCCGAGGACGTGTTCACGACCCTCATGGGCGAGCAGGTCGAGCCCAGGCGCAAGTTCATCGAGGAGAACGCGGTCTACGTCTCCAACCTCGACGTGTAAGGACAGAGCTCGATGTCAGAGACTAACGGGAAATTGCTCCTCGTCCCCATAGAGGAGGAGATGAAGACCGCGTACCTCAACTACGCGATGTCCGTCATCGTGGCGCGCGCCCTCCCCGACGTTCGCGACGGCCTCAAGCCCGTGCATCGCCGCCTCCTGTACGCGATGTCCGAGCTCGGTCTCCACCCCAACTCGGCCACCAAGAAGAGCGCCCGCATCACCGGCGACGCCATGGGTAAGTACCACCCCCATGGCGACCTCTCCCTCTACGACGCCCTGGTCCGCATGGCCCAGGACTTCTCCCTCCGCTATCCCCTGGTCCAGGGCCAGGGCAACTTCGGCTCCATCGACGGCGACCCGCCCGCGGCCAGCCGCTACACCGAGGCCAAGCTCTCCAAGGTCGGCGAGGAGATGCTCGCCGACCTCGACAAGGAGACCGTGGACTTCGTCCCCAACTACGACGAGTCCCTCCAGGAGCCCACGGTCCTCCCCTCGGCCATGCCCAACCTCCTGGTCAACGGCTCCTCGGGCATCGCGGTCGGCATGGCCACCAACATGGCTCCCCACAACCTCGTCGAGAGCTGCGAGGCCGTGGCCGCCTACATCGACGACCCCGAGATCACGGTCGACGGCCTGATGAGGCACCTGCGCGGCCCCGATTTCCCGACCGGGGGCACCATCTTCGGCATGCGCGGGATCCGCGAGGCCTACGTAACCGGCCGCGGCAAGCTCATCGTCCGCGGCAAGTTCGCCATCGAGACCATGAAGGCCGGCCGCGAGCAGATCGTCTTCACCGAGATCCCCTACGCGGTCAACAAGACCACCCTCATCACCCGCATAGCCGACCTCATCCGCGACAAGGTCCTCGACGGGGTCTCCGACCTCCGCGACGAGTCCGACCGCGAAGGCATGCGCATCGTCCTCGAGCTCAAGAAGGGCGCGGTGCCCAAGCTCGTCCTGAACCGCCTCTTCGCCCACACCCCCCTGCAGACGAGCTTCGGCGTCATCAACATGGCCATCGTGGACGGGAGGCCCAAGCTTCTGGGCTTGAAGGACCTCGTCGCCTACTTCGTCAAGCACCGGGTCGAGGTCGTCACCCGGCGCAGCCGCTACGAGCTCCGCAAGGCCGAGGAGAAGGCCCACATCCTCCGCGGCCTGGTCATCGCCCTCGCCAACATCGACGAGGTCGTCCAGATCATCAAGAGCTCCCGGGACACCGACCTTGCCAAGAAGCGGCTGGGCGAGCGCTTCGGCCTCGACGAGATCCAGTCCCAGGCCATCGTCGACCTCCGCTTAGGCCGCCTGACCAGCCTCGAGATCGAGAAGATCCAGGCCGAGCTGGCCGAGATCGAGGCCAGGATCGCCTACCTCAAGGATCTCCTCTCGAGCGACGCCAAGCTCCGCGGCGTGGTCAAGGCCGAGACCCTCGACATAGCCAAGCGCTACGGCGACAAGCGCCGCACGGAGATCGTGGCCGACGAGGTCGAGCAGATCAACATCGAGGACCTCATCAAGCCCGAGGAGATGGTCATCCTCATCTCCAACAAGGGCTTTATGAAGCGGGTGCCCATCAGCGCCTACCGGAGCCAGGGCCGCGGCGGCAAGGGCTCGAATTCCGCGGCCCTTATAGAGGATGACTTCCTCGAACAGCTCTTCGTCGCGAACACCCACGACTACCTTCTGTTCATCTCGAGCGAAGGCAAGGGCTACTGGCTCAAGGTCCACGAGATTCCCGAAGCCTCCCGGGCTGCCCGCGGCACCCACATCAAGGGCCTCCTGGCCATCTCCCCGAACGAGGAGATCACGGCCATCGTCGACTTCCAGGACTTCTCGGAGACCCAGTACCTCCTCATGGGAACCCTCCGCGGCGTCGTGAAGAAGGTCGCCACCATCGACTTCGTCAACGCCAAGACCCGCGGCATCATCGCCATCAACCTCGACGAGGGGGATCGCCTCGTCTCGGCCTGCCTCACCACCGGCACGGATGAGGTCGTCCTCATCACCCGCCAAGGCCAGGCCCTCCGCATGACCGAGGAGGACGTCCGGGTCATGGGCCGCGCCTCCCGCGGCGTCTGCGGCATCAAGCTCGCGGATGGCGACGAGCTCTGCGCCATGCTCCGCGTCGTGCCGGACGAGCGCATGCTCGTGCTCTCCGAGTACGGCTACGGCAAACGCGTGGACTTCGACAACTTCAATCCCCACAGCCGCGCCACCCATGGCCAGATGATCTACAACCCCGAGGACCGCACCGGCGAGCTCGTCGGCGCGATCACCGTGAGCGACGAGCACGAGGTCGTGGTCATCACCTCCCTCGGCAAGACCCTCAAGTTCGCCGCTGACACTGTTTCGATCCAAGGTAAAGGCGCCAAGGGCGTCCGTATCCTCAATATCGAGCGGCCCGACTTCGTCATCGGCCTGGATAAGGTCATCCGCGAGGAGACGGCCGAGGATCTGGCCGATGCCGCCGCTGAGGCTGCGCCGCAGGCCGAGGCGCTGATCGCCGAAGCCGCCGAGGAGACGGTAATCAGCCCCGTGGAAGCCGAGGAAGACGAGGACAAGCCTGCGGCAACCGATGAAGGTGACCAGGACTAGCCCCAACCTGTTTCACGTGAAACACGAAGGCCGCCCGGCGAGGGCGGCCTTTTTTGTTCCACGTGAAACAATGGAGATGGGAAGCTCCTGCCTCACTTCATTTGGTCTTGAAGCGCTTCGCCTTCTCGCGATTTCCGCAGAGCCGCATCGAGCACCAGCGCCGTGAGCCGTTTTTCGAAGTGTCGAGGTAGGCCCAGCCGCAGCCCTCGGCGGCGCAGACGCGGATCCGGCTCGCCAAGGCCGAGAAGAGAAGGTCCTCGGCATCGCGCACGAGGCAGAGCCAGGGCCGGTCGAGGCCCTCGAGCTCGACCTGGGGACGGGAGACGAGGCGGCCTTCCTCCCAGCAGAGCCGCTCGGAGGAGCGCGCCTGTCTCCGAGCCCCCCCGAACTGGGCGAGATCCTCGGATCGAGCTGCGAGTCCTGGGGGGCTCCCCGGCCTGCCCGCTATGGTATCGATCAGCGAGCTGCAGGTCTCGCGGAAGTCGCGCGCCCGGTGCAGGGCACGGGCTGCGCCTTCGGGGTCGGCCCGTGCCTCGGCGCTCAGCCGCGCCTCCTCCTCCGCATCGATGAGCTTGAGGCGAAGCGCGAAGGCGAGGAGGTCGGCGTACTCGAGGAGAGTATCGCGGAAGCGATCCGGCGCGAGGCGCCAGTCGATCGTGTTGACGAAGTCGAGGCAGGCTCGCCCCCCAGTCAGGGGCAGGCGGCAGATGGGCGGGAGGTGGCGATTCTCTGCCTTAACCAGCAAAGAAGGCTTGACCGGTTTTCGTGGCATAGTACAATAACCTGTAAAAAGTATATAGGAGGTTGTTGTATGCGTAAAGCGGCTGAAGCCTCGATCAAGGTCGCGCTCGAGGCCCGAGGCTGGGGGGCCGCCCTCTGTTCGCTCGACGCCCTTGCCGATGCCCTAGCCGAGCTCGAAGGCCTGCGTGACGAGGGAAGGATCGCGGCTGAAGTCTATCGGCGCTACCTCGGCGGCTTCGATCGAGCCCCGCCCGAGCGCCTGCCTAAGGCCTCCTCGCTCCTCATCCTGGCTGCCCCGCTCGGACCGAGCATCCTCGCGCTCCAGACCGAGGCGGGGCCCTTCGAGGCGATCATCCCCCCGACCTACGGGATCCCCGAGCTGCGGAGCGAAGCGGAGGCTGTCTTCGGGCCCCTCCTCGCGGCCGCAGGCGCGGGCTTTACCCGAGCCCGAGTTCCCCTCAAGGCCCTGGCAGCCCGAGCCGGCCTCGGCCGCTACGGCAGGGACAACATCCTCCGCAGGGAGGGGCTCGGGAGCTACTTCCGCCTCGAGTCCTGGTGGACCGAGCTCGAGGCCGAGGAGGGGAGCTGGGGCCCGCCCGAGCCGCTCGAGTCCTGCGCGAGCTGCGGAGCCTGCGCCGCCGCCTGCCCGAACGGCTGCCTCAGGCCGGGGAACTTCGTCGTCGATGCCTCGCGCTGCACGACTTTTTTAAATGAGGGCGATGGGGCCTTCCCCGGCTGGCTGGGGGCCGGCGCCCACGACGCCGCCGTGGGCTGCCTCCGCTGCCAAGGGGCCTGCCCCGAGAACCCCCGCCTGACCGAGCTGGCGCCCCTCCGCCGCATCGAGCTGGACCTGCGGGAGAGCGAGTCCCTGTTCGAAGGGCGGCTCCTCCCCGATTCGGCCGCCTGCCGAGCTGCCCTGGCAGCCGCCGAGATGGATGATTCCCCCGAGCTCCTCGGCCGCAACCTCCGGGCCCTCAGGCTCGCTCGAGGGGCTCGGTAGGCTCGCCCCTCCTCGCCGCGGCCCGCGGCGCCTCGACGAGCGTGAGGCTCCCGTAATCCAGGCGAGCTTCCTCGAGGAGCACGCCGCGGGTGAAGGCGGCGAGCCTCGGATTGTCGAGCAGGGACTCGAGCTCCCCCGAGCGTGAGGCCTCGTCGAAGCGCTCCTCGAGCCAGTCCGCCGGGAGGCTCCTTTTACGGCGGAAGGCGCGCCGCAGGCCTACGAGCCAAGCGTCGTAGCGCTCGGCGCTCGCTCGGAGCCTGGCCGTGTCCGTACCCCGCTCGGCGTAGAGCTCGATCATGTCGCGATACAGGAGGCGGAGGGCGTCGTGGGCCGGGAGGAAGCGAGCGAAGGCCGCGTGGGGCAGGAGGTAGGGCAGCCCGAAGTCCCGGCGGATGGGGGCCAGGCGCTCGAAGAGGGCCGCGGCCGCCTGCCGCAGGGGCGAGCCCGAGGGCCGATCCTCGCGGAACAGCGCGACCGTCGGCTCGACGAGCTCGGGGCGGAAGGCGCCGAGCTTGGCGAGGTAGAAGTCCTTCTGCCGGCCGGGCCTCAGGGTCAGGCCGCCGGGCATGACGAAGTCCACGCCGATCTCGGCGCAGGCGGCGTAGAGGGCGCGGATCGAGTCCTCGCCGTCGGAGAGGCCGGGGAGGAGGGGCATCGCCAAGACGCCGACCGCGCAGCCGGCCTCCTTGAAGGCGCGCAGCGCAGCGAGGCGCTCGGCGAAGCTCGAGGCCCCGGGCTCCATGGCCTCGCGGAGCTCCTCGTCCAGGCTCGTCAGCGAGACCATGAGGAGGAAGCCCGAGGACTCGTTGACGCGGCTCCAGGCGGGAAGGTCGCGGCGGACGAGGCTCGACTTGGTCATGACCATGGCAGGGAGGGCCCGGGGCGCCGCGGCGAGGAGCTCGGCGCAGCGGCCGGTCAGGAGCTCGGCCTTTTCTAGGGGCTGATAGGGGTCGGTGACCCCCGAGCCGAAGCCGATCATGCCGGCCTCGCGGACCGTGGCGAGGTCCCGCTCGAGGCGCTCCGGGATGCTCCGCCTGACCTCGACGTCGCGCTCGAAGTCCCCCTCGACGTAGTAGCGCTCGGCCCGGCCGTCGCAGTAGCGGCAGCCGTGGGCGCAGCCCCGGTAGGGGGCGATCTTGTAGAGCGAGCGCGTGAAGTTGTCGGGGAGGTCGGCAGGCTTGAGGAGCCTCGGGGCGGGGGCCGCGCTCGGCTTCTCCTCGGCATCGGGGCGCATGGCCCAGGGTAGCCCCTCGCCGGCGATGCGGCAAGCGGAGGCGAGATCGCGGAAAGCGCTCAGGTTTCTATTGACAGAAGCTTGTTCTCTCTGCTACGTTGCTTCTGCTTATAGAAACTCGATGAAAGGAGCGCGCCGTGACGACCAATATCTTCCTCTCCGAACATGAGATGCCCCGGGCCTGGTACAACCTCGCCGCGGACCTGCCCCATGCCCCCCTCCCGCCCCTGGCCCCGGACGGCTCGCCGGTCAGGCCCGAGCAGCTCGCCGCCATCTTCCCGATGGGCCTCATCGAGCAGGAGGTCTCGAGCCAGCGCTGGATCGATATACCCGAGGAGGTCCTCGCCCTCCTGTACCGCTGGAGGCCGAGCCCCCTCCAGCGGGCCTACGGCCTCGAGCGGGCCCTGGGCACGCCGGCGCGGATCTACTTCAAGAACGAGTCGGTCTCGCCCGCGGGGAGCCACAAGCCGAACACCGCCGTGGCCCAGGCCTACTACAACAAGCTGGCGGGCATCAAAAAGCTGACCACGGAAACCGGCGCGGGCCAGTGGGGCTCGGCCCTGGCCTTCGCCTGCGCCCAGTTCGGCCTCGAGTGCAAGGTCTTCATGGTGCGTTCGAGCTACGAGCAGAAGCCCTACCGCAAGTCCATGATGCGGACCTGGGGCGCGACCTGCATCCCCAGCCCGAGCTCGACCACCCGGGCTGGCCGGGAGGTCCTGGCCAGGATGCCCGACACGCCCGGCTCCCTCGCCATCGCCATCTCCGAGGCGGTCGAGGAGGCGGTGGGCGACCCGAGCGGCTCGACGCGCTACGCCCTGGGCTCGGTCCTGAACCACGTCATGCTCCACCAGACCATCATCGGCCTCGAGGCGAAGAAGCAGCTCGAGCTCGCCGGGGAGAGGGGACCGGACCAGGTCATCGCCTGCGTTGGAGGCGGCTCGAACTTCGCCGGCCTGGCCTTCCCCTTCGTGAAGGACAAGATCGAGGGGGCAGAGATCGAGATCATCCCCGTCGAGCCCTCCTCCTGCCCGAGCCTGACCAGGGGCAGCTTCATCTACGACCTGGGCGACATGTCGGGGATGACGCCCCTCTTGCCGATGCACAGCCTGGGCCACGAGTTCGTGCCGGCGAGCATCCACGCGGGAGGCTTGCGCTACCACGGCATGGCGCCCCTGGTCTCGGCGGCCGTCGAGGAGGGCCTCCTCTCGCCGCGGGCCCTGCCCCAACTCGAGTGCTTCGAGGCGGCGGTGGCCTTCGCGCGGAGCGAGGGCATCATCGTGGCGCCGGAGACGAGCCACGCGATAGCCCAGGTCATCCGCGAGGCGAAGCGCGCCAAGGAGGAGGGCAAGGAGAAGGTCATCCTCTTCGGCCTCTCGGGCCACGGCCTCCTCGACCTTTCCGGCTACGAGAGCTACTTCGCGGGCCAGCTCGAGAACATCGAGCTCAGCCCCGAGGCGATCGAGCGGAGCCTGGCCTGCGCGGCGGCGTACCCGAAGGCGAGGGACTTCGCCTTGGCCTGAAGCTCGTAGGAAGAGAGACACAGAGGCACAGAGAGAAAAGAGCTATACGGGAAGGGTGGCGGGAAGAAGCACTCGTACCGGTTTTACGCCGTATCCGCGGCTCAACCAGCTCGCTGCATTATCGGGCGGGCTTGTAGTAGCGGGTCGCCGGCCCCAGGGGCTTCCCGCCCGCGAGGTGGAGGGCCAGGTGGGCGGCGACGATCCCGACGGTCTCGGGGGGAAGCCGCACGTGCTCCATGCGCTCGAGCTCCTCGGCGAGGCGGGCGGCCTTGGCCGGGCCGACGAGGGCGAGGAGCTCGGCGACCTCCTCGTCCTCGAGGGCCCAGAGGACGACGGCGAGGTCCCGGTCGGCGCTGTTCAGGAGCCGGGCCGGGGCCGCGGGCTCGGAGCGGGCGGCCTCGAGGAAGGGCAGGGCGGCCTCGCGGGCCGCCCTGCGGGCTGGGCTCCTGCGGCTCACGGCGGGGACGGGCTAGAGGGCCCGGGCGAGGGCCTCGGCCTTGTCCGTCCGCTCCCAGGAGAAGCCCTCGCGGCCGAAGTGGCCGTAGGACGCCGTCTTCCGGTACACGGGCTTCTTGAGCTCGAGGCTGGCGATGATGCCGGCCGGGTCGAGCTGGAAGACCTTGCGGACCGCCGCGGCGATGGCCGCCTCCTCCACCTTGCCCGTCTCGAAGGTGTCGATCATGACGGAGACCGGGTCGGGGACGCCGATGGCGTAGGCGAGCTGGACCTCGCAGCGCTCGGCCAGGCCCGCGGCGACGACGTTCTTGGCCACGTAGCGCGCCATGTAGGCCGCCGAGCGGTCGACCTTGGAGGGGTCCTTGCCGGAGAAGGCGCCGCCGCCGTGGCGGCCCATGCCCCCGTAGCTGTCGACGATGATCTTGCGGCCGGTCAGGCCCGTGTCGCCCATGGGGCCGCCGATGACGAAGCGGCCCGTGGGGTTGATGAAGAACTTCGTCCCCTTCAGGTCGAGGCCGCTCGGCTCGAGGACGGGCCTGATGACCTCCTCGATGATCGTCTCCTTGATGGTCTCGTAGGCCACCTCGGGATCGTGCTGATGGGAGACGACGACCGCGTCGACCCGGAGGGGCTTGTGCCCCTCGTACTCGAGGGTGACCTGGCTCTTGGCGTCGGGGCGGAGCCAGCCGATCTTCTTGGACTTGCGGAGCTCCGTCGCGCGCAAGAGGAGCTTGTGGGCGTACATGATGGGGGCGGGCATGAGCTCCTCGGTCTCGGAGCAGGCGAAGCCGAACATCATGCCCTGGTCCCCGGCGCCCTGGCGGCCGGCGAATTCCTTGAGCCCCTTGCCGGCGACGCCCTGGTTGATGTCCGGGGACTGGGCGTGGATGGTGTTGAGCACCGCCATGGACTCGTAGTCGATGCCGTAGTCGGGATCCGTGTAGCCGATGTCGTAGACCACCTCGCGGGCCAGCTGCTGGATGTCGACGTAGGTCGAGGTGGTGATCTCGCCGCCTATGAGGATCATGCCGGTGGTCGCGTAGCACTCGCAGGCGACGTGGCTCTCGGGGTCGTCGGCGAGGCAGGCGTCGAGGACCGCGTCGGAGACCTGGTCGCAGAGCTTGTCGGGGTGGCCCTCGCCGACCGACTCGGAGGTGAAGAGGTAGCGCTTATCCTTCATGGATCGGACTCCTTAGTAGCGGTAGCTGTCGCTCTTGTAGGGACCCCCGACGGGGACCCCGAGATACTCGGCCTGCTCGGCCGAGAGGGTGGTGAGGGCGGCGCCGAGCTTGCCGAGGTGGAGGCGGGCCACCTCCTCGTCGAGCTCGCGCGGCAGGACCCGGACCCCCGGCTTGGCCGAGGCCCGGCCCTTCCAGAGCTCGAGCTGGGCGAGGACCTGGTTCGTGAAGCTGGCGGACATGACGAAGGAGGGGTGGCCCTGGGCGCAGCCCAGGTTCACGAGCCGCCCCTCGGCGAGGAGGATGATCTCGCGGCCGTCGGGGAAGACCCAGCGGTCGACCTGGGGCTTCACGTTCCTGCGCTGGACCCCGGGGAGGGCCTTGAGGCCGGCTATGTCGATCTCGTGGTCGAAGTGGCCGATGTTGCAGACGATGGCCCCGTCCCGCATGGAGGAGAGCTGCCTGGCCGATATGGCGTCGACGCAGCCGGTCGCCGTGACGTAGATCTCGGCCTCCGCGAGGCAGTCGTCCACGGTCCTGACCTCGTAGCCCTCCATGGCGGCCTGGAGGGCGCAGATCGGGTCGATCTCGGCGACGACCACCCTGGCCCCCATGCCGCGGAGGCTCTGGGCGCAGCCCTTGCCCACGTCGCCGAAGCCGCAGACCACGGCGATCTTGCCGGCGACCATGACGCCGGTCGCGCGCTTGATGCCGTCGAGGAGGGACTCGCGGCAGCCGTAGAGGTTGTCGAATTTGGACTTGGTGACCGAGTCGTTGACGTTGATGGCCGGGACGAGGAGCTTGCCTTCCTGCTCCATGCGGTAGAGGCGGTGGACCCCCGTGGTGGTCTCCTCCGAGACTCCCTTCCAGGATGGCAGGGTGCGGGTCCAGCGGCGGGGATCCTCGGCGCGGATCAGCTTGAGCCGCCTGAGCAGGGCGGCCTCGTCCTCGCTGCCGGGCTTCCGGTCCAGGAGGGCGGGGTCGGCCTCGGCCTCGAGGCCGAGATGGATCATGAGGGTGGCGTCGCCCCCGTCGTCCACGATGAGCTCGGGGCCCCGGCAGGGATCCCCGGGCCGCTCGCCGGGGAAGCGGAGGGCGAGGTCGAGGAGCTCCCAGTACTCGTCGAGGGTCTCGGCCTTCCAGGCGAAGACGGGCGCGCCGCTCGGCGACCCGGGACTGCCGGATCTGCCGACGACGACGGCCGCCGCGGCCTGGTCCTGGGTCGAGAAGATGTTGCAGCTCGACCAGCGGAGATCGGCGCCGAGCTCGGCCAGGGTCTCGATGAGGACGGCGGTCTGGAGGGTCATGTGGAGGCTGCCGGAGATCCGGGCCCCCGCGAGGGGCTTGGCCGCCGCGAACTTGGCCCTGAGGGCCATGAGGCCGGGCATCTCGCGCTCGGCGAGCTCGATCTCGCTGCGGCCCCAGGGGGCGAGGGAGAGATCCTTGACCTTGTAGGGAAGGGGAGTAGAGGGATGCACGTTGATCCTCCTTTTTAGCGTGCATTTTTTAACCGCCCGCAATAGGGATCAAATCGGCGGTGAGGGGAGCTCCGCGACGCGGCAATCCCGACGGTTCCACTATCGTCTTTTAAAGCGGATGCATCAAGGGGCTGTGATTCCCGGAAAAGCCGCGGTATAATCCGGACGTATTGTGGGTATCGGTGTCCTCGCGGGGATGGCCCGCGGCAAGTCGGGGCGCGGCATCCTCCTCCTCGCCCTGCTCGCCGCGGGCCTAGCCGCCCCCGCCCGGGCCGATGCCCCCTTCGCCGCCGCCTTTCCCCGAAAGACCCGCAGCAAGCTCGTGGCCGCCGCCCGCTCCTACGAGGGCTCGCCCTACCGCTTAGGCGGCACCGGCCGCGACGGCATCGACTGCTCGGGCCTCGTGTACCGGGTCTCCTCCCAGGTCCTCGGCCTCTATCCCCCCAGGACGGCCCGGGAGCTCGCCCTCTTCTGCGAGCCGGTGCGGCGCTCCGACATCGAGCCGGGGGACCTGGTCTTCTTCGACACGAACGGGAGCGTCTCCCACGTCGGCATCTTCGCGGGGGAGGATGTCTTCATCCACGCGGCCTCCGAGGGGCCGCGCAGGGGCGTGATCGAGTCCTCCCTCAACGAGAGCTACTGGTCGAAAGCCTACGTCTCGGCGGGGCGCCTCGTGGCGCCCGCGGGCTACCTCGGCATCATCCTCGCCGCCTCGGCCGGGCCGGGCTTCGGCGAGGGCGCCGAGCTCAAGGGGGCCTGGGCCTCGCTCTGCGCCTCCCTTCCCCTGGGCGGCCTCGAGCTCGGCCTCGACCTGCGGCCGGAGTACGACGGCGGGCTCGGCGTCTTCCGCCTCCCCGCGGCCCTCTCGCTCGGGCTCGACCGGAAGCTCCGCTTCTTCGCCGGGCCGGCCCTGACCCTCGGGGAGCCGAGCGAGGGGGGCCGGGACTACGAGCCGGGAGGGGGCCTGGCCGCCACGGCCGGCCTGGCCTGGACCCCCGCCGCCTTCCGCGCCGGCGGCCGGCGGCTGGGGCTCTGCGGCGAGCTGGTCTACAACCGCTACCTCGAGGCCGGGGGCGGGGAGGCGGCCGGCCTGGGCTCGAGCCTCCGCGTCGGGATAGGCCTCAGCCTCCGCGCCGGCATCTGAGGGCCGCGTTTTACAGGACCCGCGAAACGGCGTATAATCCGCGCAACGTCATCCCGCGGAGCGTACGAGCATGAAGGAACGATACATCCTCGCCCTCGACCAGGGGACCACCTCCTCGAGGGCCATCCTCTTCAACAAGTCCGGCGTCATCATCGGGCTCAAGCAGATTCCCTTCACGCAGATCTTCCCCAAGCCGGGCTGGGTCGAGCACGATCCCGAGGAGATCTGGTCCACCCAGCTCGCCGCGGCGCGGGGAGCCATCGAGGCGGCCCAGGTCGAGGCCGACCAGATCGAGGCGATCGGCATCACCAACCAGCGCGAGACCGCGGTAGTCTGGGAGAAGGCCACGGGCAAGCCGGTGTACAACGCCATCGTCTGGCAGTGCCGCCGCTCGGCCGAGATCTGCACCGAGCTCCGCGCCCTCGGCCTCTCCGATATGGTCCGCGAGAAGACCGGCCTCGTCCTCGACCCCTATTTCTCCGGGACGAAGCTCATGTGGCTCTTCAACGAGGTCCCCGGCCTCCGCTCGAGGGCGGAGCGGGGCGAGCTCCTCTTCGGCACCGTAGACTCCTGGCTCATCTACAAGCTCACCGGCCGGCACCTGACCGACCCGACCAACGCCTCGCGCACCCTCCTGTTCAACATCAAGGAGGGGCGCTGGGACGAGGATCTCCTCAAGGTCCTCAAGATCCCCGCCCCCATCCTGCCCAAGGTCGCGCCGAGCTCCGGCGAGTTCGGGCTCTCGAGCAAGGAGATCTTCGGGACGGAGATACCCGTGACCGGCTGCGCGGGGGACCAGCAGGCCGCCCTCTTCGGCCACGCCTGCTTCGAGCCGGGAGCGGCCAAGAACACCTACGGGACAGGCTGCTTCACCCTGGTCAACACGGGCTCGGAGCCCGTGGCCTCGAAGCACAACCTCCTCACCACCGTGGCTTGGGATCTCGGCAAGGGCTACACCTACGCTCTCGAGGGCTCGGTCTTCATCGCGGGGGCGGTGATCCAGTGGCTCCGCGACCAGATGGGCCTCCTGGCCGACTCGGCCGAGAGCGAGCGGCTCGCCCGCTCGGTGGAGGACGCGGGCGAGGTCTTTCTGGTGCCTGCCTTCGTCGGCATGGGCGCTCCCTACTGGGACTCCGAGGTCAGGGGTACGGCGGTCGGCATCACCCGGGGCACGACGCGGGCCCACTTCGTCCGCGCCGCCCTCGAGTCCATCGCCTACCAGTCGCGCGACCTCCTCGACGCGATGGAGAAGGACTTCGGGAGCCGCATCCCCTACATCAAGGCCGACGGGGGGGCCTCGGCCAATAGCTTCCTCATGCAGTTCCAGGCCGACGTCCTCGACCGGGACGTCATCCTCCCCGAGGTCGGCGAGATCACGGCCCTGGGCGCGGCCTACCTGGCCGGCCTCGCGACCGGCTACTGGGCGAGCCAGGCTGAGGTCGAGCAGAACTGGCGGCGGAAGCGGCAGTTCGCGCCCGAGATGGCCGACGAGAAGCGCGATCGCCTCCTGGCCTCCTGGGCCAAGGCGGTCGAGACCGCCCGGACCTACAAATAAGGAGCCGTTCATGACCAAGCTAGAAAAGGCCGCGGCCCTCCACGCCTCGGGTTCCTCCTGCTCCCAGTCGGTATTCGTCCCCTTCGCCGAGGAGCTCGGCCTCGATCCGCGGCTGGCCCACAAGCTGGCGACCGGCCTGGGCGCGGGCTGCGGCCGGCAGCAGCTCGTCTGCGGGGCCGTCTCCGGGGCCGTCCTCGCCCTCGGCCTGGCCCTCGGCAGCGAGGAGGGCTCCGAGGCTGCGGCCAAGGAGGCGACCTACGAGGCGGTCTACGACTTCGTCGAGCGGATCAAGGCCGAGTTCGGCGCCTCGGACTGCCGAGCCCTCCTCGAGGGAATCGACCTGCGGGAACCCGCGGGAAAGGCGGCCTTCAAGGAGCGCGGGCTCTCGGACCGGGTCTGCAACCCGATCATCCGGCGCTGCGTGGAGCTCCTCGAGGAGGAGCTCCGATCCAGGAGACCGGCCTAGCCCCGCGGGCCGAGCGGCTCCCTTCCCACGGCAGGCCGACCGCGATCCTCCTCGGGCGGTACCCCAGAGCCGCCGGATATGCTATTATGTACCTAGTCTCCTTCGATCCCGCGTTCCGGAGGGTAACATGTCGCGTCCGAACCAGTACAGCAGCGAGAAGCGCCGCAAGGAGCTCGAGAAGAAGCGCAAGAAGGAAGAGAAGGCCCAGCGCAGGGCCGAGCTGAAGAACCATCCCGAGGGCGCGAATCCTGAAGGCGAAGGGCCGGAGGCCGACGAAGGCGCTGATGGCGCTGATGGCGCGGCCGAAGGGACCCCCGAGAGCTGAGTCCGCGGGCTTCTGATCATGGGGCGCAGCCAACTAGCCGCCATCGCTTCCTCCTCCTCCTTTCCGGCCAGCGGCGGGGACTGAGCGTGGCTCCGGGGAGGGCCGGCTCGCCCCGGCCGAGGTCTTCCAACCGGAATTCGGTCCTCCGCGTCGTCCTGCCCTACTTCTTTTTCGGCGCGGCCTGGATCCTCTTCTCCGACAGGCTCATCCTCCCCCTCGCGGCGAGCGCCGAGGATCTCCTCTGGCTCTCGACCGCCAAGGGCTGGCTCTTTATCCTAGTAACCGCCGCCCTCCTGGCCAGCCTCGTCCTGGGCGAGCTCGGCCGGCGGAGCCGCCTCGAGGCGGAGCTCCTCGAGAGCCTCGCCGAGAAGGAGGTCCTCCTCGCCGAGGTGAACCACCGCGTCAAGAACAACCTCCAGGTCATGGCGAGCATCCTCGAGCTCGAGAGCGAGGGCATCCGCGGGGATGAGGCACGGCGGCAGAACCTGGATACCAGGAACCGCCTCCGCTCCCTCTCCCTGGTCCACGAGCAGCTCTACGCCGCCAAGGGCCTCGCGAGGATCAGGCTGGACGACTACCTGCGCGACCTGGTGGGCACCATGCCCGAGAGCTGCAGCCCCCGCGGGGCCTGCGTGGACTACGAGCTCGAGCCCCTCGAGGCTGGACCCGATATCGCCCTATCCTTCGGCCTCTTCGCCACCGAGGCGGTCTCGAACGCCCTCCGCCACGGCGCGGGAGCCGACGGCAGCCCCGAGCTCTTCCTGTCGCTTCGCGCCGACGAGCGGGGGAGCGCCCTCTTCTGCGTCCGGGACCGGGGCCCAGGCCTGCCCGAGGGCGCGGCCCGGCGGGGACTCGGCTTCCAGCTCATGGGAGCCCTCGCGGAGCAGCTCCGCGGGGAGCTGTCGATCGCGAACGAGGGCGGGGCGGTGATCAGGCTCCGCTTCGCCCTGTAGGGAGGGGATCGTGGCCGAGGCTCGCTTCGAGCGCCTGGCGGGACGGACCTTCGTCGCCCGCGGCCCTTCCAACGTGGGCCTTTACGATCTCGGGGGCGGCCGCGCCCTCCTCGTGGACTCCGGCAACGACGAGGAGGCGGGCAAGCGCCTGGCCCGCGGCTGCGAGGCCGCCGGCTTCTCGGTAGCCCTCGTCGCGAACACCCACTCCCACGCGGACCACTGCGGCGGGAACGCCTATCTCCAGTCCCGGACGGGCTGCGGCATCGCCGCCCCGCGGCACGAGGCCGCCTTCATCGAGCGGCCCCTCCTCGAGCCGAGCCTCCTCTGGGGCGGCTATCCCCCGCCCCCCCTGCGGAACAAGTTCCTCATGGCCAAGGCCTCGCGGGTGACCATGCTCCTCGACCCGCCCTGCGCCCTGGGCGATACCGGGGTCGAGGCCATACCCCTGCCCGGCCACTTCCTGGCCATGGCCGGCTACCGGAGCCCCGACTCGGTCTTCTTCATTGCGGACGCGGTAGCCTCGCCGGAGATCCTCGAGAAGCACTGCGTCTTCTTCCTCTACGACGTCGAAGCCCAGCTGGCCAGCCTCGACGCCCTCGAGGCGGCCGAGGCCGACTGGTTCGTCCCGAGCCACGCCCCGCCGACCGAGGACATCCGCCCCCTGGTCGGCTACATGCGGCTCAAGATCGAGGCGGTCTCCTCCTTCCTGGCCGAGGCCTGCGGCAGGCCCTCGAGCCCCGAGGAGCTCCTCGTCGCCCTCGCCGGCCGCTTCGAGGTCGAGCTGAACCATACGCAGTACGTCCTCCTCGACGCCACGATGCGCTCCACCCTCGCCTATCTCGCGGGACGCAAGGAGATCGCCTCGCGGCTCGAGGGCGGGCGCCTGCTCTTCGAGAGAACCTGAAAGGGGAGAGGCAATGGAAGGACGAGGCGAGATCGAGATCGGGAGCTTCGGCATCGAGGACTACGAGGCGGCCCTGGAGCTCTGGAAGCGGACGCCCGGCATGGGCCTGTCCTCGGCCGACGAGCGCGGGCCCCTCGGCGCCTTCCTCGAGCGCAACCCGCGCCTCTCCTTCGCGGCGAGGTCGGGCGGCCTCCTCGTCGGCACGGTCCTCTGCGGCACCGACGGCCGGCGGGGCTTCCTCTACCACCTGGCCGTCGATCCCGAGTTCCGGCGCCGGGGCCTGGGCTCGGAGCTCGCCGCCGCCTCCCTCGCCGCCCTCAAGGCCCGGGGCATCGACAAGTGCCACCTCTTCGTCCTCGCGGGCAACGGGGCCGGGGCGGCCTTCTGGGCCAAGGCCGGCTGGACGCTGCGCGAGGATATACTGACCTTCTCGAAGAACACCTGAGCGGCGTTTCTTTGAAGATACACCGCAGAGGCGCGGAGACGCGGAATAAATAGGGAGGAACGCGATGTGCGACACCATGTATGCCGGGGCTTCGGCTTGCGCCGAGGGGAGGTCCTGGTTCGCGAAGAACTCCGACCGCAATCCCGCCGAGCCCCAGGCCCTTTGCATCGTAGGCAGGCGGGATCCCTCGTCGGTGGTCCGCGTGGGAGAGCTCGAGATGCCCTTCCGCGACTCGGGACTGGCCTTCGCCCTCTCGAAGCCCTCCTGGATGGCCGGCGGCGAGATGGGCATCAACGAGCGGGGCGTTGCGATCGGCAACGAGGCCGTCTTCTCGCGCTTCAAGGCGGCCAAGGACGGGGTCCTCGGCATGGCTATCCTGCGCGCCGCCCTCGCCTCGGCGGCCTGCGCCCGCGACGCGGTGCTCGCCATCTGCGGCTACACCGAGGCCGAGGGGCAAGGCGGGAACGGGGCCTACAAAGGCAGCCTGTGCTACTGCAACAGCTACCTCGTCTCCGACGAGCGCGAGGCCTACGTCGTGGAGACCGCGGGCCGCCGCTGGGCCTGGAAGCAGGTCGAGGGCATCGCTGCCATCTCCAACGCCTACAGCATCGAGCGCGACTATAAGCGGCTCGACGCGGCGACCCGCAAGGAGATCGCCCCGGTCAACCCGCGGGCGGCCTGCTCCGACGAGGCCGATCCGGGGCGGCACGGCGAGATGGAGTCCTGGCGAGACCACGTCGAGGACCGGCTCCGGCTCCGCTTCACCAAGGGCGACGAGCGCCGCGCCTCGAACGAGGCCGCCCTCGGGGCGGCCCGGGGCTCCGTCGGCTTCGGGACCGTACTCTCGGCCCTCCGCTCCCACGGGCGCTTCGATCCCGCCCGGCCGCGGGGCCGCCACATGACGAGCGTCTGCATGCACCAAGGAGGCCTGCTCAACAACGCGACCACGGCGAGCCTGGCGGTCGAGTACCGCCCCGCGGCCGACGGGGCCGCGCACGCGGTGATCTGGTTCACCGGGACCTCCTATCCCTGCCTCTCGATCTACAAGCCTATACTCCTCCACGGCGGAGAGCTCGTGCCGCTGTGGAGCGACTACGACTACGCCGAGGGCTCCGAGGCTTCCTACGCGCGCTGGGAGGCCCAGCGGGCTTGGATCGCCCGGTCCCGGGCGGGGGGGCTCGGCCAGGACCCGGAGTTCAAGGCCCGCCGGGACGCGATCCAGGCCCGCCTCGTCGCGGCGGCCGAGGCGGCCTTGGCCGGCCCGGCTTCCGCGCCCGGCGCTCTGTCGATCGAGGCGGCCCGGAAGGCCGTGAACGAGGCGGTCAGGGAGTGGGAGGGCTCGCTCCGCTAGGGGCGGAGCCGGGGACCGGCGCGGCGGCGCCTCAGGCGAGCTTGAAGAGCTCCCGGAGCGCGGCGAGGTTCCGCTCGTTGATCGTCGAGGAGCCCTCGCTCGTGTAGGAGTAGTCGATGAGGCCGCGATGGAGCTCGGCGACGCGGTGCCGGACGAGCTTCATGGTCGAGTTCACCTCCCCCTGCTTCTCGCCGAAGGGCCGGGGGACGATCTGGAAGACCGCGGGGATCCAGGCGGCCTGGACCTTCTTGGCCTTGGGGTCGGAGCGGAAGGCGTAGAACTCGTCCTTGAGGAGCTCGAGGGCGACGCGGGCCTCGGCGACGCCCCGCTCCTTGAGCAGGCGCTCGACCTTTGCCGCGTCGAGGGTCACGAGGGCCGCGGCGTACTTCCGCTGCTCGCACCAGACCATGATCTGGTCGATGACGCCCGTCGAGAAGGTCACGGCCTCCTCGATCTCCTCGGGGCTGTACTTCTCCCCGTCCTCGGCGATGAGGAGGGCCTTCTCGCGGCCGACCACGACGAGGAAGCCGTCGCGATCCCAGTGGGCGAGGTCCCCGGTATGGAGCCAGCCCCCGCGCAGGGCCGCGGCCGTGGCCTCGGGGTTCTTGTAGTAGCCCTTCATGACGTTGCCGCCGCGGATGACGATCTCGCCGTTCTCGCCGACCGCCGCCTCGCTGCCGTCGGGCCTGAGGAGGCGGCACTCGACCGAGGGGGCGAGGATGCCCGAGGTGCCGAACTTGTGCTTCCGGGGCGTGTTGGAGGAGATGATGGGCGCGGCCTCCGTGAGGCCGTAGCCCTGGTACACGGGCAGGCCGAAGGCGGCGAAGAACTCCTGCTGCTTGACGTCGAGGAGGGCGCCGCCGCCGACGCAGAAGCGCAGGGACTCGCCGAAGACCAGCTTGCGCACCTTGTCGAAGACGAGGGCCTTCGCGAGCTTGTAGGGCAGGAAGGCGGAGGCGCGGACCGCGGGGGAGGGCCTGGTGTAGCCGTCGCCGTTGTAGGCGATGCCCGCCGCGATGCCCCGCTTGAAGAGGCGCTCCACGAAGCCGCCCTTCTCCTCGATGCCCGCGACGATCTTCTTCATGAAGTTGCCCGAGAGGGCGGGCACGGTGAAGAGGAAGATGGGCTTGGACTCCTTGAGGTTGATCGGGATGTTGCGCAGGGTGGCGATGCCGCCGCCCCGCGAGTCGACGAAGTACAGGGCTATGCCGCAGACCAAGGCGGTGTAGAGGCCGACGGTGTGCGCGAAGGAGTGGTCGACGGGGAGGACGAGGAGGGTCCGGAAGCGGATCGGGTTGTCGAAGAGCTCTACCGCGTCGTGGCAGTTGGTCCAGTAGTTCAGGTGGGTGAGCATGATGCCCTTGGGATTGCCCGTCGTGCCCGAGGTGTAGCAGATGGTCGCGACGTCGTCCTCGTCGCAGGCGGCGGCGATGGAGTCCAGGCGGGCGCCGAGGGCCGAGCCCGGGGCGGCCAGGGCGGCCCGGCCCGCGGCGAGGGCCTCGGCGAAGCCGACGACCCGCTCGGCCCCGATCCCGAGCTTGGCGGCCGCGAGGCGGGCCTCGTCGAGCTCCTCGTCGAGGTAGACCACGAGGATGGACTTGTCCGCGACCTCCTTGAAGGAGCCGAGGACCTTCTCGAGCTGGTTCCTAGTGGTCAGGATGGCCCGGGCCTCGGAGTGGTTGAGGCGGAAGGGCAGCTCCTCGCCGAGGAGCTTGATGGAGAGGGGCACGGAGACGCAGCCGGCCATGAGCATGCCGCACTCGCCGACGATCCACTCGGGGCTGCCCTCGGCGAGAATGGCGAGGTTGTCGCCCCTGCCCCAGCCGCGGGAGAGGAGCCATGCGGCGAATTCGCGGGAGCGCTCGCGGGCCTGCTCGAAGGTGAGGGGGATATAGCCTGAGTCGGTCTTGCGCAGGGCGTAGGGATCCTCCGCCCAGGCGAGGGCGGCCTCGTCGATCATGCGGAGCACCGTGCGCTTCATGGGAGGACAATAGCACCCGCTGCCCCGCGAGGTAAAGGCCGCGGCCTCCGGCCGGGATTGACAGAGGGGCGGCGAGAGTATAGCCTTCGAGCCAAGCCCCATCGATCGAAGGTACTCCGCAATGAGCTATTCCGACCCTACGAAGCTCGGGATCCTGGCCTGCCCCGGGGCCGAGTCCTTCGCGAACCAGGTCATCCGGCGCCTCGCCGGCATCTACAAGCGCCGCTTCGACCGGAAGACGGCGGCCCTCGCCTCGCGCTACCACATCTCCCAGGAGCTGTGCACGCGCAAGATCAACTTCGACAACGACATCCAGTCCAGCCTCCTGTACATCCCCGGGAACGTGAACCTCTACCGCCCGCCCCGCTTCAAGATCAACGCGCGGCACACCTACTTCGCCAACGGCGAGGTGAAGACGGAGATCCTCGACTCGGTCCGCGGCAAGGACGTCTACATCTTCCAGGACATCGAGAACCACCAGCCCATCCCCTTCAACGAGGGCAGCGTGCACCGCTACCTCTCGGTCAACGACCACCTCTTCTCCCTCTTCGTGACGATCGACGCGGCGATGCAGGCGGGGGCCGAGCGCGTCAACCTCGTCCTGCCCGCCTATCCCTACAGCCGCCAGCACAAGAAGAAGGGCCGCGAGGGGCTCACCGCCGCCCGGGTCGGGCAGATCCTCGAGAACCTCGGCGTCTCGCGCATCATCACCCTCGACATCCACAGCCGCGAGATCGAGAACTGCTTCAACCGCCTCCGGCTCGAGAACCTCCACGCATCGCTCCAGATCATCGAGAAGCTCATCGGCGTGGCCGACATCTCGAGCGAGGACCTGGTCATCCTCTCGCCCGACACGGGGGCGATCGACCGGAACAAGTTCTACGCGAACTCCCTCGGCAAGCCCTTGGCCCTCCTGTACAAGGAGCGCGACTACTCCAAGGTCTCCAAGAGCGCCGCCGAGTCCAACATCTCCGAGATGAAGCTCTTAGGCGACGTCCGGGGCAAGACCGTCTTCATGGCCGACGACATGATCGGGACCGGCGGCACCCTCATCAAGGGCATGAAGAACCTCAAGGACATGGGGGTCGAGAAGATCATCTGCGCCGTCTCCCTGCCCTTCTTCTCGGGCAGCGCCATCGAGGACTTCGACGCGGCCTTCAAGCAGGGCCTGTTCTACCGCATCATCGGGACCAACGCCGTCTACCACAAGGAGCTGCTCCAGAAGGAGTGGTACGTCCAGAGCGACGTGACCGGCCTCTTCGCCCAGATCATCAGCCTCGTCCACCACAACCGCTCGGTCTCCTCGATGCTCGATAACCGCGACCTCGTGGCGAAGCGCATCAAGAAGCAGCTCGACCGCATGGCCGCGCGCGAGGCGATGAGCCGCGGCCCGGGCGGCCGCCCCCCCGCCAAGGAGCCCTCCCCCGACAAGGCGGGCGATCGCGGCCAGTCACTTCCCCCCGCCGAGCCCCTCCCCCACGGTCCCGCCGAGGAGCGGTGAGGGTCCTCGCCCTGCCCGCGGAGGCGCGGGCCCTCATCCTCGATTTCGACGGCACCCTCTACTCGAATCCCGGCTACGCCGCCTTCCAGGAGGAGGTCCTCGTGGGGCGCCTCGCCCGCGAGCTCGGGGAGGAGGCCGCCGCGACCCGGGCCCGGCTCGCGCGCATGCGCGCCGAGCGCGAGGCGGCCGGGCTCGGGAAGACCTCCCTCGGCCGGCTCTTCGCCGAGCTCGGGGTGTCGATCCAGACGAGCGCCCTCTGGCGCGAACAGCTCATCGAGCCCGGGCGCTGGCTCGGGCCGGACGGGCGCCTCGACGAGGCCCTTGCCAGGCTCGAGGCGCGCTACGCCCTCGCCCTCGTGACCAACAACCCGCGCTCGGTCGGCGCGAAGGGCCTCGAGGCCCTCGGCGTCGCCCGGCGCTTCCGCGCCCTGGTCGGGCTCGACGACACCATGGAATCCAAGCCCGCCCCCGAGCCCTTCCTCCTCGCCGCCCGCCTCCTCGGCGTCCCGGCCATCTCCTGCGTCTCGGTCGGGGACCGCCTCGAGGTGGACCTGGCCCCCGCCCTGGGCCTGGGCATGGGCGCCATCCTCGTCGAGGGCGTCGAGGACCTGTACGGGCTTCCCGGCTTCCTCGAGGCGGGGCCCGCGCCGAGCTCCCCGCGCGAGGCGCGCCGGGGAGGGGGCATGCGCCCGTGAGCGTCTTCAGGGGGCTATCTTCGGGCCGGCGCTTCCCGGCGGCGGCCGTCATCGTGACGGCCTCGCTCTGCCTCTCCCTTTTCGTCCTCCAGGCGGCGAACAACGAGGAGCAGCGGCGCCTCGTGATCGGCTCCTACCTCGACCTCGAGCGGGCCGTCGTGGACCGGATCGCCGCCACGGCCGACATCTGGTTCCGCTCCGGCCCCGAGGGGCGCTCCCTGCCCGAGCGCGAGAACGAGTTCTTCGTCCAGTTCATCGACCCGATACGCGTGCTGCGCTCGGGCGACGCCTGGATCTACACCCGCGACTACGTCATCTACGACGAGAGCTCCGACTTCCCCGCCGCGTACCGGGGCAAGCCGATCGACGAGATCTTCCGCGCGCAGGCCGAGCTCGGCGCCTCCCACTACGAGAGCCTGGTGGAGGGCGTGCTCGGAGCCGGCTCCGGCGAGGATTGGTACGTCTGGCTCCCCGAGAAGGGCCGCGAGTGGGCGGTCTGGAAGTCGGTCGGCGCGGGGGGAAGGGCCTGGACGGTCGGCCTCTCGACGCCCGAAAAGGAGATTTTCGAGTACTACGGCGTCGACGACTTCGCCCGCTTCGGCTACGGCTACTGCGTCGTCGTATCCCTCTGCTACGCGGCGAGCTGCGTCCTCCTCATCATCTGGTACCGGCGCCGGCACGCCCTGACCGAGGCGCTCGCCGCGGCCAAGCTCGAGGCGGAGCGGGCCAACCGCGCCAAGGGCGATTTCCTGGCCGCCGTGAGCCACGAGATCCGCACCCCCCTCCAGGGCATCCTCGGCTTCCTCGAGCTCATGGCCCTCGGCTCCCTGGACGAGCGGCAGAAGGAGGAGCTCTCGATCGTCGACTCGAGCGCGAAGAGCCTCCTCGCCTACGTGAACGACCTCCTGGACTACGCGAAGATCGAGCGGGGGATGATGGAGCTCGACGCCATAGCCTTCGACCCGGCCGACGCGGCGGCCCGGGTCGCGAAGCTCTTCGAGGCGAAGGCCGCCGAGAAGGGGCTGCGCCTCGAGCTCTCCTGCCCCGCGCCCCCGCCGGCCTGCCTCGGGGATCCCCTGCGCCTCGGCCAGGTCCTCATGAACCTCGTCGGGAACGCGATCAAGTTCACCCCCGCGGGGGGGCGCGTGACGATCGGCCTCCGCGCCGCGGAGGAAGGAGGGCGCGCGCGGCTGGGCTTCGAGGTCGCGGACACCGGGATCGGCATCGAGCGCGGGCGCCAGGACTCGATCTTCGAGGCCTTCACCCAGGCCGACCCCTCCATCGCGCGCCGCTTCGGCGGGACCGGGCTCGGCCTGTCGATCAGCTCGCGCCTCGTGGCCCTCATGGGCGGCAGGATCGAGGTCGAGAGCGAGATCGGCAAGGGCAGCTGCTTCCGCTTCTCCATCCTCCTTCCCCTGGCCGCGGCCGAGCCGTCCCGCGGGGAGCCCTCGCCCGCCGCGGCCGGGCTTCCCTCCCTGCCCCTCCGCGTCCTGGTCGCCGAGGACGCGCCGGAGTCCAGGCTCCTCCTCGAGCGCCTCCTCGGGAGGCTCGGCGCCACCGCCGTGACGGTCGAGGACGGTGCGCGGGCCCTGGGTCGCTTCAAGGAGGAGCGCTTCGACCTCGTCATCCTCGACGGCTACATGCCCGTCATGGGCGGGGTCGAGGCGGCGGCGGCGATGCGGGCCTTCGAGGCAGCCTCGGACCAGGCGAGGACGCCCATCCTCGCCCTCAGCGCCCAGTCCCTCGATTCGGAGCGGGAGGGGTTCCTCGCCGCCGGCGCCGATTCCTTCCTGCGCAAGCCCTTCACCCTATCCAGCCTCGCCGCGGCCCTCCGTTCCCTGGCGCCGGGAGCCGGAACCGGAACCGGAACCGGAACCGGAACCGGAACCCGCATCGACCGCCCCGCCCTCCTCGCCCAGCTCGGCGGCGACGAGGCCTTCATGCGCGAGCTCCTCGGCATCTTCGCCGCCGAGGCGGCCCGGCGCGAGGAGGCCTTCCGCGCCGCTCTCGAGGCCGGGGACCTCGAGGCCCTGCGCCGCGCGGCCCATGCCCTGAAGGGCAGCTCGAGCACCCTCGCGGCCCGCCCCCTGGCCGAGGCGGCCGCGGCCCTCGAGTCGGCCTGCGCCGCGGCTTTGAAAGAGGGCGCCGCGCCTTCCCGGGGGACCATCGGCGCGGCCCTCGAGGAGACCCGCTCCCTCCTCGACGAGACCGCGCGGGAGGCCGAGCTCGCCGCTCGCGCCGGAGCCCCGCCGAAGGGAAGCTGAGGGCCGGGCGCGAGGCCGCGTGCGGGCTCCGTTTCCCGCGCTATACTGTGAGCGGCGAAGCGGAAGCCTCGCCGCATCGTTCCACGCAGGCGAAGAGAGAATCCCTTGGCCCAATACCTGATCTTCCTGGCGCTCGCCCCCCTGGCCTTCATCTGCACCCTCGTGGGCATGCTCCTGCCCCGCTTCCATCGTTCCTACTACCGCTTCACGCGCCTGTATATCTTGCAATTCCTCCAGCTCGGCTTCCTCGTCGTCAACACGGCGGAGCTCCTCGTCCGCGATCCCGAGCTCAAGCGCTGCCTCGCCGCCGGCGACTACCTCCTCCTCGGCGCCGGCACCTCGCTGTTCTTCCTTTTCTGCCTCGAGTACACCGGCTTCCTCAGGCGCATGAAGGCCTGGGAGCCGGCCCTCATGATCCTCCCGGCGCTCTGCTTCGTCGCCGCCATCTCGCCCGCGCACGCATTGATCTGGAAGGAGCTGCGCTTCGAGCCGCATGCCTGGATCCTCGTTGCGCGCAACTCCGGCTACGGCCTCCTGGCGCGGCTCATGTTCTTCCAGGCCTATTCCCTTACCTTCGTCGGAGCCTGGGTCATCGCCTGGTTCACCCTGAGCGGGCACAGCCTGTACCGGCGGCAGACGCGGTGGATGCTCTTCGGCGTCGCGGCGGCGGCCCTCACGAGCGCCGCCTACGTCGCGCGGATCGTCCCCGGCTGGGAGAAGGACTACTCGGCGATCGCGATCTCCTTCTGCAGCCTCTGCTTCGCGATCGCGAGCCTGCGGCACCGCCTCTTCGCCGTGGTCCCCATCTCGCGGCAGACGGTGGTCGAGTACCTCTCGCATGGGATGCTCGTGGTGGATTCGAAGGGCAGCATCATC
This sequence comes from Spirochaetota bacterium, assembly GCA_022711355.1. Taxonomy (GTDB): domain Bacteria; phylum Spirochaetota; class Spirochaetia; order Treponematales; family Rectinemataceae; genus JAKLFE01. The sequence goes on along the minus strand of JAKLFE010000002.1, from coordinate 40,706 downwards.
GACCTCAACCAGACCGCCTGCGCGATGCTGGGGAAATCCGACGCCGTCCTCCTGGGCAGCCCCGCGGCCCCCCTGCTCGAGCAGCTCGGATCCCGCTACGAGATCGAGCGGCACCCGATCCCGCAGGAGCTGGGCGCGGAGACCCGCTGGCACTACGAGATCAGGGAGCGGGGCGAGGCGGCGGCGGGGGGGAGGGAGAGCCCGGTGCTCTCCCTAGGCGAGCTTCGTGTGGTCGAGCTGCTCGCCCGCAAGCTCTCGAACAAGGAGATCGCTTCCCGTCTGGGGATTTCCGCGAATACCGTGAAGTTCCACCTGGTCAACGTCTACCGCAAGACCGGGACGCAGAACAGGGCCGAGCTGGTCGACCGGCTCATCGAGATCCGCGGCGCCGAGTAGGGATACCCCGCTTCCATCGCCCTACTACCCAAAAACCACCCGATCGAGGGGCTCGAAGCCCTCCTCCCTCGGCGCGCCGAGAGGCTAGCCTGGCGACGCATCGCAGATCGCAGGGAGGTCTCTTCTATGAACACGAATCCGGGGAAGGCGGCGCCGCCGCTCGCGGCTATCGCTATCGTCATCGCGCTCTCGCTCGGCGCCTGCTCGAATCCCTCGTCCTCGAGCGAGGACGAGGAGGTTTCCCTGAGCGGGGTGCTCTGCTTCGGGGAGCAGGAAGACGGCAGCCCCTGCTATTGGGATGGATCGACGACCGCGGTTCCCCTGGGGACGATCGGGCTGGCGCGCAACAACTTCGTCGCCTCGATCGCTCGTTCCGGATCCTCGGCGGTGGCGGCGGGATACTACTACAACAGCCAGACCTATGATTACGAACCGCGCCAATGGGAGGGTTCCGAGGCCTACGCCCTGCCGGTCGGCGCCGAGGCCACCGGGGGCTCCGCGAGCCGCGTCGCGGCGGATGGCGGCGCGGTCTACGCCGCGGGCTACGTGGCGACCGCCGATGGGCACTTCCCGGCCCTCTGGAAGAACCGGGAGCTCGAGGCCTTCGACCTGCCCGCGGGCATGGTCGGGGGGGAGCACACGGCGCTGGCGGCCCAGGACGGGTCGCTGTACCGGGCGGGCAGGTATTGGGACGAGGAGGATGTGAGCTCCCTGTTCGCGGTCAAGGATGGAGGAGCCGAGGTGAAGCTCGCCCTCCCCGATGGCTCCGATGGCGGCTACGTGAAGGATATCGCCGTATCGGGGAGCGCCGTCCGCTATGTCGGCTACTATTTCCTCGAGACGGGGAGCGTTCCCTGCCTCTGGGACGAAAGCGGAGCTCGGACCGATCTGAGCCTTCCCCCCGGCTTGACCAGGGCGTGGGTCTCCGCCGCCGTCTTCGTCGGCGACGAGCTCTACATCGGCGGCTACGGGACGAACGAGAACGTCGCCACCGTGGCGCGCGTGTCGCTCCGAAGCTTCGATTATTGCTACTGGAAGAACGGCGCGCCGGAGATCCTGGAGGCCCCGGCCGGCTCCTCGTCGGAATCCCGCCTGGTCGATGCCCAGAACGCCCACGGCCAGGCGGCCTTCATCGGGCAGATCTCCGATTCCGAAGGCGACTCCTACTATTGCGCCTGGGTGGGCGGGGTACCTCGCGTCATCGCTCGGGCATACCCGCAAAAAGGCTGAAGCGGCCCGATCGGGTCCCTTCGGGACCCGATCGGGAATCGTTCGGCAGGCGCCCGAGGGGCCGTGCTCGGAAGCGGGCAGGCGCCGGGCCTCCGCGCTATACTGAAAGCCATGCCGCAGCTCGCTACGAGGCCTTCCCGAGCCCTCGCGCTCGCGGGGGCCCTCCTCTTCGCCGCCCTCGCGGGAGCTCCTCCCACCGCGGCCGAGCCCGAGCCCCGGCCGGGAGGCGGCGGCCCGCGCTTCGGGATCGACGCCTTCGTCGGAACCCCCTCGGCATTCGGCGACGCCTTCCGTTCCGTCTTCTTCGGCGCGAGCCTCCGCTACATCGTCTCTCCCAACCTCGAGCTGAGCCTCGATTACGCCTTTATGGACGTAGGCTACTACTACCCGGAGGACGCCCAGGGCGATTCCTGGGCCGGTCCGGTGCCCTGGAGCTCCATGCCCGAGCGCTACGAGGGGATGCGGAGCTCCTGGATCTTCTACCACACGAGGCATTTCCTCGCGCCTCAGCTCTGGTACCTTGCGCCTCTGGACCGCTTCGAGCTCCCCCTCGCCCTCCGGGTCGGGGCCGGGCCGGCCTTCTCCTTCCTCGTCGCCAACGACGCCGCGGACTACTATCCCGGCCTCGCCGAGGCCTACGCCCTCTTCAAGAAGGACTTCGAGGCCTACCTCGGCCTTTCGCTGCGCCTCGGGCTCGAGTATCGGCCCGGCCGCTTCTGGCGCCTCGGGCTCGAGTACCTCTTCATCGTCGACTCCTTCTCCGGCCTGGCCGATGATCTCGGGCGCTACGGCTTCGGCTACGTGGAGCGCTCGGGCAACCTCCTGGCCTTCGTGGGGGCGAGGCTATGAGGCGAGCCCGCCGAGCCGCCTTCCTCGCGGCTTCCTGCCTCGCCTCCCTCAGCCTCGGCGGCTGCCAGGACCTGTTCAACGCCATCCTCCATTCCCCGGCGCCGGTCGGGGTCGAGGCGAGCGACGGGGACTACCCCGACCGCATTTCCGTATCTTGGTCGGCGCCGGACCTTTCCGACGAGAGCTGGGATGGGGCCGAGGTATCCTACTACGAGGTCGAGTGGAGCTGGGAGGGCGGATCGGGCAGCTCGAGCCACCTCTACTCGACGAGTTATACGATCTCGTCGGTCGCCGAGGCCGAGGAATACTATGTCACCGTCGCCGCCCACCTCGATACCGGCGAAACGGGCTCGGCCAGCGACTCGGGCTTCGCCATGGACGCGGAGAAGCTGGTCTGGGCCTCAGGAGGCTCGAGCTACACGATAAGCGGCGAGCGGTGGTACGAGACTATGCTCCAGGAGGGCTTCTCGTATCGCTTCGCCTTCTCGGCGACGGGCAGCGTCGCCTTCTATCCCTACGAGTCCCTCGACGAGCTCCACTCGATCGGAAGCGCGAACGCGGTGACCTGGAACTGCGACGAGGAGGGCGAGGGGAGCAAGTTCTACCTCCGCGTCAGCGCGTCGGGCTATCCCGCGACCTTCACCGCCTCCTGCGACTACGGCTTCGGATTCTAGAGGACCTGGTCGGCCATGGAGCCTGCCGAGGCCCAGAGCCCCTCGGCTTCATCGGCCCAGGCCTCGTAGCCCCGGGGGCTCGCGGGGAAGGCGGCGTAGTGCTCCTTGAGGAGCTCGGCCTTCTTCGCCGCGCCGATCAGGGCGCCTATCGTCGAGGCGCGGAGCTTGCCCCCGAGGAAGCCGAGGCCCAGGAAGAGCCCCATGCGCAGGAGCTCGGCCGCCGTGAAGGAGACGCCCCCGTCGAGGCTCGCGAAGGTCTTGCGGCTGAAGACGATGTCGCGCGCGAAAAGATACTCGTTCTCCTCCGCGCTCCCCGCCGTCGCCCCCACCAAAGTGGCGAGGAGGCCGGCGTACTCCCGGCCCTGGGCCTCGATATAGCGCCCGTTGATCGGCCAGAGGAGCTCGCGGCTCGGATAGGCGCCCCCCCGCAGCGCGGCCTGGGCGACCTCCGCGACGATCTCGGCCTGGACCAGGGCCGAGGCGCAGCCCTCGCCCGAGCCGGGCCTGGTCAGGCAGGCCGCGTCTCCCAGGACGGCGAAGCCGTCGGCGACGAAGGAGTAGGGAGGGCGTCGGTAGGGGGTCGTCCCGCGCTCGATCCTTCGCAGCTCGTAGGGCGGCAGTTCGATGGCCCGCGAGAAGAGCTCGAAGGCCCGCTCGGCCCGGTCGTAGCCGAGGCTGGCCCCCACGCCGAGGATGGCGCCCTTCGGGTCGGCCTGGGGGGCCTCCCAGGTCTTGTAGAAGGGCCAGGAGCGGGTGCCGGTCACCGGGGTCCCGCCCTCGGGATAGGCGACGTAGCGCAGGACGACGTAGAAGAGATCCCGCGGGCCGAGGGCGAAGGTCTCGACCCCGTAGCCCTCGGGCAGGGTGGTCCGCGCGGCCGAGGGGATGCCGGAGCAGTCCGCGACGAGGCGGCAGCGGAGCTCGCGGCTCCCCTCGGCGCTTTCCAGGCGCGCCCCGGCGATCCTGCCGCCCTCGAAGAGGAAGCCGCGGAACTCCGCGCCGTAGGCGAAGGCGGCCCCCGCCTCCCCGGCCCGGCGCCGCATCGCGACCGTGTACTCGCGCTTGTGGAGGCCGACGACGGCGCCTGAGCTCGGCTTGGGGTGGCGCCCCAAGGCCGAGTAGGCCGCGCTCCCCGAGAACTCGAAGGCCCAGGCCCCGTCGCCACGCCGCGGCGTCGGAAGCGCCCAACGCGCTATGTCCTTCGTCCCGAGGTGGAAGATGTCGTAGGAGGAGCCGATCGCTCCCTCGCCTTCCTTCTCGGCGACGAGGACCCGCAGGCCCCGCTCGGCCAGGCGCCGCGCGAGGAAGGATCCCGTCGTACCCCCGCCCACGACGAGGACGTCGAAGCTTTCCATGCGGGCCCCCTTAGGCGACAGGATAGGGGCTCCGGGGCGGGCGCGCAAGCCGAGCCCGTCCGCGGCCGCGCGCCGCCTTGCCGGGGCCGCGGCGCCTCAGTAGCTTCTGCGGTATCGAGGCCGAGCCTCGAGGGAGGAACGCATGCTGAAGCCGGGCGACAGGGCCCCCGATTTCGAGCTCCCGACCGAAGGCGGCGAGCCGCTCCGCCTCTCCTCGCTCCGCGGGAAGACCGTGGTGCTCTACTGCTATCCGAAAGACGACAAGCCGGGCTGCACCAAGGAGGCCTGCTCCTTCCGCGACTCCTGGGCCGCCCTCCGCGCGCGCGGCGTCGTCGTCCTCGGCCTCAGCCCCGACGGCCCCGAGCGGCACGGGAAGTTCAAGGCCAAGCACGAGCTGCCCTTCTCCCTCCTCGCCGACCCGGATCGGGCCGTCCTCAAGGCCTACGGGGCCTTCGGGAAGAAGACGATGTACGGCAAGGAGGTCGAGGGCGTCATCCGCTCGACCTTCGTGATCGGGCCCGACGGGATCGTCGCGAAGGTCTTCCCCAAGGTGAAGCCCGAGGGCCACGCCGAGGAAGTGCTCGAGGCGCTGGAGGGACTATAGGGAGCGGGGGCAGCCCAGCCCACCGCAGCCATGGCGCCCCAGGGTCCGCTCGCGATCACGTCGACTAACGCGCCATGGCGAGCCGCAGGCATAGCGAAGCGTTTGGAGGGCGAAGCGCGGGGGAGCCGCGTTAGGTGTGGTTACGCTCGCGCTGTTATATGCGATATGGCGTCTTCGTTCGGCGAGATGGGGCGCTCGAAGGGCAGGGGCGCCGGCTATCCGCAGCACGTCGGGCCACGGAGCGAGGACTGCCGGCCCCCTGCCCATCGATAGCGGGGCCCCATCGCTAGGAACGAAGACGAGCATCTTGGGGGACCGGCGCGAGCGTCGCGTTAGTCGCCGGTGCTCCCCCCTTACTTCATCTCCCTGAGCGCCTCGGCGATCGAGTAGGCGTAGTCGCCGATCTTCTCGATGTGCCGGACCATGTCGATGAAGACGAGCTCCGTCTTGACGTCGGCGCCGGCCTTGAGCCTTTTGCGCGCGATCTTCTTGAGCTCCTTGCGGAAGGCGTCGACCCGGTCCTCGAACTCGGCGGCGAGCTGGAGCGAGGCCTCGTCCATGGGGCCGCCGACCTGGTCGCCGACGAAGCGGAGGAACTCCTCCACGAGGAGGGTGTAGGGGGCCATGGCCTCGAGCTCGGCCTTCTCGAGCGAGAGGCCCTTCTTGTCGCAGCGCTCGAGGAGGAGGGATAGGCTCATGCAGGAGTCGGTGACGTTCTCGAGCTCGTCGACGACGCGGAGGAGCTGGGCGATGTTGGCCTGGGTCTTCTCGCGGACGTCCTGGCGGGTGATCTCGAGGAGGAAGGTGGCGAGCTCCTCCTGCATCTCGTCGGCGTAGGTCTCGTAGCGGCGGAACCACTCGACCTCGGCGGCGAGGTCGTCGGGGCAGGCCTTGAGGTCGCCGCGGAAGCGGGAGAACATGGAGCGGGCCACCGCGGCCATGTCGCCGAGCTCCTTGCGCGCGTGGAGGAGGGAGAGCTCGGGGGTGTCCATGAGGGGGATCGGGAGGTAGCTCAGCTTGGCCCTCGCCTCGGCCTCCTCGGGCCGCTCCTTGAACAGGCGCTCGAGGAGGGCGGCGTACTGCCGGACGAAGGGCAGGAGCACGAGGGTGTTGGCCGTATTGAAGAGGGTGTGGAACATGGCGAGGTGGGCGCCGGCGCTGGCGGCCGTGATCGGGCCGGGGACGCAGAGGTCGACGAGGGCGAGGAAGGGCTCGAAGACGAGGAGGACCCAGAGCGAGCCTGAGACGTTGAAGAGTATGTGGGCCCAGCCCGAGCGCTTGGCGTTCGTGTTCGCGTTGGGCGAAATCGAGGCGAGGAAGGCGTCGAAGGTGGTGCCGATGTTGGCGCCCAGGGTGATGGCCGCGGCCATGCGGAAGTCGAGGATGCCCTGGGCCGACAGGGCGATGACGATGGCCTGGGTCGCGCTCGAGGCGTTGACGAGGATGGTGAAGACCGCGCCGACGAGGACGGCGGCGATCACGGAGAGGAAGCCCCTGCTGGAGAGGTTCTGCAGGAAGTAGAGGAACTCGCCCGAAGGCTTGGGGATGGCCTTGGAGAGGAAGCCCAGGCCGAGGAAGATCATGGCGAAGCCCATGAGGGCCTGGCCGTAGCTGCGGAAGGAGTCCGAGCGCTTCTTCATGACGGTCATGAAGAAGCCGATGCCGAAAGCGGGCACCGCGATGGCGGCGATGCTGAACTTCTGGACGCCGACGGCCGCGATGATCCAGCCGGTGAGGGTGGTGCCGATGTTGGCGCCCATGATGACGCCGATGGCTTGTACGAGGGAGAGGAGCCCCGCGTTGACGAAGGAGACGACCATGACGCTCGTGGCCGAGGAGGATTGGATGAGGATGGTGACGAGGGCGCCGGTGAGGACGGCCACGACCCGGTTCATGGTCATGAAGTTGACGACGCGCTGGAGCCGGTCGCCCGCGGCCCGCTGGATACCTTCGCTCGTCAGCTCCATGCCGTACATGAACATGGCGAGGCCGCCGACGAGCTCGAAAACCATGGCGAGTAGCTGCATGCCAGCCTCCGGGCGGGGCGCGGGAATGTGGATACGCTCTTTTACTAAAATTTCGAGGACCTGGGAAGGTGGGCCGAGGTATATTTCATGGCGATGAGCACGATACAGCGCGTTTTCGCGGCCTGCGCCGCCCTGTCAACGTTTTCACTCCTCGGCGGGCCCCGGCTCGCGACCCTCTCCGCCCAGGGCCTCGCCCCGCGCCCGGCGGCCGAGCTCCTCGGGACCGAGGCCTTCCGCCTGGCATCGGCCGAGGGCAAGGCCCTGCGGGCGAGCGAGGGAGGGAAGCCGGTACTCCTCCCCGCCCACCCCTCCGCGGAGGCTCTCCGCGCGGCCCTGGCGGCGGAGAAGCCGGCCGTCCTCGTCGAGGCGGCCTTCGTCCTGCCCCGGCCGGCGCCCGAGGGCGAGGGGGGACTGGCCGCCGAGCTGGGGGCGATCTACGGCCTCCTGGGCTCCTTCGGCTCCCTCGAGGGCATCGAGTACTGGTCGGTGAGCAAGGGAGGCTGGAAGGTCTTCTACGAGGAGTCCTACCGGGTCGACGGGCCCGAGACCAAGCGCCGCCTGGCCGATCCCCCGGCCCCGGGACCCGGGGCCCTCCCGCCCGCGGAGGAGGTCTACGTCTTCCAGCGGGATACCACCTTCGGCGGCAACTACTACCGCTACTCCTTCGCGAGCTCGGCGGGGGCGGTGAGCCTCGCGTCGAACAACCTCACCAGGTTGAGCTACGGCATCATCCCGATGCTGGCCCCCGGCGCCCTGGCGACGCGGCTCCTGGTCCTGCAGGCCAGCGACGCCATCGTCTTCTACGCGGCAAGCGGGGCGGCGGCGCCGGAGCTCTTCCGCTCCCGGCTCGAGAAGTCCTTCGGCAACCGGGCCGAGGCCCTCTTCCGCTGGTTCGCCGCCCGGGCGAGGGCCGAGGGCCTGGTGCAATAAGGATCGCCTAACGCGTCAGGGGCAGCCGCCGGCCCGGCCCGGATGGTCCTGATTATCTCGCCGGCGCGCAGGAGGCCCGCGGCATGATCCTGTGGGGCACGACGATGCGCTCCCGCCCGGCGGGGCGGCTCCCCTCGATCGCCGCGAGGAGGACCGATACGGCGGTCTTCGCGATGCCGTCGATGTCCTGCCGCACGGTGCTGAGCGAGGGGCGGGTGTAGCGGCACAGGCCTATGTCGTCGAAGCCGAGGACCGAGAGTCCGGCGGGGACCTCGACGCCGAGCTCCTCGGCGGCCTTGATGGCGCCGATGGCCATCTCGTCGTTGGCCGCGAATATGGCGGTCGGCGCCTCTCCCCCGGCCAGGAGCCGCGCGGCCGCGGCCTGGCCCTGGCCGGGCGAGTAGTCGCCCCGCTCGAGCCGGGGCGCGAGGGCCGCGGCCGAGATCGCGTCGAGGTAGCCCGCGAGCCGCTGCCGCTCCGAGTAGCCGCCGCCGTTGCCGTCGATGAAGGCGATCCGCCGGTGGCCGAAGCCGATGAGGTATTCCGTGGCCTCGCGGCCGGCCGCGTAGTCGTCGACCCCGATGCTCGGCACCTCGAGCTCGGGCGTGTCGACCGTGGCGAGGACGAGGGGCACCTCGCTGTGCCGAAGCCGCTCGAGGACGGCCTCGTCGCTCGTCTCGTGCATGAGGATGATGCCGTCGACGCGCTTGCGGCGAAGGAGCTCGAGGTAGCGGAGCTCCTCCTCCTCGCTCTGGCGTATCGTGCAGGTGAGGACCTGGTAGCCCGCGGTCGCGAGCTCGCCGGCGAGGGCGGAGAAGAGCGAGTTGAAGAAGGAGAAGGAGACGGCGGGCACGACCAGGCCCACGGCCTCCGTCGTGCCGAGGACCATGGCGCGGGCGCTCGGGTCGGGGCTGTATTCGTAACGCTCCACGACAGCGCGGACCCGTTCGGCCACCTCGGGGCTCACCCGCTTCGTGCCGTTGAGCACCCGCGAGACGGTCGATATCGAGACCCCGGCCTCCTTCGCAATGCCGCGAATGTCCATCGGTCTGTTTCTACCCCATCGCCTGACGATGCGCAAGAGATGGAAAGGATAACGGGACAACGTTTTCCCCTTGACGGGAAAACGTTTTCCCTTTACGCTGAGCTTCTCTTTGGTTCATGTCTTCAAGGAGGCACTATGAAGCGTGTAGGAAGTGCGGTCATCATGCTCGCGGTTTGCTGTTCCCTGGGCCTGGCTCAGACGAAGCTCGTCCTGTGGGACCAGTACTATCGCGAGGCCGAGAGCGAGGCGATGAACACGATCGTCGCCAGGTTCCAGGCGGAGAATCCGGGGATCGTCATCGAGCGGACGACCAAGACCCTCGACGATCTCAAGCTGGTCCTTAAAATGTCCGTGGAGTCGGGCAAGGGCCCCGATATCATGCAGGTCAACCAGGGCGAGGCGGACATGGGCTCCTTCGTCAAGGCCGGCCTCCTCGTCGACCTCACGGACGCCGCCAAGGCGAAGAAGTGGAACCAGTCCTTCTCCGAGGGCGCCCTCAAATCCATGGGTTACCGCGGCAAGGTCTACGGGGTCTCGACGACGGCCGAGATCGTCGGCTTCTACTACAATAAGGCCGTCTTCGAGAAGCTCGGGCTCAAGGCTCCCCAGACCTTCGCCGAGCTCGAGGCCCTCCTCGCCAAGGTCAAGCAGGCCGGGCTCACGCCGATCAACTTCGGCAACCTCGACGCCTGGGCGGGCATCCACGAGTGGTCCGGCCTCCAGCACGTCTACACGACGCGCCGCGAGCTCGACGACATGATGAGCGACAAGCCCGGAAAGTTCTGGCTCGCCGACGCGAACGTGAAGGCCGCCGAGAAGCTCCAGGCCTGGGTGAAGGCCGGCTACTACTCGAAGAGCTTCAGCGCCATCGGCTACGACGACTCGGCCTCCGCCTTCATGCGGGGCGACTCCGCCCTCATGTTCACGGGCAACTGGCTCATGGGCGAGTTCCTCAAGTCCCCCGACCTCAAGGTCGGCTTCTTCCCCATGCCCGCCGCGAAGAGCGAGCTGCGCAAGGCCATCGGCGGCCCCGGCATCCCTTTCTGCGTCTCCGCGAAGACGAAGAACAAGGATGCGGCGATCAAATTCCTCGACTTCCTCTCGCGGAAGGACAACGCCAAGCTCTGGGCTAAGCTCGCGATGCTGCCCGCCGTCGCCGTGGACGAGTCCGACGTCGAGGGCGCCGATCCCCTGTTCAAGGATATCCTGCGCGCCTATAAGGGCGCCGTGGAGGGCAACGGCGTCGGCTACTACATCGACTGGGTCTCGCCGACCTTCTACGACACCTGCTCCTCCTCGGTGCAGAAGCTCATGGCCCTCGAGATCACGCCCCAGGATTTCGTGAAGGCCCTCGACGCCGACTACCAGAAGTTCGTCGGCGCCAAGTAAAGCCGGAATCGGAAGGAGATGGACGATAGATGCCGCGGTTCCTCGTCGCCGGTCCGATTTTCATGGATATCATTCCGAACGGCTTTTCGGGCTTTCCCGACAAGGGGACCGAGCGCTACGTCGAGTCCATCTCCTTCTCGCCCGGGGGGCAGGCGATCGTCGCCGCCGTGCTCGCCCTCCTGGGCGAAGGGGTCGAGCTCGCCGCCTCCCGCGGCGACGACGAGGCCGGGGCCTTCCTCGAGGGCGAGCTGGCGCGGCTCGGCGTCGGGCGCCGCTACCTCCGCGTCTCCGAGGGGGCCACGGCCGCGAGCCTGGTCTTCGCCTACGGGGGCGACCGCTCCTTCCTCACCGCGGCTCGCCGCGACGCGGGCCTGGCAGGCTTCACGGCCGGAGCCGTGGCCGAGGCCTGCTCCGACGGCGTCGATCGCGTGCACGTCGATATAGAGCTCCTGCGGGACCCGGCCGTGCGCCGGGCCTGCGCGGCGGCGCGGGCGGGCGGGGCCTCGATCTCCGTCAGCGTCGGCTACGAGGAGGCGGCGCGCTGGGACGAGCTGTCCTGGGAGATCGTAGCGGGCGTCGATACGCTTTTCCTCAACGAGTCCGAGGCCGCGATGATCTGCGGCGAGGGCGATGTCGAGCGCTGCCTCGCCCTGCTCCGGAGGAGGACGGCCCTGCCCGTCCTCACCCTCGGCGGCGAGGGCTGCGCGTCCATAGACGAGGGAGGCGGGAGCTTCCGCGCGGCGGCCCGCCCGGCCCGCGCGGTCAACGCCTGCGGAGCCGGCGACAGCTTCGCGGCGGCCTTCATCTGCGGCCTGGGCCGCGGCCTGGGCCGGCGCGAGGCGGCCGCGCTCGCGGTGGAGGTGGGCGCCCTGGCCGTGGAGTCCCCGGGCTCGGTGCCCGGCGGCGTCTCGCCGGCCCTCTTCGATACGGCGCGCGGGCGGGCCGCGGCTCGGACAGGAGGTTCCCGATGAAGATAGCGGTCCTCGGCGGCGGTTCGGTCCGGACTCCCCTCCTCCTCCGCTCGCTCTTCCTGGCCGAGGAGCTCGGCCTCGAGGAGGTGGCGCTGTACGACACCGACTCCGCCAAGCTCAAGCTCATGGGCAGGGTCATCGCGCGGCTCGAGGAGGCGTATCGCCCCCGGACGCGGGTCTCCTTCGCCGAGAGCCCGGAGGGGGCGCTCCGCGGCGCTGACTACATCTTCTCGAGCTTCCGCCCCGGCGGGGACGACGCGCGAGTCCTGGACGAGCGGGTGCCCCTCTCCCTCGGGGAGCTCGGGCAGGAGACGGTGGGCCCCGGCGGCTTCTCGATGGCCCTGCGGAGCGTGCCTCCCAGCCTGGCCTACGCCGAGCTCGCGGCGCGAACCTGCCCGCAGGCCTGGTACGTCAACTTCACGAACCCCTCGGGCATCATCTCCCAAGCCCTCCTGAGCAGCTCGCCGAATCCCCGCGTGGTCGGCATCTGCGACGCGCCCGTCGCCATCATGCGGATCGCCGCGGCGCTCTACGGAGCGCGGCCGGAGGAGGCCGAGCTCTCGTACTTCGGCCTGAACCATTTGGGCTGGGCCTACTCCCTCCGCATCCGCGGCGAGGAGAGGCTCCGGGACCTCGCGGTCGCGAGGGCGCGCGAGTTCGCCGAGGCCGAGCCCCTCTACCGCTCCCTGGTCGGCCACATGCGCGAGACGGGCCTCGTCCCGAACGAGTACCTCCTCTTCTACCTCCATAGCGCCGATATCGTCGCCAAGCTCCTGGCCGGAGGCGAGACGCGGGGCGAGTTCGTCCGGAGGCGCAACGCCGAGCTCCTCGCCGGCCTCGCCGAGCCCTCCGCGGATCCCGTGGAGCGCTACGAGCAGTATCTGCAGAGCCGCGAGGACGGCTACATGGCCAAGGAGTCGGGAGCGGCCCGCGAGCCCAAGAAGGTCTCGCTCTTCCATAAGGACGGCGGGATGGGCTACGATGACGTGGCGATCATGGTCATCAAGGCGCTCGCGGGAATAGAGCGGACGGTCCTGCCGGTCAACGTGCGCAACGGCTCCTTCTGCCCCTGGCTGGAGAAGGAGGACGTGATCGAGGTCTCCTGCGAGATCGGGCCCGAGGGCATGCGCCCGATCGGGAGGGCGCCCGAGCTGCCCGGGCGCCTCGTCGAGCTCGTCCGCGGGGTCAAGGCCTACGAGCGGGACCTCGCGCGGGCCGCGGCCGCGGGCGATCGGGCCCTCGCCGCCAAGGCCCTGGCCGAGAATCCCCTCGTCGGCGCGGGGAAGGCCGCGCGGCTCTTCGACGCGATCCTCGCCGCCCAGGGCGAGGCTCTCGCCTACCTTCGATGAGGCGCCCATGAAGCCGCACCGGAGCGCCTACGATTCTATCCCGAAGGGCCTCGCCTACCTCCTCCCGGGCTTGGCGGTCTACGCCCTTTTCGTGCTGGTCCCCGTGGCGCGGACCTTGGCCTTCAGCTTCTTCGAGTGGGACGGGCTCTCGCCCAGGACCTTCGTGGGGGCGGCGAACTACGCGGAGCTCCTGCGCGACGGGCGCTTCTACGGCTCGCTTTCGCATAACCTTGCCCTCGTGCTCTACCTCCTCGCGCTGCCGGGTGCCATCGGCCTCTTCCTGGCCGCCATCGTCAGCATGAAGGATCTCCGGGGCGGCAAGTTCTTCGAGATCCTCTTCTTCGCGCCCCAGATCCTCTCCCTCGTCGTCGTCTCGGTGATCTGGAAGTGGATCTACAATCCCGGGACGGGCCTCATCGTCTCCCTCCTCGGCTCGGTCGGGCTCGAGGCTCTCGCGCGGCCCTGGCTCGGCGAGTCGCGCTACGCCCTCGGCGCCATCGGCCTGACCGGCACCTGGGTGAACTTCGGCTTCGCCTTCGTCGTGTTCCTATCCGGCTTCAAGCGCATACCCGATTCGCTCTACGAGTCCGCCGACATCGACGGCGCGGGGGATTTCCGCAAGTTCGTCTCCATAGGCCTGCCCCTCCTCCGCAAGGAATTCGGCCTCGTGGCGACCTTCCTTTTCATATCGAGCCTCAAGGTCTTCGACCTGGTCTACGTCATGACGAGGGGCGGGCCCGGCAACAGCACCGAGGTCCTCTCGCTCTACGTGTTCAAGAACGCCTTCCAGTTCAACCGCATCGGCTACGCCTCGGCCCTGGCCGTCGCCCTCGCCCTGATCATCTTCGCGCTCTCGAACGCCCTGTCGCTGCTCGCGCGCAAGGGGGAGGATTATGAGATCGCCTAAGCCGAGGGTCGGCTCGATCCTCCTCTACCTCGTCCTCCTCCTCTTCGTCGCCTACACGGTGACGCCCTTCGTCATCACCTGGTTCACGGCGCTCAAGTCCAAGGGCGAGCTCGTCTCGAACCCCTTGGGTCCGCCTCGGAAGGCCGAGCTCCCTAACCTCGCCGCCGCCTGGAAGCAGGGGCGCTTAGGCCGGTATTCGCTCAACAGCCTGGCGGTGGCCCTGCCCGTCCTCGTGGCAGCCTCGCTCCTGTCGGTCACGAGCGCCTACGCCCTGTCCTTTTTCCGCCTGCCGGGACGAGGCGGCATCCTCTCGCTCTTCATCCTCGGCCTCACCCTGCCCATGGAGGCCGCGATCATCCAGCTGTACTACCACATGAAGTCGCTCGGCCTCCTCGACACGCTCCAGGGCCTGGTGCTCGCGCAGGTCGGCCTCAGCATGCCCTTCGGCACCTACTTCCTCTTCACCGCCTTCCGCGATATGCCGCGCTCCCTGGTGGAGGCCGCGGAGATCGACGGCGCCGGGACCTGGAAGGTGCTGTGGAGGATCCTCCTCCCCGCCCTCGGCCCCTCGCTGACGGTGCTCGCGCTGCTCTTCTTCATCTGGACCTGGAACGAGTTCCTCCTGGCCCTCGTCCTCATCGGCGCCGACAGCCTGCGGACCCTGCCCGTGGGCATGGCTTTCTTCCAGGGCAAGTACGTGGGGAACGCGCCGCTCACGGCGATGGGGGCGACGATCATGAGCCTGCCCGCGATCGTCCTCTATCTCTGCCTGCAGCGCTACTTCATCTCCGGCATGACCGCGGGCGCGCTCAAGGGATAGCGCATGACGCGCTGGCGATCGGCGGCCCGGGGGGCGGCCCCGGGCCCCGAGCGGAGCCTTCAGCTTCCGAAGATCCTCGTGCCGATGTCGCGCCGGTACCAGGCCCCCTCGAAGCGTACCTCCCCCGCCAGATCGTAGGCCCGGTCCCGGGCGGTGGGCCAGTCCGGGCCCAGGCCTACCGCGGTGAAGCAGCGGCCGCCCCCGGTGCGGAGCTGGCCCGCGGGGTCGCGGGCCGTGGAGGCGTGGAAGAGGAGGGCCTCGGGGCCCGGGATGCCGTCGACGTCGATCTCGGGCTGGCCGGCGCCCGCGCTCCCCTCGGCGAGGCCGAGGTCGACGGCGAGGCCCTTGGGGTAGTGGGCCGGGTAGCCGGGGGCGGCCACGACGACCCCGCAGGCGACCTCGGCCGAGAAGGCGGGCCTCGCGGAGGCGAGGCGTCCCAGGGCGGCCGACTCGCACAGGGAGCCGAGGTCCGAGGCGAGGAGGGGCAGGAGGGACTGGGTCTCCGGGTCGCCGAAGCGGACGTTGTACTCGAGTAGCCTGGGGCCCTCGGCCGTGAGCATGACGCCGAAGAAGAGGACGCCCCGGTAGGAGAGGCCTTCCTCCTCCATGCCGGCGAAGCTGGGAGCGACGATATCGCGCGTTATGCGCTCCATGACGCCGGCGTCGGCGAAGGGCAGGGGGCAGACCGCGCCCATGCCGCCGGTGTTGGGGCCCGTGTCGCCCGGGCCGGCCTTCTTGTGGTCGGCGCAGGCCGGGAGGAGGGCCCAGTCGCGGCCGTCGCAGAGGGCGAAGACCGAGAGCTCGCGGCCGACGAGGTACTCCTCGGCGAGGAGATCGTCCGCGGCGAGGACGGCCTCGCCGAAGCCCCGCAGCTCGGCGCGGTCGTCCGACTCCAGGACGCCCTTGCCGGCGGCGAGCCCGCTCTTCTTGAGCACGACGCGGCGGCCGCGGTTCTCGTCGAGGTAGCGGTCGAGGGCGGCGAGGCTCGAGAAGCGCTCGGTGCGGGCGCAGGGCACGCCGTGACGCTCGGAGAAGGAGCGGGCGAAGGACTTGGAGGCCTCGAGGGCCGCGGCCTTGCGGCCGGGGCCGAAGGCGGGGATGCCCGAGGCGGCGAGGGCGTCGGCCAGGCCCGCGGCCAGGGGGCCCTCGGGGCCGATGACGACGAGGCCGATGCCGAGCTCGGCGCAGGCGGAGACGACGGCCTTGGGGTCCTCCGGGTCGAGGGCGAGGTTGCGGGCTATGCCCTCGGTGCCCGCGTTGCCCGGGGCGCAGAAGACCCGCTCGCGCCGCTCCGAGGCCCGGCCGCCCTTCGCGCCGCCCGGACCGCGGCGGGAGAGGGCCCAGGCGATGGCGTGCTCGCGGGCGCCCGAACCGATCACCAGGGTCTTCATCGGGACCTCCTTCAGGCTCGGCCTTCGGCCTCGATCGCGTCCAGGAGGCCCAGGACCGCGCGGGGGTAGATCCGGTGCTCGATCTCGTGCGTCGCGCGCTCGATCTCGGCGAGGGAGCTCCCCGGCGCGGGCCTGAAGGCCTCCTGTATCAGTATAGGGCCCGTGTCCATGCCCTCGTCAACGAAGTGGACCGTGGCGCCGAATTCGGCCGCGCCGGCCTCGTAGGCTCGGCGGATCGAGCCGGCCCCCGGCCAGGCGGGCAGGACGGCGGGATGGACGTTGACGACGCGGCCCCGGCGCGCGGCGACGAAGGCCGGGGAGAGGAGGCGCATGAAGCCGGCCAGGGCGACGAGCTCGGCCCCGGCCTCGTCGAGGGCCGCGGCCAGCTCTGCCTCGGCTTCCTCGCGGCTCCGGCCCGCGTAGGGGAGGTAGCGCGCCGGGACGCCGAGGGCCCGGGCCCGCTCGGCAGCGTAGGCGGCGCGGCGGTCGTGGACGAGGAGGACGCAGCCGTGGCGGCGGCCGCCCGCCGCAGCGGCCGCCCGGAGGGCCTCGACGATGGCCTGGAAGTTGGAGCCGTTCCCGCTCGCGAGGACGGCCAGCCTAGCCACGCGCGACGGCCCCGACGGGGAAGAGCTCGATGCCCTTGTTCCGCGCGATCCGGACGAGGCCCTCGGCCTCCTCCTTCTTGGCGACCAGGGCCATGCCGACGCCCATGTTGAAGACCGAGCGCATCTCCGCTTCGGGCAGGCCGCCGCCGGCCTGGATCTTGGCGAAGATGGGCGGCAGGGGCCAGTCCCAGGAGAAGCTGGCGCGCAGCCCCGGGGGGAGGATGCGGTCGACGTTGCCCGAGAGGCCCGAGCCGGTGATGTGGGCGGCGGCGAGGACCCGGCCCGTCGAGATGAGCTCGAGGAGCTCCTTGACGTAGATGCGGGTGGGGACGAGGAGCTCCCCCCAGGTCGCGTCGTCGGCCCCCGCGAGGGCCTTGCGCGCCAGGCTGAAGCCGTTGGAGTGGACGCCGGAGCTCGGCATGCCCAGGACGAGGTCGCCCTCCTCGATGCGGTCGAGGTGGGGGAGCATCCGCTTGCGCTCCACGAGGCCCGCCGCGAAGCCGGCGAGGTCTAGGTCGTCGGGCCCGTAGACGTCGGGCATCTCGGCCGTCTCGCCGCCGACCAGCTCGCAGCCCGCCTGCTCGCAGCCGGCCACGACGCCGGCGATGACCGCGTGGAGGACCTCCTCGCGGATCCGGCCGCAGGCGATGTAGTCGAGGAACTGGAGGGGCTTGGCCCCGCAGACGACGAGGTCGTTGACGCTCATCGCCACCAGGTCGATGCCGATGGTGTCGTATTTCCCGAGCTTCTTCGCGACGAGGAGCTTGGTGCCCACGCCGTCGGTGGTGGACAGGAGGACCGGCTCGCGGTAGCCCGCGAGGTCGAGGGGCGCCCCGCCGGCGAAGCCGCCGATCCCGCGGGACACCGCCTTGGAGGGGAGGGACTTGATGAACTCGGCGAATTCGTCGCCCTTGCGGAGGGAGACTCCCGCCTTCTCGTAGTCGAGGCCGCTCATGCGCCTTCCTTTCCGCCGGCCGCCGGGGGGAAGGGGTGCCTTCCGTCGAAGCAGGCGCAGCAATAGCCGTCTCGATCGCCCAACGCGGCGAGGAGCCGGTCCTGCGGGAGGAAGCGGGCCGAGTCGGCCCCGACCTCCCGCGCGATGCCCTCGGGGTCCAGGCGGTTGGAGATGAGCTGGTCCCGGTCGGGTATGTCGATGCCGTAGTAGCAGGGCCACTTGAGCTCGGGCGCGGCGAGGCGGAGGTGGACCTCCTTGGCGCCGGCCTCGCGCAGGAGGTTCACGATGATGCGGCTCGTGGTGCCGCGCACGAGGGAGTCGTCGATCATGACCACCCGCTTGCCCGCGACGACCTCGGGGACGGCGTGGAGCTTCAGGCGCGCGGCGAGCTCGCGCTGGCCCTTGGTCGGCAGGATGAAGCTGCGGCCCGCGTAGTGGCTGCGCGCCAGGCCGAAGTCGAAGGGAAGGCCCGCGCGGCGCGCGTAGCCGATGGCCGCGATGTTGCCCGAGTCGGGGACCGGCACCACGACGTCGGCCGCGAGCCTGCCCGAGTCCTGGTCGGCGAGGGCCTCGCCGAAGCGGGTGCGCGCGGCGTGGACCGACTGGCCGAAGACCTCGGAGTCGGGGCGGGCGAAGTAGATGAGCTCGAAGATGCAGCGCCGCGGGGGAAGCCGGGGCTCGAGGAAGAAGGATCGCTCGCCCTCGGAATCGGCGACGAGGACCTCGCCGGGGCGCAGCTCGCGGTAGGGCATGGGGCCGACCGCGTGGAGGGCGCAGGTCTCCGAGGCGACGTAGGTGGCGCCGCCCTTCTTGCCCACGTACAGGGGCCGGAAGCCGGAGGGATCGCGGATGGCGACCAGGGCGTCCTCGTGCATCATGGCGAGGCTGTAGGCTCCCTCGAGGGTATTCAGGGCCTCGCGGAGGAAGCCCTCCCGCCCCTCCTGGCGCGAGCGGGAGATCAGGTGGAGGATGAGCTCGGAGTCGGCGGAGCCCTGGAAGATGGAGCCCTCGCCGGTCAGGCGGCGGCGCAGGAGGGCCCCGTTCGAGATGTTGCCGTTGTGGGCGAGGGCGACGCGGCCCTTGTTGCACTCGATGACGAGGGGCTGGGCGTTCTGCACCCCCCCGCCGCCGGCGGTGGAGTAGCGGACGTGGCCGATGCCCAGGCGGGAGGGATGGGACTCGCCGAGGAGGGAGCCCAGGACGGGCGCGACCATGCCCAGGTCCTTCCGGCCATTCCAGGCGCCGCCCTCCTCCCAGGAGACGCCGCAGGATTCCTGGCCGCGGTGCTGGAGGGAGAAGAGCATATAGAAGAGGGTTTCGGGTACGTTGCGCGGTTCGGGAGCTCGGACGCCGGCGACGCCGCAGTGGTGGCCCAGGCTTTCCATGCCCGGTTCTAGCACGGGCGCCGCGCCAAGGTCAAGGCGAGGGCCCCTCGCCCGGGCCATGCGGCCCGGGGGGGGCATGCGGCCCGGGGGGGCTCGCCGGGGCGCCGGGGGACGCGGCCTCGGGGCCGCCGGCGAGGATCTCGAGGGCCGCGGCGTTGCCCTCGACGAGGGCGCCGGGCGAGGGGGCCTTCACGAAGGTGAAGTTTCGCATAACCTTCACGAGGATGGCGATGCGCTCGCGGCCCGCCTGGAGCTGGCCGATGATCTCCTTGTTCCGGCCGCCGCCGAGGGTCCGGATGTTCGTCACGAGGTCGGGGCTCGAGCGGCGGAAGTCCGATACGAGGTCGCCCAGGGCGTCGCCGAGCATGGCGAACAGGCCCGTCTCGTCCTCCACGATGTCGCGGGCCCGGTCGTTGATCGCGTCGACGAGGCGGGTCAGGAAGGCCGCGATGTCCTTGCCGCGCCGCATCTCCTCGATGTAGCGCTTCATGGCCACGACGGAGACCCGGCCCGAGCCCTTGAGCTGCTCCTCGAACTCGGCGATCCTCGAGCCCGCCCGCTCGCACTGGTAGAGGATGTTCGCCAGGTTGTTCTGGAAGTTCTTGTTGTCGAAGTAGCCCTCGACCAGGACGCGCTTGACGTTCTCCGCGAGCAGGGGCAGGAAGATGGCGGCGACGTAGGTCTTGAGGATGCGCAGGGGCTTGATCCAGCTGAAGCCGTTCGGGCTCTCCCGGCGGAGGAAGGCGTCGTTCTCGTCGTCGTAGGCCTCGACCTCGAGGACCTCGATGTCGCCGAAGAGGTTCTTGATGTCGGCGGCGATGGCGTTCTCGTGCTGCTCCCGCAGGATGCGCTCCCGGTCCTTGTCGAACTGCTGCACGAGGCGGCGCCGGTAGGAGTCGAGGAAGTCGCGCCGCTCGCGGGGCGTGCTCGGGACGTAGAAGGGCTCGCCCTTGGCGCAGCGGACGAGGGAAAGCAGGAGGTCGGGCGCGAGGCGGTCGGAGAGGCAGCGGTCGAGCTGGGCGAAGAGCTTGTCCACCTTGCCCCGCTTGGCCTCGTCGATCGAGCCGGGGCTGCGCTTCTCGAGGAGGCGGAAGACGCTCTCCTTGAGCTGGGGCGAGAAGAAGAAGCCCTCCACGAGGTAGTAGAAGTCGACGAGCTCGGGCAGGGCCTGCTCGCCCGGGACCGCCGAGAAGTCGGGCTTGTAGCGCGGGTCGTCGAGGCTGGCGCTCGGGTCGAAGAGGCCGAGGATGCGCTCGTAGTCGTGGCGGCACAGGTCGATGAAGCGGTCGACCTCGTAGAGGTCGGCGTTGACCGTCCGCGCGCCGAGGGCCTCGAGGGAGGACATGAAGTCCTGGAAGTCGCGCGCGATCGACTCGAGCTCCTCGTCGGGCCTCAGGGACTTCTGGACGCGCTCGGACATGCCGTCGTAGGCGAAGTAGCGCTTGCGCTCCTGGTCGGCCGAGGGCAGGCGGCAGTCGATGAGGTAGTCGAAGAAGCGCTGGGAGACCCGGACGTCGGAGTTGGCCACCGTCGCCCGGGCCAGCTCGGCGAGGGGGCGCAGGAGGCCGCAGAAGTGGTGGACCGCGTGGGCGAAGCCCGGGAGGACGGCGTTCTGCTTGGCCCGGTAGTAGGGGGGGTGGAGGGAGTCGAGGAGGGCGGCGAGCCGCCGGAGCTCGGCGCGGCGCTTGGCCTCCTCGGGGTCCCGCGCGAAGAGGCGGGCAAAGAGGTCTTTTAGTAATTGCAGGAGTCCCATGAGGGAATTGTAGGGGAGGTGGGGACGGGCGGCAAGCGGGAGCCCGCGAGCCCCCGCCCGAGGGGAGCAGGGCCCCGCTCAGGCCCCGACGGCCCGCTCCCTCCACTCGTCGAAGAGGAGTATCCGGGAGCGCCTGCGGCCTTCCCCGCCCGCCTCGGCCCGCCCGGGGGCGAGGGCCTCGGGGGGGCTGGGCTCGAGGAGGCCGGGCTCGGCCGCTATGGTCGCGCCGAGCCTGATGGCGAGGGCGATGGCGTCGGCCGGCCGGGCCTCGCGCTCGAGGCGCCGCGGGCCCTTGCGGTAGTCCAGGCGGGCCCGGACCGAGGAGCCGCCCCCCGAGCCGCCGTAGAGGAGGACCCCGTCGAGGACGAGGCCGCCCTCGACGAAGAGCTCGGCGAGGAGGTCGTGGGTGAGGGGGCGGGGGGGGGTGATGCCCTCGAGCTCCATGATGATGGCGCTGGCCTCGAAGGGGCTGGCGGGGAGGGCGACCTGGCGGCCGCGGAGCCTGTCCTCGAGCACGACGAGGGGAACGCCTTCCGGGCCGTCGAGCGCGATCCCGCGCACGCGGAGCCCTACGAGCAGCTGTTCCATACTTTACGCTAATCTATCCCGCCCCGCCCGGGAATTCCCGCGCTATTGACACCCTAACTGCCCATCCCTATGCTTTTTATCGGGTCGCCCCTCGGGTACGGCCCGGGCCCGCGGCCGCGGACCCCTGTCCCGCGCCCCGGCGCGGGGGAAAGGCGGAGAGAACCGGCATGTCCGATTTCCTGAGCGATGCCGATTTCGAGCTCTATCGCAAGCTGATCTACGACGAGAGCGGCATCACCTTCTCCGCCACGAACCGCTCGATCCTCGAGAGCCGGCTCAAGGAGCGGCTTCGCGAAAAAAAGCTCGATAGCCTGACGGCCTACTTCGCCCTCATCACCAAGGACCACGAGGAGCTCAAGACCCTCCTCGACTCGGTCACGACCAACCTGACCCGCTTCTTCCGCAACCAGGCTCACTTCGACGCCATCGAGAAATTCGTCGTGCCCGAGCTCGTCAAGATGCGGGGGGCCGGGGGCGAGCGGAAGCTCCGCTTCTGGAGCGCCGGCTGCTCCACGGGCGAGGAGCCCTACACCATAGCCATGCTCCTCAAGGAGGTCCTCCCCGCCGGCTGGTCCTTCGAGGTCGTGGCGAGCGACATCTCCCTCAAGTGCCTCATGGTGGGCAAGGAGGGCTTCTACGCCGACGCCCGGGTCCAGGGCGTGCCCGAGAACTACCTGGCGAAGTATTTCGACCGCAAGCCCGGCGGCTACGCCATCAAGGACGAGCTCAAGAAGCTCGTCCGCTTCGACTACCACAATTTGAAGAACGACTCCGGCCTCCGCAACCTCGACGTCGTGTTCTGCCGCAACGTCCTGATCTACTTCGACGAGGCCGCGCAGAAGGCCGCCATCGAGCGCTTCTGGGAGGCCATGGCGCCCAAGTCCTTCCTCTTCATCGGCCATTCCGAGTCGCTCTTCGGCATGAACACCCGCTTCGAGTTCGTGAAGACCGACTGGGCCTGCTTCTACCGCAAATTCATCTGAAGGGAGCTCGTAAACCGGTGCCCGATCCCATCTCCGTCCTCGTCGTCGACGATTCGGCCCTCATGCGGAACCTCGTCTCCAAGATCGTGGAGGCGACGCCCGGCCTCGCCGTGGCCGACCGCGCGATGAACGGCCGCTTCGCCCTCGAGAAGATCCCGCGCTGCGATCCCGACGTCATCGTCCTCGACATCGAGATGCCCGAGATGAACGGGATCGAGTTCCTCCGCGAGCGCAAGCGCCTCGGCATCGAGGTGCCGGTCGTCATCCTCTCCTCGATCGCCAAGAAGGGCGCCGAGGTGACCATGGAGGCCCTCGCCCTCGGGGCCTCGGACTTCATCACCAAGCCCTCGGGCTCGGTCTCGGCCGACATCCATACCGTCGCGGGGGAGCTGGCCAGGCTCCTCCTGGCCTACGGCTCCGAGTACCGGACGCGCAAGGGCAAGGCCGTCCAGCGCTACGAGTTCGAGGCCCCCGAGCGCTTCTTCGAGCCGGCCCCGGTCCTGGACGGGCGGGCCAAGCTCCGGGTCGAGGCCCCCAAGCCCCTCCGGCAGCCGGGCCCCGTCGAGCTCATCGCGATCGGCATCTCGACCGGGGGCCCGAACGCCCTCCGCGAGGTCTTCGCCAAGATCGACGCCGACCTGCCCCAGCCCATCCTCGTGGTCCAGCACATGCCCCCCGGCTTCACCGAGGAGTTCGCGGCGAGCCTCGACCGGCTCTGCCCCCTCGAGGTCAAGGAGGCCGCCGACGGCGACCTGGTCAAGCCCGGCCGCATCCTCATCGCCCCGGGCGACCGCCACCTGACCGTGGAGAAGAAGCCCCTCGGGGCGGTCGCCCGCCTGAACGAGGAGCCCCCCGTCAACGGCCACCGCCCGAGCGCGGACGTCCTCTTCGAGAGCGTGGCCCGGGCCTACGGGAACCGGGCCATGGGCGTGATCATGACGGGCATGGGCAGGGACGGGGCCAGGGAGCTCGGGGCCATCTACCGCGAGGGGGGCCTGACCATCGGCCAGGACGAGGCTTCCTGCGTGGTGTACGGGATGCCCAAGGCGGCCTTCGAGATGGGCTTCGTGGGGCAGCAGGCCAGCCTGGCCGACATGGCCGCGACCATCAGCCGCCTGGCCAAGCAGTACCGCGCCTAGGCCGGCCCGCGCCCGGCGGGGGCCGGCCGGCGCGGCTCAGGCCTGGACGACTTCCTTGACTTCCGGGACGGTCTTCTTGAGGTAGCTCTCCACGCCCTGCTTGAGGGTCATGGTGGCCATGGGGCAGCCGTTGCAGGCCCCGGTGAGCCTGACCTTGACGATCCCGCTGGTCTCGTCCACGGAAACGAACTCGATATCGCCGCCGTCCGCCTGGAGGGAGGGGCGGACGTCCTGGATGGCGCGCTTGACCTTCTCGATGAGCATGGGGACTCCTTGCCCCAGAATGTAGCCATCGGCGCCCGGAGGGGTCAAGGCCGAAGCCCGCCTCGCCCTTGGAGGCCGGGCCGGGCTGTGCTACAATGGCGGAACTCTGCGTAGTGAGGCGTCATGGCGCGAACCATCGTTTTCGTCAACCAGAAGGGCGGCGTGGGCAAGACCACGAGCGCCATCAACATCGGGGCCTACCTGGCCCTCGCGGGCAAGCGCACCCTCCTGGTCGATTTCGACTCGCAGGCCAACCTGACCAGCGGCGTGGGCGGCTCCTCGAGCGGGAAGGGCATCTACCACGTCATCTCGGGCCAGGCCGAGATGGCCAGCATCATCGCCCCCACCAAGGTCGAGTGGCTCGAGCTGGCCCCCTCCTCCATCGACCTCTCCGGCGCCACGGTCGAGCTCGTCGACAAGCCCGACCGCAACGAGTACCTCAAGCGGGCCCTGGCGGCGGTCTCGGCCCAGTACGACTACATCCTCATCGACTGCCCTCCCTCGCTCGGCATCCTTACCCTGAACGGCCTCGTGGCCGCCGACGAGGTCCTCGTGCCCCTCCAGACCGAGTACTTCGCCCTCGAGGGCCTCTCCCTCATCCTCCAGACGGTCAGCCTCGTCCAGAAGCAGATGAACCGCGACCTCAAGGTGGGGGGGATCTTCTTCACGATGTACGACTCCCGCACCAAGCTCGCCCAGGAGGTCGTGCAGCAGGTGACCGGCTACTTCAAGGACCGGGTCTTCAAGACCATCGTGCCGCGCAACGTCCGCCTCTCCGAGGCCCCCTCCCACGGCCTGCCCATCTGCCTCTACGACCCCGCCTGCATCGGCGCGAAGAGCTACGAGGCCCTGGCCGCCGAGCTCCTCGAGCGGGAGGCCGCCTCCCCGCCCGCGGCGGCCCAGCAGGGTTCCTCCGCCCCCTCCAAGGACGCGGCGCGTGGCTAAGCCCCAGTTCGGGCTGGGCAAGGGGCTGGGCGCCCTCATCCCCGAGCCGGAGCCCGTCCCCCTCGCCCTCGGCCAGGGAGCCGAGGAGAAGGGCGAGGGCATACTCCGCCTCCCCCTCCACCGCCTTAAGCCCAATCCCGACCAGCCCCGCAAGACCTTCTCCGAGCAGGCCCTGGCCGAGCTCGCCGAGTCGCTCAAGCGCCACGGCCTCATCCAGCCCATCCTCGTCGAGGACGCGGGGGACGGGAGCTACCGCATCGTGGCGGGGGAGCGCCGCTATCGGGCCGCCGAGCGGGCGGGCCTGGGCGAGGTGCCCGTCATCGTCCGCGAGTTCAGCCCCGAGAAGCGCCTCGAGATAGCCCTCATCGAGAACGTCCAGCGCGAGGACCTCAATCCCGTCGAGGAGGCCGAGGCCTACCGCCAGCTCATGGAGCTGGGGAACCTCTCCCAGGAGGAGGTGGCCGACGCCGTGGGCAAGAGCCGGCCGGCCGTGGCCAACGCCCTGCGCCTCCTGCGCCTGCCCGAGCCCATGCTCTCCTCCCTCCGCGAGGGCTCCATGACCGCCGGCCACGCCCGGGCCATCCTGGCCGTGCCCGACCCCGTGCGGCGGGAGCTCCTCTTCGCCCGGGTCGTGGCCGAGGGCATCTCCGTGCGCGAGGCCGAGGCGGCCGCCCAGGCCCTGGCCCGGGGTGCCTCCGCCAAGCCGGCCGCCGCGCCCAAGGCCGAGAAGCCCCGCGAGCCGGAGATCCGCGAGGTCGAGGAGCGGCTCATCGGCGCCCTCGGCACCAAGGTGCGCGTCCGGGGCGACTGCAGCAAGGGCAGCATCGCGATCGAGTACTACAGCCTCGAGGACCTCGAGCGCATCCTCGAGGTCATCTCCGGGAAGTAGGGCGCCGTGGCCGGGGCTCGGGAGGGGGCGCTCGAGGCGGGCCTAGCCCGCGTCGTTCCCTACGAGGGCCGCTTCGCGCCCGACCTCGTCGAGATCTGCTGGCGGACCGGCCTCATGGGCGAGAGCCTCGAGGGGAGCGGGCGCTTCGAGGACCGCCGCCTCTTCGCCATGCTCTTCTGCCTCCCCTACGCGAGCTTCGAGCCCGAGTCCTGCTTCGTGGCCCTGGCCCCCCGGGATCCCGCCCGCCCCGAGGCGGGGGAGCGAGCCGTCGGCTACATCGTCGGCTCGAGCCGGGCCGCGGCCCAGGCCCGCGACTTCGAGCGGCGCTGGCAGCCGCGGATCGCCGCCCGCCTCTTCCTCTACGACTGGTGGCGCCACCCCGAGTCCTTCGCCCAGGCCCTGCGCTTCGCCCGCGTCGCCCGGGCCGAGGAGGCCGCGGCGGCGAAGGAGCCCGGCCCCGGGCGGCCCCTCCTCGGCGGCCCCGAGTTCCCCGCCCTCCTCCACATCAACCTCCTCCCCGAGTGGCAGGGCCGGGGCCTCGGCGGCCTCCTCATGGCCGCCTTCCTCGGCCGGCTCCGCGAGCTGGGCTGCCCCGGCGTCTACCTCGAGACCTCGGATCGGAACCTGAAGGCCCTGCCCTTCTACCGCAAGCTCGGCTTCGAGGAGCTCGGCGGCGCATCCGGGGCCGCTCCCGAGCCCGGGGAGTTCTGGGCCGGCCTCCCCGCCCGGGGCATCGCCATGGGCCTCCGCCTCTGAGGGCAAGGCCCTCCGGGGCCGCTCCGCGGGCCTTGTCTTGACTCTCCCGGGAGCTGCGGATAGTCTTTGAGCCGGAAACCGATCCCCCCACAAGGAGAGCGAACATGAGCGTTATCGAATACGTCGAGGCGCGCGAGATCCTGGATTCCCGCGGCAATCCCACCGTCGAGGTCGACGTCGTCCTCGAGGACGGCACCATGGGCCGGGCGGCCGTCCCCTCCGGCGCCTCCACCGGCGAGTACGAGGCCGTCGAGCTCCGCGACGGCGACAAGAAGCGCTACCTCGGCAAGGGCGTGCTCAAGGCCGTCGAGAACGTCAACACCGCCATCGCCTCCGAGATCTGCGGGCTCGACGCCCTCGAGCAGGTCGACGTGGACCGCACCATGATCGACCTCGACGGGACCGAGAACAAGGGCAAGCTCGGCGCCAACGCCATCCTCGGCGTCTCCATGGCCGTCTCGCGCGCCGCCGCCGAGTTTCTCGGCGTGCCGCTCTACAAGTACCTCGGCGGGCCCCACACGACGCTGCTCCCCGTGCCCATGGCCAACATCATCAACGGCGGCAAGCACGCGGACAACAAGATCGACCTCCAGGAGTTCATGGTCATGCCCCTGGGCGCCGAGTCCGTCCGCGAGGCCGTGCGCATGACCGCCGAGGTCTTCCACAACCTCAAGTCCCTGCTCAAGGCCGACGGCCACAATACCTCGGTCGGCGACGAGGGCGGCTTCGCCCCGAACATCGGCAACGAGGACGCCCTCCAGTACATCATGAAGGCCATCGAGAAGGCCGGCTACAAGCCCGGCGACGACATCGCCATCGCCCTGGACTGCGCCTCCTCCGAGCTCTTCGACGAGGGCGACCGCAAGGGCTACAAGTTCTGGAAGTCCAACCCCGGGAAGCTCTTCAGCGCCGACGAGATGATCGAGCTCTACACCGGCTGGATCAACAAGTACCCCATCGTCTCCATCGAGGACGGCCTGGACCAGAACGACTGGGAGGGCTACGTCAAGTTCACCAAGGCCCTGGGCAACAGGATCCAGATCGTCGGCGACGACTTCTTCGTCACCAACACCAAGCGCCTCGAGAAGGGCATCGCCATGGGCGCCTGCAACTCGATCCTCATCAAGGTCAACCAGATCGGCACCGTGACCGAGACCATCGAGGCCATCGACATGGCCAAGCGCGCCGGCTACACCGCCGTCGTCTCCCACCGCTCCGGCGAGACCGAGGACGCCTTCATCGCCGACCTCGTCGTGGGCCGCGAGACCGGCCAGATCAAGACCGGCTCCATGTCCCGCACCGACCGCATCTGCAAGTACAACCAGCTCATGCGCATCGAGGACGAGATGGAGGGCATCGCCGAGTACGCCGGCCGGAAGGCCTTCTACTCCGTCAAGAAATAAGGTCGCATACCGCGTGATGCCGAGCCGCCGGCTGGCTGCTCGGGGAGGGGCCGCTCCGGCATGTCCGGGGCGGCCTTTTCATTCCTTCAGGCCGAGACGCAAGCGGCCTGCCTGCCGCCGACCCGGTACTACTGGCCTCGCGGGACGTGCGTTAAGAACAACGCCCCGTGCCCGAGAAACATGATTTCGCTGCTCCGACGTGGCATGCGTACTTCGGCTAACGCCATGTTGAATTGGAGGCGGGATGAGAAGGTCGTCGCATAACGCGTTATTCGTCTTCGGGCTGCTGTCCGCGCTCGCCCTCGCGGCATGCGGCGGGGCCGGCTCGACTCCCGACCCGGAGGCGCCGGAAGCCCCCGAGGCCCCGGTCATCGCCGGCGCGACGCCGGGACCCACCAGGTCGGCCTCTCGTGGAACGCCGTGAGCGGCGCGGAAGCCTATCATGTGTATTATGCTCGAGGCGCGAGCGTCAGCGCCTCGAGCGGAACCAGGATCAGCGCGACCGGAACGACCACGGACGTTGGCGGCCTCGCGAGCGGCAAAACCTACGCCTTCATCGTCACCGCGGTCAACGCCAACGGCGAAAGCGCGGCCAGCGAGATTATGACCGCCTCCCCCGAAGCCGCATGGGGCCCGAAGGGCGGCGCCGGTGTCTCGGCAGGCGAGGCGATCTACACCTCGCTGGCCATCGGAACCGGGAAGGCGCCCTACGTCGCCTACGGTGACAAGGCGAATTCCGGAAAGGCGACGGTCATGAAGTTCAGCGGCGAAGCTTGGGAGACGGTGGGCAGCGCCGGCTTCGCCGAAGGCGCCAGCTACTACGTTTCCCTCGCCCTCGACCCTGACGATACCCCCTATGTCGCATACGAGGAATACGGAACCAGCAAAAAGGCGACCGTCATGTATTTCTAGGCGGCGCCGCAGGCGTGCTTCCCTCGCTGCCTTCCGTCGCTGGCCTCGTCGCTGTCGATCGCGACGCGATCGGCGCACGCGGGCCGCGCGGCCGCGTCGGAAGCCCACCAGGGGCCGCCTTCTCCTCCCGTTGACCTCGCGAGCCGCTATCCGCGAGACTCCTCGGCATGGCCCTCAAGTCCACGATCTACAAGGCCGAGCTCGCCATCGTCGACCTCGACCGGAACTACTATGCGTCGCATTCCCTCACTTTGGCCCGCCATCCCTCCGAGTCCGAGGAGCGCATGATGATCGGCCTCGCCGCCTTCGCCCTCAACGCGGGGGAGCGGCTCGAGTTCTCGCGGGGCCTGGGCGAGACCGAGGAGCCCGACCTCTGGCAGCGGGACCTGACCGGGGAGCTCGAGCTCTGGATCGAGCTCGGCCACCCCGACGCCCGGCGCCTGGCCAAGGCCTGCGGCATCTCGAGGCGGGTCCTCGTCTACGCCTACTCGGCCTCGCCGGAGCTCTGGTGGGATCCCATCGCCGGCGGCCTGGCGAAGTGGCGCAACCTCGAGGTCCGCCGCTTCGACCCGGCTGAGACGGCGGGCCTGCGCGGCCTCGTCGCCCGTTCGATGTCCCTCACCGCCACCATCCAGGACGGGGAGCTCTGGCTCCGCGACGAGGGGGGCGGGGAGTGCCACCTGGGGGTAGGCCTCATTCGGTAGCCAGCCGCTGCGCCGGCTCCCTGCCTAGGCGAGCCGCTTCCCGATCTCGCGCGGTCTGAGCCCATTAGCCCTCGCCTGTCGCCGCCAGCCCAGGTGGGCCGCGAGGATGTAGGCGAGGCGGGGGAAGGCGAACTGGGCATAGCGGGCCTCGCCGGGGGCCTCGCCGCCGCGGATGAGGCCGGCGAGCCAGTCCATGGCCCGGCTGACGGGGCGCTTGATCGCGGCCTCCGGGGGCAGCTTCGCCATGGGCTCGAACATGCCTCCGCCGCCCAGGCCGATGGCGCCGCCCCAGCGCAGCCCCGAGCTCCGGGCGAAGTTCCGGACTATGGCGAGGGCCGTCTCGGTCTGGGCCCCCTCGAGGAAGCCGCAGTTGCAGATCGCGTAGACGGCGGCCGGCCTGGCCGTCGCGCCGCGCGCCCTGGCCAGGGCGGCGTAGGAGAGGAGCCATTCGAGGAGTGGGGCCGGGAGGCTGTCGACGTAGAGGGGGAAGGCGAGGACCAGGACCTCGGCCTCGAGGTCGGCGGGCTCGGCCTCCTTCGCCGTTATCGCCCGCAGTCTCCTGGTTTCCATTCCGGGGCCGAGGGCCGCGGCGAGGCTATCCAGGATGCTGCCCGAGGCCGAGTCCCGGGCCTTGGGGCTGCCGTTGACGAGGAGGGCCTTCATGACGCCAGCTCCTCGGCGACCCAGGCGACGAGGGCTTCGGGATCGCCCCGGTAGGCGAACTGCCGCCGCGCCGGCGGCGCCAGGAGGTTGTCGCAGTGGGCCGCGGCGAGGCCCGCGAAGGTGGCGAGCTCCTCGGCCTCGTAGTCGCCGTAGGGGACGTGGAGGAGCCGCCGGGGCCGGCGATAGCGTTGGGCGTGGTGCATCTCGCCCCGGTGCAGGGTGAAGTAGGGCAGGAGGACGGGGATGCTCCGATCGAGGGTCCGCTTGACCGCCGGCGCGAAGGAGCCGAAGGGGATGCGGGTGAGCACGAGGAAGAGATCGGCCGGGGCGAGGGCCTCGACGAAGGCCCGCCCCTCGTCGCCGCCGATCAGGCAGGATCCCGGCGTCTGCAGCCAGCAGCCGAAGCAGCCGAGGCAGGGCTTGAGCGAGAGGGCCGAGGCATCGACGAATCGAGGGGCATGTCCCTCGGAACGGGCCCAGGCCTCGAGGGCCGCCACCGCGCCCTCCGTCTCGGGGTTCTTCTCGTCGTACAGACCGAGAATGTTCATATGACCTCCAATGTTGGCAGTGTCAACAACCAGGAGCGAATATAGCGAGAAGATGTTGTCAGTGTCAACACCTTCCGCTATGCTTCCGCCATGCCCACCGACTACCACCACCCGAATCTCCGCGCATCCCTCCTCGCCGAGGGGCGGAGCCTTCTCATTTCCGAAGGCTACGCGCACTTCTCCCTCCGCAAGCTCGCCCAGGGCCTCGGGGTGAGCCACAACGCGCCCTACCGCCACTTCGCCTCCCGGGAGGAGCTCATCCTCGCCATCGTCCGCGAGGACCAAGCCCGCTTCGACGCCGCCCTCGCCGCGGGGATCGAGGGAGTCGCTGACCCGGAGGAGCGGCTGTATCGCCTCGGCGAGGCCTATGTCGGCTTCTTCCTCGACAATCCCGAGGTCCTCCTCCTCTTCCAGATCCTCTCGGAGCGGATCGGCTTCCAGGGAGAGGCCATCGTCTCCCTCTTCACGGGAACGGCCTGCGCGGAGGCTCGCGAGGGGGGATCGGGGGAGCGGGACGGCTACGCCCTCCTCGCCGAGGCCGCCCGTCCCCTCGCGCCGCGCTTCCCCGGCCTGAGCGAGGGCGAGATCCTCCTGGGCTTCTGGGCGAAGGTCCACGGCCTGGCCAGCCTCCTGGTGAGCAAGCCCGAGTACCTGCCCGCCGAGGGCCGGCGCGAGCGGGTCGCGCGGCTCGTGCGGACCGCCTTCTAGCGGTCCTCGACCGCTTGCCTGCAACGCGTTGCAGGACTACCATCCGCGCGTCATGCGAAACAAAACGGCCCTCCTCCTCGTCCTCATCTACGCCGCCTTCATCAGCCTCGGCATCCCCGACTCCTGCCTCGGCGTGGCCTGGCCAGCGATGCGCCGCGGCTGGGGCCTCCCCGTCGACGCCATCGCTCCGGTGACCGTGGTCGCGACGATCTGCTCCCTCCTCTCGGGCCTCGCCGCGGCCCGGGTCCTCGAGCGCTTGGGCACGGGGCTGGTGGTCCTCCTGTCCTGCCTCCTCACCGGCGGCGCTTTCCTCGGCTACTCCCTGGCGCCCTCGATCGCCTGGCTCTACGCCCTCGCCCTGCCCCTGGGATTCGGCGCCGGCTCGGTGGACGCGGGACTGAACCACTTCGTCGCGGAGCACTACTCCTCGCGGCATATGAACTGGCTCCACGGCTTCTGGGGGGTCGGCGCCACGATCGGGCCGGCCATCATGGCGAGCGCGGTCGCGGGCCCCGGCTGGGCCTCGGGCTACCGCGCGATCGCGGTCCTGCAGCTCTCCCTGGCCGCGATCTTCTGGGCGAGCCTCCCCTTATGGCGGCGCGAGGGGGCGGTCCCGCGACGGCCGCCCGAGCTCGAGGAGGCCCGGCCCGCGCCCGGCGCCGCCCCGCCCTGGGCTGCCTGGCTCGGCCCGGTCCTCTACCTCCTCTACCTCGCGGTGGAATCGGGCATCGGGCTCTGGGCCGCCTCGATCCTCGTCGACGCGCGGGGCCTGGCCCAGCCGAGGGCCGGCCTCCTCCTCTCCCTTTTTTACGGGACGATCATGGCCGGGCGCTTCCTCACCGGGGCGATAGCAGACCGCCTGGGCAACCGGCGCATGGTGCGCCTCGGCCTCGGCCTAGCCCTCGCGGGGGGCTGCCTGTTCGGGGCCGGCGCCTTCCTCGGGGATGCCCTCTGGATCTCGGCGGCCGGGCTCGCCCTCCTCGGCCTCGGCTGCGCCCCGGTCTACCCCTGCCTCATGCACGAGACGCCCCGCCGCTTCGACGAGGCGACGGCCCGGCGAGTCGTGGGGCGGCAGGTGGCCTTCGCCTACGGCGGGGCGACCCTGGTGCCCCCGGCCTACGGCTTCCTGGCTATCAGGGTCGGCCTCGAGGCCATCGCCGCGGCCGTCGTCGCGGCGACCATCCTCCTCATCGGCCTGAGCGAGCTCCTGAACTCCGCTACCTGAGGCCGCGGCGCGCGGCGGGGCGTCCGTGGGCGCAGCCGCTCACGCGGGCGCCCCGAGGCTTCCCCCGGCCGGCACGAGGCGGCCGAGGAACCAGGTGGCCCGCGAGTAGGCGCGGCGGATCGGGGCGGGGCCGCGCAGGCGCGCGGCTTCCGCGGCGAAGTAGTCCCGCACGATCCGGGCGGCCCGGGGTCCCTCGTCGCCGAAGCGGAAGGCCAGGCCCGGCTCGGGGGGCCGGGGATAGGAGCCACGCGCGGCGAGGAAGCGGTCGAGGCCCTCCTCGAAGGCCTCGGCCGGGGCCCAGTCGCCCCAGCCCGAGCGGCGGAGCATCTGGGCGTTGAGGGCCTGCTCGGCCTGGCCCGCGAGGGGGACGGCGAAGATCGGCTTGCCTAGGCAGAGGGCCTCGCAGATGGTCTGGTGCCCGGCCGGGGCGACGATGGCGGAGCAGGAGGCGAGGGCGGAAGCGTAGTCCGAGGCCGGGTCGGGGAAGAAGCGGAACCTCGTCGCGCCCCGCCTCGCCGCGTAGTCCCTGAAGCGCTCGGCCAGGCCCTCGCGGGCGTAGACCAGGACGAAGTCCTCTTCCCGCCGCGGGCGCCTCGCGCGGAGGAGCTCCGGCCGCAGGATGGGGCCGACGTCGCCCGCGTAGAAGGAGCAGAGCAGGAGCTTGTCGAAGCGGCCCATCATGCGGGCGGCGACGAGCTTCGCCGCGACCGAGGCGGGATCGGTCAGGGGGAAGCGGGTCAGGATGCCGGGATGGTTGAGCTGGAGGACGGGCAGGCCGAGGCGGGCGGCGGCCTCGGGGAGGAAGGGCTCGAAGTCGGAGAGGACCCCGTCGGGGCGGAAGGCCTCGAGCTCGGCGGCGAGGGCCGAGACGCTCGAGCCCGTCGAGACGAGGGGCCCGAGGTTGGCCGCGGCCGTGCCCGCGAGGTCGATGCCCGGCCCCCGCATCGCTATCCTGAGCAGGGGGACCGGCCGCGCCTCCGCCCGGGGGAAGAGCCGGCCGAGCTCCTCGAGGATGGTGTCCGGGGCCCAGAAGGCCAGCTCCTGCCTGCCCTCGAGGCGGCGGGCGAGGGCGGCGATGCGCGTTAGGTGACCTCGTCCCTCGCCGTTCACGGAGATGGCGATCCGCAGTCTCTTTCGCGGGCTCATGGCCCGAGTATAGGAAGGCCGCCTTCCCTCGCGGTTAGGCGGCCGTTAGGAATCGGTCAGGACGGGATGCGCCCGGACCGGCGGGAGTCCAGCGCCCCGCCGGCCGGCCGCGCTCAGCCCCCGAGGAGGCGGTCCGTCCTCCGGGTCACGGCCGCGGGATCGGCGAGGTCGATGGGGAGGATGACCGTGTTGCCGGGGGCGGCGAGCTTGCGGAGGGACTCGATGTAGGCCTCCGCGAGGCGGAGGGAGGCGGCCTCCCGGCCCTGGGGCGCGGAGACCGCGGCCGCCAGGGTTCTGATCGAATCGGCCGTGGCCTTGGCCACCGCGAGGATCTCGGCCGCGCGGCCCTCGGCCTCGTTGATCGCGCGCTGCTTCTCGCCCTCGCTCTTGTTCACCGCCTCCTCCATGGAGGCCTTGGAGTAGTTGATCTTGCTTTCCATGACGCCGAGGCTCTTGGCGATCTCCGCGCGCTTGTCGCGCTCGGCCTTCATCTGGAGCTCCATCGACTTGAGCACCGAGTCGGGCACCTTGATGTTCTGGATCTCGTAGCGGGTGACCTTTACCCCCCAGGGCGAGGCGGCCTCGTCGACGGCCCGCACCACGGCGGCGTTTATGGAGCCCCGCTCCTCGAAGGTGCGGTCGAGCTCGAGCTTGCCGACGACGGCGCGGATCGTGGTCTGGGCCAGGCAGACGCAGGCGAAGCGGTAGTCGGTGACCCCGTAGCTCGCGCGCTTGGGGTCGACGACCTTGAGGTAGAGGACGCCGTCGATGCTCACCTTGACGTTGTCCATGGTGAAGCATTCCTGGGAGGGCACGTCGATGGCCTGCTCCTTGAGGGTGTGCTTGTAGGCCACCCGGTCGAGGAAGGGGACGAGGACGTGGAAGCCCGCGCCGAGGCTCGAGGCGTAGCGCCCGAGGCGCTCGACGATGTATGAGGACTGGGCCGGCACGATGCGGATGGAGCGCAGGAGCTGGATCGCGACGACCAGGCCGAAGAGGCCGAGGATGATGGCGAGGGGAACGAAGGGATTCACGGGCGGCCTCCTTCGCGGCGGGCGCGGACGAGCTCGCGCTCGGCCTCGGGCGCTGGCGCCCGTTCCGGCGCCGGCTCGGGGCGGCCGGCCCCGGCGGGGACCAGGCCGACGAGCTCGGCCAGGCCCTGGAGCTCGGCCAGGCGCTCGGGCATGATCCGGGTCTTGGCCTGGCCGAGGATCTGCCCCAGCCGCTCGACGTACTGCTCGGCGAGGCGCAGCGTCATCGCCGAGGAGCCTCCCGGGGAGGCGAGGGCCTCGGCCACGAGCCCGAGGCCCTCGGCCGTGGCCCGGCTCACCGCGCCGATGGCCGCGGCCTTGCCCTCGGCCTGGTTGATGGTGCGGGTGCGCTCGCCCATGGAGATGTTGATCGCCTCCTCGCGCTCGCCCTTGGAAACGTTGATGCGGCTCTCCTTGACGCCCTCGCTGGCGAGGATCTCGGCGCGCTTCTCGCGCTCGGCCCGCATCTGCCGCTCCATGGCCTCGGTGATCACCTCGCTCGGCGTGATCGAGCGGACCTCGTAGCGGGTGACCTTGATGCCCCAGGGATCGGTCGCCTCGTCCACCGCCCGGACTATGTTGTCGTTGATTACCTCGCGCTCGGCGAAGCTCCGGTCGAGCTCGATCTTGCCGATCTCGGAGCGCATGGTGGTCTTGGCCAGCTGGACCGTGGCGAAGCGGTAGTCGTCGATGCCGTAGCTCGCGAGGACGGGGTCGAAGATCTTGTAGTAGAGGATCCCGTCGACGGTGACCTGGACGTTGTCCGAGGTGATGCAGACCTGGGGCTCGACGTCGATGACGTCCTCCTTGAGCTGGTGCCGGTAGGCGATCCGCTCGAGGAAGGGCACGAGGACGTGGAGGCCCGAGCCCAGGGTCCTGCGGTACTTGCCGAGGAACTCCACGACGTAGGCCCGCTGCTCCGGCACGACCACGACGAGGCGGAGCAGGACGGCTATGGCCGCGAGGGCCGCGGCGTAGGCCAAGATGATCCGTATCACTTCGATACCTCCTTGTCTGAATCCGCCCCGCCGGCGACGAGGCCCCCCGCGGCCTCGCTCTCGCCGGAGGGATCGAGGAAGTCCTTGGTCACCACGAGGGCCAGGCCCTCGCGGGAGACGACCCTGACCTCCTCGCCCGGCTCGAGGGTCTCGAGGTAGGCGAGGGCCTTCCAGCTCGTGCCGCGGAAGCGGACCCGCCCCGGCTCCTCCGGCCCGACGCGCTCGGTGACGATGGCCGGCTCGCCCTCCAGGGGATCGACCTCCTCCTCGGGGATCCGGTAGAAGACGCTCCCCCTGAGGATCCGCATGAGGGGCCGTCGCAGGAGGGCCAGGGAGGCGAGGCTCGAGGCCGTCCAGAAGAGGGCCTGGAGGGCCGGGCTCGCCGCGAAGGGGGGCACGAGGCAGAGGAGGGAGGTCGCCAGGGCGCCCAGGCCGAAGAAGATGACCGCGAGGCCGGGGATGAAGGTCTCCGCGCAGACGAGGACGAGGCCGGCGGCGGCCCACCAGAACCAGGCTCCGAACATGCGCGAATGCCTCCTCGCGAGCGCGCGCCCGGCATCAGGATATGCGGGGGCCGCGCGGCGGTCAAGGCTGAGGGCTCCCGGGTCGGCGCGAGAGGGCGGCGTCGGCCGCGAAGCCGGCGAGGAGGAGGGCCGTCCCGGCCAGCTTGCGCGTGTCGAGCATGCCCCCGGCGAGGCCGTCGAGGGCCAGGCCGGTCAGGGCCTGGCCGCCGAAGACCAGGAGGGTGGCCGAGAAGGCCGAGAGGCGGGGGAAGATGAAGTTCATGGAGCTGACCACGGCCACGCCCATGAAGCCCCCGCCGAGGGCGAGGAAGGGGCCGGCCTCGGCTACCGCCTGGGCGGAGGCGGCGAGGGGGAGGCGGAGGGCGAGGGCGACGGCCAGGATGGTCGCCAGGCCGGC
The DNA here is from genome assembly GCA_022711355.1 of Spirochaetota bacterium. GTDB lineage: Bacteria > Spirochaetota > Spirochaetia > Treponematales > Rectinemataceae > JAKLFE01. The sequence goes on along the minus strand of JAKLFE010000002.1, from coordinate 4,245 downwards.
GAGGTAGTTGACCCGGGTCGAGCGGAAGACCCCCACCCGCCGGCCGAGCTCGGAGTTGAGGATGAAGGAGAGCCCGGGGCAGAGCCCCGCCGCGAGGCCGGCGAGGAGGGCGGGGATGTTGGCGCGCCACTGCCCGGCCATGAGGGCCACTCCCGCCAGGGCCAGGGCTATGCCCGGGAGCCGCCGCGCGGAGAGGGGGTAGCGCTTCCGCCCGAGGAGGCCGGTCGCGTCGGCCCCGAGGGAGAAGAGGGCCTGGCCGAGGAGGGCCAGGGCCACGGCGAGGGTCGCCCCCAGCCGGGCGAAGGCGTAGCTGCTCGCGAAGACGGTCCCCACCCCCACGAAGCCGCCGAGGTAGTAGTAGGGCGGCAGCCGCTCGCGGCCTTCCCTCCCGCCCCGACCCTCGCGCCGCGCGAGGAGGATGAGCTGGACGGCCGCGAGGCCGGCGAGGTGGATTACCAGGGCCGCGGCCAGGTAGCCGACTCTGGCCGCGAAGCGGCTGTTCAGGCCGTTCATGAGGGTGATCAGGGCGCCGACGAGGGGCGCGAGGGCGGCGTACATGGCTGGGCTCTCCCTTTCCTGGGCTCGAGTATCCTGCTAGGATCGTCCTTGCGATAGGACATATGTCCTATCGCGGGAGGATTCGCCGAGCATGGAGCGGAGGGAGGAGCTGATACGGCGTTTCGGCCTCGACGAGCTCATCTCCGGAGACCTCGTCGAGGCCCTCGCGCCCCTGCGCCGCGGCCCCGGCGAGCTCCTCATCCGGGCGGGCGACCCGGTGCGGAGCCTGTACTTCCTGGTCGAGGGCCGGGTCAAGGCCTACAGCACCATGGAGAACGGGCAGAGCGTCCTGGCCTCCTTCTTCGAGCCCTTCGACGTCCTGGGCGAGGTCGAGCTCTTCTCCGCCGAGCGCTACCTCCTGAGCGTCGAGGCCATCACCCCCGCCCTCTGCCTCCTCCTCCCGATCGCCGCCGTCCGGAAGGCAGCCGACCGCAACGGCCGCTTCCTCATGTACCTCTGCGGCCGCCTGGGCGAGAAGCTCGCCGACCGCAACCAGGCCGAGTCGATAAACCTGCGCTACCCGGTCGAGAACCGCCTCGCGAGCTACCTCCTGGCCAGCCTCGACGGGGCGGGGGAGCTCCTGGGCACGGACGACCTCGGGGAGCTCGCGGACTTCATCGGCGCGAGCTACCGCCAGCTCGCCCGGGTCGTGCGCCGCTTCCGCGCCGAGGGCATCCTCGAGGGGACCAGGGGCCGGATACGGGTCCTCGACCGGGCGAAGCTCCTCCCCCTCGCCCGCGACCTCTACCATCGGAGCGGCCGGGCGGGACGGCCCGGGAGGGCCTAGTCCCGGGGGAAGCGGAGGATCGCCGTCGTGCCCCCGTCCGACTCGAAGGCGATGCTCCCGCCGAGCTCCTCGGCGAGCATGTGGACGATCCTGAGGCCGAGGCTCGCGGCGGTCCGCGGATCGAAATCGGCGGGCAGGCCGGGCCCCCGGTCCGCGACCCGGAGCTCGAGCTGCCCGCCCGACTCGCGCAGCGAGATGCCGATCGAGCCGGGCCGGCCGGGCGGGCAGGCGTACTTGAGGGCGTTGGTGAACAGCTCGTTGAAGACCAGGCCGAGGGAGACCGCGCGCTTCTGCGCGCATTCGATCTCGGGGAGCTCGAGCTCGACGCCGAGCCGCCCCGAGTCCGGCGCGTAGGTCGTCCGCAGGAGCTCGGCGAGGCCCGAGAGGTAGAGGTCGAGCCTGATCCTGCCCGCGCTCGTCGGCTGGTCGAGCTGCTCGTAGATGAGGGATATGCACTTGATCCGGTCCGAGGCCTCCTGGAAGGCGCGCTGCGCGGCCTCGTCCAGGAGCTCGGTCTTGTTGAGCCTGAGGAAGCTCGACACGATCGCGAGGCTGTTCTTGACCCGGTGCTGGAGCTCCTTGAGCAGGAGCTCCTTCTCCTCCTCGGCGCGGCGCAGGTCCGCGGTGGCGCGCGCGAGCTTCAAGTTGCTGTAGCTCAGGCGCGAGACGAAATTCGTGAGCCGCACGAGGAAGTCCATGAGCCGAGCGATCGCGGCGCGGCTATAGCGGGGGACCCGGGCGAGGGCCGCGAGGTACTCCCCCTCGTCGAAGCCGTAGCGCCCGGCCTGGGCGGCGAAGGCCGCCAGGTCCACCTCGTCCTCCTCGTAGAAGAACTGCCCGGTGTAGATGTTGCCGACGTGGCGCGCGTCGACGAACAACGGCGTGACGACGTCCCAGAGCCCGTTCCTGCAGCGGTAGTCGAGGTACTCCCCCGCCTTGAGGTTCTTGGCCAGGAAGAGGTCGCTCTCGGTGCAGAAGGCGCCGCTCAGCGGATGCTTGCGGAAGAACTTGGTGCAGATATCCTGCCAGCCCGTGGCCACGAGTATCGTGCCCCGCGAGTCGAGGACGGCGGTGGTCATGCCGGTGAGGGCTGAGAAGTCCTCCAGGAGGGCCTGGAGGGAGGGGACGTCCACGATGTCGCCGAGGCCCAGGTCGCCGAGGTCCCCGTCGGGCTCGACGATGGCGGCTAGCTTGCGCTGGACGCTGTCCTCGCTCGCCTTGAGCGCCTCCTCCGCGAGCTTGCGCTCGGTGATGTCGCGGCCGATCCCGAGGACGCCGAGGACCTTGCCCGAGGCGTCGGACATCGGCGTCTTGATCGTCTCGAGGAGGGCGCGATGCCCGTCGCTCGCGAAGGTCACCCACTCCTCGTTGCTGCGCTGGGAACCCGCGCGTATGGCCTCGCGGTCCTTGTCGCGGAAGAAGTCGGCGAGCTCGGCCTCGAGGAAGTCGTAGTCGGTCTTGCCGACGATCTCGGATTCCGGGGCCCCGAAGAAGCGCTCGAAGCTGGGATTGCAGGCGAGGTAGACGCCCTCCGCGTCCTTGAGCCAGACGAGGTCGGGGATGGTCTTGATGAGGGTCGTGAGCCGCGATTCGCTCTCCCGCAGCCGCTCGTGCGCGTCGAAGAGCTCGAAGGCCATCTCGATCGAGGAGAGGAGGACGAAGCCGCCCGCGTCCTTCGATACGTAGCCGTAGCGGGTGAGGCCCCGCACCTTCGCGACGTAGGAGCTCTCGGAGTGGGAGCTGAGGAAGACGATGGGCAGGCGGCGCCGCTCGAGGATCCGGCGGGCCGCCTCCGTGCCGTCGATGCCCGGGCCGAGGTCGATGTCCATGAGGACGAGGTCGGGCCCCTCCTCCGCGAGGGCCGCCTCGACGGCCTCCTCGCCGGACGCGGCGACGAGGACGCGGTAGCCGGCGTCCTGGAGGCCGAGCTTGGTGGAGAGGGCGATCAAGGACTCGTCGTCGACGAGGAGGATGGTCTTCACGGCGTGCCTCGCGGATGACAGTATAGCCGATATCGGAGGCGCGCGCCGCCGCTGCGCGGCAGAAATAAGTTGCGCGGCCTTAAAATCGCCTATATACTCAGCAAATCGGATCCCTCTATCCGATTTACTGCTTGGTTTGCTTGGGTGCCCCTCCGGCATCGTCCGCAAGCGAAGCTCGGTAACCGGCCGAAAGGTCGATACGCTGGCTCGCTTTCCGCGGAGGATGCCCATGAACCATTCGACAGCTCGGCTCCTCCTGGTCCGCGTCCCTTCCCTCGCCGCGCCGCCGCGCGACCGCCCTCGGGGCGTCCCGGCCGCGGGAAGGAGGTGGCGCAGGCGCGCGTGACCAAAGGAGAATCCCGAACCCGGCCCCAATGGCGACAACCAAGGAGAGACCATGATCCAGAACGCCCTGCCCTACGTGGCATTCCTCATCTTCTTCGCGAGCCTCCTCGTGCTCCTCGAGAAGAAGGCCAACCTCAAGATCTTCAAGTACGTCCCGGCCATCGTGATGCTCTACTTCTTCGCGATGCTCCTGTCCACCTTCAAGGTCTGGGGCAAGACCCCGCAGATCACCGCGGCCTACAAGGCCCTCAAGGACGGCCTCCTGCCCGCGATGATCTTCCTCATGCTGCTCCGCTGCGACCTGCGCAAGATCGTCAAGCTCGGGCCGAAGATGCTCATCGGCTTCTTCTCCGCGACGGCCTCGATCATGATCGGCTTCGTCGTCGCCTTCCTCATCTTCAAGGGCGCCATGGGCGCCGGAAGCTGGAAGCCCCTCGCGGCCCTCTGCGGCAGCTGGATCGGCGGCACCGGCAACATGGTGGCCATCCAGGGGGCCCTCGAGGTGGCCGACTCCGAGATGGGCTACGCCCTCCTCATGGACTCGATCAACTACTCGATCTGGGTCATGCTCCT
>JAKLFE010000019.1 GCA_022711355.1 Spirochaetota bacterium | reverse complement strand
GCCGGTGCTCGCCGCAGCCTTTCCAGGGGCAGAAGGGAGGGATGAAGGCGCTCATGCCCTCCCAACGCGCCTCGATTGGCTCCTTGATTGAGGGCGCAACAGGGTTCGAGGCAGTTTTACTGGATCACCGAAAAATCAGATAGCCAGATTTCCTCGATACGCCCAAGCGATAGTAGGCTGTTGAAGCAGTCGCGCAACGCGGCCTTGACGGCTCCCTCGTAGGCCGGGGCGAGCTCAGCCGCCTTCTTCCGCGAGAGGCAGGAAGCCGCCGCGGCTTTCAGCGCGGGCAGCTTGCGGCCGAGCTCCTCGGCGAAGGCGCGGTCCGCGGGATCGTAGGGGAAGGCCAGGGTCGCGACCACGACCGCCGGCTTCGGATCCGCGCTCCTGGCCCGCACCGTACCGATCGAGAGGTAGGCGGCGGGCGCCTCCCCGCCATCGGCCTCGCGCTCGAGCTTGCGTTGCCTCGTGCCCGCCGCGAGGCCGAACGCGGTCCCCGCCGCGATGACGAGGACGAGGAGGGCGGCGGCGGCGGCCAGGTACTTCTCCACGGGAGCGAGGCCGCGCTTCCCCGCCGACGCCCGATCAGCTCCGTAGCTCATCGACTCCTCCTGGCCGGCGTATGCCGGCGCCTTCCGCCGCCGCGGCCGCCGGGGAGGCAGCCTCCATGGCCGCTTGCCTCCGGCCGAGGGCCAGGGCTATCCCCCCGGCTATGAGCCCGAGGAGGGCGGAGGTCACCCAGAATACCGAGGGATAGCCGAAGGCAGTCGCGGCGAATGCGCCCAGGACCGGCCCGAGGGCGCCGCCCACGCTCGACATCGAGGAGGAGAGGCCGTAGGTCGAGCCCTGCCTGGCGGGATCGCAGAGCTGGGCGATGAGGGCGTTGACCGAGGGCATGGTGCCGCCCATGAAGATCCCCGCGCCCGCGCGAAGGGCGAGAAGGGTGTAGGGATCGCGGGCCAGGGCTTGGGGTAGGGAGAAGATGAAGGCGCCGGCGAGGCAGCCGAGGAGGGTCCTGCCGTAGCCGATCCGGCCCGAGACCCTGCCGATAAGGGCCGCCGCGATGGCCCCGGCTATCGAGGTCACGCCGATGATCAGGCCCGAGAGGGAGGCGGTGCCGGGGGCGCTCCCGGTCATGTCCCGTATGACGAGGGGCAGGATGGGCCCGGCGGTGTTCGAGGCCAGGCTCACCCCGAAAATAACGATGAGGAGGGGGGCGAGGGCGGGGGTCGCTGCGACGATCGCGAAATCGGGCAACGCGTCCCTCGGCTTGAAGCGCCCCGGCGAGCCGCTCGGGGCGAAATCCTCCTCGACGCGGCGCAGGACGACATAGGCGGCGGCGGCGAGCATGATCGCGGTCGCGAGGAAGTTGATCCGCGAGCCGACGAGGTCGGTGACGACTCCGCCGAAGAGGGGGCCGGCCGAGTTGCCGAGGTAGACGGCCATCTGCATGAGGCCGAGGTAGTAGCCGGCCTCGGCAAGGGGCACGATGCTCGCGGTCAGGACGGTCGCCGCCGCTACGGTGCCGGTGACGCAGCCCTGGAGGGTCTTGAGGACGAGGACCTGCCAGGGCGCGGTCGTGAGGGCGCAGAGCCCGACGAGGATCGAGCCCCCGACCATGGCGCGCAGGAGCATGAGCTTGCGGCCGTAGCGGTCCGCCAGGCTGCCCCAGATGGGGGCGAAGACCGCGAGGGCGATGGCGGGCGCCGTGGTGATCGCCCCGTTCCACCAGTTGAGGGCCGCCTTGTCCTCGACGCCGAGCTCGGCGAGGTAGAGGGGGAGGATGGGGTTGGAGGTGGAGAATCCCGCTATCGCGAGGAACTCGGCCGCCCAGAGGGCCGAGAAGGACTTTTTCCAGGAACGCATCCGTCCTCGATAGTACCCTTCCGGGCGGCCCCTGGGCAACGGGGCCCCGCCGGCCGCCCCGCGGCCCTAGGCCTCGCCGCTTCCGGCCTCATCGGGCTCGTCCACGAGGACGAGGTCGGCGCCGGAAGCCCCGGGGGAGTACAGGTCGCGGTAGAGCCCCGGCACGGCGATGAGGCTCTCGTGGGTGCCGCGTTGGGCTATCCCGCTCTCGTCGAGCGCCACGATCTCGTCGGCGTCGCGCACCGTCGTGAGCCGATGCGCGATCACCAGGGTGGTCCGGCCCCTGACGAGGCGGCGCAGCGCCTCCTGCACCGCGCGCTCGCTGCGCGAGTCGAGGGAGCTCGTCGCCTCGTCGAGGATCAGGATCCGCGGGTCCTTCAGGAAGGCCCGCGCGATGGCGATGCGCTGCCGCTGCCCTCCGGAGAGCTTCACTCCCTTCTCGCCCACGAGGGTCGAGTAGCCCTGGGGCAGCTCCGATACGAACAGGTGGGCGTTCGCGAGGGCGGCGGCCTCCTCGACCTCGGCGTCGGAGGCGCCGGGGCAGCCGTAGGCGATGTTCTCGCGCACGCTGCCCGCGAAGAGGAACACCTCCTGCTGGACTATACCGACGGCCCGCCTGAGGTCGGCGAGGAGGAAGGAGCGGACATCCTCCCCGTCGATGAGGATCCGGCCCGACTGGGGCTCGTAGAAGCGCGGGATGAGGTTGCAGAAGGTGGTCTTGCCCGTCCCCGAGGGCCCGACGAGGGCCACCGTCGAGCCGCCCGCGATCTCCAGGTCGAGGTCGCGGAACACGTGCCGCTCGCCCCCGTAGGAGAAGGTCACGGACTCGAAGCGGATGGAGCAGGGCCCGGAGCCGGGCAGGGGCCGGGCGCCCGGCAGGTCGCGTACCGCGCTCTCGGCGTCCATGATCTCGAAGAAGCTGCGCAGGCCGGCGGCGAGGCGCTGGATCGCCTCGACCGTACGCGTTAGGCGCTCGATCGGTTCCAGGCAGAGCCCGACGTAGGAGATGAAGGCGACAAGGGCGCCCGCGGAGAGCTCGCCCCGGAGGGCGAACAGGCCGCCCGCCGCGATGATGACGAGCCTGGCCAGGTCGCGGAGGAAGTCGACCCCGCCGAAATACCAGCCGAGGGTCCGGAGCACCGCGCGCCAGGCCTGGTAGTTCTCCTCGTTCAGGCGGCCGAAGCGCTCCGCCTCATGGCTCTCGCGGGCGAAGGACTGGACCACGCGCATGCCCGAGACGATGTCCTCCATCCGCGCGTTGATGCCGGCCACCGCGTCGTTGGCCCGCTCGAAGCCCGCGAGGATGCGGCCGCCGAGCAAGGCGGTGTAGGCCGCCATGAGGGGGATGGGGACGAGGCAGATGGCGGCGAGGGCGGGGTTGAGGGCGAACAGGAGGCCGAAGGAGCCCGCGACGGTGAAGAGCGCCAGGACGAGGTCCTCGGGCGCGTGGTTGACCGCGTCGGAGACCTTGCCGATGTCGTTCGTCATGCGGGACATGAGCTCGCCGGTCTTGCGCTCGTCGAAGAAGGAGAAGCTCATCGTCTGGAGCTTGGCGAAGAAGTCGCGGCGCATGTCCCGCTCCATGGCCACGGCCATGGCGTGCCCGGCGTAGAGGCTGTAGTAGTTCAGGCCGTACTTGAGCGCGGCGAGGGCGGCGACGATCGCCGCTATGCCGGCCATGGCGCGCGCGTCGCGGGCGGGCAGGGCGGCGTCGATCATCACCTTGAGGAGCCAGGGCAGGACCAGGCCGAGGGCCGAGAGGCCCACGACGGCCAGGAGGTCGAGGAGGAGGGTGGCTTTATATGGCCGGTAATAGCGCCACAGGCGCTTGACCAGGCTTCGGAAGCCGTAGCGCTTCGCTTTCGTTGAGGGCATCGGGCACCTCGCGCTTCGACGCGCGTCGATCGTGGTTGCGCCGCGCTTCCCGCGGGCGGGAAGCGCGGCCGTGGAACGCGGCTATAGAGGGTCCGGACACACGTTCGCGGCGCGCGTCCCGGGAAGAAGGCCGCCCGAAGAGGGCTCTATTCGGCGGGGCGCGTCCAGACGATGGCCGGCAGGGGGATCACGCTGCAGCTGTGGCGCATAGGGCCTCTCCTTCGGATGCGATAGGACGTTATAGCCCCGCGGTCGCCCCGCGGTCAAGCTCGTGTAGAGGAATCGCGCTCGTGTTTCTATAAGTAATTACACTACCGTGAAATAATCGCGACTTCCCTTTGACAGGCCCCGCTCTCGAGGCTACACTCGGGACCATGGAACTGCCCTTCGCCGAGCCTTTCAGGATCAAGACGGTCGAGACCATCCGCCGCAGCACGCGCGAGGAGCGCGAGCGCGCCATCGCCGCGGCGAGGTACAACCTCTTCAACCTCCGCAGCGAGGAGGTCTTCGTCGACCTCCTCACCGACTCGGGCACGGGGGCCATGTCCTCGGCCCAGTGGGCGGAGATGATGCTCGGCGACGAGAGCTACGCGGGGGCGAGCTCGTACTACAAGCTCAAGGAGGCGGTGAAGGAGGTCATGGGCTTCGACCATTTCCTTCCCGCCCACCAGGGCCGGGCCGCCGAGAACGTCCTCATGTCGGCCCTCATCGGCCCGGGCAGCGAGGGCCGGGGCAAGCTCGTGCCGGGCAACTCGCACTTCGACACCACCAAGGGCCACATCGAGGGCCGGGGCGCCCGCGCGGTCGACTGCACGGTCGACGCGGCCTTCGACCCGACGGTCGACCTGCCCTTCAAGGGCGACGTGGACCTAGCCAAGCTCGGGAAGGTCCTCGGGGAGCGCGGCCGCGGCGAGATACCCCTGTGCATCGTCACGGTCACCTGCAACTCCTCGGGCGGCCAGCCCGTGTCCATGGCGAACATCCGCGGCGTCTCCGAGCTCTGCCGCGCCGCCGGGGTGCCCTTCTTCCTCGACGCCGCGCGCTTCGCCGAGAACGCCTACTTCATCAGGAAGCGGGAGCCCGGCTACGACGGCAAGGGCATCCGCGAGATTGCCCGCGAGATGTTCTCCTACGCCGACGGCTGCACCATGTCGAGCAAGAAGGACGGCATCGTCAACATCGGCGGCCTCATCTGCTTCCGCGACGAGGCGCTCTTCCGCCGCGCGAGCTCCTTCAACATCATGTACGAGGGCTTCAACACCTACGGCGGCATGGCCGGCCGCGATCTCGGCGCCCTCTCGGTGGGCCTCCGCGAGGCCACCGAGCTGCCCTACCTCGAGGCGAGGATAGCCCAGGTGGCCCGGCTCGGGGCCAAGCTCGAGCTTTACGGCGTGCCAGTCCTCAGGCCCTACGGAGGCCACGCCATCTTCGTCGACGCCAAGCGCTTCCTGCCCCGGGTGCCTCGGGAGGAGTTCGTCGCCCAGACCCTCGGCATCGAGGCCTACGTCGAGGGGGGCCTGCGCGGCGTCGAGATCGGCGCCCTCATGGCCGACCGCGACCCCGACAGCCGCGAGAACCGCTACCCCGAGCTCGAGCTCCTCCGGCTCGCGGTGCCCCGCCGCACCTACACCGACAACCACATGGACTACGCGGCCGCCGTCATGGGGAGCGTCCTCGAGCGCCGGGATCGCATAACGCGAGGCTACCGCATCGTCCGCGAGGCGCCCCTGCTCCGGCACTTCACGGTCGAGCTGGAGCCGGCCGGGGCCTAGGGGCCCAGTCCTGCGGAGCCGGAGAGGGCCCGGGGCTAGATTGCGCCCCGCCTGAGACCGGCGCTAGACTCCCTGGGCGTGAACCGCACCGAGCGCCTCGCTGCCATCCTCATCCGGCTCCAGGCCCGGAGCCTCGTCCGCGCGCGCGAGCTGGCCGAGGAATTCGAGGTCGGGATCCGCACCATCTACCGTGACATGGAGGCCCTCGCCGAGTCGGGCGTGCCGCTCCGGGCCGAGGCCGGCGTCGGCTACGCCCTCGAGCGGGGCTGGAAGCTGCCTCCCCTCTCGCTCGGCGCCGACGAGGCCTCCGCCCTCCTCCTGGCCTGCCGGCTCGCCGAGGGCTCGGAGGACGAGGCGACCGCCCAAGCCATGCGCTCCGCCCTCGCCAAGGTCCGCGCCGTCCTCGCCGCGAGCGAGCGCGACTACGTCGAGCGCCTGGACGAGGGGGTCGAGGCCTTCGCCTTCCTCGGCCCGAGGGAGCCGGGCAGGGGCGAGCCCGTCCGCGCGATGCGCGAGGCCCTCGCCCGGGGCCGCCTCCTCCGCCTCTCCTACCGCTCGGCCTCGGGGCAGGAGAGCGAGCGGGTCGTCGAGCCCCTGGGCCTCTTCCGGGAGCCCCGCGGCTGGCGGCTCCTGGCCTTCTGCCGGGAACGCCATGGCTACCGGCAATTCCTCGCCGCCAGGACGGCCTCCGCCAGCCTCCTGGGCGAGACCTTCGACCGCTCGAGCCATCCCTCCCTCGAGGAGCTCCTGCGCCGCATGGGAGCCTCGGTCCCGACATTCGAGGCGCGCATCCGCTGCCGCGCTTCCGCCGCCCGGGCCTTCGCGGAGCAGGCCTACGCCCTCCTCGAGGAGCGCCTCGCGGGCGATCGGGCCGAGCTCCGGCTCGTCGTCGGCGATCCGGCCTGGTTCGCCCGGGCGACATTGGGCGCGGCCGCCGAGCTCGAGTCGGTCGAGCCCGCGGCCCTGGCCGAGGCTTACCGGGAGCAGGCGGCTGCCGTCCTCGCGGCCTTCGGCCGCATGGAGCCCGTCGGCCCCTGCCTCGAAGGTTGTTGACATAACCTTGACGCAGCCCCGGAGCATCCTGCCCGAGGAGAGCGGCCCAGGAAGGGCCAGCCCCGCGGAGGTACCATGGAACGAGATGCGGCGATGGGAGCGGTCGGACGGCACTTCGAGGCCCTCATGGAGATCGGCGAGCGTCCGGTCGGCTCGGCGGCGGGGGCCAGGGCCGAGGCCTACGTCGAGGCTGCCCTGGCCGTGGCGGGCTTCGAGACGGCCAGGGCCGAGTATCCCTGCGTCGACTGGCGGCCGGGAAGCTGCCGCCTCGGCTCGGGCGGCGAGGAGCTCCCGGCGAGCGCCAATCCCTACAGCCCACCCGTCCGCGCTTCGGGCCCCGCCCTCCCCGTCTCGAGCCTCGAGGAGCTCGAGGACGCCGAGATCGAGGGCGCCATGCTCGTCCTCGGGCCCGAGCTCTGCGGCTTCCCCATCATGCCCAAGCTCTTCGAGTACTACAATCCCGAGGAGCATCGCCGCCTGGTGTCGCTCATCGAAGCGGGGAAGCCGGCGGCGGTCCTGGCCGTCTCGCCCCACGCCCGGGGGGTCTGGAACGTCTTCAACGACCCCGACCTCGGCGTAGCCTCGGCGACGGTACCCTCGACGGCGGCGCCGCGCCTCGCGCGGGGCTCGCGGCTCGAGCTCGAGATAGAGGCCGAGGCGAGGCCCTCGAGGGCGGCCACGGTCTCGGGCCTCCTGCGACGGGGCCCGGGCGTCGCGTCGGGCGGGCGCGGACGCCGACTCTTCTGCGCCCACCTCGATACGAAGCACTACAGCCCCGGCGCCCTCGACAACGGCGCCTCGGTCGCCGCCCTCCTCGCGGCGGCGGAGCTCGCGGCCTCCGCCGCCGCCCGGGGAGGCGGGGGAGCGGAGCTCGAGTTCGTTTTCTACATGGGCGAGGAGTGCATGGCGGGGGGCGAGAAGGCCTGGCTCGCGGCCCGCGGCGGCGCGGTGGGCGACATCGAGCTCGCGATGAACTGCGACGGGGCGGGGGGAAGGCCGGGACCGACCTCCCTGTGCTTCTTCAACTTCGGGGAGGAGGAGAAGGCCGCCGTCCTCGGGAAGGCGCGCTCGGTAGGCGGCTTCGACGAGATGGAGCGGTGGTACGAGAGCGACCACTACCTCTTCTGGCCGGCGGGGATACCCACGATAGCCGCGACCAGCGCAGACCCCCACCGCTTCGACCGGCTCATCCACGGGCCGGCCGACCTGCCGGGACTGGTCGAGCTCGGGCTCGTCGCCGAGCTCGCCCTCCTCGTCGCGGAGCTCGCCCGAGGCTAGGCCGCGCCCGGGCCATGCACCGGGCGCGGCTCAGTCCCGCGGGCCTTCCTTCTCGATGGCGGCGAGGGCCATGACGAGGGCGGCGTTGTCCTCCTCGTCGCGGACGGCGAAGCGCATCCAGTCGCCCCGGAGCCCCTCCTTGCCGCGCAGGTCCTTGGCGAGGATGCCGTGGTCCTGGAGGAGGCGCGCGCAGACCTCGCCGGAGGCGAAGGGCGGCTTGACCCGGCAGCTCAGGTAGTTGGCCTGGGAGCCCAGGGGCTCGAGGAAGCGGATGGCCGCGAGGCCGGCCGCGAGCTTGCCGCGCTCGAGGGCGAGGCGGTTGCAGGCTTGGCGGTAGTCGGACTTGTACTTGTCGGCTATCTGGAGGAAGAACTCGCCGAAGGAGTTGATGTTCCAGACCGGCAGGGTCTTGCGGAGGGACTCGACCAGGCCGGGCCGGGAGGAGGCGAGGACCCCGAGCCGGAGGCCCGGCACGCCGTAGCTCTTCGAGATCGACTTGACCGCGACGAGGTGGGGATTCGCGGCGAGGAGCTCGTCGTCGAGCAGCGTGTAGCGGAGGCGCTCCTCGGCGAAGTCGGCGAAGGACTCGTCCACCACGAGGACGACGCCGGCGTCCCGGCAGGCCGCGACGAGGGACAGCATCTCGGCTTTCTCGATGAAGTGGCCGGAGGGGTTGTCGGGATTGACGACGACGAGGGCGCCGAGGCCCGGGAGGGCGGGGAGGAGCTCGGGCAGGCCGTAGCCCAGGCTCTCGGGATCGGCGAGGATCTTGCGGACCCTGCCCGCGCCGGCCCGGGCGGGGTACTCGTTGAAGGCCGGGTAGACGACGCCGACCTCGCCGGGCACGAGCTCGAAGAGGTGGCGGATGAGCTCGGCGGCCCCGTTGCCGACCGCGACGCGGGAGGGATCGAGGCCGAAGGTCTTGCCCGCGAGGATGCCCAGCACGCGGGCGCCCGAGGGGTACTGCGAGAGGAGGACCTCGAAGCTCGAGCGCATCTCGCGGAGCATGGTCTTGGGCGGGTAGTAGGGATTGACGAGGTAGCAGAAGTCCTTGAGGAAGGGGAAGCGCCAGTAGCCGCCGTAGCGGGACTGGAAGCGCTCGAGCCGGTCGGCGTCGGCGGCGAAGAGGGTCTCGGCTATGTCGAGGTCCTGGGGGTCGTCGATCTCGTACCAGCGGCGCTTCTTGATCTTGAAGCCCTTGATCTTCGGCCCGTCGACGAAGGAGAGGACCTTGAGGACCTGCTCGTAGTAGTTGTTGCGGCCGAAGGAGGCGAGGTGGGCCTCCATGAAGGGCAGGTAGTACTTGGCGGAGAATTCCCTGGACAGCTTATAGATATTGACCGTCTTGTAGTACTCGCCGATCCGCTTCCACTTGAAGTCCTTCTTGTCGATGACGCTCCTGACGAAGCCCTCGGAGTCGAGGAGGGTCACGGTGCCGTCCATCCAGGACTTCCAGCGGGCGACCACCGCGGCGTTCGGCTCCTTGCTCTGGACGAGGTCCCGCAGGAGGCCCTTCTCGAAGATGAGGTCGCTCTCGATGAGGATGGTGTCGTCGGAGGCGAGGGCCTCGCGGGCGAGCCAGAGGGAGTAGATATTGTTGGTCTTGTCGTAGATGGGGTTGTCGACGAAGCGGAAGCGGAGCCCGGGATAGGAGGCCGACTCGAGGTACTTCCGGAGATTCTCGCCCTTGTAGCCGACGACGATGGTGACGTCCTTGATGCCCGCCTCGACCACGGCCTCGAGGGCGCTGTCGATGAGCTTCTTGCCGCAGACCTCCACCATGCACTTGGTGGCTTCCTTAGTCAAAGCCCCGAGGCGCTTGCCCATGCCGGCGGCCAGTATCAATGCCTGCATAACCCCTCCGAAGCGTGGAGCATAGCACGGAGCCGAATCGTGGACAATCCGATACGGAGGGGACGATTTAACGGCGCTTGAGCTCGGGGCCCCGGGGCTCTATCATCCTGGGTAGGGAGAAACGCGATGAAACACCAGATCAGCTGCTCCTGGACGGGGGGCATGGGCTTCGAGGCCGAGCTGCCGGGCGGGAAGCTCGTCATGGACGCGGACGAGGCATCGGGAGGCAGGGGGGCCGGTCCACGGCCGAAGCCCCTCCTCCTCGCCGCCCTAGCCGGCTGCACCGGCATGGACGTCGTCTCGATCCTGGCCAAGATGCGGGAGCCCCTCGGCTGGTTCGACATGGAGCTCGAAGCCGAGCTCTCCGAGGAGCATCCGAAGCGCTACACCTCGTTTTCGATCGTCTACCGCTTCAAGGCCGCGGAGGGACTCAACCCGGAAAACGTGAAGAAGGCCGTGGAGCTCTCGCAGGAGAAGTACTGCGGGGTGAGCGCCACCCTCAAGGCCGCGGGGCCGGTCAGCTGGAGGATCGAGTATCTGTAGGGGTCAAGTATTATATCCGAGCTTAAGCGTTGCGCAAGCCGAAAACTCAGGCTGGTACTTGAACCTCCTCTGCAATTTCATTATAATGCGAAGGGTACGGGGTTTTTTCGCATAAACGTGGGAAAACCGTGGATTTTTCAAGGGCACAAGCCCCCGCCCCCCTGGACAGCTTAGCACTACGCGACGGGCACAGACTGAAACTGGAGAGGTACGAGACCGACATGTCCATCGACATTCACCAGATGAGGAACATCGGCATCAGCGCCCACATCGACTCGGGCAAGACCACGCTTTCGGAGCGCATCCTCTTCTATTGCCAGAAGATCCACGCGATCCACGAGGTCCACGGCAAGGACGGGGTCGGGGCCACCATGGACTCCATGGACCTCGAGCGCGAGCGGGGCATCACTATCCAGTCCGCCGCCACGAACGTCTCGTGGAAGGACATCACGATCAACCTGATCGACACCCCCGGCCACGTCGACTTCACCATCGAGGTCGAGCGCTCCCTCCGGGTCCTCGACGGGGCCATCCTCGTGCTCTGCGCGGTCGGCGGCGTCCAGTCCCAGTCCATCACCGTGGACCGCCAGCTCAAGCGCTACCACGTTCCCCGGCTCGCCTTCATCAACAAGTGCGACCGCACCGGCGCCAATCCCTTCCGGGTCAAGGCCCAGCTCGCCGAGAAGCTCGGCCTCAATCCCGTCTTCATGACCATCCCCATCGGCCTCGAGGACAAGCTCGAGGGCGTGATCGACCTCCTCGAGATGAAGGCGGTCTACTTCGACGGCGACGGCGGCACCGAGCTGCGCTACGCCGAGATCCCCGGCCACCTCGTCGCCGACGCCGAGCGCTACCGCGAGGAGCTCATCGAGGCCGCGTCCATGTTCGACGACGAGCTCATGGAGGCCGCCCTCGAGGGCAACGCCACCGTCGATCAGATCCTGGCCGCCGTGCGCTCGGGCTGCGTCGCCGAGAAGCTCGTCCCCGTCTTCGTGGGCTCGGCCTACAAGAACAAGGGCGTCCAGCTCCTACTCGACGGGGTCCAGCGCTACCTCCCCGACCCCACCGAGGTCCGCAACGTCGCCCTCGACCTGGACAACGCCGAGGCCGAGGTCGAGCTCAAGGCCGACCCGAACGCCAAGACCGTCGCCCTCGGCTTCAAGCTCGAGGACGGCCAGTACGGCCAGCTCACCTACGTCCGCATCTACCAGGGCGAGATCAAGAAGGGGACCGAGCTCTACAACACCCGCTCCCGCAAGAAATTCAAGGTCGGGCGCCTGGTGCGCATGCACGCCAACAACATGGAAGACATCAACGAGGGCTACAACGGCGATATCGTCGCCCTCTTCGGCGTCGACTGCGCCTCGGGGGACACCTTCTGCGACCCCGACCTGAACTACGCCATGACCTCCATGTTCGTGCCCGAGCCGGTCATCTCCCTGGCCATCGAGCCAAAGGACAAGAAGTCCGGCGACCAGATGGGCAAGGCCCTCAACCGCTTCACCAAGGAAGATCCCACCTTCCAGACCTACGTCGACCCCGAGTCCAACCAGACCATCATCAAGGGCATGGGCGAGCTCCACCTCGAGGTCTACATCGAGCGCATGCGCCGCGAGTACAAGTGCGAGGTGACCACGGGCATGCCCCAGGTCGCCTACCGCGAGGCCATCACCCAGCGGGCCGACTTCAACTACACCCACAAGAAGCAGACCGGCGGCTCGGGCCAGTACGGCCGCGTCGCGGGCTTCATCGAGCCCTGCGAGACCGCCAACTACGAGTTCGTCGACCAGGTCAAGGGCGGAGCCATCCCCCGCGAGTTCATCCCCAGCTGCGACAAGGGCTTCAAGGAGTCCATCAAGCGCGGCTCGGTCATCGGCTTCCCCATCGTCAACACCAAGGTGACGATCAACGACGGCCAGTCCCACGCGGTCGACTCCTCCGACATCGCCTTCCAGCTCGCGGCCATCGGCGGCTTCCGCGAGGCCTACGAGAAGGCCAAGCCGGTGATCCTCGAGCCGATCATGCGCGTCTCCGTCGAGGGCCCGACCGAGTTCCAGGGCAACATCTTCGGCTCCATCAACCAGCGCCGCGGCATGATCACCTCCTCCACCGAGGACGGGGCCTTCTGCAAGGTCGAGGCCGAGGTGCCCCTTTCGGAGATGTTCGGCTACTCCACGGTCCTCCGCTCCATGTCCCAGGGCAAGGCCGAGTTCACCATGGAGTTCCAGAAGTACGGCAAGGTCCCGACGAACGTCTCCGAGCAGCTTCGCAAGGAGTACCTGGAAAAGCGCAAGGCCGAGCAGGGCAAATAGCCTGCGCGAAGGCCGAGCAGGGGAGATACGGGGATAAAAAACGCCGAGACACAGAGGGGATGTGAGAGAGGAGATAGCGACGATTGTGCTTGGTCTTCTCAGCCTGCATTCCTCTCTTCCTTCCTCTGTGCCTCTGCGCCTCTCTTCCCTTCCTGTATGCGGCTTCCGCAAGTGTGTTTTGCCTGATTGGCCAAATAGGGTTATACTGAAAACCGGAAAGGAGGAGGCCGCGTGACCCTTCGTCTTCCCGCCCGTCCCTTCGACAGCCCTCCCTCCTTCGCCCACCACCACCGACCAAAGGAGTCCCTATGCTGAAAGAGGAGCTCATCGCCAAGAGCCCGGTGCGCCTCCTGGAGAAATCCATCGAAGGAGGCCTGAAGCCCGGCAACATCGGCGTCATCGCGAGCCGTAAGGGCATCGGCAAGACCTCGGTGCTCGTGCAGCTCGCCCTCGACAAGCTTCTCCAAGGCGAGAAGGTCATCCACGTATCCTTCACCGCCCACACGAGCTACGTCATATCCTGGTACGAGAACATCTTCGGCGAGCTGGCCAAGCGAAAGAGCCTCGAGAAGCTGGGCGAGGTCAAGGACGAGCTGGTGAAGAACCGGGTCATCATGAACTTCGCGCAGGAGGGGGTCTCGATCGAGCAGATCCTCCGCTCCCTCAAGGCCATGGTCGTCGACGGCGGCTTCAAGGCCTCCACTCTGATCGTCGACGGCTTCGACTTCACCCGGGCCACCAAGGACCAGCTGGCCAAGGTCAAGCAGTTCGCCGCCGAGATGGGCCTCGAGGTCTGGTACTCCTGCACCCTCATCGGCGAGGAGCCCCTGGTAGACAAGAACAACGTCCCGGTCATCCTCCGCGAGTACCTCGAGAGCATCGCCGTCCTCATCCTCCTCGAGCCCAAGGCCGAGTACATCCACTTCACGGTGGTGAAAGACCACGGCCGGATGAATCCGCAGGACCTGAAGCTGAAGCTCGACGCGAAGACGCTCCTGATAGCTGAGACCTGAGCTCGGCGGAACGCCGAGGCAATTCGGGCCTAAAATCCCGTCGGCCGTGAGGCCAGGGATGGCCGGATCGTGACTCGCCGAAGCGTCGCTAGTGCGCCGCTTCGGCGATGTCGTTTTTCGCCCCGGATGGCGAAAAATGACCGAGGGCCGCGGCGCCCAAGGCCCCCGAGTCCCCGCCGAGGCCGGCGGGGAGGATGCGGAGGGAGCCGGAGACGGCCTTCGAGCAGCGGCTCCGCACGGCGAGCCGGACGGCCTCGAAGAGCCGCTCCCCCGAGCGGCACAGGCCCCCGCCGATGACGATGATCTCGGGATCGAAGATGGTGGCGAGATTGGCGACGCAGATGCCGAGGTAGGCGAGGGCCTCGGAGGCGATGAGCTCCGCCACGGCGTCGCCGCGGCCGGCCTCGCGGAAGACCTCCTCGGCCCCGAGGCGGGGGCAGGAGGAGAGCGAGGTGGGCCTCCCGCCCGAGCGGGCCGCCAGGACGGCCTCCTCGGCCCGGGCCGCGATGGCGGTACCCGAGGCGAGGGCCTCGGCGCAGCCCCGGTTCCCGCACTTGCAGGCCGGCCCATCGGGCAGGAGGGTCATGTGCCCCACCTCGAGGGCGTTCGAGCCGCGGCCGCGGAGGGGCCGGCCCCCGATGACGGCGCCGCCGCCGATCCCGGTGCTCGCCGTCACGTAGACCAGGGGATCCGCTCCTCGCCCCGCCCCGTAGAGGTACTCGCCCATGGCCGCGGCGCAGCCGTCGTTGTCGAGCTTCACCGGGAGCCCGAGGCGGGCCTCGAGGGAGGGCCCGAGGGGGAAGTCGACGAAGGGGAGGTTCTCCGTCACGAGGATGATGCCGCGCTCGGCGTCGAGGGGGCCCGGGGCCCCGACCCCGACGGACCGGGGGAGGCGACCGGCCGCCCTGCCCTCCTCGACGAGGGAGGCCGCGATCGAGGCCAGGGTCTCGAAGACCGCCTCGCTCCCCCTGCCCGCCCCGGTCGGCTCGAGGCGGGAGGCCAGGATCCGGCCCTCGCCGTCGGCGAGGATGCCCCTGATCTTCGTGCCCCCGAGATCGATGCCGACGAAGCCCTCGGCGCCGCTCATCCGAGGAGGGCCTTCCAGGCGGAGGCGAGCTCGTCCTCGGCCGAGGCTATCCGCCCGTCGCGGGCCCGGAGGGAGGCATCGATCCCCGCGAGCCGCGACTCGAGGGCCGCATAGGCCCCCGCCATGCCCTCGGGGGCCGGCCCGCCCTCCGTCCTCCGCGCCGCGACGAAGCGCTCGGGGGAGAGGATGTCCTCGATCCGCGCGTCGTCGAAGGGGAGCTCCCTCCCGACCCGCTCGGAGAAGGCCGAGCGGAGGGCGCCGTGCTCGTTGCCCGAGCGCACGAAGGCCGCGCAGATCTCGTGGGCGGTCCGGAAGCCGATCCCGGCGCTCCTGACCATCTCGTCGGCGAGCTCGGTCGTCGTGACCCCGTAGCGGAGGGCGATCTCGCGGGCCCGGGCCTGGTTGGAGCTCACCTTGGCCGCTATCTCCGCGACGAGGGCCAGGGCGGACTCCGCTATGCCGAGGGTCCCGAGGAAGGCGCTCACCGGGGCGTCCGCCGCCTCGTTGACGTCCTGGTAGGGCACGTTGCGGTACAGGTCCTCGAGGGCGGCGCAGCCGCCCGCGGCCTGTGAGGCATGGATCCGCGCGTGCTCGAGGATGACGGGGTTCCGCTTCTGGGGCATGATGCTGCTCTTCTGGACGAGGGAGTCGGGGAAGTCGACGAGGCCGACCTCGCAGCTCGCCTTGTGCAGGAGGTCGGCCGCGAGGCGGCCGCAGTCGCCCATGAGCGCGCGCGTCGCGGCGGCGGGCCGCGTCAGCCAGTGCGAGGTCGAGATGGCCTGGTAGCTGTTCTCGACGAGGCCGGCGAAGCCCAGGAGGGAGGCGACCCTCCGGCGGTCGAGGGGGAAGCCCGTGCCCGTGATGGCGCAGGCCCCCATCGTCGAGCGGTCGACGGCGCCCAGGGCCGCGACGAGGTCCTCGACGTCCTCGGCCAGGTCGGCGGCGAAGGCCTCGAGGTAGTGCCCCATCGTCGAGACGTTGGCCGGCTGCCCGTGGGTGTACAGGACCGTCAGCTCGGCCGAGCCCGCGCGCGCCCGGGACGCGGCGGCTCGGGCCGTCCCGAGGGCCGAGCGCGCCAGGGCCGCGAGGGCCCGGCGGAGGGCCATGCGGAACACGGTCGTGTCCATGTCGTTGCGGCTGCGCGCCGTGTGGAGGTAGGCGGCCCGCTCCGCGCCGACGCGCTCGCCCAGCTCGCGCTCGAAGACGAAGTACAGGTCCTCGACCCCCTCGGGGATGCGCTCGGGGTAGCGGAACTCGCGGCCGATGGCGTCGACGGCCCGCGCTATGGCCGCCGCGGTACCCCGCTCCACGATGCCCCGCTCGGCGAGGCCGACCAGGTGGGCGCGGTGCACCGCCATCGCGTCCTCGGCGTAGAGGGCCTTCCAGTTGCCGTAGGCCGGCTCGAGGACCCGCTCGGTGTAGACGGCAGAGAACATGCTCGCTCCTTGGGGCGCCGGGAGCCGCCCCGCGGCCCCTCAGATGCCGAGGAGGCCCGCTATGTTGCGGTACAGGACCGCGTCGACCTCGTCCGCGCTGTATCCGTTGTCCGTCATCTCCCGCACCTGGACGTCGAGGTAGGCGTCGGCGAAGCCCCGGGGGAACCAGCTCGAGTCCGTGCCGAAGATGATGCGCGTGGCCCCGATGGTCTCGCGGTACTTGCGGAAGAGCGAGGCGAGGCTGACCTCGTAGGGCATCCAGCGCATCCACTGGTTCGAGCCCGAGGTGTCGACGTAGACGTTGGGGCAGGCCCAGCAGAGCTGGAGGGTCTCGAAGACGTAGCCGCAGCCGAAGTGGGGCACGATGATCGGCAAGGAGGGGAAGCGCTTGGCCACGTCGTGGATGACGATGGGATTGATGTTGACGTGGTTCGCGATCCCCCCCGCCCCTCCCATGATGCCGAAGTGGATGAGGACGGGCGCGTTATGCGCGCTCGCGATCTCCCACAGGGGGTAGAAGGAGGGGTCGTCGAGGCGGCGGTCGATCTTGGGGCCGAGCAGCTTGTAGCCGCGCAGGCCCTGCCCCGCGAGGGCCCGCTCGAGGCGCTCGGGGGCGTCGGGCAGGAGGGGGTCGTGGTGGGCGTAGCCGTAGAAGGCCCCGGGGTGGCGGGCGGCGAGCTCCCCGGCGAGCTCGTTCGAGCCCGCGGTGACGAAGACCACGGCCTTCAGGTGCTCGCGCCCGTCCACCTCGGCCCGCCACAGGCGCTCGCCCTCCTCGAGACCGACGGCGGCGGCGGCGGGGAAGCGCCACGCGGCCTCCCACCTCGCCTTCTCGGCCTCGAGCCAGGGATGGGAGGGGGCCTTCGCCGCCGCCCCGGGGGCGGGGCGTCCGCTCGTGTAGCCGACGCCGCCCGAGCCGGCCGCGCCGCGGGGCCTCCCGTCGTCGATGATCCGGTCCTCGGGGAAGTGCACGTGCGAATCGATGACGCGCATGGTCCGCCTATCCTTTCAGCCCGGTCATGGCGATGCCCCGGACTATCTGCTTCTGGAACGCCAGGAAGACGAGGACGAGGGGGAGCATGGAGACGGTCGCCCCCGTCATGATGAGGTGCCAGTCCGAGCCGGCCTCGCCGGAGAAGTTGGCGAGCCCCACCGGCAGGGTGAACATGCGCGGCTTCGAGGCCGCGATGAGGGGCCAGAGGAAGGCGTTCCAGTTGCCGATGAAGTTGAAGATGGCGAGGGTGGCGAGGGCCGGCGTGACGAGGGGGAGGATCACGCGCAGGAAGATGCGCAGCTCCCCCTGGCCGTCGACGCGGGCCGCGTCCACGAAGTCGTCGGGGATCGTGCCCATGAACTGCCGCATGAGGAAGACGCCGAAGGCGCTGATCATGCCGGGGAACATGATGCCCCAGTAGCTGTTGACCCACTTCAGGGAGCGGGCCATCGCGTACCAGGGGATCACCAGCATCTCGGTGGGGATCATGAGGGTGCTGATGATCAGGAGGAAGATAAGCTTCTTCCCCGGGAAGCGGAACTTCGAGAGGGTGTAGCCCACGAGCGAGTCGAAGAAGAGGACCGAGAGCGTCGTGCAGACGGCCATGATCGCGCTGTTCAGGAACCACTGGGGGAAGCGGGAGCTGCGCGACAGGAAGATGTAGGCGTAGTTGCCCAGGGTCGGCTTAGCGGGCAGGAGCCGCATCTGGAAGATCTGCGTCGCGTCCTTCAGGCTGGACATCAGCATCCAGAAGAAGGGGAAGAGCATCGTGACCGAGAAGAGGGTCAGGATGGCGTAGGCGGCCGCGACGCCGGCCTTTCGAACCTTCATCGCCGGCCTCCTAGTAGTTGAGCTTCTTGTCGAGGACCCTGATCTGCACCAGGGTCACGGCCATGATGATCGCGAAGAGCACCAGGCTCGCCGCCGAGGCCAAGCCCATCTCGAAGTTGACGAAGGCCTTCTGGTAGATGAAGAGGGCCGCCGACTTCGTGGAGTTCAGGGGGCCGCCCGTGGCCTGCATGGACATGTTGTAGACCTGGGTGAAGATGCGCAGGAACTGGATGCCCTCCATCACCGCCAGGAAGAAGGTGACGGGCGCGAGGAGGGGGAGGACGATCTTGCGCAGGACCTGGCGGGCCGAGGCCCCGTCGATTCGGGCCGCCTCCACGACCTCGGAGGGGATGGTCTGGATCCCCGCGAGGAAGACGGTCGTGCAGTAGCCGAGCTCGACCCAGACGTTGACCGCGAGGATCGAGGGCAGGGCCTGCCGGGGGCTGTTCAGGAACTCCTGGGCGGGCAGGCCCAGGGCCGCGAGGCCGGCGTTGACCACGCCGAGGGGCGGGGACTGGAACATCCAGCGCCAGACCCAGCTCACCGCCACGATCGGCGTGATGTAGGGCAGGACGTAGATGAGGCGGTAGGCGCCCTTGCCCCTGGGCACGAGGTCGAGGAGGAGGGCGATGCCCAGGCTCAGGGCGATGACCGCCGGCGCGCCGAAGACGGCGTACTTGGCCGTGTTCGAGAGGGACTGGAGGAAGACCGGGTCGGCGAGGATCTCGCGGAAGTTGCCGAGCCCCACGAAGGAGGAAGTCTTGCGCAGCAGGCCCCAGCTCGTGAGGCTCCTGCCCATCATGTAGAGCATGGGCCCGAAGCGGACAGCGAGGAAGAAGGCGAGGGGGAGCGCGAGGAAGGCGTAGGCGGTCATCGCGCGCTTGGTCGCAAGGGTCATGGCTTTCCTTTTGGGCCGGCGCGGGGCGGCCTCCCGCCCCGCGCCGGCCCGTATGCGTGTCACTTCCAGAAATCGTCGATGAGCTTCTGCTCCTTGGCGGCCGCGGCCTTGAGGACGGCCGCGGGATCGCCGCCCTTCAGGTTGACCTCGTCGACGGCGTCGACGAGGATCGCGCGCTGGCCGGCCTCGTCCACGTAGGAGGTGGCGTGCGCGGGCCCGAGCCCGTTCAGGAAGACGCTGATCACCGGGTCGGCCTTGTACTTGGCGGAGAGGCTCGGCGTGGCGGGGAGCTCGCCGACCTTCTGGAGCCAGAGCTCCTGGACCTCGGCGCTCGTGATGTACTTGAGGAACTTGACCGAGGCCTCGAGCTTCTTACCCTCGACCCCGCTCGCGATCGAGTGGGTCCAGAAGGAGGCGAAGTTGGACTTGACGCCCTTGTAGCTCGGCAGCTCGGCGACGCCCCACTCGAGGTCCTTGACCGCGTTGAGGGTGGCGATGCGGAAGGAGCCGTCGACGTTCATCGCCCCGACCTGGGCCTTGAAGGCGGTGACGTCGTCGGTGGAGAAGTTCGGGTAGCCGACCTTGTCCTTGGTGACGAGGTCCGTGTACCACTTGAAGGCCTGGGCGCCCTTGGCGTCCGCGTAGGTCACCTTGCGGCCGTCGGCGCTGTAGGGGGTCGCCCCGAACTGGCGGAAGAGAACCTCGCGGATCCAGACGTGGCCCTGGCCGTTGGGCTGCATGAGCAGGCCGGCCTGGACCAGGTTGCCCTTGGCGTCGTACTTGGAGAGCTTCTTCGCGTAGGCGGCGAGCTCCTCGAGGGTCTTGGGCGGCTTGGCCGGGTCGAGCCCCGCCTCGCGGAAGAGCCTCTTGTTGTAGATCAGGGCGAGGGTGCGCACGGCGGTGGGCACGGAGTAGTTCTTGCCCCCGAAGTTCACGGACTCGGCGACGAAGGGATAGAAGCCCTTCTTGAAGTAGTCGGCGCTGAAGTCTGACTGGGGCAGGGCCTGGATGTAGCCGGACTTGACCCAGAGCGGGAGCCAGCCGTAGAAGAGGTTGACGACGTCGGGGCCCTCGCCGGCCGGGATCGCGGCCGCGACCTTCTGCTGGTAGCTCTCGTAGGGGAAGGTCACCTGCTCGACGTCGATGTCGGGGTTCGCCTTCTCGAAGTTCTCGATGAGCTGGTTCATGAGGTCGACCTTGGACTGGTAGAAGTACTGCCAGTAGGTGATCGACACCTTCTCGGCGAAGGCCGGGAAGGCGGACAGGGCCAGGAGCGCGATGAGCGCCGCTGCGATGGGGCGGAAGCGATTCATGCTATTCCTCCTCTCGAAGAGCGAAACGGCGGGACCGACCGGGCCGATGGCCGGAGCGCGGTCCTCGCCGGGGAACGACGGCGGGCCTAGCCCGCGAAGGCCTCCTTGAGCCACGCGGCCGCGGCGAGGGAGGCGGCGCCCCGCACGCCCGGCTCGGGCTCGAGCGGGGCCTCGCAGCTGACCTCGAGGGGGCAGAGCCGCCCGAGCTCGGCGCGGAGCCGCGAAAGGAGCTCCTCACCGAAGCTCTCCTCCCCCGCCCTCCCCACGACGACGCGGCCGAGGTCGAGGGCCGAGCAGATGTTCGCGAGGGCCAGGGCGAGGAGGGACGTTACGCGATCGAGGGAGGCGCCGGAAGGCGAGCCCGAGCGCTCGACCTCGTCCCAGAAGCCCCCCAGGTCCATGCGCTCCTCGAGCCAGCCGGCCCGGGCCGAGGCGCCCCGGGCGCCCTCCCCGAGGACGAGGTAGCCGATCTCCCCGGCCCCGTGGCGGGGCCCCGCGCGGAGCCGGCCGTCGAGCACGAGGCCCGCGCCGAGGCCCCGCCCGAGCTCCACGAAGACCAGGTCGCCGCCCTCCCCGGCGCCCGAGGCCGCGGGGGCGCGGGCCGCCCCGGAGGCGCGGGCCGCGAGCTCGCCGAGGGCGGCGGCGTTCGCGTCGTTCTCGAGGAGGGCGGGGAAGCCGAGCTCCCGCTCGAGAGCGTCGAGGAGGGGGCCGCAGTCCTCCGACTCCTCGACGCCGACCAAGGGCGCCTGGCGGAGCGAGCGCCGCGCGGGATCGACGACGCCGGGCACGCCGATGCCGATGCCCTTGATGCAGGAGCGCTCGATCCCGGCATCCGCGATCAGTGCCTCGGCCTCGCGCGCGAGGCGGGAGCCGAGGAGCTCGCGGAGGTCGGGCGGCGCGACCGAGCGGCGGATGCCGCGCAGGGCGCCGGCGAGGTCGACGAGGCCGACGCTCAGGTGGACGCCGTCGTACTCGGCGCCGACGGCGAGGGCCGAGCCCGGCTCGAAGCGGAGGAGCTGGGGCTTGCGTCCGAGGCTGGAGACGCCCTCCCCCGCCTCGCTCAAGATCCCGAGGGAGCGGAAGTAGTCGACGATCTTGATGACGGTGGGAGCGCTGATCCCGCTCAGGCGGGAGAGCCCGGCCTTGGAGATCTCGCCCTCGGCGCGGATGAGGCTATAGATGGCCGAGCGGTTCAGCTCCTTGAGGTCGGAAGCGATGTGCGCCCTCATCGTCGGCAGGCCCCCACTTAATAAACTAACTTAGTTTATTAAGTGTGCGGTTTCCCAGAACTGTCAAGAAAAATGTAGACAGTACTCCGTAAATCTTTTTCACTGCCTCGAAGCTTGTGGAGCCTATTCCTCGGCCCCGAAGGCGACCGGGAAGTGCTTCATCGAGCCCTCTTTGGAAGGGAGGGGCGCGGGGAGGGGCCCCTCGTCGCTCTCCCAACATGCTTCGAGGCACCGAATACATCAAATTTCTAAATATTTATTTGACATAGTACTATTCGATATAGTAGTACAAGGCATCAGAGCAGCTTATAGGAGATCCAAATGGAAAAACGAGCGTTCGAGGAAATGGCGAAGGGCATCTTGGAGCGGGCGGACATGCTCTGCCTCGGGACCAGGGGAAAGGAGCCCTACCCCTACCTCCGGGCCCTCTTCAACCTCCGCAACAAAGCCCAGTTCCCGGGCCTTGCCGGCTTTTTTGCCGACAAGGGGCTCGCGCTCTACCTCGGCACCAACAGCTCCTCGCTCAAGATGGCCCAGCTCGGCGCAGAGGAGTGGGTGAGCCTCTACTACATGATCCCCGGCGAGTTCCTGGGCCTCTGCCTCTCCGGCAGGGCCCGCAGCGTTCCCGAGGCGCGGGCGGAGCTCTGGGTGGAGGGCTGGGAGCGCTACTACCCCGCGGGGCCGGGGGATCCGGATTACTCGGTCCTCCGCGTCGAGCCCGAGCGGGCCCGGGGCTGGTGCGGGGCCAGGCCCTTCGACCTCGCCCTATGAGCGGAGGAAGGCCTGCGAGCCCTCCCTCGGCTGGAGGCTTCCTCCTGGCGAAGGTCCACCAGGTCTCGGGCCGGGTCTTCGCGCGGCTCCTCAGGGAGGCGGGGGACTTCCCTATAAACCCCGCCCAGGGGCGGATCCTCTTCGCCCTCTGGCGAGCCGGCCGGCCCCTTCCGATGGGCGAGCTCGCCGCCGAGACGGCCCTCGAGCCCTCGACCCTGACGAGCATGCTCGATCGCCTCGAGGCGGCGGGCTTGGCGCGGCGCTCTCCCTCGCCGAGCGACCGCCGCGTGGTGCTCGTCGAGCGCGGCGAGGCCGACCGGGCCCTCGAGGAGCGGTATGCGGAGCTCTCCGCGCGGATGACGGGGCTCTTCTACGGGGATCTGGGCGAGGCCGAGGTGGCCGCCTTCGAGGCCAGCCTCGAGCGCATCCTCGCGAATCTCGAGAAGGCGGAGCGGGAGCTCAGGGCCTAAGCGGCCTAGCCCTGGCGCTTCTTCCAGCCCGAGCGGTCCGGGCCGAGGGGCCGCGCGGGCCGGGGCGGGCCGCGGCGGGCGCCGGGCTCGGGGCCCTCGCCCCGTCGGGGAGCCTTCCAGCCGGGAAGGTCGGGCCCGATCCAGGGCCGCCGCGGGGTCCGGGAACCCGCGGACCCGCGCGCCCCGCCGGGGCTCCGCTCTCCGCGAGAGGCCCGCGGCGCTCCGGGCCGCTTCGCCCGGGGCGAGGGCTCGACGGGGCCGCGGGAGGCGCCGCCCTGCCCGACTTCGCGCTCATCGGCGGCGAAGGAGTAGCCGGGCGGGAACCAGGAGAACCACTGCTCCTCGGCGCCGTTGACGATCTTGTGCTGCTTGGGCGCCTGGAAGCCGAAGAAGTCCCCGAAGTCGGGGCGGTTCACGATGAAGCCCAGGCCCCAGCCGGAGAAGCGCTCGGCCGCCTCGCCCAGGCGGCCGTAGAGGGCCTCGGCCTCCGGGATCGAGCCGAGGCGCTCGCCGTAGGGGGGATTGGCCAGGAGGTAGCCCCGCTCGTAGGTCGGCGTGGCCTCCTCGGCCTTGGCCTTCCTGAGCTCGAGGCCGGCTGCCACGCCGGCCAGGGCGGCGTTGGCCCGCGCCGCCTCGAGGGCCCGCGGGTCGAGGTCGGAGCCGAGGATGCGGAACTCGGCGTCGCGGCGCACCCGGGCCTTGGCCGCCTCGATCTCGGCGCCGAGGGCCGCGGCCCCCGCGAAGGGCATGCCCTCGAGGGCGAAGGCCCGCCCCAGGCCGGGGGCCCGGTCCATGGCGTAGAGGGCGGCCTCGACGAGGATGGTGCCCGAGCCGCAGAAGGGATCGAGGAGGGGGATTCGGCGGTTCCAGCCCGAGAGGAACAGGAGGCCCGCCGCCACCGTTTCCTTGAGGGGAGCCTCGCTCGTCGCGCGGCGGTAGCCCCGCTTATGGAGGGCCTCGCCCGAGCTGTCCAGGCCGAGGAGGCACTGGTCCGCCTCGATGTAGATCCGCATCGAGCGAGCGGCCCCGGACTCGGGCAGGCGGCGCAGGTTGAAAACCCCGCCCAGGCGCTCGTAGATCGCCTTGTGCGCGATGGACTGGACCGAGGTCTGGGCCGCGAGCTTGGAGTCGCGCAGCCGCACCCGCTCGATGAGCAGGCGGTCGTCGCGGCGGAAGTAGAGCTCCCAGGGCAGGTTGCGGACCTGCTCGAAGAGCTCGTCAAAGTTCTCGGCGTGGAAGCGCCCCGCCTCGATGAGGATGCGCTCGGCCGTGCGGAGGCAGAGGTTGGCGCGCATGAGCTCGGCGTCGGGCTTGGCCCCGAGCTCGAAGCGGACCCGGCCGGCCTCGCGGCCCGCCGGCTTGAGGCCGATGCGCTCGATCTCGGACTGGAGGACCTTCTCGAGGCCGAGGGCGCAGAGCGCGACGGCGTGGCTGGCGGTGTTCACGCCTCAAGTATCGCCCGGAGGGGGCCCGAGCTACAAGCGGCGGGGCTTCGGAAAAGCGGCGCCCGGGGAGGTTCCGCGACCGCGCCGGAGCCTAGGCTCGAGCTCCCTCGAGCGCGAGGGCCGGGAGCTCGGCGGCCGGCCGCGCGGAGCCAGGATCGAAGAGAAGGATGGAAAGGGAGCCCATAGACACCTCGGGCTCCCAGAACAGCGGGGAGCCCGAGGGAGGGAAAGCGGCGCAGGGCGGCTCAGTAGTACGAGAGGCTCGCGAGGGAGGAGCCGTCCTTGTCGAGATACATGCTCTGCTTACCTTTGCTGTCGTAGAGAAGGATCCTGGACCTGACGGTCTTGGAGCTGCGGGCCCCGCTCGTCGTGTTGATGTAGTACTTCTCCCGAGTCACCGATCTCGAGACGAGGGCGTCGTCGGAGGAGCGCCTCGTTTCCTCGAGCCAGAGGGTCGTGTTCGATCGATCGTAGCCGGAGAGAGCGGAATCAGGCAGCTCGGTGTAATAGCGCTTCCCCGTGATCCTGTAGGTGGCGGACATCGAGAAGCCCAGGAGGGCGGAGACCACGCTGTCGGAGCCCGCTTGCGCCTCGGTATAGGAGACCTCGCTCGACCAGGCCGCGGCGGCGTCGGTGGCCGGGCTCTCCATGGACTTGAGCGCGGAATCGTAGTTCATGCTGCCGGAGTCGAGGGCGGCCAGCTTGCCGAGCGCGTGATTGGTATCATCCTCGATGGTCTCGTAGCGAGTCGACTCGGAGCCGCCGAAGGAGGAGCGGAAGACGGTCTGCATCTTCTCTCGCGATCGACTATCTTCCTGCGCGAAGTTATCGTACTGGCGAATGGTGTCAGCCGTATCGTAAATACTGTCCGCGGAATAGATGTAGTACAGCTCCTCCTGGGTCTCGCGGACGCTCCAGGAGGAGTAGCTCGTGGTCACACTCACCTTGTAGACGTCGGCAGTAGCGGTCGCGGCGATGCTGTAGACGCTCGTCTGGCCGTACTCGGGGTAGTTGGCGACGGTGACGGGGCTCGCCGTCGGAATGGCGATCGTGACATCTTCGATCCCCGCGTAGCCGTCGCCGCCGTAGTAGGGCACCGCGGCCTTCGGGGCCGCCTTCGCGGCCTCCTCGCTCTCGACCTCCGATAGGTGGGTCTTGGCGAAGACCCCCTCGAGGGCCTCGATGTTCGAGTCCGTGGTGTTGTCGGTTCCCGCGATCTGGCAGCCGCTCAAGAGGAGGGCGAAGAAGAGTACGAGATAGACGGTCACTTTGATTATTCTGTTCATAGGCACCTCCTTGACGGGGGCTCATCGCAGGGCAGGAGGGAGCAAGGCGCGGGGCTCGATGAGGGCCATACGTCGGTAGAAAGTAATATATAGCTTTTTTTATAAAAGTCAATTTTCTCCAGGCCCTGTCGACCCGTAGGACGCCCCGGGCGCGGCGGGAACCGGGCAGCGGCAGGGCCTTTGGAAGGGGGGAGCGCGAGGGCGGGGAACCTTTCCAAAGGTTCCTCCCCTCGCTACCTTCCCTTCCAACAGTCTTCGAGGCACTCGCGGCGAAGCTTCTAGCGCCCGAATTCCTCCCCCGAGGCCCTGAGGTAGATGATCCGGTCGAGCCGCCCCAGGCCCCGCTGGACCAGGGCCAGGGCGAAGGCTGAGGCCAGGGCGCAGGAGAGGAGGAAGGCCAGGCCCTCGGGGAGGGGTGCGCCGAGGCCGGCCGCCAGGGAGAGGCCGAGGTTGAGGATGAGGAAGGCCGCTCCGACCCAGGCGGAATCGCGATAGAGCTCCATGTAGAAGAGCATGTTGAGGGCCGCGAGGAGGCTGAGCTGGAAGACGCCGGCGAGGGTGAGGAGGGCGAAGGTCCCCGTCTCGACGCCGACGAGTCCGGCGAGGGGGGCGGCGAGGAGGAGGATGAGGAGGGCGACCCCGGCCTGGAAGAAGAACTGGGCGCCGAGGGAGCGCCGGGCGTTCCAGGCCAGGCGGTGCCGCGCAGCCTCGACCTCGGGCTGGCGCCGCCTCGAGAGGAAGACGAGGAAGCGCATGAGGTCCAGGTGGAAGTCCGTCTCCGTGGCGAGGGTGAAGAACACGAGGCCGGGGATGAGGCTCAGGTTGGCGTAGAAGAAGGCGAGGTCGTAGGGGGGGAAGAGGTAGAAGGCCGTCCCCGGCGAGGCCTCGCCCCTGAGGGCCCAGAGGATGGCCTTGTCGGCCCAGGTACCGGCGGCGTAGGCGGCGCCGGCCAGGACGAGGTTTCGGTAGCGCCGGGCGTATGAGAGATAGGCGAGGCGGAGCCGGGGGAAGGGCGAGGTCCCGAGGGCCCTGAGGGCGGCGACGATGAGGAGGGTGGCCGTGAGCCCGTAGCCCGCGGCCAGGGCCGCTATGCCCCCCGCCGCCCCGTAGCGCGGTCCCCAGGTGGCGGCCAGGAGGACGAGGAGGCCCATGCCGGCGGCGTAGGCGGCGAGGATGCGGCCGAAGCGGCGGAGCACGGTGACGGTCATCATGGCCAGCCAGAGCGCGCCGAGGGCGCCGAGGAGGGCCGCGAAGGAGGCTCGGAAGAGGGCTGCATGGGGACAGTCCCGGATGAGGAGGAGGGAGAGCGCGGCCCCCGCCGCCAGCGAGGCGAGGCCGAAGGCCGCCGCCGACTTGGCGAGGGCCGTGCCGGCCTCGCCGCGCTTGCGCTCGTAGATGAGGTCGGCCACGAGCCGGGAGTAGGCGTACAGGGGGCCGGTGCCGAGGCCGATGGAGAGGGCGAAGGCCCAGACCATGGCCCCCGTGAAGGCCAGGGCATCGGGGCCCCCGGCGAGGGAGGGCAGGCGCTGGACCGCGGCCACGCTCGCCGTGGAGATGAGCCAGGGTCCGGCGACGATGAAGACGCCGGCGAGGGAGGCTCCGAGGAAGCCCGAGACGCTCCGCTTCTCGACGAGCTTGCGCAGCTCGAAGCCGATGCCCGCCATCCTAGGAGCCGCCCTCCGCGGGGCCAGGCGCCTCGCCGCGCGGCGCGTCATGAGGCGCGTTAGGCGACGCCGAATCCGGCGAGGCGAAGCGCTCGTAGAGCTCCCCGTAGCGCGCGAGGAGCTCGCCCTTCTCGTAGGTCGCCAGGGTGCGCGCGCGGTTGCGCGCGGCGAGCTCGGCGATCTCGCCGGGGTGGTCCCGCACGTAGGCCATGGCCGCGGCTACGCCCTCGGCGTCCTTGACCGGGGCGATGAAGCGCCGGTCCCCCTCGAGGAGCTCGGAGACGTTGCCCACGTCGGTGGAGACGGCGGGGATCCCCGCGGCGTAGGCCTCGAGGATGACCAGGGGCTGGGCCTCGCGCACGCTCGTGAGCACGACGAGGTCGAGGAAGGCGTAGTACTCGAGCACGTTCTTCCGCCCGGTGAACTCGATCCGATCCTCGAGCTTGAGGTCGGCGACGAGGCGTCGGCACTCGGCCGCGTAGCCGGGGTCCTCGTCGTCGGGCCCGATGATATGGAAGCGCGCTTCCCGGGCCGGGGCGCCGGCCGGGCCAGCGGCCGGCCCGGCCCCGGCCTCGCCGGCCTCGCCCTCGACTAGGAGCTTGGCCGCGAGGAGGAAGGTGCGGACGTCCTTTATCGGCACGACCCGGCCGACGAAGCCCACGTGGAACAGGCCGTCGGGCGCGCGCCTGGCCACCGAGAAGCGCTTGACGTCGATGCCGTTGGGGATGACCACGGCCCGTTCGGGGCTCGCGCCGAGGGCGAGCTGGTAGCCCCGGTTCTCGGCGAAGAGCGAGGTGCAGAGGTCGGCGTTGCGGTAGCACAGGGAGGCGATGCGGTCGTAGATGCGGGTCCACAGGTCGCGCTGGTAGCCCTTGACGAAGGAGGCCTTGCGGATCTCGATCTCCCGCTCCTTGTGGTAGAGGCCGTGCTCCGTCAGGAGGAAGGGCTTGCCCCGCCTGACCTTGGCCGCGAGGGCCGCGAGCCCCGCGAAGCCCGTGGAGACGGAGTGGTAGAGGTCGGCCTCGGGGGCCCGGGCGGAGAGCACGTTGAACAGGAGGTCGTGGGCCCCCTTCCAGGCCCAGAAGTAGTCCGAGAAGGGGTAGAGGGGATTGCGCCTGCGGTTCTGGGCCCCGATGAAGACCCAGGCCCTCTTGTCCAGGACGGAATCCCGGCGCAGCGAATGGCCCTCGGGGATGGAGCCGATGAAGTCCAGGAGCTCGGGCTCCGAGCCCGCGAACATGCGCAGGTGGGCGGCGAGGGCGGCGCGGACCGCCTCGCCCCGACGCCGAGCGGGCCGTTCCGCGCTTTTCGGCGCCGCCGCTTCGGTCAGCACGACGTCGACGTGCTCGACGACGTTGGGCGGGAGCTTGTAGCGGAGCTCCTGCTTCGCGGCGGGCGAGAAGGTGTAGAGCGCGAACTCGATCCCCGGCAGGCCGCCGATCAGCTCGTGGACCCAGGAGGAGACGCCGCCGGTGATGAAGGGGTAGGAGCCCTCGATGACCAGGCAGACGCGCACCTAGGCCGTCCAGCCCCGGAGGAGGTGCTCCCGGTCCGGGTCGAGGCCGAGCTCGGCGAGCTCCCTGCCCGCGAGGAGCTCGCGGATCCGGCGGGGATCCTTGCGGGCGAAGGCGGCCTCGGCCGCGAGCACGAGGAGCTCCCCGTCCCCGCGCTTGCCGAGCTCCGAGGCGATGACCGCCTCGGCCTGGTCGACCAGGCCGAGGTGGAGGAGGCAGCGGATGCGGAGATCGAAGCCCTCGGCGCTGGCGCAGGCCTCGGCGCTCGAGCTCAGGACGTAGTAGGCCTCGCGGAGGTAGTAGTTGCGGATCGAGGCGTAGCGGCCCTCGAGGAGGGCGTACTCGAAGAGGGCCCGCGCGAAGGCGAAGCCCCCCTCCCCCTCGGGGCAGGACTCGGCCTCCGCCGCGTCCAATGCCACGGGCCGGAGTGCCTCGACGCGGCGGGCCCACCTTCCTTCCAGGGCGCCGAGGCTCTCCGCGGCGAAGAGGGCCAGCTCCTTGTCCGGCCCCTTGGTCATGTCGGCGAAGATCTCCGAGAGGAGCATCGCGTCGCCCAAGGAGAGGCCGGGATGGGCGAGGACCCGCTCGAGCTCCTCGAGGTTGTAGGGCTCCTCGAAGAGGGGCTTGGAGGAGAGGACCTTGTAGGCGAAGCTCTCGATGGGCGCCGCCCCCTCCTCCACCGCGAGGAGGGCGGCCCGAGGCGTGCGCGAGGCGTAGTAGGAGCCCATCGAGCGGATGTAGTCGAAGCCGCGAGCGGAGTCCCCGCCGCCCGCCGGGTGCCGGCTCATCCGCCCCCCCTCGCCGCGGCCGACTGGCGCGAGAGGGCGAGGATGCGCTCGGCCTCCGCGAGGAGGCTCGCCGGCTCGCTCCCCTCCCCCGCCGCGGCGATGCCGAAGGCTGGCTCGAGCCTGAGCGCCTCGCCCTCGATCCTCCACTCCCCCGAGGCCACGATCTCGGTGGCCTCGAGGCAGAAGAGGGCGGCCCCGTCGCGGTCGACCCCGGGGAGGAGGAAGGCCACCTGGCTCTCCTCCTTGTAGTGGAAGGCCAGGACGTGGCCGCCCCGGCTCGCCGCCTGGGCCAGCTCCTTGACCAGGCCGAGGGCCTTGATCCCCGAGTGGGCGAAGACCAGCTCCTGGAAGCCGAGGAGCTCCACGAGGACCACCGAGAGCGAGGAGCGGAGGACCTTGCGCCGCGAGAGCTCCTCGCCCAGGAGCCGGGAGAGCTCCACGTAGCCCGGCAGGCCCGTGATCTCGTTGCGCGGCCGGCGCAGGACGCGCTCGCGGAAGTCGACCGCCTTCTTCAGGTAGCCGGCGGCGAGGGCGACGATGATCTCGAGGTTCTTCTCGGTCACCGGGTTGTAGCGGTAGAAGGACATGCTCTCGACGTTGAGCACCCCGAAGGAGAGCTCCCCCGCCTTGAGCGGGTAGGCCAGGACGCTCCGCCTTTCGTCCATGCGCTCGAGGTTCGGGTAGGAGCCGAGCATGCGGAGGCTGAAGGCCGCCTCGTTGCGGTAGACCCAGCCCTCGATGCAGCCCTCGGCAGGCAGGAGCTTGGGCGGCTCGCGGCCGACGCAGGCCCGCAGGACCAGGGAGCCGGAGCCCCGATCGTACTCGTACACGGAGGCCAGGTCGGCCTGGGCGAAGAAGCGCACGGCCCCGAGGAGCCCCGCGAGGGACTCCTCGAGGATGGGGCTGTCCATCTTGCGGATCCGCGAATAGAGGGTGGAGACCGACTCCCGCTGGCTGGCGACCTTGGTCTCCAGCTCCTCGTTGAGGATGATGAGGGTGTCGGTCATGCGCGAGAGCCGGGTATCCCGGTGGACGAGCTCGCGGAAGCGGCGCATGAGGCGGGCCCGGCGCCGCTCCTGGGCGTCCCGGAGCGAGCCCGCGGCCGCGGCGGCGGCCAGGGCCGCGGCCGCGGGCAGGGGGGCGGCGGCCAGGAGCTCGGGGGCGGGGCTCGGGACGAGGGCCGCGCCCAGGGCCGCGGCCGCGAGGGGCCAGAGCCAGCTCGAGAGGGCGGAGGCGGCCAGGGCGGCCATGCCCGGCCCGAGCCCGAGGAGGGCGGCCGCCAGGACCGAGGCCAGGGCCTGGGGGAAGAAGGCCGCGCCCGCGAAGGAAGGATCGCCCGGGGCGGCGAGGCCCAGGAGGGGCACGAGGAGGCCGACCGCGGCGCCCTCGATCCAGGGGCCCGCACCCTCTTTTTTCATGCTAGCTAATCTTCGCAGGTTTCCGGCCACCCCGCAAGCGAATCCCGCCTGGCGGCGGGCCGGGCCTCCGGCCATGAGCCCGACGGCGCTTGACATTCCTCCCCCCTCTCGGCTAGGATGCCCTCGCTTCGTCGGGGGTGTAGCTCAGTTGGCTAGAGCGCTTGAATGGCATTCAAGAGGTCGCCGGTTCAATTCCGGCCACCTCCACGACCAGGGCGGCTGCCGCAATCGCGGCGGCCGTTTTTTTTTTGCCCTGAGCGGCGCCTGTTTCTATCGGCCGGCACGAGCGGGGCGATCGGCCCCCGCGCCCATCCGCCGAGCCCCGCGCGGCAGCTCTTCGCCGTTGCCACATTCGGAAAAGCCATGCATACTGGCCGAACCATGCGATCCACACCAGAACTCCTGTCCAGGCCCTACGCGGCCGAGCTCGCCGAAAGGCTCATGCGCTACGCCAAGATCGAGACCGCGAGCGACCACCACGTCGAGGCCATACCCTCGACCCAGTGCCAGTGGGACCTCGCCCGCCTCCTGGTCGAGGAGCTCAAGGGCCTCGGCCTCGCCGAGGTCACCCTCGACGAGCACTGCTACCTCATAGCCCGCGTGCCCGCCGCGCCCGGCTGCGAGGGCGCCCCGGCGATCGGCCTCATGGCCCACCTCGACACCTCGAGCGACGTCTCCGGCAAGGACGTCCGGCCCCGCCTCATCCGCGGCTACGACGGCGGCCCCGTCGAGCTCGGCCACGGCTACGTCCTCGACCCTAGCCAGGACAACCCCGACCTCGCCGCCAAGGCGGGGGACAGCATCGTCGTCTCCGACGGCTCGACCCTCCTGGGCGGGGACGACAAGGCCGGCATCGCGGAGATCATGGCCGCCCTCCGCCACCTCCTGGCCCATCCCGAGCTCCCCCGCGGCCCCCTGGAGATCGTCTTCACCCCCGACGAGGAGACCGGCAAGGGCATGAACCTCTTCCCCCAGGGCAAGCTCTCGGCCGCGGCCTGCTACACCCTCGACGGCTCGCGGACCGGCGAGGTCGAGGCCGAGTGCTTCAACGCCCGCACGGTCAAGGCCCGCTTTACCGGCAGGTCCATCCACATAGGCTACGCGCGGGGCAAGCTCGCCAACGCCGTGTCCATGGCCGCCTCCTTCGTCTCGATGCTCCCGCGCAGCGAGGCCCCCGAGTCCACGGACGGCTGGTTCGGCTACTACTGCGCCCACGAGATCTCCGGCAGCCTCGACTCGGCCGAGGTCACGGTCTTCCTCCGCGACTTCAAGGCCGAGGGCATGGAGCGCCGCGTCGAGGCCCTGCGCGCCCTGGCCAAGGCCGTGGAGGCCCAGTTCCCCCTGGGCTCGGTCGAGCTCGAGGTGAACAAGTCCTACTCGAACATGCGCGAGAAGCTCGACGAGCGCCCCGAGGTCCTCGAACGGGCCCTGGAGGCGGCGCGCCTGGCCGGGGCCGAGCCCTACGTCAAGCCCATCCGCGGCGGCACCGACGGGGCCCGCCTCACCGAGATGGGCATCCCGACGCCGAACATCTTCACCGGGGCCTACAACTACCACAGCCGCTTCGAGTGGGTCTCGGTCTCGGACATGGTCCTCGCGACCGAGACGATCATCGAGCTCGTGGGGCTCTGGGCGAAGGCGAAATAAAGGGGGAGCGCATCGCATAACGCGGCGATCGCGCGGCGGCAGGCCGGCGCGAGCTCATGAACTGCCGTCCAGGGCAGGGCCTGCCCGGGGGAAAAAGGCTATCCGCTCAAGGTCTCGCGGATAGTCTTTTTTCCCGGGCACCCGCCGCCCTACCGCGCCTTCTCAGAGGGTCGCGGGGTCCAACCCCGTAGCGCCGGCCCCTGGTCATCCCAGCCCCACAATAGGAGCGATCGCGCAACGCGATACGCTGCTCCCCCTCGCTGCGCCCTCCTCGGTTCCGCGCAACGCGCGCGACGCGGGCGCGCGCCTCGGCGCGGGCGCGGAACCTGCGGTGGGCTTCGCTGCCCCCTCTCCCCCCCATGAGGCCGCCATCAAAAAAGCGCGGGGCCCGAGGGCCCCGCGCGGTAGGTGATTTCAATAAGGGCGCGCTAGCGCTCGACGCACATGGCAATGCCCATGCCGCCGCCGATGCAGAGGGTCGCGAGGCCCTTCTTGGCGCCGCGCTTCTTCATCTCGTACAGGAGGGTCGTCAGGATGCGGGCGCCCGAGGCGCCGATGGGGTGGCCGATGGCGATGGCCCCGCCGTTGACGTTGACCCGCTGCATGTCGAGCTTGAGCTCCTTGGCCACGGAGAGGGCCTGGGCGGCGAAGGCCTCGTTCGCCTCGACGAGCTCGACCTCCTCGAGCTTCCAGCCGGCGCGCTTGAGGGCAAGGCGCACGGCCTCGACCGGGCCGATGCCCATGATCGAGGGGTCGCAGCCGGCCCAGCCGTAGGAGGCGATGCGCGCCATCGCCGAGAGCTTGCCGCGCTTGAGGCCCTCGTCGCCCGCCACGATGAGGGCGGCGGCCCCGTCGTTGATGCCCGAGGCGTTGCCCGCGGTCACGCTGCCGTCGGGCTTGAAGGCGGGCCGGAGCTTGGCCAGGGACTCGGCGGTGACCCCCGAGCGGACGAACTCGTCGGTCTCGAAGACCGCCGGGTCGCCCTTCTTCTGGGGTATGACGACGGGGACGATCTCGTCCTTGAAGCGGCCCGCGGCGATGGCCTTCTCGGCCTTGTTCTGCGAGGCGGCGGAGAAGGCGTCCTGCTCCTGCCGGCTTATCCCGTACTTGGCGGCCAGGTTCTCGGCGGTGATGCCCATGTGGTAGTTGTTGAAGATGTCCCACAGGCCGTCGTAGACCATGCCGTCGGTGAGCTCGCCGTTGCCCATGCGGTAGCCCGTGCGGGCCTGCTTGAGGTAGTAGGGCGCGAGGCTCATGCTCTCGACCCCGCCGGCCACCACGAGGGAGGCGTCCCCCGCGCGGATCTCCTGGGCGGCAGCGGCCACGGCGCGGAGGCCCGAGCCGCAGACCATGTTGACGGTCATGGCGGTCTTCTCGACGGGAATCCCCGCCTTGACGAGGATCTGCCGGGCCACGTTCTGCCCGAGGCCCGCCTGGAGGACGCAGCCGAGGAGGAGCTCGTCCACGTCCTGGCCGGCGAGGCCGCCGCGCTTGAGGAGGGCCTCCACCACGGTCCGGCCCAGCTCGACCGGGCTCACGTTGGCCAGGCCGCCGCCGAAGGAGCCGACGGCGGTCCGCGCCGCGTCGGCGATGTAGGTATCGTTCATGCGTCTCTCCTTTCGAAGCCCGTGCTCAGAGCCCCTCGCAGCAGGAGCAGGTCGACATCACGACGACGTCGGCGTCGGTGTGCTCGACGATCCACTCGGGCGTGTAGGGGGCGAAGTACTCGAGGAGGTAGAATTTGTCGCCCATCACCTCGAAGTAGCCGACGTCGGTCACGACGAGGTTGACCTCGCGGGCGGCCGTCAGGGGCAGCTTGCAGCGGCGCTTGAGCTTGGAGGCGCCGGACTTCTCGAGGTGGGTCGTGGCGCCGACCACGACGCGGGAGCCCGCGACGAGATCCATGGCCCCGCCCATGCCGGGGACCATCTTGCCGGGGATCTTGTAGTTGGCGAGGTTCCCCTCCTGGTCGACCTCGAGGACGCCCAGCACCGTGTAGTCGACGTGGCCCCCGCGGATGATGCCGAAGCTCGTGGCGGAGTCGAAGAAGCAGCCGCCGGGGAGGACGGTGACCGGGGCGGCCCCGGCGTTCGTGAGGTCCTTGTCCTCCTTGCCCTTCTCCGGGGCGGGCCCGAGGCCCATCATGCCGTTCTCGGACTGGAGGATGATGGTGACGCCCGGGGGCAGGTAGTTCGCCACGAGGGTGGGCAGGCCGATGCCCAGGTTGACCACGTCGCCGGTCTTGAAGATGCGCGCGATGCGCTTGGCTATGATTTCCTTGTTCTCGACGTACTCGATCACGATCTCCTCCTAGGCCTTCACCAGGTAGTCCACGAAGATGGAGGGCGTGTGCACCTGGTCGGGGTCGATCTGGCCGATCTCGACGATCTCCTCCACCTCGGCGATCACCGTCGTGCAGGCCGTGGCCATGAGGGGGTTGAAGTTGCGCGCGGTCTTCGCGTAGACGAGGTTGCCGGCCTTGTCCGCCTTCTTTGCCTTGAGGAGTGCCACGTCGCCGGCCAGGGGCAGCTCGAGGAGGTAGACGCGGTCGCCCACCGTGAGCTTCTGCTTGCCCTCCTCGACCTCGGTGCCGACGCCCGTGGGGGTCAGGAAGCCGCCGAGGCCGCTCCCCGCGGCGCGGACCCGCTCGGCGAGGGTGCCCTGGGGCACGAGCTCGACGAGGGACTCTCCCGCGTTCATCTGCCTCTGGGTCTCCGGGTTGGTCCCGATATGGGAGACGATCATGCGCTTGAACTGCTTCTTGGCCACGAGGGGGGCGACGCCGGTGACGCGGCCCGACTTCTGGTCGAGCACCGCGGTGTCGTTGCAGACGAGGGTGAGGTCCTTGGTTCCCTGGGCGGCAAGGGCGGCGAGGACGCCGTCGGGCGAGCCGCAGCCGAGGAAGCCGCCGACATGGACCGTCATCCCGTCCTTCACCAGCTTCGCGGCCTCGGCCGCGGCGATGACGGGCTTCTGGATCATGGTCTAGCCTCCGTGCGAATGGAATAAGGCGTAGGGAAAGCGCCTCGATGAAGGCGCCGTTCCGAATTACTATAGCACGATTTGCTATTCGGTGGTAATAATACGAGCGTAATCGGGCTCTCCTCGCTCTGCAGCTCGCGGCCCGCGATACGCGACTCTCCGTCGCGGCAGTCGACGGAAGGATCCACGGAACCGCCTCAGGCGGAACGTTCCACGAGGAGGATCAGTTGAAAGGACTCACCAACTTCTTCGTCAAGATCGCCCAGAAGTACCTGCCGGACGCATTCCTCTTCGCCATCATCCTCACCCTCATCGCCTTCGCCCTGGCCCTCGGCCTCACCGGCAAGGGCGTCATAGAGGTCCTCGCGGCCTGGGGCGGCGGGGTATGGGGCATCCTCGCCTTCTCCATGCAGATGGTCATGGTCCTCGTGACCGGCCACGCCCTGGCCTCGAGCCCGCCGATCAAGCGCGGCCTCGCCGCCCTCGCCTCGGCGCCCAAGAACCCGGTCCAGGGCATCATGCTCACGGCCTTCGTCACCGGCATCGCCTGCTGGGTCAACTGGGGCTTCGGCCTCATCGTCGGCGCCCTCCTCGCCCGCGAGGTGGCCAAGAAGGTGCGGGGCATCGACTACGGCATGCTCGTCGCCGCCGCCTACTCGGGCTTCGTGGTCTGGCACGGCGGCATCTCGGGCTCCATCCCCCTCGCCATAGCCGCCAAGGGCCACATCGTCGAGAAGCTCGTCGGGGTGATCCCCGTCTCGCGGACCGTCTTCGCGCCCTGGAACCTCGTCATCAGCGGGGCCATGATCGTATCGCTGCCCATCCTCTTCATGTTCATGGCCAAGGGCAAGAAGGACGTCGTCGAGATCAGCCCCGAGCTCCTCGCCGAGGAGCCCGATCCCGCGCCGAGCCCCCACGCGACCCCGGCCACCAGGCTCGAGAACTCCCGGATCGTCAACTGGGTCTTCGGCCTCATGGGCGTCGCCTACCTCGTCTACCACTTCGCGACCAAGGGCTTCGACCTCAACCTCAACATCGTCAACATGCTCTTCCTCTTCGCCGGCCTCCTCCTCCACGGCACGCCCATCAATTACGTGCGCGCCGTCGACAAGGCCATCAAGGGCGCCGGCGGCATCGCCCTCCAGTTCCCCCTCTACGGGGGCATCCAGGGCATCATGGTCACGACGGGCCTGGCGGGCATCATCGCCAACTGGTTCGTCTCCTTCTCGACCGTCGACACCTTCCCCCTCTTCACCTTCTGGGCGGGGGGCATCATCAACTTCTTCATCCCCTCGGGCGGCGGCCAGTGGGTCGTCCAGGGCCCGATCAACATCCCGGCGGGGATCGCTCTCGGGGTGGACCCGGCGGTCGTCGCCATGGGCATCTCCTACGGCGACCAGTGGACCAACATGGTCCAGCCCTTCTGGGCCCTCCCCCTCCTCGGCATCGCCAAGCTGGGGATCAGGGACATCATGGGCTACTGCATGATGACCCTCCTCGTCACCGGGGTGATCATGTCGCTCGGGCTCCTCTTCCTCGTCTGATCGGGGAGCCCGCGCAGACGAAGAGAGCCCGTCCTCGCGGACGGGCTCTCGCTTTTTTAGGGGCGGGCTCGCGGGCTCGGCGAGCCACGCGGCCGCCCGGGGCGGCCTCAGTCCGCCGGGCCCCACTTGACCGCGGTCGCGGCCCAGGTGTAGCCGGTGCCGGCCCCGAAGAGCACGGCGAGGTCCCCGTCCTTGAGCCGGCCGGCCTTCTCGCCCTCGACGCAGGCTATGTAGGCGTCGGCCGACTGGCAGTGGCCGAAGTCCTCGAGGACGAAGGTCTGCTCCTCCCTCAGGCCCAGGTTCGAGAGGATGCCCCCGAGGATCGAGCGCTTCATGAAGATGGGGGCGAGGAAGTCGATCTTGCCCTCGTAGCCCGAGCGCGCGGCCGCGTCCGCGACCACCGAGCAGAAGTTGCCCAGGGAGATGGGGTCGAGGCGCTCCTTCATGGAGGCGGGATCGGCCAGGTCGAGGCTGCGCTGGGAGCGGTCGAGGCTATCGAGCCTGTGCCAGTTCCTGGAGCCCACGCCGTAGACCGCCACGTCGGCGGCGAAGCGGCCGTCGGTGATCATCCTCGTCTCGAGGATGATGTTCCGCTCCCCGTCCCGCCTGAGCAGGGCCGCGGCGGCCCCGTCGCCGAAGTTGAACATGAAGCGGCTCCGCTGGTTCGAGAGGTCGACGACGTCGGTCTCCTTGGAGGAGGTGAACAAAAGGACGTTGCGCAGCTCGGGATCGGCGAGCATCATCGACTTGAGCACCTTGAGGGACCACACGCCGCAGGAGCAGAGACTGTGGATCTCGAAGGCGTTCGCGTTGCGCGCCCCCAGGCGCTCGGCCACGTGGGCCGCGAGGTTGTACAGGTAGTAGTCCTTGTACTCGCTGCCGCAGTAGACCACCAGGTCGAGCTTCCCCGGGTCGAGGTCGCCCAGGGCGCGGCGGCAGGCCTCGAGGCCCATGTCGGAGACCTGCTCCCCCGGCCCCGCCTTGTGCCGCTGCTTGATGCCGAACTTCTGCTCTATAACGTCCCGGGGGATCCCCGAGGCCGCGGCGATGTACTCGCTCGTCTGGATCTCGGGCGGCACGTAGTAGGCGAGCCGCTCGATCCCGACCCTGGGCTTCGGATCCGCGGCCATCAGCGGAGGTCCTCGTCGACCGGCTTGCCGTAGAGCTTCTGCGCCTCGCTCGACACGATCTTGCCCACGCTGTTCTTCGGCACCGCCTTCACGAAGGCGAGGTACTTGGGCACCTTGTACTTGGCGAGCTTGGCCTGGAGGGCGGCCAGGATTCGGGCCTTGTCGATGGAGGCGCCTGGCTTCAGGGCCACGACGGCCTTGCCCACCTCGCCCCACTTCTCGTCGGGCACGCCGATGACGCAGACCTCGTGGATCTCTGGAATCTCGTAGAGGACCTTCTCGATCTCGGGCGGGAAGACGTTCTCGCCGCCGGAGATGTACATGTTCTTCTTGCGGCCCACGATGTAGACGAAGCCGTCCGCGTCCTGCGCGGCGATGTCGCCGGTGTAGACCCAGCCCTCGCGCAGGGTCTCCCTCGTGGCCTCGGGCTTGTTCCAGTAGCCGGAGAAGATCTGCGGCCCGCTCCAGATGAGCTCGCCGTTCTGCCCGGCCGGCACGTCCCGGCCCTCGTCGTCGACGATGCGCATCTGGGCGAAGAAGAAGGGCTTGCCCACGGAGGCGAACTTCTCGCGCATCTGGCCGAAGCTCATCTGGTCGGCCGGGGCGGAGAGGTTGTTGGGGCCGGCCTCGGTCATGCCGTAGCCGAGGGCGAAGGGGATCTCCCGCTTCCAGTAGGCCTCCATGACCTGGATGGGCGTGGGGGCGGCCCCGGCCATCATCCAGCGCACCGAGGAGAAATCGGCCTTCTCGAACTCCGGCCGCTCCTGGATCATGCGGAAGATCGTCGCCGCGCCGAAGACCGTGGTGGTCCTCTCGCGCTGGATGACCTCGATGCTCTGCTTGGGGTCGAACTGGCGGTTCAGGATGACCCGGCCGCCGGCCACGAGGAGGGGGATGGTGAGGAGGTTCCAGCCGCCGGTATGGAAGAGGGGCAGGAGTATGTGGGAGGAATCAGCGTCGGTGAGGCGCCAGGTTACTATTTCGCTCAACGCGTTGAAAAGGACGCAGCGGTGCGAGAGCATGGCGGCCTTGGGTATGCCCGTGGTGCCGCCGGTGTGGATGAGCATGAAGATGTCGTCCTCGGAGAGGCCCGGGCAGGAGACGGGCTCGGCCCTCGGGCGGGACTCGACCGCGGCGTACTCGTCGGCCGGCGAGCCGCGCCTCTCGCCCAGGCGCAGGTAGCGCTCGATATTCGCCTTGCCCCTGAGCTGGGCGACGGTCTGCTCGAAGCACTCCTCGTAGAAGAGGGCCCGGGGGCCCTCGTCCGCGACGAGGGCGGCCAGCTCGTCGACCGAGAGCCGCACGTTGTACGGCACCAGTATGGCTCCGAGCTTGCCGGCGGCGAAGAGGGCGTCGACGAGCTCGACGCGGTTGCGCGAGAGGAAGGCGAAGCGGTCGCCCCTCCCGATCCCCCACTCGTCGCGGAGGAAGGAGGCCAGGCGGTTCGAGCGCTCGTCGAGCTGGCGATAGGTGAAGGAGCGGCCGTCGTCGAGGTCGGTCAGCGCGACCTTGCCGGGGCTCGTCCTCGCGCGGAAGTACGAGTAGTTGCCTATCCAGGCGCTTTCGGGACTCGGGTTCATCGGGCTGCCCTCCTTAGGCGCGGATCTTCTTGAGCAGGGCCGCGATGTTCTCGGCCTGGTGGGCGAGGATGCCGTAGGCCTCCTGGTCCTCCTCGGGGTTGACCGCCCCGCCCTTGCCGGCGACTCCCACGTTCCAGTAGTGCGAGCCGGAGACGACGAAGTCGTTCACGCCGTACCACAGAAGGAGCTGGGCGAAGGCGAAGGCGTGGCCGGCGCGGCGGGCAACCGTGATGGGCGCGCCGACCTTCCCGGAGAAGGCGGTGCCCTTCCACTGGTAGCCGGCCG
This sequence comes from Spirochaetota bacterium, assembly GCA_022711355.1. GTDB lineage: Bacteria > Spirochaetota > Spirochaetia > Treponematales > Rectinemataceae > JAKLFE01. Next base: position 31,453 of record JAKLFE010000019.1, on the reverse strand, counting down.
AGCCCTGGCCCGCCGCTATGTCGTTGGCGGTCCAGCGGCCGAGGAAGCCCGCGCGGTCCAGGAGGCCCTTGAGCTTGCCGGGGATCGAGGCGTGGTAGACCGGGGCGGCGATGAGGATGGCGTCGGCCTCGCGCATCGTGGCGAAGACGGCCTGGAAGTCGTCCTTGACGGCGCACTCGCGGCTCTTGGCGCAGGAGTAGCAGCCGTGGCACTCCTCGACGCGCAGCCCCCGCAGGTCGACGAGCTCGGTCCCGATCCCGCGCTCCTCGAGGGCCTTCAAGGTGAACTCCAGGTAGCTCCGCGAGTTGCTCTTCTCGCGGGGGCTCCCGCTTATCCCTACTGCTTTCATTCGCACGCTCCTATGCCTTCGCGGCGGGGACCCGCTCCCGGGAGGGGCCCCCTGGCCTCGCCCGCGAGGGAGCCGGACGGCTCCCTCGGGCGAGACGCGCATTTCGCCTACAGTTCTATGACCTTCTCGACCGCCTTGTCGAGGTTCTTCCCGGCCGCCCCCTTGGTGAAGAGGGAGACGAGGATGGTGACGACGATCGAGGCGACGATGACGTTGAAATACCAGGGCATGCCGCCCGGGAACTTGAACTTCTGCTGCACGAGGGCGAAGCAGAGGATGTTGAGGACGAGGGCCACGCTGATGCCGCAGGCCACCCCCTCCTTGCTCGCGCCCTTCCACAAGAGGCCAAGGACGAAGACCGGGAAGGTCGCCGACATCAGGGTGCCCCAGCCGAAGGTGCCGAGGATGGCGACCATGGAGTCGTTCGTCAGGGCCACGGCGACGGAGATGACGCCGAGGACGCCCATCATCACTCGGAAGCGGGAGATCTGCTCCTTGTCGCTGGGCTTGCGCATGCCGAGGGCCTCGGGCAGGTCCTTGGCGATGATCCCGGCGGAGAGGGAGAGGAACATCGAAGCCGAGGACATGGCGGCGGCGAGGGCCGTGGCGTAGAAGAGGAGCTGGGCCCAGGCGCCGAGGGAGTCGGCGTAGACGAAGGCGGCGGTGTCGGCCTTGGCGAGGGGCGGCACCTTGCCGGTCGCCACGAGGTAGATGGCGCCGAAGCCCATGACGACGGCGAGGAAGCCGACGAAGGCGTGGGAGACGGCGGCCCAGAGGCCGAGGCGGGGCATGTCGCGGGGGTTCTTCAAGGCGTACATGCGGGTGAGGACCTGGGGCTGGCCCACGGTACCGAGGATGGGGATGAGCATGTAGACCATGGAGACCTGGCCGGGGAGGACGCCCCAGGCGTTCAGGAAATCGGCCGAGAGCTTCTTGGTCACGGGCCCGTTGGTCAGGGTCCCGGCCGCCGCCGCGGCCTCGAGGACCTTGCCGAAGCCCCCGGTCACCACGAAGAAGCCGACGATGATGATGACGCTCGCCACGGCCATGATCAGGCCCTGGAAGGCCTGGGTCATGATGCCGCCGGCCTCGCCGCCGATGATCATGTAGGCGATCAGGACGCCGAAGATGAGGAAGCCGGTGACGTAGTAGTTCCAGCCGAGGATGTGGGCGAACATCTCGGAGACGCCCTTGATCTGGGCCGCGAGGTAGGCGATGCAGCCGAGGAAGAGGACGAGGCTCATCACCGCCTTGATGTAGCGGCTCTTGTCGAAGCGGAGGTCGGAGATGTCGCCGAGGCTCGAGACGGGGCCGAGCTCGGCCATCGCGCGGACCTTCTTGCCCAGGATGATGTAGGCCATGCCGAAGGCGGCCGAGGAGAGCATCCAGAAGGTCATCGGGTTGCCGGTGGCGTAGATGATGCCCGGGATGCCGATGACGGCGAAGGCGCTGGCCACGGCGGCCATGGTGGAGAGGCCGACGACCACGGGCCCGAAAAGGGCGGTGCCGCCGAAGAAGGCCTGGGCGGTATCGGCCTTCTTCTTGGCCCAGACGCCGATGAGGAAGGATACGACGATCGTGGCGAAGGAGAAGCCGACGATCAGGATCTTGGCTCCGGTGCTCACGCCTTGCCTCCCGCTTTGCGGATTTCCGCGATGTCGCTCTTGAACTTGCTCCAGGTCTCCTCGGAGAGCCAGCGGTCCCGCAGGAGGTAGTACCCGACCGAGAGGGTCAGGATGCCGCCGATCCAGTAGGTCAGGACCGTCCAGGCGAAGGAGGGGTGGAAGCCGAGGATCGAGAAGCTCGGCGCCGTCCCGCGGAAGAGATCCGCGTAGTAGGCCGAGAGGACGAAGCTGAGGATCCACAGGGCTGCCCAGGCCAGGATGGGATAGGCGAGGAAGACCGGGTCGACCTTGCCCTCGTGCATGGCGCCCAGAATGAGGTGGGCGAACATGAGGAGTACCGAGAGGATCATCGCCGGAAGGTAGGCGCCCTTCCAGCCCAGGACCATGATGACCGGCCAGAGCAGTCCGATGGACAGCACGAGCGCGGTCTGCTTTCGCTCCATATTGCCTCCTACATGAATAATGAATCAGTTTTCATATTCTGAAGCGCATTCAGCATCCTGTCAATAAAAAAGTAGAGAAAAAAAACTCGAATCGGAGATCAGGGGCGCGGGGACTGGCCCTCGGGAGATGGGGGGAGGATGGCTCCCTGGGAGAGGAGGGTGACGACGGCCTTGATGGCCGATTCGGGGACGTCGCCGTCCTCGAAGATGACGTACTTGAGGGCGACGAAGTTGGCTATGCCGATTAGGCTGTACGAGAGGGCGACGAGGTCGAGGTCCCGCACCTCGCCTTTGGCCTCGGCCTGGCCGAGGCGGCGCTGGTAGGCATGGGCGAAGCCCTCGTAGTAGGCCGTGAAGGCCTCGGTGTCGACGAACTGGGCGTCCCAGACGATGCGGTACAGGCCCTTGTGCTCGGCGACGAACTTGAAGAACTCCCGCACGCCGAGTTCCTCGGCGTCGAGGCGGGAGGAGCTGCGCTCGAGGGCGGCATGGACCCGCTCCCGGAGGCGGCGGGAGAGGTCGTCCATAAGGTAGCGGAAGACCGAGAGCTTGTCCTCGAAATAAATATAGAAGGTTCCCGGCGCGGTCTCGGCCAGGCCGGTGATGTCCGAGATCATGGTCTGGAAATAGCCTTTTTCGCTGAAGCAGCGCTCCGCGGCCTCGAGGAGCTTCTCCTTCGTCTCCTCGCCCCGCCTGGTCTTCGGAGTGTAATGCATGGGGCGAGTGTAGCCGCCCTCAGCCGCACGGGTCAAAGGGGAAATAAATAGATAAAAAATGCTTGACAAACAGCGAGGCTCGTGGCTAGCCTTTCCGCGACCCGAGCCGGAACGGACGCAGCGCGAGGCCGGCTCGGGCTATCCCGGGGCGATAGGCCCGGCAGGTTGGCGCTTTATAAGAGGAAGACACTGTGAGTGAAGGAATTACGAGATATGGCTTCGAGGAGATACAGGTCGGCATGTCCGCGAGCTTCTCGAAGACAGTGACCGAGTCCGACATTGCCGCCTTTGCCGGTTTTTCGGGGGACTTCAATCCGGTCCACATCGACGAGGACTACGCGAAGGGCACGATGTTCAAGGGACGCATTGCCCATGGCATGCTCTCCGCCGCCTTCATCTCCACCGTCTTCGGCACCAGGCTCCCGGGCCCCGGCTGCATCTACGTCGCTCAGAGCCTCAAGTTTAAGGCGCCGGTGCGGATCGGCGACACCGTGACCGCCCGGGTGGAGGCGATCTCCCTCGTTCCTGAAAAGCAGTTCGTGACCTTCAAGACCACCTGCACGGTGCAGGGCGCGCTCGTCATCGAGGGCGAAGCCACCCTCCTCGTCCCCTCCAAAGCGTGAAGCTCTTTTAAGGACCGAATGCGGTACTTGTATACCCGTAGCAAAGAGGTGAATCGCCTCTCATCAGATTATTACGAGGTGGAGACATGGATTTCCAGATCGACAAGGAACACAGGCTCCTTTCGCAGCTGTTCAGGGACTTCGCCCAGAACGAGGTGAAGCCCCTCGCGAAGGAGGTCGACGAGGAGGAGCGCTTCCCCGCCGAGACCCTGTCCAAGATGGCCCGCTACGGCTTCATGGGCATCCCCTTCCCCAAGGAGTACGGCGGCTCGGGCGGGGACAACCTCGCCTACGTCATGGCCGTCGAGGAGCTCTCGAAGGTCTGCGGCACGACGGGGGTCATCCTGTCGGCCCACAGCTCCCTCTGCGCGGCCCCCATCTACGAGAACGGGACCGAGGAGCAGAAGCGGAAGTACCTCGTCCCCCTGGCCTCCGGCCAGAAGCTCGGCGCCTTCGGCCTGACGGAGCCGAACGCCGGCACCGACGCCGCAGGCCAGCAGACCGTCGCCGAGGACAAGGGAGGCTACTACCTCCTCAACGGCTCCAAGCTCTTCATAACCAACGCGGGACCGGCCGAGGTCTACGTCGTCATGGCGATGACGGACAAGTCCAAGGGCACCAAGGGCATCTCCGCCTTCATCCTCGAGAAGGGCATGAAGGGCTTCTCCATCGGCAAGAAGGAGGAGAAGATGGGCATCCGCGGCTCCTCGACCTGCGAGCTCATCTTCGAGAACGTCGAGGTGCCGGCCGAGAACCTCCTCGGGAAGCTCGGCGGCGGCTTCGGCCTGGCCATGCGCACCCTCGACGGGGGCCGCATAGGCATCGCCGCCCAGGCCCTCGGCATCGCCCAGGGCGCGATCGACGAGACCGTGGCCTACGTCAAGGAGCGGCGCCAGTTCGGCAAGCCCCTGTCGGCCTTCCAGAACACCCAGTTCCAGCTCGCCGACATGCAGACCCGCGTGGACGCGGCCCGCATGCTCGTGTACCGCGCCGCGGCCTCGAAGGACGCCAAGCTGCCCTACAACGTCGAGGCGGCCATGGCCAAGCTCTTCGCCTCCGAGACGGCGATGGAGGTGACCACGAAGGCGGTCCAGCTCCACGGCGGCTACGGCTATACCCGCGAGTACCCGGTCGAGCGCATGATGCGCGACGCCAAGATCACCGAGATCTACGAGGGCACCTCGGAAGTGCAGCGCATGGTCGTCTCGGCGGCCATGCTCAAGTGACGCGTAACCGAAGGAGAACCGAGACATGAACATCGTCGTCTGCATGAAGCAGGTGCCGGACACCACCGAGGTCAAGATCGACCCGGCCACGGGCACCCTGATCCGCGAAGGCATCCCGAGCATCATCAACCCCGACGACAAGTCGGGCCTCGAGGCCGCCCTGGCCCTCAAGGACTCCGCCGGGGCCCGCGTCACCGTCCTGTCGATGGGGCCGCCCCAGGCCGACGTCGCCCTGCGCGAGGCCCTCGCCATGGGCGCCGACGAGGCCATCCTCCTGTCCGACCGCGCCTTCGGCGGGGCCGACACCTGGGCCACCTCGAGCACCATCGCCGCGGCCCTGCGCAAGCTGCCCTTCGACCTCGTGATCTGCGGCCGCCAGGCCATCGACGGGGACACGGCCCAGGTCGGGCCCCAGATCGCCGAGCACCTCGGCCTGCCCCAGGTGAGCTACGTCAGCGAGCTCTCCCTCGAGGCCGGCCAGAAGAGCGTCGTCGTCAAGCGTGTCTTCGAGGACGGCTACCAGCGCATCCGCGTGAAGCTGCCCTGCCTCCTGACTGCCCTGCGCGACATGAACTCGCCCCGCTACATGTCGGTCTCGGGCGCCTTCGAGGCCTATGGCAAGCAGATCAAGGTCTGGGGCCTCGCCGACCTCGGCCTCGATCCGCAGTCCATCGGCCTCAAGGGCTCCCCCACCCGCGTGAAGCAGTCCTTCACCAAGGGGGCCAAGTCGGCCGGGAAGGTCTACGAGCTCGACGCCAAGGAAGGCGCCAAGCTCATAGTCGATCGCCTCAAGGAAAAGTTCATCATCTAGGAGAGGACCGACATGGATATATCCGAGTACAAGGGCGTCCTGGTGTTCGCCGAGCGGCGGGCCGGGACGATCCAGAAGATCGCCTACGAGCTCTTGGGCATCGGCCGGACCATCGCCGACGCGCTGGGCCAGCCCCTCGCCGCCCTGGTCGTCGGCTCCGGGATCAAGGACGCCGAGGCCGCCGACCTCATCGCCTCGGGGGCCGACGAGGTCGTCGTGGCCGACGCGCCGGAGCTCGCGGCCTACGTGACCGAGCCCTACGCCAAGGTCCTGACCCAGGCCATCCGCGAGCGCAAGCCCGGCGTGGTCTTCGTCGGCGCGACCACCATCGGCCGCGACCTCGCGCCCCGCGTGTCGGCCCGCGTGCACACCGGCCTCACCGCCGACTGCACCGGCCTCGCGGTCGAGGACGCGACGAACAACCTGCTGATGACCCGGCCCGCCTTCGGCGGCAACATCATGGCGACCATCGTCTGCCCCGAGCACCGGCCCCAGATGTCCACCGTCCGCCCCGGCGTCATGCGCAGGCTCGACAAGGACCCCTCCCGCAAGGGCGAGGTCTCCCGCCTGGACGTGAAGATCGAGAAGGCCGACCTCAACGTGGAGATACTCGAGGCCGTCGTGGAGAAGGCCGCGAGGAAGAACATCGAGGAGGCGAGCGTCCTGGTCTCCGGCGGCCGCGGCCTGGGCAGCCCCGAGAACTACGCCAAGCTCTCGCCCCTCGCCGAGGAGCTCGGCGGCCTGGTCTCGGCCTCGCGCGCTGTCGTCGACGCGGGATGGGCCGCGCCCGACCGCCAGGTCGGCCAGACCGGCAAGACCGTGCGGCCGGACCTCTACCTCGCCCTGGGCATCTCGGGCATGATCCAGCACATCGCCGGCATGGAGGACTCGGACTACATCGTCGCGGTCAACAAGAACCCCGACGCCCCGATCTTCGAGTTCGCCGACGTCGGCATCGTGACCGACGCCAACAAGCTAGTCCCCGCCCTGGTCGAGGAGCTCAGGACGGCCAAGCTGGAGCGTTAGGCGGCGCTGGGGCGCGGGGCCGGCGGCGGGGGCGATCCCCTACCCGCCCTCGCCGCCCCGCGCCCGCCGCGGCCCTGGCCCTAGGGCGCCAGTCCCCCGCCGCCCCCCGCGAAGAGCGAGGTCAGAGCACCAGGCCGCCGTCGACGCGCAGGACCTGGCCGGTGATGAAGCGGGCCTCCTCGCTCGACAGGAAGAGCACGGCGTTGGCGATGTCCTCGATCTCGGCCAGGCGCCCGAGGGGGGTCTTGGCGATGATCGGCTCGAGGACCTTCTCGGGCACGGTCGCGATCATCGGCGTCCGGCAGTAGCCCGGGGAGACCGCGTTGGCGCGGACCTTGGCCCCCTTGCGCGCGAATTCCTTGGCCCAGCCCTTGGTCATCGAGACCACCCCGCCCTTGGTCGCCGCGTAGTTCGACTGGCCGATGTTGCCGTCCAGGCCCACCACCGAGGAGATGCTCAGGACCGAGCCCGAGCCGGCCTCCATCATGATCGGCGCGACGGCCCTCGTCATGAGGAAGACGCCCTTGAGGTTCACGTTCACGACGGCGTCCCAGTCCTCGTCGCTCATCTTCTGGATCAGGCCGTCGCGGGTGATGCCGGCGTTGTTGACCAGGGCGTCGATCCGGCCGCACTCGGCCTTGATCCTCGCGACGAGGGCGTTCACCGCGGCGGAGTCCGTCACGTCGACGACGGCTCCCCTGACGACGCCCGGGAAGGCGGCCTCGAGCTCGGGGAAGTCCTTGTCGCTGACGTCGAGGGCCCAGACGGCCTTCGCGCCCTCGCGGGCGAAGGCCTCGACGACTCCGCGGCCGATACCCCGGGCCCCGCCGGTGACGACGCAGACCTTGTCCCTCATCCTCATGCCCATGTCCCCTCCTTGCGCTCGTCCTGCGAGCGAGCTCGGCCTAGGCTGATACAGCTTAAGCCGAAGCAGTATGCGAAGTGAATCACCTCTCATTGTGAATACTAGGGAAAACGCCTTTCGTCAAGCCAAAAACGAAGGAAGCCCGGGCTCGAAAGCGGCTGTATTCCTTGTCTCAGCATGAATCCGAGGCTATACTCCGCTCCGAAAGCGAATCGACTCTCACGGATCGGAGACGCGATGGCGAGCCCGCGCGACACCAAAGAACGACTCATCCAGAGCGCCGTCACCCTCTTCGCGAGGAAATGGTACGGCACCGTCTCGGTCGCCGAGATCTGCCGGGAGGCGGGTCTCTCCAACGGCGTCTTCTACCGCTACTTCGCGGGCAAGGAAGAGCTTTTCAAGTCCATCCTGGACTCGATCCGGGAGCGCGCGGCCGCGGCCCTCGCCTCGGTCGGGGGAGCCGACCGGGAGGAGCGCCTCGCCGCCTTCGCGGGGACCCTCCTCCGCTCGAGCGCCCTCGAGCCCGAGCTCGAGTCGGTCTTCCGCGAGGGCCAGTACCGCTTCATCGAGTACGAGCGCGAGCTCGCGGAGCTCTACCGCCAGGGACTCGGCCGCATCCTCGGCGCCGAGATCGGCCTGCCCGCCTACCTCTTCGCCCTCGGCGGCCTCCGCTTCTGCGCGGCCCGGGCCGCCCTCCAGGGTATACCCATCCGGGAGGCCTCCGCCCTGGCCATCCTCCGCGGCGGCCTCTTCCCCGGCCAGCGGGCCCGGGCGGAGCTGGTCTTCGCCGGCCCGGTCCAGCCCCTGCCCCTCCCCGCGGAGGAGGGCAGCGCCGACTGCCTCCTGCGCTCGGGCAAGCGCCTCTTCGGCTCGAAGGGCTTCTTCGAGACGAACATCCACGAGATCACCGACCTCGCCGGGCTCTCGGTCGGCGCCTTCTACACCCACTTCGCCTCGAAGGAGGCCTTCTACGCGCGGCTCATCGGGCTAGCCGGCCGCGAGATCCGGCGCTTCATCTCCTCGAACCTGCCGGAGGGCCTCAATCGCCTCGAGCGGGAGCTGCGCGGCCTGTGGCTCTTCGCCCTCTACCTCCAGCAGGACAAGCACTGCTACCGGCTCGTGCGCGAGGCCGAGTTCGTCCTGCCCGCCGAGGTCCGGGCCTACTACGGCTCCTTCGTCGAGGGCTACCGCCGCCGCCCCCTGGCCGCCGAGGGGCTCGCGCCCGGCCTCGACGAGACCACGGCCATCGAGTTCCTCCTCGGCGTCAACCACCACCTCGGCATAGAGACCGCCTTCTCCGGCGCCTCGGGCGGCCTCCGGGCCAGGATCGAGGCCCTCGGCCCCTACCTGGCCGAGGGCCTCTCGCCCTACCTCCGCTGACCGCGCGGGCCCGCCGCGGGGCCGGCGCGATCCGGGGCGGGGGCGGCGCCCGCTAGGAGGCCTCGGCCTTCTCGACGATCTTGCGGACGATGAAGGTCGCCACGTCGTCGGCGTAGGAGCCGCGGCCGAAGCCCGAGTCGAAGCCGAGCTCCACCGCGAGCTTGTTGGACAGGCGCGGCCCGCCGGCCACGCAGACGAAGCGGCCGCGCTCGCCCTTGGCCTCGAGGAGCTCGATGAACTGGGTCATGTTCTGGACGTGGATGTCCTTCTGGGTCACCACCTGGGAGACGAGGATCGCGTCGGCGTTCACGCGCTCGGCGTACTCGATCAGCTTCTCGTTCGGGACCTGGGCCCCGAGGTTGTGCGCCTCAAGCATGGGGTAGCGCTCGAGGCCGAAGTGGTGGTTGTAGCCCTTCATGTTCATGATCGCGTCGATGCCGACGGTGTGGGCGTCGAAGCCCGTGCAGGCGCCGACCACGACCACCTTGCGGCCGATATGGGCCCTGATGTAGTCGTTCACCTCGTCCATGCCCATGGACCCCTCCTCGCCCTGGGCCTCGTCGGCCACGACCGAGTCGTAGTCGACGCCGCGGTCGGCCACGGCGTAGGCGACGTAGAAGGAGAAGCCGTCGGAGACCTCGGCCGAGTGCACGACCTCGCACTCGCGGAAGCCCCAGCCGAGGACGGCCAGGCGGGCGGCCTCGCGGCCCCGCGGGCCGTCGGGCACGGGCAGGGTGAAGGAGAGCTGGACCTTGCCGTCGTCGAGGGTGTCCCCGTAAGGACGCACGATGTTCGCCATAACCTTGCCCTCCTTCAGCGGGCGCCAGCGGCGCCGAGGCCGAGGCCGGACTTGAGGGCCTCCTCGACCGGGTTCCAGTAGCCCTCGCCCTTGGCCACGAGGCCGTCCAAGCCCTTGCCGCCGTCCTTGGCCCGCTTGACGTCGGCGAACATCCCGCGCTCGATCGCCTCGAGCAGGCCTGCCCCGGCGATCTCCTCCATGAAGCCGACCGTGCGCTCGAGCACCTCGCGGGCCCTGGTCTTCACGATGCCGCCCTCGCGGAACTCGATCTCGTCGGAGAAGCTCGCCATGGCGTTCATCGTGTACTTCGCCGCCTCGAGGCCGAGGAAGCGGTCCATCATGAAGGGGGTGTGGATGGCCTCGGTGAGCATGCCCAGGAGGTGGACGCCCTGCTCCGTGGCCTTCGAGATGAAGTTGAACTGGTTGTCCATCACGAGGCCCATGAAGATGTCCCCGGACATGAACTTCGTCGGCGGCATGTACTTCAGGGGGTGCTCGGGGAAGATCTCCCGCGCCATCTGGGCCTGGGCCAGCTCGTAGAGGAAGCCGTCCTTGATGCCCGGGTCCATCTCCATGGCGTGCCCCAGGCCCATGAGGCGGGCGGGCAGGCCCGCGGCGTAGGCGAAGCGCTCGTTGAGGAACTGGCTGGCGAGGACGGTGTAGGCCTTGTCGAAGGCGTCGCTCGTGGTGAGGTAGTTGTCCTCGCCGGTGTTGATGAGGATGCCGGCGTAGGCGTTGATCATGCGGCTGAATTTCTGGTCCACGAAGGTGCGGTAGGGGTTGATGTCCCGGAAGAGGATGCCGTACATCGAGTCGTTGAGCATCATGTCCAGGCGCTCGAGGGCGCCCATCGCGGCGATCTCCGGCATGCACAGGCCCGAGCAGTAGTTCGTGAGCCAGACGTAGCGGCCCTCGCGCTCGGTCACCTCGTCGAGGGCGGCGCGCATGATGCGGAAGTTCTCCTGGGTCGCGTAGGTGCCGCCGAAGCCCTCGGTCGTCGCCCCGTAGGGCACGTAGTCCAGGAGGCTCTGGGCCGTGGTGCGGATCACCGCGATGACGTCGGCTCCCTTGAGGGCCGCGGCCTGGGCCTGCTTCACGTCCTCGTAGATGTTGCCCGTCGCCACGATGAGGTAGAGCATGGGCTTGTGGTTGCGGTCCTTGTACTGCTCGAGCTTGGAGTCGCGGAAGGCGCGGTTTCGCGCGACGCGATCGAGGCCCGCGCGAGCGAGCTCCTCGCCCCGGCGGCGGACCGCCGCCCGGTCGCCCAGGGGCGCGCCGTCGACGCGCGCTCCCGCCGCGACCCGGCCGTTGAACTCGGCGACCGAGAGCCCGGAGCGCGTCAGGGCGTTCACGTAGCGCTCGGCCACGCCGGAGCCGAGGGCGGCATCGGAGGACCGCAGCTGGTCGACTACCAGGTTCGGCACGGGCACGCCGTCGGCGTTCGCCCCGTCCACGCCGAGGATGCGGAGCGTCGCCCGCTCCACCGTCACCGAGCTGTGGCCCTCGACGAAATCCAGGACCGGCGCGGCGATCTGGGTCGCTAGCTCGCGGGCCCGCGCGACGCGGTCCCGGGGCAGCCCAAGCTTCTCTCTCATGTTTCCTTCCCCCTCGCGTCCCCGAGCCGGCCGCGGGCGGCGTAGCGCTCCGCCGCGGCCCGGGAGACGCCCTCGTCGAGGCCGAGGAGCGAGGCGATGGCGATCGCGTCGCTGTCCCCGGAATCCTCCTCGGCCTCAAGTATCTCGTATCGCATCATGCGATTTATCCTGCGTATCCGCTCGGCGGCCGGCTCGCCCGAGAGCATGGAGCGGGCGGCCTCGTCTCGGTCCAGCCCGCGCATGCGCAGGTACCGGACGCCCGGCAGCCGCGCGACGCCGCGGAAATGGGTGGAGAAGAGTGCGCGCGCTCCGGGAAGGCCGAGGAGGCCGCCTAACGCGGCCGAGAGGATGGCTTCGGCCTCCGCGGAGCTCGTGGTCCTCGCGAACTCGTCGAAGACGAGGAAGGCCCCGCCCGGGCGGGCCGCCTCCCAGGCCTCGACGAAGGCCCGTATCTCGAAGCCGAAGCCCGAGAGCCCCTCGCGCGGGCCCTCGCCGGCCGGGGCCGCCCCGGCCGGGCCGGAGCCCGGGGCCGCCGGCACCCGGAGCTCCCCGACGTAGCGGAGGACCGGGTAGGGCGCGGTCGCGAAGCGGCGGGCCGGGACGAAGAGCCCCGCCTGGGCGGCCAGCTGGAAGAACAAGAGGCTCTGGAGGGCCACGGTCTTCCCGCCCATGTTCGAGCCGAAGAGGACGGCGGCGGACTCCCCTATCTCGACCGTCAGCGGGGCGTAGGCGAGGGAGAGGCGGAGGCAATCCCCCTCGAGGGGGAGGAAGCGGCCTCCCTCGACGGCGAGGGAGGGGGAGCCGAGCTCGGGGCGGACGCAGCCGAGCTCGGCGGCGAGGAGGGCGCGGGCCCGGGCGAGATCGTACTCGCGCAGGGCGTCGGCGTAGCCGTAGAGCTCCGCAGCGGCGGCGCCGATCGCCTCGGAGATCCCCGCGAGGGCCTCGGCCTCGAGCTCGCGCTCCCGGGCGGCGAGCTCGTCTCGCCGCTCCGCGAGGAGGAGGGAGGCGGGGCCGTCCTGGAGGCGCACGACGCAGGAGGAGCCGTCGTAGGCCTCGACCGAGAAGCGGGCCTCGCCGCAGGCGCAGTCCAGGAGGCCGCTCGCCCGCTCGTGGGGCAGGACGAGGAAGTCGCGGAAGCCGAAGTCGAGGCCGCGCTCGGCGAGGGCCGCCGACTTGGCCGCCGCCCGCGAGCGCCTGAGCTCCTCGTCGACCGAGGCTATCTCCGCGCGGAGGGCGGGGAGGCCCGGGTGGTAGGAGTCGGCGACGAAGAAGGTCTCCGGGTCGGAGCCGCCCCGGTCGAGGAGGGCGGCGAGCTCCGCCGCCCGGAAGCCCAGGCCGAAGCGCGACCGGGCGGCCTCGCCGCAGAGGCCCGCGACGGCGCGGTAGTTCGCGAGGAACTTCTTGACCTGGAAGACCTCGATGAGCTCGAGGCTCGGGCGCTCGCCGTCGGCCTCGCCGGAACCGGGCCGCGGGAAGGGCAGGCGGGGCACCCGGCGGAGGTGATAGGTTACGCGATCCCGGGAGGCCTGGCTCGAGGCGGCGAGATCGCGCGCGGCCTCCTCGGCGAGGTCGTACAGCTCCTCGAGCGCGGAGCGGTCGGCGTAGACCAGCCTCCGCTCCTTCTCGTCCCGGCCGTAGGGGGTCAGGGGCGAGAAGCGGGCCCAGAGCTCCTCGACCCGGGCGAAGTCCCAGGCCGGGCGGGCGCAGGAGGCGAGGAGCTCAGGCAACGCGGGCCTCGAAGGGGCCGTAGGCGACGAGCTCCTCGAGAGCGGGATCGCCGAGCTCGCGCGAGAAGCGGGAGGGCGAGAGGTCCCGGAGGCTTACCACGAAGCCGCCGAACTCGAGGCCGCGCCGCAGGGCGAGGACGCGGTCGCGGCGGAGCGCGGCCAGCTCCCGCTCGTCGAGGAAGACCTTGGTGAGGTCCTCGACGACCAGGCTGCGGGCCTCGGCGGGGACGCGCGCCAGGGTCGCGGCGGTCAGGGGGCCCTCGACGCGGCAGACGGGCTCGGGCAGGGGCCCGGAGCCCTCCAGGGGGAGGCGCGAGAGCCCGTAGACCCGCGCCATGGCGCGCAGGTTGCGCCCGAGGTCCCCCGGCGAGGCGCGGACGGCGAAGAGGAAGCGGGGCGGGGCCGATCCGGGCAGGGAGGATATCTGCGTTATGCGATTTATGGCGCCGTCGACGAGGATGGTCCGCGCCCGCCCCGGCTCGAGCATGGCGGCGATGGCCAGGGCCGTATGCTCGTTGCGCTCGGCCCCCACGAGGACGGCCCGCCCCGCTCGGCGGGCCCGGACCACGGCGAGCCGGCCCAGGGCGGTCGATCCGGGCAGGGACTCGAGGACCTCGGGGAGGCAGGAGGAATCGCGGAGGTAGGGCCCGGCGCTCAGGAAGAGCTCGCCGGGGCGGCAGGAGACGAGGGGGAAGCGGGGCGCGGCTCCTCCCGGCCCCGCGGACCGCCGGAAGGGGGCCGCCGCGGCCCCGTCGCCCTCGAGCCCGATGCCGAGGAAGGCGGGAGCCTCGCCGGCCTCGCGCAGGAGGCCCAGGGCGTAGTTGAGCAGCGTGGTCTTCCCAGAGCCCTTCTCTGGCCCGGTTATGAAGGTCACGCGGCCCGAGAAATCCGCGGCGGCGAGCGTCACGCCCCTGCCCTACTATCGGTCCCGGTCCTCGTGGCGCACGCGCGCCCCGCGCACGAGGCCGTTGGGGCGCACGGTCTTGCCGTCGCCGGACACGAGCCGCGCCCCGCGGGCGAGGCCCTTGGGCTCCATGAACTTCTCCTCGCCCGAGAGGAGGCGGGCGACGCCGCAGGTCGCGTTGAGCGCCGGCTCGTCGTAGCAGATGCGGCACTTGCCGCAGTCCTCGGCGTAGGATGCCGGCTCGTCGTAGGTCGTGATGACGCCCTCGTAGTTGCGCAGGACGACCCGCTTCTCGTTCTTGGTGATGACGTAGTCGGGCATGACCGGGGTCTTGCCCCCGCCCCCCGGCGCGTCGATGACGAAGGTCGGCACCGCGAGGCCCGTGGTGTGGCCGCGCAGGTTCTCGATGATCTCGATGCCCTTGGACACCGTGGTGCGGAAGTGGGAGATGCCCCGCGAGAGGTCGCACTGGTAGATGTAGTAGGGCCGCACGCGGATCGCGAGGAGCTTCTGCACGAGCTTCTTCATGAGCACGGGGCAGTCGTTCACGTCGCGGAGGAGGACCGACTGGTTGCCGAGCATGATGCCCGCGTCGGCGAGCTTGCGGCAGGCCTCGCGGGCCTCGGCGGTGATCTCCTTGGGGTGGTTGAAGTGCGTGTTGACGTAGAGGGGGTGGTATTTCTTGAGCATGCCCACGAGCCCGTCGGTGACGCGCATGGGCATGACCACCGGCGTGCGCGTGCCGAGGCGGATGATCTCGACGTGGGGGATGGCGCGGATCCGGGAGATGATGGACTCGAGCTTCTCGTCGGAGAGCACGAAGGGATCGCCGCCGGAGATCAGGACGTCGCGCACGATGGGGGTCTTGGCGATGTACTCGATGGCGCGCTCGACGTTCGCCTCGTTCAGGTGGACGTCGTCCTCGCCCACGAGGCGGCGGCGCGTGCAGTGGCGGCAGTTCATCGAGCAGATGTGGGTCACGAGGAGGAGGACCCGGTCGGGGTAGCGGTGCGTGAGGCCGGGCACGGGGGAGTCGACGTCCTCGTGGAGGGGATCCTCCCAGTCGCACTCGTCGTCGTGGGCCTCGGGAAGGCGCGGCACCGCCTGGAGGCGCACGGGGCAGGCGGGGTTCCCGGGGTCGACGAGGGAGGCGTAGTAGGGCGTGATCGCCATGCGGAAGCGCTTCAGGACCTCGGAGATGTCGGCCTTGTCCTTGTCCGTCAGGGGCAGGACCTTGGCGAGGGTCTCCACGTCCTTGATGTCGTTCTTCATCTGCCAACGCCAGTCGTTCCACTGCTCCGGCGTGACGTCCTTGTACAGCGGGATGCGCTTATAGTCGAAACTCGGGTACTCGTGCATGCTTGACTCCTTAAGATACGAACCACAGAGGCACAGAGACACCGAGGGAATGCGAGAGAGGATGATCTAGAGAGAAAGAGAGCCGCGTAGGCTGCTTTCTGCAAGTATCCCTTTTCAAAGCCATTCCCTCTTTCTTCTCTGTGTCTCTGTGTCTCTGTGTCTCTCTTCCCAATCCTTACCCGCGCAACTTGAGGTACTTACGGACGTCGTCGGGGGTGGCGGGGGCCAGGCCGGCCTCTTTCGCGATGCGCGACGCCCGCTCGACCAGCTCCGCGTTGGACTTGGCCAGGACGCCCTTCGAGTAGTAGACGTTGTCCTCGAAGCCCACCCGGATCCAGCCGCCGGCCGCGATCGCCGCGAACTGGGCCGGCAGGGAGGAGCGGCCGATGCCCATGACGGTGAAGTCGGCGCCCTCCGGCATGGCGGCGCGGAAAGACTCGAGGGCGGCGGGGCTGTAGGGCACGGCGCCGGGCACGTTGAGGACGAAGCCGTAGTGGTAGGGCGGCTCGACCAGGCCCTCCTTGACGAGGATGCGGCTCGCGTAGACGTGCCCGAGGTCGAAGCACTCGAAGGTGGGCCGCACCTGGTGCTTCCGGAACTCGGAGGCGAAGGCGCGCATCGTGGGCAGGGTGTTCACGATGAACTCGTCGCCGAAATTGACCGTGCCGCAGTCGAGGCTGGCCATCTCCGGCTGGATGAGGGCGATGGGCCTGAGGCGCTCCTCGGGAGTATCGCCCACCGCGCCGCCGGTCGTGATCTCGACGATGATGTCGGTCTTGCGGCGCACGGCCTCGATCACCTCCTTGAAGCGCTCGGGGCTGGCGGTCGGCTTGCCTTCGTCGGTGCGCACGTGGAGGTGGAGGATGGCCGCGCCTGCCTTGCGGCACTCCTCCGCGGCCTGGGCGACCTCGGCCACCGTCACCGGCAGGGCCGGATTGTGGGCTTTGGTGGTCTCCGCCCCGGTGCAGGCGCAGGTTATAACGATCTTGCCGTCCATCATACTCGCTCCTTCGAAGGATTGAACTACAGCGACACGGGCGAAGAAAGAGATAGGGGAAGAGAGGCACAGAGGCGCAGAGGGGAGAAGGGGAACGAAACGCGCGAGAACAACGAGCTCATAGCACAATCCTTCTGATCCCATCGCGCAGCATCGCGGATTTGAAGTTGATCAAAAGACCGACATCCCAACCGCCGAGCTTCATATATGATAGAAGCTGCGCCTCATGTACCGGCAGGATGTGCTCGACCGACTTCAACTCGAGCACCACCTTCCCCTCAACCACGAAATCGGCCTTGAAACATCCGGAAAGAGCTACCCCTTTGTAGAACACGGGCATTTCAACCTGCCTGACAAAGAGCAGATCGTTCATGCCGAGCTCCATGGTCAGGGCCTCTTCATAAATCGACTCGAGAAGGCCGGGGCCGAGCTCACGATGGACGGCTATCGCGCAGGCGATGATCCGTTCCGTAAGCTCCGCCTCCTTTCCCTTCTCCATCCCGCTCTCCTCTCCCTCGGTGCCTCTGTGTCTCTGTGTCTCTCTTCCTCTGTGTCTCTCTTCCTTCACTTCGCCGGGAATTTCTTCGCGGTGAGCTCCAGCGACTCCTGTATCGCCCAGAGGGCCCGCTCCAGGTCCGCGTCCGTGTGGCGATGCGCGATGTACCAATGGTGGTAGGGCTGCACGAAGAGGCCCCGCCTGATGGTCTGGGTGTAGAAGTACTCGCGGCGGGCCTTGTAGACCTTCTCGCCCGGGCTGCCGGGGCCTTCGTGGGCGGCCTGGTCGAAGGTGAGGTAGGGCATGGGCGGGATGCCGGAGACCGTGGCCGGCACGCCCGAGTCCTTCACGACGCGCGTCAGCCGCTCGAGGAACTTCGTGCCGCGCGCCCAGATCGAATCCTGGACCTTCTCGCGCTCGAGGATCTCGAGGCACTTCAGGGCGGCGACGAACTCGAGGCTGTTGGGGAAGTAGGTCGAGGAGACGAAGACCTTCTTCTCGCAGACGGACATGAACTCGCGCTTGCCGGCGACCATCGAGAGGGGGTAGCCGTTGGCGACGGCCTTGCCGAAGGTGGCCAGGTCGGGGGTGACGCCGTAGCGCTCCTGGGCCCCGCCCATGGCCACGCGGAAGCCCGTGCGGATCTCGTCGAAGATGAGGACGACCTTCTCGCGGGTGGCGATGTCGCGCACCGCCTGGAGGTAGCCCGGGGGCGGGGGGATGATGGGCTTGGCGCCGGGGTGGCCGACGGGGGTGATGATGATGCAGGCGACCTGGCCCTTGTGCGCCGCGAGCTTGGCTTCCAGGGACTCGATCTCGCCGTACTCGAACTCGTCCGTGAGCGCCAGCGTCTCCTCGGGGACGCCCCCGTGGCTCTCGACGCACCAGTCGTGCCAGCCGTGGTAGCCGCAGCGCAGGATCATCGTGCGGCCTGAGTAGCCGCGGGCGATGCGGGTGGCGAGGGTGGTGGCGTCGGAGCCGGTCTTGACGGGGATGACCTGCTCGGCGCAGGGCACGATCTCGGTGATCCTGCGCTCGAGGTCGTTCTGGGCCTTCTGCACGAGGGAGAAGCAGAAGCCCTTGCCCGTCATCTGGCGGATCACCTCGTAGTTGATCTCCGGCTCGTTGTAGCCCAGGATGATGGGGCCATAGGCGCAGAGCATGTCGATGTAGTCGTTGCCGTCCACGTCGACGATGTGCCCGCCGTAGCCTCGGTCGATGTAGATCGGGTACTCGCCCTGGACGAAGTTGTAGGGCCGCCGGATGCCCATGACGCCGCCGGGGGAGAGGCGCTGGGCCTCCTCGAAGAGGGCCATGGATTGATCGAGCCTCAGCTTCGGATACTCAGCAGCAGCCATACGGCCTCCTATGCGACCTCATTCAAGAACTAAACCACAGAGGCACAGAGACACAGAGGGAATGTGAGAGAGGGCTAGAAAACAAAGGATAGTCGAACGAGGGGCCACGCACAGGACTCAGCCAACCACCCGCGCATCACCCACTGACACTGCTGTTCCCCTTCTCGTACATTCCACCTTTCTCTCGCTCCTCGCTTTCTTCTCCCTCTTACCTCTGTGCCTCTGTGGTATTCTCTCTCTTCTCTTACTTAACGTACTGCGTCTCGAAGAGCTTGCGCAGGGCGGGATTCTCGCGGAGCTCCCAGAGGGTGATCTCGGCGTGGTCCTTGGTGTAGCCGTTGCCGATGATCATGTTCACGTCCTTGCCGATGCCCTCGGCGCCTAACGCGGCCCGGGTGAAGCTCGTGGCCATGGAGAAGAAGTAGACCGTGCCGTCGTCCTTGACCGGGAGGATGGAGGCCATCTCGGTGCCCTGGATGTTGACGCAGTTGATGACGAGATCGACCTCCTTGCCATTATTCGCGGCCAGGGTGGCGTCGAGGACCTCGACGGGCTTGGTCGCGTCGGCGCGGACGATGGCGTGGGCGAGCTTGAGCTCCTCGAGGGTCTTGCGGGAGCGCTCGGAGTGGATCACGGCGATGACGCGGCCGGTGGGGCCGACGCGCTTCATGGCTTCGTAGCAGCACAGGATCCCGGACTTTCCGCCCGCGCCGAGGACCATGACGGACATGCCGGGGCGGACGAGCTTGGCGGCCTGGGCGGGAGCGCCGGCCACGTCGAGGGCGGCGAGCGCGAGGCCCTCGTCCATGTCGGAGGGGAGCTTGGCGTAGATGCCGGACTCGAAGAGGATGGCCTGGGCCTCGACCTCGACCCGGTCGATCTCGGGGTGGATCTTGACGATGCGCTTGATGTTGAGGGGCGTGAGGGAGAGGGAGACGAGGCTGGCGATCTTGTCGCCGACCTTGAGGTCCCGGTCCTTGAGGGCGGAGCCGATCTTGGCGACCTTGCCGATGAGCATGCCGCCGGAGCCGGTGACCGGGTTCTGCTGCTTGCCCCGCTCGGCGACGATGCTCATGATCTTCTTGCCGATCTTGTCCACGTCCCCGCCCGCCTCCTCCTCGATCTGGGTGAAGCTGGCCGAGTCGACGTTGAGGGCGATGACATCGATGAGGATCTCGTTGTCGTAGACGACGGACATGTCGTTGTTGATCTTCTGCGCGGTCTGGGGCATGGCGCCGACCGGATCGATGACGCGGTGCGTGCCGTACTTGTTGCCCATGGGCATAGTGGTCCTCCTTACTGATCCCTGAAGAACGAGTCGTTTTAATCCCCTTTATTGGGGACGTCAAGGGAGAAAATGCTTATCCCATCTATTATTACACTTATCCACCATCTCGAGGATAACAGTTGCCGCCGGGACCTGATTGTATACATACAAAACCAGGCTTCATGATTCTGTTCATGCACAATTACCCGAAGGAGAGCCCCATTGCCGAGATCGGCGATGCTGCTGTGTACCGCTCGCGAGAGTCGGCGTATACTCCTGCAAGCAG
The DNA here is from genome assembly GCA_022711355.1 of Spirochaetota bacterium. Classification (GTDB taxonomy): domain Bacteria; phylum Spirochaetota; class Spirochaetia; order Treponematales; family Rectinemataceae; genus JAKLFE01. The sequence continues at coordinate 11,601 of JAKLFE010000019.1, read as the reverse complement.
GACAAAACCGAGGCAGCGGGCGCTCCTCCCTGGGCGGCCGGCATGGACCGAGGGAAGGAGAACGCAATGAGGCTGAGAGCGATCGTTTCCGCGGCGGCCCTCCTGGCCGTCCTCGCCTTGGGCCCCCTGTCCGCGGCGGAGGCGCCGAAGGGCTACCTCCTCAAGGTGGGGAGCTCGGAGGATCTCGATACCCTGAGCGTCTTCACCGCCTCCGAGCGGGCGGCCACGGAGCTCTTCCTCCTGGTCTACGATCCCCTGGTCTCCTTCGACGAGAAGCTCGGGCCGGCCCCCTGCCTGGCCGAGAGCTGGAAGGTCAGCGCCGACTACCTCGAGTGGAGCTTCACCCTCCGTCCCGGCCTCCTGTGGAGCGACGGCCAGCCGGTGACGGCCGCGGACGTCAAGTTCACCTACGATGCCCTCCTCGAGAGCGGGCTCGGGCTCTACGCCCCCTTCCTTGCGGGCATCGTCTCCGTGGAGGCCCCGGACGAGCGGACCGTCCTCATCCGGACCGACAAGCCCAAGGCCAACATGCTCCAGAACCCGACGCCCATCCTGCCCGAGCACGTCTGGAAGGCTGGCCTGGGCAAGCTCGAGGAGTTCTCGGATCCCCGGCTCGTGGGCTCGGGGCCCTTCTCGTTCACGGAGTGGAAGCAGGGCCAGTACTTCAGCCTCGCGGCCAAGCCCAAGCACCAGCTCGGCGCTCCCAAGGTCGGCGGGATCGTCTTCACGGTCTTCGCCAACCGCGAGACCCTGGCCCAGGCTCTCGTCGCGGGCGAGATCGACGTCGCCCTCAACCTCTACCCCGACCAGCTGCCGCAGCTCGGGAAGGCCAAGGGAGTCGAGATCCACCGCTTCAGCGGCAACGGCTTCACCGAGCTGGCCTTGAACTGCTGGGCCGACCCCGCCTCCAAGGGCTCGCCGGCCCTCAGGGACAGGCGCGTGCGGCAGGCCGTCGAGCGGGCGATCGACCGCAGGGCCATCGTCGACATAGCCTTCGCGGGAGCCGGCGAGCCGGCCAGCACCCTGATCCCCGCGGCCACGCCCGAGTGGCACTACGAGCCGAGCGCCGCCGAGCTGCGCTCGCCCGACCCGGCGAAGGCCGGGGAGCTCCTCGACGCGGCGGGCTACGCGCGCAAGGGAGCCGACGGGATCCGCCTCGGCCCCGGCGGCGCGCCCCTGGCCCTCCGCCTCCTGGCGAGGTCGGACAACGCGCGCGAGGTCAAGGCCGCCCAGATGATCGAGGCCGGGCTGCGCGCCGTCGGCGTGGGGGTCGAGCTCTCCACGGTGGACGACGGGGCCCTCCAGGCCGCCATCGACGCCGCCGACTACGACCTGTTCATCTGGGGCTGGGGCGGGGACGTCGACCCGACCACCATCCTGGCCCTCCTGACGACGGGCCAGATCGGGGGGAGCAACGAGCCGCGCTACTCGAACACGGCCTACGACGCGGCCGTGGAGCGGCAGGCCACCCTCCTCGACCCGAAGGAGCGCCAGGCGGCGGTCTTCGAGGCGCAGCGGATCGCCTACGAGGACTGCCCCTACATCGTCCTGTCCTACGACGGGGACATCCAGGCCCTCCGCTCCGACCGGGTCGCGGGCATGGCCCCGGTGGCCGGCGGGCCCATCCTCTACGCGAACACGAACGTCAACTACCTGCGCGCCGCTCCGACGGGCGCCGCGTCCCGCGGGGCCGCGCCCACGGTCGCCCTGGCCGCGGCCGCATGCGCGTTAGTCGGCGCCGTCGCCTATCTCTTGACGCGCAAGCGGGCCAAGAAGGCGAACTGGGACGCGAAGTAGGGCGGGGCCTCGGGCGATGCGGAGGGCCTTCCTGCGCAGGCTCCTCGGGGCGGCCCTCACCGTCCTCGGGGTCCTGGCGATCAACTACTTCCTCTTCCGGGTCATGCCGGGCGACCCCGTGGCCATGCTCGTGCGCAACCCGAAGATGACGGCCGAGGCCCTCGCCCGGACGCGCGCCTCCTTGGGCCTCGACCGGCCCTGGCACGAGCAGTTCCGGTCCTACCTCGCGGGCCTCGCGCGGGCCGACCTGGGCTCCTCCTTCATCTTCAAGCGCCCCGTCCTCGCGGTCATCGGGGAGCGCCTCCTGCCCACCCTCCTGCTCACCCTGGTCGCCGAGGCCCTGGCCATAGCCGGGGGCATGCTGGTCGGGATCGTCTCCGCCTGGAAGCGGGGCACCAAGGCCGACGTCCTGGGCCTTGGCTTCACCCTCCTCGCCTACTCGATGCCCACCTTCTGGCTGGGCATCCTCCTCGTCGCCCTCTTCGCGGGAAGGCTCGGCCTCTTCCCGGTCTCGGGCATGCTCTCGCCCGGCCTCGCCTTCGCCCCCCTGGCGCAGAGGTTAGGCGACGTCCTGACCCATCTCGCCCTGCCCTCGATCACCCTGGCCCTCGTCCTCATGGGCGAGTACGCCCTGATCATGCGCAACGCCATGATCGAGGTCCTCACCGAGGACTACATCGTCACGGCGCGGGCCAAGGGCCTGTCCGAGCGCGGCATCCTCCGGCGCCACGCCCTGCCGAACGCGATGATCCCCATGACGACCCTCATCGCGATGAGCCTCGGCTTCGCCATCACCGGGGCCCTGCAGGTCGAGACGGTCTTCTCCTGGCCCGGACTGGGCCGGCTCATGTACGAGGCCCTGAAGGGCCGCGACTATCCCCTCCTCCAGGGCATCTTCCTCGTGACGAGCGTCTGCGTGGTCGGCGCCAACTTCGCCGCCGACATCCTCTACCGCTACATCGACCCGCGGGTGAGGGACTAGGGCGATGGGCCGCGACGAGCCGGGCACCGGGGCCTTCGCCCTCTTCCGCCGCTCGCGCCTGGGCATGGCGGGGCTGGGCCTGGTCCTCGCCTTCGCCGCGACGGCCCTCGTCGGGCCGGCCCTCGCGCCCTACGAGCCCCTCGACTTCGGGACGGCGGCCGAGGTCCTGCGGCCGCCGAGCCGGGAGCACCTCCTGGGCACCGACGACATGGGCCGGGACGTGGCCGCCGCCCTGGTCGCGGGGAGCCGGACCTCCCTCCTCGTGGGCCTCTCGGCCACCCTCATCTCCATGGCCCTGGGCTCGGCAGTCGGCATAGCCGCGGGCTGGCGCGGGGGCCTGGCAGACTCGATCCTCATGCGCCTGACCGACGTCTTCCTCGTCCTGCCCTGGATGCCCCTCATGCTCGTCCTCGCGGCCCTCCTCGGCTCGAGCCTGTGGAACATCGTCCTCGTCATCGGCCTGACCGGCTGGGCGGGCACGGCCCGCCTCGTGCGGGCCCAGGTCCTCGCGATCAAGGAGCGGCAGTTCATCGAGCGGGCCAGGGCGACGGGGGCGAGCGGAGCGCGCATCGTGCTGCGCCACCTCCTGCCCAACGTCTTCCCCCTCATCTTCGCGAACACCATCCTCGTCACCGCCGTGTCCGTCCTCTCGGAGACCACGCTCTCCTTCCTCGGCATGGGGGACAGCACGAGGCCGAGCTGGGGCATGATGCTCCACTTCGCCTTCGAGTCGGGGGCCGCGACCTCGGGGGCCCTCTGGTTCGTCCTGCCGCCGGGGCTCTGCGTCCTCGGCCTGGTCCTCGGCTTCACCCTCATGGGCTACGCCTTCGACGAGATCCTCAACCCCAAGCTCCGGAGGAGGGGCTAGGATGGCCCTCCTCGAGATCAGGGACCTGCGGGTCTCCTTCGCCTGCGGCCCCGCCGGGGGCGGGCGCGGCCGGGGCGCAGGCGCGGCCGAAGGACGTGCCCGGGCGGTGGACGGGGCGAGCCTCTCGGTCGAGGCGGGCGAGGTCCTCGGCCTCGTGGGCGAGTCGGGCTGCGGCAAGACGACGACGGCCCTCTCGATCCTCCGCCTCCTCCCCCCCGGGGGCAGGGTCGACTCCGGCTCGATCCGCTTCGAGGGCCGCGACGGCACCGTCCGCGACCTCCTGGCCATGGGCGAGGCGGAGCTGCGCGCCTTCCGCTGGAAGGAGGCCTCGGTCGTCTTCCAGGGCTCGATGAACGCCCTCAACCCGGTGCAGCGGGTCGGCGACCAGATCGTCGAGGCCATCGAGCTCCACGAGGAGGTCGAGCGGGAGGAGGCGGTGCGCCGGGTCAAGCGCCTGTTCGAGCGCGTGGGCATCGAGGGCTCCCGGGCCAAGGAGTACCCCCACGAGTTCTCCGGGGGCATGCGGCAACGGGCCATGATCGCCATGGCCCTGGCCCTCGGCCCCCGCCTCGTCATCGGCGACGAGCCCACGACGGCCCTCGACGTGATGGTCCAGGCCCAGATCTTCCGGCTCATCGCGGAGCTCCGCTCCGAGCTGGGCTTGTCCATGATCCTGATCACCCACGACCTCTCGGTCCTCGGCGAGGTCTGCGATCGGGTCGCGGTCATGTACGCCGGGACGGTGGTCGAGTCCGGGAGCCTGGGCCAGGTCCTCGAGGCGCCCGAGCACCCCTACACCAGGCGCCTCGCGGCCTCCTTCCCCCGCCCGGGCGGGGAGCGGCGCCTGCCCGAGTCCATACCCGGCGAGCCCCCCGACCTCCGCCGCCCGGAGCCGGGCTGCCCCTTCGCGCCCCGCTGCGGCGACGCGCGCGAGGAATGCCGCGAGACGCGGCCCGCGCCGCGGGAGCTCGGGGGCGGCCACCTCGTCTCCTGCCTCGGGGGCCGCCGTGGCTGAGCTCCTGCGCGCCACGGGCCTCGCGGTCCGCTTTTCGCGGCGGGCCGGCTTCCTCGAGGCCCTCGCCGGGCGCGGGGGCGCGGCGGTCCGGGCCGTCGACGGGGTCGACCTCCGGCTCGATCCCGGCGAGGTCCTCGCCCTCGTGGGCGAGTCGGGCTGCGGCAAGACCACGACGGGCCGGGCCCTCCTCCGCCTCGCCGGGGACGAGGCGGTCTCGGGCTCGGTCAGCTTCGGGGGAAAGGAGCTCTACGCGATGGGGCCGGCCGAGCTCCGCGCCTTCCGGCGATCGGCCCAGATGGTCTTCCAGGACCCCTACCAGTCCCTGAACCCCAAGGACTCGATCTTCGACCTCGTCGCCGAGGGCCTGCGCGTCCACGAGCGGCTCGGCCGGGCCGAGCTGCGCGAGCGGGTAGGCGCGGCCCTCGAGGAGGCGGGCCTCCGGCCGGCCGCCGACTACCTCGGCCGCTACCCCCACGAGCTCTCCGGGGGCCAGCGCCAGCGGGCGGCGATAGCCGCGGCCGTCGTCACGAGGCCGGCATTCCTCGTCGCCGACGAGCCGGTGTCCATGCTCGACGTCTCGGTGCGCGCGGGGATACTGCGCCTCCTCGAGTCCCTCCGCGCCGAGCTCGGCCTGGCCTACCTCTTCATCACCCACGACCTCTCCCTGGCCTGGCTCATCGCGGACCGGGTCGCCGTCATGTACCTCGGCCTCGTGGTCGAGACCGGCCGGGCCGAGGAGCTCGTCGCCGCCCCCGCCCACCCCTATACCCGGGCCCTGGTCGCGGCCATGCCCGCGCTCGGGCGGCGGCGGGAGGCGGGGCGGGCGATCCTCGAGGGCGAGCCGCCCGATCCCTCGCGCATCCCCGCGGGCTGCCGCTTCCGGCCCCGCTGCCCCCTCGCCCAGGCGCGCTGCGCGGAAGAGGAGCCGCGGCTGCGCTCCGCCGGACCGGCCGGCCGCGAGGTCGCCTGCCACTTCGCGGGCTAGGCGATAAAGGAGGGGAAGGCGGCCCCGGAGGCCCCGGCCCATGAAAAAGGCGGCCCCGAGGGGCCGCCTTCGCCTTGCAGAGGGGAAAGGCTAGAGGATGAGCTTGGCCCCGATGGTGAAGCGGTACTTGGGCAGGTAGCCGTCGGGGAAGAGGACGGAATCGAAGCCGTAGGGATACAGGTCCGTGGTGCCGCCCGTCTTCCACTCCGCCTCGACGTCCTTGCTCGTGGGGTAGTTGAAGGCGAACTTGCCGAAGACCCCGATGGGCCCGAGGTTGAGCCCGAGGCCGATGGCGGCGTACCAGTAGTAGGAGGCGAAGAGGGGGGCGTCCTGATAGGGATTTAAGGCAGGATTATCCTTGTCTTCCTCGTTGGCGAAGTCGGTGGCTATGTAGCCGAAGCCGAGCTCGCCGAAGGGGTCGAGGAAGGAGCGGCCCCCCAGGAAGTGGTAGGAGGCGAAGAAGGTGATGTCGTAATCCATCATCTCGTAGGTGTAGCCTGATCCGAAGGCGTCGGCAGCCTCGTAGAAGGAGAAGTTGCCGGCCAGGCCGATGCCGAACTTGTGGAAGATGACCTCGATGAAGGGGCCGTAGAAGATGCCCTCCCCATCCGAGAAGCGGTCCTGAATCTCGCTGGCCGAGAGCTCGGTGTCCATGTGGAGGGCTCCCGTGAGGCCGAGGACGACTTGGGCGAAGGCGCCCGTGCCGACCAAGGCGGCCAGGACGCCGATGGCGATCAGTTTCTTCTTCATACGCTATCCCCCTTAGACCCTATGCTCTCTCGTTTCGGTTCCCGTGGAACGGAATATACTATAACGCGGCGGGGCTTAAAAACAAGCTCCGCGCCTCGGCCCGAGGCTCCTCCCTGGATGCGGGCGGATCGATGCACTATACTAGATGAGCGATGGCTCAGGGCCATCCATGATGAAAGGAGCAGCCATGAAACGCAGGATAGCCCTCGTCGCGCTCGCCCTAGCCCTCGCCTCGGCGGCCTTCGCGCAGACGAAATTCCCCCTGACGATCACCTGCAACGAGATGGGCGCCGACGTCTACATCAACGACAAGCTCTACACCAAGACCACGCCCAACCTCAAGATCCAGCTCCCCGTCGCCACCTACTCCATCAAGATAGCCAAGGTGGGCTTCAACGAGTTCAGCGCGACGGTCTCGGTCACGAACCGGGGGGCCGTCCTCAACGCGAACCTCCTCCCCCTCGCGGCCCAGGTGCCGCCCCCGACCCCCTTCCTCCCCCACTTCCCCCTGAACGTCACCGCCTCGGTCCGCGGAGCCGAGGTCCTCATCGACAACGTCTACGTCGGCCAGGCCCCCCTGGGCAAGGAGGTCGTCGGCGGGACCCACGAGGTCATCGTCCGGGCCGCCGGCTACGCGGAGTTCCGCCAGCGGGTCCAGGTCAAGGGCCCGGTCCAGGTCAACGCCGTCCTCCAGCCCCTCGGGGCCACCCTCAGCGTGAACTCGAACGTGGCCGGGGCGGAGGTCATCATCAACAACAACCCGGCCGGCCGCGTCCCCCTGAGCGCCCAGGTCCCCCCCGGCTCCTACTCGGTCACCGTCCGGGCCCCCGGCTACCTCGACTTCAACCAGAACGTGGTCGTGAACGGCCCGACCCAGGTCTACGCCACCCTCCAGGGCATGAGCTACAGCCTCTCGATCAGCGCCAACGTCCAGGGAGCCGAGGTCCTCATCAACGGGAACCCGGTCGGCAGGGCGCCCTACTCCACCCAGCTCCCCCCCGGCAGCTACGCCCTCACCGTCCGCGCCCCCGGCTACCTCGACTACAGCCAGACCGTCGCGGTGAACGGCCCCCTCCAGGTCAACGCCCTCCTCCAGCCCGCCCTCGCCTCCTGGCAGCTCGTCCTGCCCGAGGGCCTCACGAACCGCGACCTCAAGGGAGGCCACTGGGCCCAGATCCAGGTCTACGTGGACGGGGTCCTCCAGAAGGGCCAGAACGGCCTCATGCCCTCCGGGCGCCACCTCGTCCGCATCGTCTCCGGCGGCCTGTCCTACGAGGCCCAGATCGACTTCCAGCCGGGAAGGAGCTACAGCCTCGAGCCGAGCTTCGGCTTCACGGTGCGCTGAGCGTCCCGGGCGACGGCCCCCTTCCCGCGGGCGCCCAAGCCGCGGGAGGGGGCTTTTTCATGTACAGGCGAGGCCACTTGAACTATACTTCGCGATATCAGCGGCAATAATCCATCGAGAAAGCGGCCGAACATGATCGATGCGCGAGAGTACGAGCAGCTCGCCCGCGAGACGGGAGTCTTCAAGGACATCGAGCTCGATATCCTGAAGGAAAGCCTCCTGGTCTGGCAGAAGCGGCCGGGCGATCCCTACACCCTCCTCGACCTGCGCGACGGCAGGACCCTCGCCGGCTTCGCCCTCATGGCCAGGGCCCAGAACACCGAGTACAGCTACGATATACGCGCCCTCTGCATCGAGCGGGCCTACATCGGCAAGGGCGTGAGCCAGCGGCTCCTCGAGATGCTCGAGGAGGAGCTCCTCGGCCGGGAGAGCTCCGCCCTCATCCGCTGCGAGCTCTCCCGCCGCAAGGAGGACGCGCTCGGCAGGGGGCTCTTCATCCAGGCCGGCTACTCCCTCCTCGGCCACATCGCGGACTTCTACGAGGCGGGCGACGATTATTTCATGTACGCCAAGCATATAGATAGCCGGGCCCGGAAGGCGGCCGGCGCCGGGCAGGACGCCGACGCGGAGCCGGCCGAGAGCCCGGCGCGGGCGGCCGAGGGCGAGGCGGAGACCGGGCCTGAGGCCTGAAGGAGGCGCTCCGATGATCATAGCCGCTATCGAGGCGGGGGGCACCAAGTTCGTCTGCGGACTCTTCGAGGCCGATTCCGGGGGCTACGCCAAGCCCAGCCTCCTTGCCCGGGAGAGCGTCAAGACCACGAGCCCCGCCGAGACCCTGGCCGCGGCCCTGGCCTTCCTTAAAAAAAGCGCGGAATCGAGCGGCTCGCCCGATTGCCTGGGCATCGGCTGCTTCGGCCCGGTGGACCTCAAGCCCTCGAGCCCGACCTGGGGCCGCGTCACGGCCACCCCCAAGCCCCAGTGGCGCGACGCCGACGTGGCCGGCTACTTCCGCTCCGAGCTCGGAGTGCCCGTGGCCTTCGATACGGACGTGAACGCGGCCGCCTACGGGGAGTACCTCTGGGGAGCCGCCCGGGGCCTCAAGGACTTCGTCTACCTGACCGTCGGCACGGGGATCGGCGGGGGCGTCTTCTCCGGGGGAGCCCTGATCCACGGTATGTCCCACCCGGAGCTCGGGCACCTGCGGCTAGCCCGGGAGGCCGGAGACGACTACCCGGGCCGCTGCCCCTTCCACGGCGGCTGCCTCGAGGGCCTGGCCTCGGGACCTGCCATCGGCGAGCGCTGGAAGGCCGATCCCGCGAGCCTGCCGCCCGGGCATCCCGCCTGGGAGCTCGAGGCCCGGTACCTGGCGAGGGCCGCGGCGGCCTACGCCCTCGTGCTCTCGCCCGAGCGCATCCTCATAGGCGGGGGAGTCGGCATGCGGCCGGGCCTCGTCGAGCGGAGCGCCGAGCTCCTGGGCGAGGAGCTCGCCGGCTACCTCCCGGCCCTGGCCGCCCCGGAGCGCCTCGCGGACTTCCTCTCCCGGCCCGCCCTCGGCTCGGAGGCGGGGCTCTACGGCTCGGCGGCCCTCGCCCTGCGCCTCTGCGAGGACTAGCGCGCGGAAAAGCCGTTTCATATTCCGCTCGAGGCGTCCGAAAATCATACAGAAGGACGCTACACGTGGACGCATACGCCCTCAGCGACGCGACAGTCGTGACTCCGCGGAAGATCCGCAGCTCGGCCACCCTCCTCGTCGAGGGAGGGAGGGTCGCGGGCTTCGGCCTCTCCGCGCCCCGGTCGGCGGCGGTCGGCCCGGCCTCCTTCGTCTATCCCGCCCTGATCAACGCCCACGACCACCTCCGGGGCAACTACCTGCCCCGGGTCGGGCCTCCGCCGGGGACCTTCTACCCGAACTGGTCCCCCTGGGACGCCGACCTCAAGGCCTCGCCGGCCTACGCCGAGCGCGCCGCCCTCGACGTCGCGACCATGTACCGGCTCGGCGCCTACAAGAACCTCTTCTCCGGCGTGGCCACCGTCATGGACCACTTCCCCCACGAGATCAACGGGCCCTACCTCCCCGGCCTGCCCATCCGGGTCCTGGCCGAGTACTGCCTGGCCCACGAGTGCTCCTCCTTCGACCTCAAGTGGGGGGACGGGATCGAGGCCGAGCACGCCCGGGCCGTCGAGCGGCGCTGGCCCTTCGTCACCCACCTCGAGGAGGGCTTCGACGCCGAGTCCCAGGACGGGATCGGCGTCCTGGAGCGCGCGGGGGCCCTGGACGAGCGGGCCCTCCTCGTCCACTGCCTGGGCTTCTCCGAGGAGGACATCCGCAAGGTACGCCGGGCCGGGGCCTCGGTGGCCTGGTGCCCGGCCTCCAACCTCCTCATGTTCAACCTCACCTGCAAGATCCGCAAGCTCCTCCGGGCCGGGGTCAACGTGGCCCTCGGCACCGACTCGACCCACACGGGCTCGGCCAACCTCCTCGCGGAGATGAAGTACGCCCGCTCCCTCTACCGGGGCCTGTACGGGGAGGAGCTGCCGGCCAAGACGGTCTTCGACATGGTGACGGCCAACGCAGCCAAGGCCCTCGGGCTGGAGGGCAGGACCGGGGTCCTCGAGCCCGGCGCGATGGCCGACATAGCGGTCTTCCGCGCGAGGGCCGAGGACGCCTACGAGAGCCTCTGCCTCGCGGAGAGCGGGGACCTCGAGCTCCTGGTGGTGGGGGGCGAGCCGGTCTACGGCCTCGAGGCCAGGTACGGCAGGCTCTTCGAGCTCGGCTCCGGCTACGAGCGGCTCGCGGTCGGCGGCAGGAGGATGCTCGTCAAGGGCGATCCCGCCGCCCTCTACCGGGGCGTCAGGACGGCGGTTGGCTTCGCCAAGGAGCTCGACTACCTGCCTTTCGAGGTATAGCATTATGCGGCGCGACGGCGTATGCTGGAAGCGCCTGCGATTCGACGAGCGGCGATAGGGGCCGGACGGGAGCTTGCAAGGATGCCAAAGGTAGGGAACTACCGCGCCAACTCGGTGATCTACTTCCAGGGAGACGCGAGCGATCGCGTCTTCATCCTCCAATCGGGAAGGGTGAGCCTCAACTACAGCGACATCGAGACCGGCAAGGAAGTGCACGAGATAATCCAGACCGGGGAGTTCTTCGGCGTGAAGAGCGCCCTCGGCAAGTACCCCCGCGAGGAGAACGCCGTCGTCCTCGCCGACGCCCAGGTCCTGGTCTTCAGCCCCCCCGAGTTCGAGGTCTTCGCCCAGGCGAACACCCGCATCATCATGAAGATGCTCAAGGTCTTCTCGAACCAGCTCAGGCGCGTCCACAAGCAGGTCGAGAACCTCCTCGAGAAGCCCGAGGCCGCGAGCCCCGAGACAGGCCTGTTCCGGGCCGGCGAGTACTACCTCAAGAACCGGCAGTACAGCCAGGCCAAGTACGTCTTCAGCCGCTACCTCACCTACTACCCCGCCGGCAAGCTCGCCAGCGAGGCGAGCCACTACCTCGAGGTCTCCGAGTCGAGCGCCCTCCGCTACGGCGACGGCAAGGGGCCGGCCCCCGCGATGGGCGGCGCCGTCCGGCCGTCCGGCCCCGGCGCCCGCGCCGCCGCGGCCATGGCGGAGGAGGAGGGCCCGGTAGCTCCCTCGGGCCAGAACCGCGAGATGGGCGCGGGCCTCTCCGACGCCGCGAAGGACTACTACGACGCCGTGAGCCTGTTCAGCTCCGAGAAGTACAAGGAGGCCCTGGGCGGCTTCAAGCGCATCGCCGACGCCGCCTCCGACCCCGAGTACTCGGCCAAGGCCCTGTTCGACATGGGGAGATGCCTGTTCATGCTCCAGCAGTACGACCTGTGCATCAAGCACTTCA
>JAKLFE010000018.1 GCA_022711355.1 Spirochaetota bacterium | reverse complement strand
TCCTTCTTGACGTGGCGCACGATCTGCTCGAGGACCTGGCTCTGCCTGAGCTCCTCGGCGACGGGGGCGAGCTTGGCCCAGGCCTCGGGCTGGACGACGTCGACCTTGCGGTAGTCCTTGAGGGCGCCGAAGAGGCGCTTCCAGTCGGTCTGGAAGTCGATGGCCGCGAAGACCTCGAGGAAGTCCTGCAGGTCGTCGGCCACGTACTCGCCGTTGATGGACTCGAATTTGGGCCGGCTCGCGAAGCTCCGCTCGGGGATGCCCGAGTCGAACTTCTTGAGGAGGAAGTAGTAGTCGAAGTTGACGAAGTTGACGAAGGCCAGGAGGGTGTTGTAGGCGGCGTCGATCTGCCGGCTCGTCTCGCCGTCGAAGACCGCGACGAAGGAGTTCAGGTCGCGCTTGACCGCCTCCTGGAGCTCGCGGAGGGACTGCTTCTTGGCCAGCTCGAGGATGGCCGCCTCGGTGAGCCGCTCGGAGAGCCCGCGCTGCTCGGGGCTCAGGTAGCTCTCGATGACGAAGGCCCGCAGGGCGCCCGAGCCGGCGGCGTTGCCCAGGAGGACCTGGGCCGGGGCCGTGATCTTGTAGATCTCGTAGAAGAACTTTCCCAGGCCCGGCAGGGCCTCGCCGCCCTTGGGCCTGTAGAACTTGTAGCGCGAGCGGGAGAGGTCCTTCGCGACGGCGCGGAGGAGCTTCTTCTTCTCGGAATCGGGATCGCCCATCCCGGCGAAGATGGAGAGGAGCTTCTGGAGGATGCCGCCCGAGGCCCCGTCCTTCTCCGGACTCGTCCCTTTACTGCCCGTGCCCGCCATGTTCCCACCTTATAAGAAGCGGAGTCCCTGGTCAACTCGTCCCGCGCGGGCCCGGGCGGCCGGCTCAGCCCGGGGAGAGCTCCCCGGCGGCGAAGGAGAGGAGCCCGGCCGCGTTGGCCGGAGCCGGGCCGAGGGGGCGGATGAGGAGGGAGCCGCGCTCGTCGATCCCCTCCAGGATGCCCTCGAGCTCCCCGCCCCCTCCCCCCGGCCCGCCGGGCAGGCCGGGGAGGAAGCGCACCGCCTCGCCCCTCCGCCATAGGAGCTCCTCGACGCCCGGCTTCCACCGCTCCTCCTCGAGCTCGGCCTTGATCGACCCGAGGAGCAGCTCGAGGAAGGCCCAGCGGTCGATCTCCGCGCCGAGCTCGAGGGAGAGGCTCGTAGCCTTGGCCGCGAGCCCCGGCGGGAAGCCGCCTTGGTTGCAGTTGACGCCGATGCCGACGAAGAGGCCCTCGGGCCCCGCCTCGCACAGGATGCCCGCGGCCTTCTTGCCTCCCACGAGGAGGTCGTTCGGCCATTTGACCAGGGGCCTGGCCCCGCGGAGGGACCTGCCCATGCGTATGGCCTGGATCCGCGCGGCCCGGGCGAGGGCCGCGCCCAGGCGCAGGGGGAGGGCCGGCAGGAGGGCGCGGGCGGGCTCGAAGAGGATGCTCACCAGGAGGTTCTTGCCCGCCTCGGACTCCCAGCGGCGCTCCGGGAAGCGGCCCCGGCCCGAGCCCTGGGCCTCGGCGGCCACGAGGCTGCCCGGCGGAAGGCCGAGCTTGGCCAGGCGCCGGGCCTCGTCCTGGGTGGAGGGGGTCTCGCGGAGGAGGAAGGAGACGGCGCCGGGGAAGGGATTGTCGATGGCTAGGCTTTCCATGCGGGCCTGATTCTAGCCCAAGCCCCCGGCAGCTTCAACGCCGGGGGAGGCTTGCCTCGGGCGGGATTGAGGCGGAAAGCGCGGGGAGCTATACTTTGCCGAGCCTACGATGCGACCCAGCACGAAGCCCCCTGCCCCGAGGATCGGCCTTCTCCTTCCCCTCCTCGCCGCCCTCCTCCTCCCCTCGGCCTCGGCGGCCCCCGCCGCGGCCGCGCCGGCCGCGCCGCCTCGCGCCATGCTGGCGAAGGGACCGGAGCCGGTCCGCGGCCTGCCCTTCTTCTCCCCCAACGCTATCCCCGCCCTCCGCGCGGAGTACCGCTTCCCCTCCCTCGCCGCGCCGAGCCCCGCCGCCTCGGCCCCCGGCCCCGCCGCGGCTTCCGCGGCCCCCGCCGGCCCCGGGCTCACCCTCTGGTACAGCCGCTCGCCGCTCGTCTTCGGCCCGGCCTGGTCGCGGACGGCCCTCGCCGAGCGCCGCGCCTACCTCCTTCCCCGCGGCGAGGGGCCGGTCCTCGCCCTCGCCGGGGCGGGCTACACCCTCTTCTTCGAGCTGCCCGAGGACGGCCCGGCCTATCGGGCCTTCGCCCTCCGCCTCGACGGGCGCTTCGCCCTGTACTTCGAGAGCGCGCCCAGCGACGCCGAGCTCTCCTTCCCCGCCTTCGTCGACCTGCGCTGAATAAACATGCAGGAGCCGGGGCCTTGCGCGGCCCCAGGCTCAGGATCGCGGGTGAAAAACGGATAGCTATGCATTTCCGCCTTCCTCGCGGCCGCCATCCGCGGCCCGCTGTCCTTCCGCAAAAAAACGCCGGGCCCGGGCTTTTTTTTGTTGTTCGGCCCCGGAGGCTCCTGTATACTGGCCCCACATGCATGTCTTAAGGAGGCTTTCGATGCGCGCAGTGCTCTGCGGTATTCTCGTTGTGTGCCTCGCCCTCGTCGGCTGCGCCGGCGGCGGCAAGAGCGACACGGTCAAGGTCGGCTGGTTCGGTCCCCTCACCGGCGACAACGCCCTCTGGGGCCAGTCCGAGCTCAACACCGTCAAGATGATGTTCGAGGACTTCAACGCCAAGGGCGGCATCGAGGTCGGCGGCAAGAAATACAAGCTCGAGGTCATCGGCTACGACGACAAGGGCGACGGCACCGAGGCCGTCAACGTCGCCAAGCGCCTCACGAGCCAGGACAAGGTCGTGGCCGTCCTCGGGCCCAACGGCTCCGGCGAGGCCATCCCCGTCGCGCCCATCATGAACGAGGCCAAGGTCCCCCTCATCGCCACCGTCGCCACCAACCCCAAGGTCACGGTCCGCGAGGACGGCACCCTCAACAAGTTCATGTTCCGCGACTGCTTCATCGACCCCTACCAGGGCGCCGTCGCGGCCACCTACGCCTACGAGAAGCTCGGCAAGCGCAAGGCCGCCATCTTCATGAGCGTCGACGACCAGTACTCCGCCGGCCTCACCCAGTACTTCGAGGAGACCTTCACCAAGCTCGGCGGCAAGGTCGTCGAGAAGGTCAGCTTCACCTCCGGCGAGAAGGAGTTCCGCGCGCCCCTGACCAAGATCAAGGCCGCCGACCCGGACATCATCTTCTCCCCCAACTACTACACCGACGTCTCGCTCAGCGCCAAGCAGGCCCGCGAGCTCGGCATCAAGTGCATCATGATGGGCGGCGACGGCTGGCCGTCGGACAACCTCATCCCCCTCGCCGGCGACGCGCTCGAGGGCAGCTACTGCGTCAACCACCTCGACTTCGAGGATCCCGCGGTGAAGCCCTTCAAGGACGCCTACACCGCCAAGTACAAGATCCCGCCGGAGCTCAACGGCTACATGGTCCACGACGCGGTCGTCATGCTCGTCGACGCCATGCAGCGCGCCAAGTCCTTCGACGGGACCAAGCTCGCCGAGGCCCTCGAGTCCTGCGACGTCCAGGGCATCACCGGGCGCATCAAGATCAACCCGGCCACCCACAACCCCGAGGGGAAGGAAGCGGCCATGCTCAAGATCGTCGGGCCGAAGCTCGTGTTCGTCGAGAAGTTCGCGGCCAAGTAAGCCGGCGGATTCCCGGCCCGGCCGAAGCGCCTAACGCGCGGCGGCCGGGCCGTCCTTTACCATCCTGAGTTCCAAGGACAGGATCCTATGGTTCAGTTCCTCCAGCAACTCGTGAACGGGCTCTCGATCGGCTCGGTCTACGCCCTCATGGCCGTGGGCTACTCCCTCGTCTACTCGATCATGAACTTCTCGAACTTCGCCCACGGGGCGGTCATCATGCTCGGCGCCTACTTCGGCTTCTACTCCCTGACCCTCCTCCGCCTCCCCTTCGGCGTCTCCTTCGTCCTGGCGGCCGTCGGCACGGGCCTCGTCGCCGTCCTCCTCGAGCGCCTGGCCTACAAGCCCTTGCGCGAGCGGAGGGCCCCATTCCTCTACTTCATCATCACCGCCATGGGCGCCTCGATCTTCATCGAGAACCTCGTCGTGGCGACCATCGGCCCCACCTACAAGACCTATCCCGCGGTCTTCGGGCAGGGCCCCATCCAGCTCGGCGCCCTCTCGATCGGGCGCATCGACCTGACCATGTTCGTGGTCTCGGCCATCAGCCTCACCGCCCTCATGATCTTCATCGACCGGACCAAGATGGGCAAGGCCATCCAGGCCTCCGCCTACAACATGAAAGCAAGCGCCCTCATGGGCATCAACACCGATAGGGTCATCATCATCGTCTTCGCGCTGGGCGGCGCCCTCGCCGGGGTCGCGGGGGTCCTGTTCGGCATGAAGTACCTCGTCTACCCGCAGATCGGGAACATCACGAACAAGTCCTTCATCGCCGCCGTGTTCGGGGGCCTGGGGAGCCTGCCGGGGGCCCTCATCGGCTCCGTCCTCCTCGCCCTCATCGAGACCTTCGTCTCCGGCTACCTCTCGAGCCAGTACCGCGACCTCATCGGCTTCGTGATCCTCATCGCGATGCTCGTCGTCAGGCCCACCGGCATCATGGGCAAGAGCGCGGAAGACAAGGCCTAGGGGGAAGCGATGGACGCGTACATCCAGGGAATCATCATCCTCACGGGGATCAACCTCCTCGCGGTCCTCGGCCTGTCCGTGCTGACCGGCTTCACGGGCCTGTTCTCCTTCGGCCACGCCGGCTTCATGGCCATCGGCGCCTACGTCGGCGCCATCTTCAGCTCCAAGCTCGGCCTCCCCTTCGCCGCGGCCATCGTCGCCGCTGCCGCGGGCGCCGGGGCGGTGAGCGTCCTCATCGGGCGCCTCACCCTCAAGCTCAAGGGCGACTACTTCTGCATCGCCACCCTGGGCTTCGGCGAGGCCATCCGCCTCATCCTCAACAACTGGAAGTGGGCCGGCGGCGCGCGCGGCTGGGACAACCTCCCCGCCTCCGTCACCATCTGGAACGTGCTCATCGTCGACGCGATAGCCGTCGTCCTCGTGTGGAACCTCCTCAATTCCCGGCACGGGCGCAACATGGTGGCCGTGCGCGAGGAGGAGCTCGCCGCCCAGATGGCCGGCGTGAACGTGTTCCGCTACAAGATGATCGCCCTCTTCGTGAGCGCGGCCCTCGCCGGCATGGCCGGGGCCTTCATGGGCCACTACATGACCTACATCACCCCCAAGCTCTTCAACATGGTCAAGTCCACCGACCTCACCATCATCGTCATCTTCGGCGGCCTGGGGTCGGTCTCCGGCTCGATCCTCGGCACCCTCCTCCTGACCGCCCTGCCCGAGATCTTCCGGGCCTTCTCCCAGTGGCGCCTGGTCTTCTACGGCCTCGCGGTCATCGTCATCATGGTGGGCCGGCCCCAGGGCCTGATCGGCGGCATGGAGCTGACCCCGGCCGGCATCCGCAAGATCGCGGCCGAGCGCAGGGCCAAGAGCGCCCTCGCCGCGGCGGCCAAGGCCGCCGAGCAGGGAGGCGAGGAATGAGCGCCATCCTCGAGATCCGCGGCCTGACCAAGCGCTTCGGCGGCCTCGCGGCGGTCAACGACGTGAGCTTCGACGTCCGCGAGGGGGGCATCTCCGGCCTCATCGGCCCGAACGGCGCCGGCAAGACCACCATCTTCAACCTCGTCACGGGCGTGTACAAGGTGACCGCCGGCTCGATCGCCTTCGCCGGCCGGCCCATCGCCGACCTGGAGCCCTACAAGATCGCCGCGGCCGGCATCACGCGGACCTTCCAGAACATCCGCCTGTTCAAGAACCTCTCCGCCTTCGACAACGTCCTGACCGCCTGCCACACGGGCGCCAAGTACGGCCTCGCCGAGTCCATGCTCCGCCTGCCCCGCTACTGGCGCGAGGAGAAGGCCCTCCGCGCAAAGGCCGACGAGCTCCTGGGCATCATGGGCCTCGCCGACCGGCGGGACGTGACGGCGAACAACCTCCCCTACGGCCTCCAGCGCCGCCTGGAGATCACCCGCGCCCTCGCCCTCGGCCCTAAGCTCCTCCTGCTCGACGAGCCGGCGGCGGGCATGAACCCCGACGAGACCGAGCAGCTCATGCGCCTGATCGGGAAGATCCGCGACGACTTCAGGCTCTCGGTCCTCGTCATCGAGCACCACATGGACCTCATCATGGGGGTCTGCGAGCACATCCACGTCCTCAACTTCGGCTGCACCCTCGCGGACGGGAGCCCGGGCGACGTGGCCAACGATCCCAAGGTCGTCGAGGCCTACCTCGGCTCCGAGGAGGGCAAGAAATCATGCTGAACGTTCGCGAGCTCCACGTCTCCTACGGCGGCATCCGGGCTCTCAGGGGCGTCTCGCTCGAGGTCAACGAGGGCGAGATCGTCACCATCATCGGCGCCAACGGGGCTGGCAAGTCCACCCTCCTGAACACCATCTCCGGCTTCCTCAAGCCCGCCAAGGGCGAGCTCGAGTTCAAGGGCCACAAGCTCGGCCGCCAGCCCGCCAAGATCGTCCAGCTCGGCATCTGCCACGTCCCCGAGGGCCGCCTCGTGTTCACCAACCTCACGGTGCGCGACAACCTCCTCCTCGGCGCCTACCTCCGGACCGACCGCAAGGCCATCGCCGCCGACCTCGAGAAGGTCTACGCCCTCTTCCCCCGCCTCAAGGAGCGGGAGAGGCAGCTCGCCGGCACCCTCTCCGGCGGGGAGCAGCAGATGCTCGCCATGGGCCGGGCCCTCATGACCGACGGCCAGCTCGTCCTCATGGACGAGCCCTCCCTCGGCCTCGCGCCCCTGCTCGTGAAGACGGTCTTCGAGATCATCGTCGAGATCCGCAAGCTCGGGAAGACCATCCTCCTGGTCGAGCAGAACGCCTTCAAGGCCCTCGAGGTGGCCGACCGCGCCTACGTCCTCGAGCAGGGGAAGGTCGTCAAGTCCGGACGGGCCTGCGACATAGCCCAGGACCCGGCGGTGCGGGCGGCGTACCTGGGATCGAAGTCGGTGGCGGGGGGGATGTAGCGAAGGGGGGAGCGCCCCCCGGTCTCTGACCGGAGAGCGCGCCGCCGCATACTTTCTTCAGACCCCCTCGGGCGGGTCCTGCCCATAAAAAATCCCCATCCGCTCGGGACTCGCGGACGGGGATTTTTTTCGGGCACCCGCCGCCCGACGGCATCCCGACGAAGTGACGCCGGGTTCAACCCCGTAGCGCCGGCGTCGCTGGTCTCTACCTATTCCTTGTGCCGCCGCGGGCTGCGACGCGGCTCGACGGACTCTCGCTTCGCTCGGTTCGCAGGTTCCCGCGCTCCAGCGTCCTCGGGATCGCGCAACGCGTCGCGCGATCCCTCCGGTCGCTTCCGCTTCCCCCACCCGCGCTCGGGCGGCCGGGCGGTCAGGATTCCTCGGACAGCGCGACCCGGTTGCGGCCCGCGGCCTTGGCGCGGTAGAGGGCGCGGTCGGCGAGCTCCAGGGCCGCCTCGGGGGCCAGGCCTCGGGGCGGGACCAGCGAGGCGACCCCGCAGCTCACGGTCACCACCCCCGCCTCCGAGTCCTCGTGCTCGATGCCGAGGGCCTCGATCTCGCGCCGGAGGGCCTCGGCCCAGCGGAGGGCCCGGTCGGCCGCGAGGCCCGGGAGGAGGGCGAGGAACTCCTCGCCGCCGTAGCGGGCCGCCAGCTCCCCCGGCCGCCGTGCGCGCTCGGCGAGGGTCCGCGCGACGCGGCGGAGGCACTCGTCCCCGGCCAGGTGGCCGTAGCGGTCGTTGTAGCGCTTGAAGCGGTCGATGTCGATCATGACCAGGGCGAGGCGCTGCTCCTGCCGCGCTGCCCGCCTGAGCTCCTCGGCCACCAGCTCGTCGAGGCGGCGGCGGTTGGCCAGGCCCGTCAGGCCGTCGCTGCGGCTGAGCTCCTCGAGCCGCTCCAGGAGGCGCTGGCGCTCGACCAGGCCGCTGCGCAGCCAGGCCACCGCCTCGTAGGCCCTCGCCATCTCGTCGTCGCGGCTCAGGGGCTCGAAGGCTATGTCGAGGTGGCCTCGCGCGAGCTCGTTCAGGAGGATGGCCACGTGCCGCATGGGATTGAGCAGGCGCCGCGTCAGGACCAGCAGCGCGGCCGCGCCCGAGGCGAGGGCGAGGAGGGCGAGGAGGAGGTCGGCGGCGAGGCGGCGAAGGCTGCTCGCGTGGAGGCGCGAGGCCTCGGCCGCGGTCCGGTCGGCCAGGACGCCCATGAGGGAGGCCAGGGAGTCGAGGGCCGGCACCGAGGCGGAGGTCAGCTCCTCGAGCGGGACGGGGGAGCCGGCCCCCGAGCGCAGGGAGGCGAGGACCCGCTCCTCGAGGGAGCGGAAGGCGCCGAGGCAGGCGGAGCGCGCCGCGTCGATGGCGGCCTGGGCCTCGGGATCGTCGAGGCCCGAGCGTTCCCGCTCGGCGAGCTCCCAGAGGGCCTCGCTCCGGCCGCGGAAGCGCATGATCTCGAGGAGCTCGCCGTCAGGGGCCCGGCCGGCCGCGACGGAGGCCGCGATGCGCGACGCCTCGATTCCCAGGCTGTCGCGCAGGGCCAGGACCGCGATCTTGAGCCTGCTGTAGCTCCGGAATCCCAGGTCCCTCTGGCCGGGCCCGAGCGAGAGGGCCGTGGCCAGGCTTCCCAGGTCGGCGACGGCCGCCGAGGCGGTCTCGAACCAGCGGGCGGCGAGGGCGGGATCGCGGGCCGCGAGGGGGCGCGCGAGTGCCGCGTCTACCTCGCCCCGGAGGGCCCGGAGCTCCCCGTAGCTCCGCCGGGCCCGCTCGGCGGCGCCTTGGCCCCCGGCCAGACGCGAGGCCAGGGCCCCCTCGAGGCTCGCCGCCGCCGCCCGCCGCGCGGCGAGGAACTCGAGCTGGACGGCCGGGGCCGGGCCCGCGGCGCGGAGGAGGACGTTGCTCCTTCCGCGCTCGAAGGCGAGGTTCTGCGCTCCTTGGAGGATGAGGTCGACGAGCTCGTTGACTTCGAGGGTCAGCGCCGATTCGCGTACCAGGAGGAAGGAGGAAAAGGCCCCGCGGAGCGTCGCCGCGCAGGCGAGGGCGACCAGGAGGGCGACGAGGGCGAGCATCATGAAGCGCAGGTAGTGTCGTTCTCCTCGATTGCTCACGCGTCACGCTCCAGGGGCGGGCTTGCCGATCTACCCTGCAAGTCTATGCATCCCGCCCCCGGCGTCAACGACCGGGGCGGGCCCGGGCCGGCCGGCTGAGGCGGCGGCCCAGGGCCCGCGCCGCGGCGGCGAGGCGCCGGAGCGCGGCGCGGAGGGGCCGCGGCCCGCGCGGCTCGGGCCCGGAGGCGGCCTCGCCCGCCGGGGCGGCCGCTCCCCCCGCTGAGCCGGTCCCGATCTCTGCCCAGATCAGGAGGTGGTCCGAGGGCAGGAGGGCTCGTTGGGCGCGGTTCAAGGGTATCTCCGCCTCGATCACGCCCCCGTCCAGGACCTCGAGGTCCTCGGAGCAGAAGAGGTAGTCCAGCTGGGCGAAGTTGGGCTCGGGGCCGAAGTGGTAGTGGGTGCGGCGCTCGTCGGGGGGCACGCCGAGGATGTCCAGCACGTCGCGGAAGGGCAGCTCGAGGAAGGGCCCGTACTCGAACTGCGCCTCCCCGCGGATGAGGATGCCGTTGAAGTCGCCCATCACGAGGCAGCGCCGCGTCCGCACCAGGGAGGCGAGGGCCTCGACCTCCCGGACGCGCCGCTCGAGGCCCCGGTCCTCGCCGTGCTGGGACTTGAGATGGACCACGAAGGCCTTGAGGCCCCCGCCCTCGGGGCCGAGGTCGAGCTCGAGGAGGTTGCGCGAGAAGGCGACGGGCACGTTGCGCGCCGTAGCCCGGGGCAGGCGCTCGCGCTTGACCAGGGCCCCGACGAAGATGCCGCGCCGCGAGTTCGCCTCGTGGAGGTGGCACGCGTAGCGGCCGCCCAGGTAGGCGCGGTTGAAGGCCGCCAGGGTCTCCATGCCCCCGATCTCGCACAGGCCCACGAGGTCGAAGTCGCCCTCGAGGATGATCCTGGCCACCTCGGCGACCTTGTCCCGGCCCTTGTTGCGGTTGTAGATCGAGCCGTTCATCGCCTGGTACTCGGCCTCGCCCAGGGCCTCGATCTGGGGCCGGGAGTACTCGCCGTCGAGGAGGAGGTAGAAGTCCTGGGCGTTGAAGGAGGCGACGCGGAGGCTGGTTCCCACGGCCTCGACTGTAACCGGGCCGGACCGCCTTCGGGAAGGGGAGGGCGGCGGCCCCCCGCGGGGGCCGCCGCGCCCGCGGGCTAGAACGAGTAGCTGAAGCGGGCCTGGGCGAAGTGGTTCTCCGCGAAGGCGCCGAACTCGCCGGAGCCGGAGCCGAGGAAGATCGCCCCGGAGAGCTCGAGCCGCATGTCGTCCTTGAGCACGAAGGCGCATTTGGGCATGAGGACGAGGTCCTCGCGCTCGATGCCCCAGAGGAGGGCGAGCTCGGGGAGGATCTTCTCGTGGCCGAGGCTGTCGGAGAGCCGCGCCACGACCTTGTCGTTCGAGTACTCGCCCTCGGCGTCGTAGTCGACGTCGTCGGCCGCCGAGATCCCCTCGTTCCCGAGGATGTAGGAGCCGACGGTCTGCAGGTTGAGGTTGAGCTGGCTCAGGGGCAGGTCGACGTCGAAGCCGGCGAGCCAGTCGAGGCTGCCGTTCCTGACCTTCGGGTCATCGCCCTCGAGGTCCCCGGTCAGGTAGTAGGCGGCCTCGCCGCGGAGGTTGAGGGGGCCGATCGCCGTCCCCGCCTCGAGGCCGAAGGACTGGAGGCGGTCGTAGGCTGCCTCGAAGCCCGTGTACATATGGTAGGCCTCGGAGTAGGTCGCGTAGACCGAGGGCGTCTTGAAGCGGCCGAGGTAGTAGGAGGCGCCGAGGTCGACGCCGCCCAGGGAGCCGGTGACCCGGATCCCGTACTGGCCGTAATCGAGGCTCCGGGTATCGGGGAGGAGGGCCGAGGCGTCGGCGTACTCGTCCAGGACCGCCTGGGCGGCCGCCAGTCCGGCGAAGCCGCCGGCCCCGTAGGCCGAATAGGCGAGGTAGCCGACGTAGGACTCGCCTTTCTCCTTGAGGGCCGCGGCGGAGGCCGGGGCCCAGCTCCCCTCGAGGGGGACCCGGTCCGGCGTCATCGTCGGGGTCCAGACGGCCTCCACGCGGGCCCCGCCGGGGCCGTTCCACGCGACCCGCGCCATGGGCTCGGCGATGCGCCGGTCGATGTAGTCGGGGAAGATGAAGTCGGAGTAGTCGTTGGCGTTGAAGAGGTCGAGGACGTGGAGCTTGTCGCCCTTGCCCCAGACCACCTTCATCTTGCCCGCCTCGAGGACGAAGTCCCCGAGGTAGGCCCGGAGGCAGAGCTCCTCGAGGGCGTCCGCGGGATCCTCCGCGACGGCGGCCTCGTCGACGCGCAGCTTGGCTTCCAGCTCCGACGAGGCTCCCGCGAAGGCGAGGTCGATCCGCGCGCTGGGCTCGGCCTCGAGGGCGTCGGCGGGGTCCGCCGCGTCGCCCATCGCGCGGAGCGCGTCCTCGCCGAGGTAGGCGCGCGCGCGGAGCTCGGCCAGCCCGCCTATCGTGAGGGCGGCGGCCGCTCCCGCCTCGGGCGAGCCGGCGAAGGACAGGTCCTGGGCCGCGGCGGCCCCGGGGATCGCGGCGGCGGCGGCCAGGGCCAGGGCCGCCCGTGCGGCCCTGGCGGCGCTCATGCTGTTGGCGATTCTCATGGCCGCCTCCTAGTTGAGCCTGCCGGTATTCAGGAAGTTGGTGCTGAACAGGCCGTCGGCGATCGGCTTGTCGATCTCGAGCTTCACGATCGAGATCCGCGTCGAGTGCTTGGTCTGGACGTTCGCGAGGCTGTCCGCCATCGGGATCCAGTAGCCGGATACCTGCTCGAGCCTCTCGACGGTCAGGACCTTGAGGAGGGCGCCCTTCTTGTCGTACATCTCCGCCTTGACGGGGACCCAGCTCGCCTTGTCGACGTAGGAGACGCGGCTGGAGTACTGGGCCTGGGCCGGGTCCTTGGGCGTCGACTTGACGACGTAGCAGGCGTAGGCGCCGACCTGCTCCTCGCGGAGGAGCTCGTGGCTGTCCTCGTCCACCTCCCTCGTGGAGAGGTCGTCGTAGCTGGCGTCGGTGCCCATGAAGGGCTTGTCGCCCTCGCTCGAGGCCACGCGGCGGGTCGAGCGGAGGGCGGGCAGGAATATCCACTTGTCGTTCCCGCGCCCCTCGTTCTCGACGATGAGGAAGCGGGTCCCCTTGACCGAGGCGGGGCTCTGGAAGGACATCACGGTCGAGGTGAGGCCGCCCTTGTCGCGGCCCCACTCCTCGACCATCCTGGTCTCCGTCGCGCCCGAGGCCTCGACGAGCTCCATCTTGACCGCCGAGTGCGAGAAGGCCGGCTTCTTGACGTCGTAGGCCCGCTGCATGACCTCCCTGCCGTCCAGGGCGAAGGCGGAGAGGGAGAGGGCGAGGAGGCAGGCGAGGGCCGCCGTTCTTTTACCGATCATATGCGTTTCCTTTCCGGCGCTCGCGGCGCCGATCGCGGTTCTTAGCGCCTCGCCTCGCGGGGCTCGCCGCGCCGGGGGCGGGGCGGCCTCGAGATGAAGGCGGGCTTGCAGACGTTGAGCACGAAGGGCAGCACGGTCAGGGCCGGCACCGAGCTCGTGAGCATGACGATGGCCACGAGGAGCCCGATGTAGCGGAGCACGACGAACTTCGAGAGGCAGAGGACGAGGAAGCCGAGCCCGACCGACACGGCGTTGACCGCGATGGCCTTGCCCGAGACGCGCAGCGTGGCCCTCGTCACCGCCGGCAGGTCGTCGCTCTTCAGCCGCTCGCGGTGGTAGTTGCTCATGAAGTGGATGGTGTAGTCGATGCCGATGCCGATCGCTATCGAGCTCACGAGGCTCGTGACCATGTCGAGGTCGATCCCCGCGAAGCCCATGATGCCGTAGTTGACGAGGATCGAGATGAGGAGTGGTAGGCAGCCGATCAGCCCGGCCGCGAGGGAGCCGAAGGAGATCCAGAGGATGAGCACCACGGCCGCGGCCGCGACGGCCACGCTCGCCGCCTGGCTGCCGATGATCATGTCGCTCAGGCTGCACTCGAGCTCGGCGATCCCCCCCGCCTCCAGGGAGTACCCGGCGGGGAAACGCCTCGCGGCGTACTCGGCCGCGTCGTCGATCACCGCCTGGGTGACCTTCGTCGAGTGGGAGCGCAGGGCGAGCTGCATGCGCGCGGAGCGGGGCTGCATCGCGTCGTCGGCGAAGTCCTCGAGGGAGCCGGAGTAGAGCATCAGGTACTGCGAGACGAGGTTCGCGAGCTCCTGCTTCGATGCCGCCCGGTACTTCGCCGCGTCGAGGGGGATCTCGTCGTAGGCCGCGCCGCCGTAGTTGAGCTCGGCCTCGAGGGCCTCGAGCAGCTCGTCGGCCCGGACCTCCCCGCCCCCGAGCCGGGCGTAGGCCCGCTCGAGGAGGCCGAGGGCCTCGGCCACGCTCGCCGCCGCGTCGAGCCGGGCCTTGGCCTGGCCGGCTCCCGGCGGCGCTGCGGGCGCGGCCGGCACCGGGGCCGGCGCGGCCTCCTCCTCGAAGAAGCTCGCCACCTCCTCGCCCGCGCCCGGCGAGGCGCCCGCGCCCGCCTCGGCGGAAGGACCGCCCTCGGCCTCGGGGTCGTGCATGACCTTGTTCATCCGGCGGACGAAGTCCGAGAAGGAGGCGATCTTGCCGATCTCGGGGTGGCGGGCGACGAGGTAGCCCGCGAGCCCGTCCATGGCGGCGAGGGCCTCGGGGTCCGTCATGGAGCCCTTCTCCGGGCCGCTCACGACGAGGCTCAGCATGTTGGAGCCGGCGAAGCGCTCGTCGATGTAGGCGACGTCCCGGCGGATCCGCGAGTCGGCGGGGAAGTAGTTGATGATGGAGGACTCGATGTCGAGCTTGGCGAAGCCCCAGGAGGCGAGCGCCATGACCGCCGCGAAGGCGGCGACGACCCTGCCCGGACGCCGCATGACCGCCTCGCGCGCCGCCTCGGCGAAGGCGCCCAGCCGGGCGGGCCTTCGCCCCTCCTCCTGCCTCCCGGCATCGGCCGAGGGCAGGCGCCGCTTGACCGCGAGGAGGGCGGGGATCAGGGTGAGGGCGAGGATCAGGGAGATGGCTACGCCGAGGGAGCTGAAGATCGAGAAGACCTTCAGGGGCTCGATCGGGCTCGTCAGGTTGGACACGAAGCCGGCGATCGTCGTGAGCCCGGCCAGGATGACCGGCTTGACGATGGCCTTGGTGGAGCGCGACACGAGCTCCGCGTGCCCCTCCCGGTCCAGGCCGCTCCCCGCTCCCGCCCGGACCTCCTCGTAGTAGTGGTTGAGCACGTGGATGCCGTAGGCCGAGCCGACCGCGATGAGCACGACCGGCAGGCAGCTCGAGATGATCGTGAACTTCACGCCGAGGATGGCCATGAGGCCGACCATCCAGACGGTGCTCACCATGACGGTGATCAGGGGGAGGAGCATGCCCTCGAGCCTGCGGAAGGCGAAGAGGAGGCAGAGAAGGACGACGAGGATGACCACGGGGATCAGGGCCGCCAGGTCCCGCTTCATGTAGCTCTTGGCCAGGTCGCTGAGCACGGGGTCGCCGGCCTGGCGGAAGGACAGGCCCGGGACCGCGTGGCGCTCGCAGATCTCGGTCACCCGGCTGAGGAGCTCGCTGGTCTGCGCCGGCTGGATATCGTCGTCGATGGAGACGATGATCTGGCTTCCCTTGAAGTCCTCGGAGACGAGGAGCCGCTTGTACATCGAGCCCCAATCGACGATCCGCCGCCGCAGCTCGGCGACCGCCTCGGGGGAGCCGTCGAAGCCCGCGGGGACCAGCTTCTCGGCCGAGAGGCCTCCCTCGATCCCGACGATATAGTCGGCGTTGGTCAGGGACTGGACCTTGTCGACGTGCTCGGCCGCCTCGATCTCCGCAGTGATGGCGCCGATGGCCGCGAGGTAGTCCGCGGTGAGAATCGTGGGACCCTCGGCCTCGAGCGCGACGTCCATCTGGATGAGGCTGCCGAAGGTGTCGCCGATGCGCTCGGCCTTGAGGTAGGAGGGATGCTCATGGGGGAAATAGGCGCGGACATCGTTGTCCATGACGAGCTTGGGGATGAAGGATCCGAACAGGGCCGTGAGCAGCAAGGTGCTGACGATGATGGCCCAGGGATGCTTGAGTAGACGGTTCATGGTGATCCCTTGATGGAGGTTCGAGCTGTGCAGTTAATACACAGTATGTATACTATATTCTGGTTCGTGGACTGCTACCCATTGCAGGGCGAATGTCCGCCTCGCTTCCTGCGAGATCAGCGGCTTCGTCCGATGGGCAAGCGCGGGGCTCGGGCAAGGTGGCTGTCTGCTCGACCCTGCCCGAGAACCCGGGTACCAGCGATTTCAGTTGCCCGCCTGGGTGCTCGGGAAGCCGGAAATCTGGTCCAACTGCTTCTGGGTAAAAGGCTTAAGCGAAGAGCAGCTGACGAAGCTAGCGGCGATGATGGCGATGGAGAGGAGCAGGGAAAGAGCGCGTTTCATAAGGACCTCCAGGTAGTGTACCGAATGAAGGAGTATTCGGTGGTTTTGTTAACTGCGCAGTAAGTGTTATCGATGCACATCATGTGTAATATATGAACAGTCTCTTGCTCTGTCAAGGATGGAGGAAAAAAATCGTGCGGCGAGGTGTTCGGGGGTGTCAGACGAGGGAGAAGGCTCTTATTTCCTTATTAAATAACCAAGTAGTATATCGAAGGTTTCGGCGATGAAGATGCGGGGCTCGAGGCCGAGGGGGCCGAGGAGGATATTCGCGCTCGAGCTGGCGCTGTGCAGGGTGGAGTGCACCAGGGCAACGAGGGTCGCCGCCGCCACCTTCGCGTCGGGGAAGGCCCTGATCGAGCCATCCAGGGCTCCCTCGGAGAGGAGGCCGGCGATGAGCCGCCTGAGGCGGGCTATCTCGCCGTAGCACTTGCCCACCAGCTCGTGCCGCTCGCCCAGGGCGCGGACGCTCGTATCGAAGTTGAGGATGACCTGGAAGCTCGCGGGATCCGTGCGGTTCATCGAGAGGTAGACCTCGAGCACGTCCTTCAGCTTGTCGATGGCGGGGCCCTGGTGGCGGGACACCTCCTCGACGCTGTTGCCGAGCTTGGCGAGGCTGTCCGAGGCCACGGCGAGGGATACCTCGTCCTTGTTGTTGAAATAGAGGTAGATGGTGCGGCGGCTCAGCTCCGAGCGCTCGGCTATGTCGAGCATGGTCGCGTTCGCGAGGCCCTTCGCCGTGAAGATGTGCTTGGCGGACTCGATGATCTCGTGTATCCGCTGCTGGCGCTCTCGGAGGCGCCGCTCTACCGCCGTCATTGGTGCTCCCCAGTATACGGGCGGGGCCGGCCGCCCGCAAGCCGCTTCGCGCTCGGGCGGCGGCGGCGGGCCCTAGCCCGGGCGCCCGGCCCGGGGAGGGCCGCCCTCCTCGATGGCGGAGAGCTCCGCCTGGTAGGCGAGGAGCATCCGCTCGATCTCGCCCCGAGAGACCGAGGACTGGGCGATCATGCGCCCGATCGAGCCGCGCAGCTCGTCGTGGCCGCGCAGGGCTCCCTCGAGGGAGGCTATCCCCGCCTCCACGCTCCGCAGGGCCTCCGTCTCGGCGCGCTCGGCCTCGAGGAGCTCGGCGATCATGGCCTTGGCCTCCTCGACGCCCCGGCCGACGGCCTCCATGCGGGCCGAGAGCTCGAAGATGCCCTTGATCAGCCGGTCGATCTCCAGGTTGCTCCTGCCGATCGCCTCCTTCGACGAGGCCGCGTGCTTGCGGATCTCCGAGGCCACCACGGCGAAGCCCCGCCCGGCCGCGCCGGCCCGCGCCGCCTCGATGGCCGCGTTGAGGGCGAGGATGTTGGTGGTCTCGGAGATGTCGTCCATCGCGACGAGGTTCCGGCCGACCGACTCGGCGCCCTTGGTGAGCTCGGTCTTGAGCCCGACCGAGTCGGCGTAGGCCCGCTCGATCGAGGCCAGGTTCGCCCCGAGCGAGGCTATCCGGGCGCGGAGCTCCTCGGAGGAGGCGGCGAAGGCCGCCTCGCTGCGCTTGAGCGAGGAGTCGACCTCGCGCGAGGCGTCGCCGAGGGCGGAGAAGCTGCCGTCGAGGTAGCCGATGGTCGCGTTGAGCAGCTCGCTCCTCGAGACGATCTCGAAGGTCAGGGCGCGGAGCTTGCTGCCGAGGTAGTGCAGGGTGCGCCGCGCCGCCGGCGAGGGGCCCCGCGGGGCCGCCGCTTGATCGTTCACGATTCCTCCCGAGCGCCGATGAAGAGCGCGGTCAAGGTCTGGTTGTGGTGGGTGAAGAGCTCCTCGCCGTAGGTGTTGAAGCCGATGAAGGGCATGCCGGCGAAGGCCTCGTTGAAGGCCTCGACCTTGCGGTCCTCCTTCATCTCCAGGTAGCGGACGACGCAGTTGAACAGGAGGGCCCCGGCTATGCCAGCCGGCAGGTAGCGCCTCGCGCTCTCGATGGCCGAGCGCGCGTTGGCCAGGATGTCGCCCTTCTTGAGCAGGGAGATCCGCGTGCCCGCCTCGATCGCGCAGTAGAAGCGGATGCCCGAGCCCTCGATCACCGCGTTGGGGCTCCGCGCGTAGACCGTCGAGCCGATGGCGACGCCGACCGGGTTGCGGGAGAAGTGCTCGCTCGTGATCTCGTCGGCTCCCCGCAGGCCGAGGAGCTCGGCGTAGCGGGCGGCGGCCGGCCGGCCGTCGATCTCCCACACCACGCGGCGGTCCGGCTCGGCCTTCGTGACGAGGAAGGAGCCGGGCCGGGCCTCGTAGTGCACGAAGTGGCCGAAGTAGAAGGGGACGCGCAGCTCGAGGACGAGGAGGACGGCCCCGTCGGACGAGCTCTTCCCGTCGCAGGCGACGATCGTGCGGGCGAAGGCGAGCTCGTCGGCCGCGGCGCCCCCGATGATCGGCATCGAGAGGCCCTCGGCTATCGTCAGCTCGCGGACGATCTTCTCGCCGAGGCAGAGGCCGTCGACGAGGAGGATGCCCACGTGGCGGTCGGGATCGGCCGCGCGGCCGCCCATCTGCGCCGAGATGCCGGAGGCCAGCCTCCTGGCCAGGCCCTCGGGGTCGGCCTTCGCCCCCTCGCCGGAGGCCGCGTAGCAGGCCACGACCTCCTCCCCCGAGAGGGACATGGCCACGATCCCCTTCTCGATCGGGCCGGGGCTCGACCATCCGCCGATCATCGAGGCGCCGACGCGCCTGGCCGCGGGGAAGGCCCGGCCCAGGCTCCCCTGGATGTCGAGCCCCTCGAGCTCCGGGGAGAAGAAGTAGACGACGGCCCGGAGGTCGGGCTGGTCGATCTCGGCCGCGAGGCCGGCGAGGTCGCTCCCTCGCGCCCGCGCCACTTTGATAGCCACAAGGTTTCCTTTCCCGCCCGCCCGGCTCTCCGCCGGCGGGCGCGCTGCGTGGGTATTCCGTTCCTGGTGAGGAGGAGGAGCGCCGCGGCCGTCCGCCTAGAGGGAGCGCATGAGGGCCGCGTAGAACAGGGCGCAGCGCCGGAGGTTGCCGACCTCGACCCGCTCGTCGCGGCCGTGGATGCCCGCGAGGTCGGCGCTCGTCTGGCGCAGGGGCGTGAAGCGGTACACCGCCTCGGCCACCTTGAGGTAGTGCTTCGTGTCCGTGCCCCCGGAGAGGAGGAAGGGGGCGCAGCCCGCCTCGGGGAAGGAGGCGCCGAGGGCCGAGCGGATCGCGCGGTAGCCCTCGTGCTCCGCGGGGGACTCGGGGCTCGGCTCGACGACGGCCGCGGGGTGGGCCGCCAGGGCCGTGGCGCCGAAGCGGGCGGCGGCGCGGGACAGGCGCCCGAGGACGGCGGCGGAGCTGTCTCCGGGGAGGATGCGCACGTTGAGGATGGCCCGGGCCTTGTCGGCGAGGACGTTCTCCTTGGGGCTGCCCTGGAGCATGGTGGGGGCGGCGGTCGTGCGGATGAGGGAGTTGGTCGAGCCGCTCGCGGAGAAGGCCGCCTTGACCAGGGGGGCGGTGAGCCAGAGGTTGCGGAAAAGGAGGCGGTAGGCGAAGCCGGAGTAGCGGGAGACCCCCTGCAGGAGCGCGCGGACGCTGCGGCAGATCCGGGCGGGGCCGCGCCTCGCCTCGACGGCTGCGACCGCGCGGGCCAGGCTGCCCGCGGCGGTGCGGCGGGGGGGCATGGAGGCGTGGCCCCCCGAGCCCGCGGCCTCGAGGGCCACGTCGACGTAGCCCTTCTCGGCGACGCCGACGAGGGCGACGGGGCGGTCGGCGAAGGCGAACAGGCCGTCGGCCACGGGCCCGCCCTCGTCGAGGACGAAGGAGGCGCGGACGCCCCGCCGGGCGAGGAGCTCGCCTATCGCGGCGGCCCCGCGCAGGCCCCCGACCTCCTCGTCCCCGCCGAAGGCGAAGTAGAGGGTCCGGCGCGGCTTGAAGCCGGCGGCGAGGAGGCGCTCGGCGGCGTGGAGGATCGAGGCCATGGTGAGCTTGATGTCCTGGGTCCCGCGGCCCCAGACGCAGCCCTCCGCCAGGTCGCCGGAGAAGGGCTGGTGCCTCCACTCGGCGGCGTCCTCCGCGGGGACCACGTCGAAGTGGGCGTTGAGGAGGACGGGCTTCAGCGCGGCCTCCTCGCCCTTCCAGGTATACAGGAGGGCCCGGTCGCCCACCCGCTCGAGCCCGATGGCCGCGTGGACCCGGGGGAAGAGCCGGGGCAGCTCGGCGGCGAGGGCCTCGAAGGCCGAGGGGTCCTCGAGCGCGGGATCGTAGCGCGAGACGGTCGGGTGGCGGACGAGGGCGGCGAGCTCTTCCTCGATGCCCGCGGCGGCCTCGAGCTCCGAATCCGCGAGGGGGGGCAGGGGAGGCGCCGCCCGGTCCCCGGCGGCGCGGAGGGCGGCGAGGGCGAGGGCTCCGGCGACGGCCAGGGCTGCGCACAGGAGGGCGAGGGCTGCGGTGCTCATGGGGCTTCTCCTCTGCGGCCAGTATCGCGCAACCGCCCGAAGGGGGTCAACGCCTCGCTCCCGGGGCCCGGGGCTGGACTGCCTGGCCCGATCGGCTATAATCCTGCCCGTCGCGCGCCGCGCGCGCAAGGAGTGCGCATGAGCGGGACCGGGCGATCCGGCGTCTCCATCGGGGCAAAGACCTTCTTCGCGAGTTTCCTCATCCTCCTCGCCCTCATGATCGGCGCGGGGCTCCTCAGCCGCGCCATCCCGGCCGGCGCCTTCGAGCGGAGCGCCGCGGACGGGAGCATCGTCGCCGGCAGCTACCGCGAGCTCCCCCGGCCCGACTACCCCGCCTGGCGCTGGCTCGCCGCGCCGATCGAGGTCCTCTTCTCCCCCGACGCCGCCGCGGTCGTCGTCATCATCGCCTTCATCGCGATCGTGGGCGGCTCCTTCGCCGTGCTCCAGGAGGCGGGCATCCTGGCCGGGGCCGTCGAGTCCCTCGCGCGGCGCTTCGGCGGGCGCAAGCGCCTCCTCCTCGCCCTGGTCGCCCTCTTCTTCATGCTGATCGGCTCCCTCATGGGCATCTTCGAGGAGGTCATCCCCCTCGTGCCCGTGGCCATCGCCCTCGCGGCCTCCCTCGGCTGGGACCTCATGACCGGCCTGGGCATGAGCATCCTCGCCACGGGCTTCGGCTTCGCGGCCGCGATCTCCAATCCCTTCTCCATCGGCACGGCCCAGCGCCTGGCCGGGATCCCGGTCTTCTCGGGCTCCACCTTCCGCGTCCTGGTCTTCGCCCTGGTCTACGCGCTCTACCTGTCCTGGCTCCTCCGCACGGCCCGCCGGGCCGAGCGCTCGGGCGGGGGGATGGCAGCCGCGCCTTCCCCGGCGGCGAGCGGCCCGGCCGCCGCGCCGGCCCTCCGCCGCGGCATCGCCTTCTTCTCCGCATCGATGCTCGCGGTCGCCGCCGCCGTGATGGTGGTATCGCGCATCGCGTCGCTGCGCGACTACTCGATGCCGGTCACCGCCCTCTGCTTCCTCGTCGCCGGCACGGGCTCCGGCCTCGCCGCCGGCCTCAAGCCCGGCAAGGCCGCCCGGGCCTTCGCCCAGGGCGTGGGCGGGATCCTCCCCGGCGCCGTCCTCATCCTCATGGCGGTGAGCGTGAAGCGCATCATCGTCTCGGGCCTGATCATGGACACGATCCTCGAGTCGGCCCGGCGAGCGATCGAGGGGGCCTCGGGCTACGGCGCCGCGGCCCTGATCTACCTCTTCACCCTCCTCATGAACTTCTTCATCGGCTCGGCCACGGCCAAGGCCTTCCTCCTCATGCCCATCCTCGCCCCCCTGGCCGACCTCGCGGGCCTGACCCGGCAGGTCGCGGTCCAGGCCTACGCCTTCGGGGACGGCTTCTCGAACATGCTCTACCCGACCAATCCCGTCCTCCTCATCGCCCTCGGCGTGGCCGGCCTCTCCTGGCCCGCCTGGTTCAGGCGCACCTGGCTCCTCCAGCTCGGGACCCTCGCGCTGACGATGGGGCTGCTCATGCTGGCGGTGGCCATAGGCTACGCCTGATCCGCCCTAGGCCCCCTCGGCGCGGGCCGGGGCGGCCATCGCTTCCGCGGCCCGCCCGGCCTTGACGAGGAGGAGGGCCGAGGCGGCGAAGGCCGCCCCGGCCCCGAGCCAGAGCGAGCCGATCGGCGCGAAGCGGGAGGCGAGGCCGAAGGCGAGGGCCCCCGCGATGCCCCCGAGCTGGACCATGAGCGACGATAGGGAGAGGAAGGTGGCCCGCGCCGTTTCGGGAATGCGGGAGTTGAAGGCCACGGACTCGGGCACGCCCATCATGCCGTTGAGGCACATGAGGCCCAGGAAGCAGGCCGCGAAGCCGCCGACGCTCGCCTGGAGGGCGAGGCCCATCACGGCCAGGCCGACGAGGGCCCGCAGCGCCGCCGCGAGGCCGAGGCTCGGGAGGGCCCGCCGCGCGAGGAGGGCGGCGACGAGGGCGTTGCCGAGCATCGCGGCGAGGAAGTAGCCCCCGTTCACCAGGCCGAAGAGCCTCGTATCGCCCGAGCCGCCTGCCAGGGCCTCGAGCCTCGGCTGCCAGAACACCTCGACGGCGTTGAAGGAGAAGCCCCAGGCCGCGGCCCCGGCCAGGAGGAGGGGGAGGGCCCCGTCGCCGCGCAGGAAGCTCCTCGACTCGGCGAGGAAGGCCCCA
The DNA here is from genome assembly GCA_022711355.1 of Spirochaetota bacterium. Lineage (GTDB taxonomy): Bacteria > Spirochaetota > Spirochaetia > Treponematales > Rectinemataceae > JAKLFE01. Next base: position 50,350 of record JAKLFE010000018.1, on the reverse strand, counting down.
AGCCTCGCCCGCCCGCCCCTGTCGGTTTCGTACCCGCGGACGCCGATCCCTCCTTCGCGTCCGCCCTCCGCGCCGCTCGCCGCGGCGCCGCCAGCGCGCGTGCAGAGCGTGAGGGCGAGAAGGGCGACGAGGACTGCGAGCTGGGCGATGATGACCCCGTCGTAGCGGTTGGCCTCCGGGAGGAGCCTCGCCCAGAGGACCGGTATCCAGCCTCCCGCCAGTGCCCCGAGGGCCAGGCCGGCCGTCTCCCCCAAGCCCATCGCGGAGATGAGGGAATGGAGCTTCTCCCTGCCCCGGCGCGCGATGAATTCGTCGATGTAGTCCGCCTCGATCGAGCCGGAGGCGAGGGCCCGCGAGATCCCGAAGACGAGGAAGGCCAGCCCGAGGGCGGCCGGGCCGCGCGAGAGGAGGATGCAGAGCCTGGCCCCCATCGCGACGAGGATCGACAGGAGGTAGACCCGCCGCCGGCCGACGAGGTCGGAGAGGATCCCGGTCGGGAGCTCGAGGATGACGACCGCGGCCGAGCTCGCCGCCAGCACGATGCCCGCCATATCGAGCTCGACGCCCTTGGAGAGGAGCATCAGCACGAGGACGGGGCTCATGAGGCCGATGGCCGCCCAGTGGAGGAAGCGGTTGAGGACGGGGACGATCACGAGGGCCTCCTCGGGCCGATTCGAGGGAGGATCTGGAGCTGGACGGCCACGAGCTCGCGCCCCGCGCTTCGGGGCGCCTCGGGATCGAAGCGGGGATAGGAGGCCACGAGGGCCTCGATCCGCGCGGCGAGCTCCCGGGCCTGGGCGGGATCGAGGTCGAGGGCCCAGTCGTCCATCGCGCCGGCCGCCCTCCATCGCTTGGGCGCCGCCGGCGCGGCCTCGATCCAGCCGAGGGCGCGCTCGGCATGGGCCGCCGCCACGGAGCGCAGGAAGCCCGCGCCCAGCTCGGGCGAGGCCAGGAGGGCCTCTTCGCTGAACGACGTGCTCGGGCTCGAGGCCCGCCACCAGCGCTCCCTGGCCGAGCCCCTCGCCGGGTCCTCCTCGACGAAGCCGAAGCTCGCGAGCTGGCGGAGGTGGTAGCTCGTGGCCCCGCTCGACTCGCCGAGCCTCGCGGCCAGGACGCTCGCCGTGGCGGGTCCCTCGACGCGAAGCGAGCCGAGGATCTCGACGCGGAGGGGATGGGCCAGGCCCTTGAGGTTCCGCGGATCGAGGCGGGTCGAGCGCCTCCCGGGGGCTGGTTTCCTGTCGCTTGCCATGCTGCAAAGATAGCATTGCAAAGAAGTCTTTGCAAGTAGCCGCTGGGCCGGCTCCGGGGCGGGGCGGCGGCCGCCCGGCCCGGGTCGGCCTAGAGGGGCTAGTCTCCCTCGAAGTACTCGAAGGCGTCGATGAGGTCGAGGTAGACCCCGTCGAAGCCCGCGTCGAGGATGCGCTGGAGGTAGGAGCCGGTCCCGCCCAGGATGATCCGCTTCCAGGCCGGATCCCAGTAGCGGACCTTGTAGTTGCCTTCCCAGTCGGGATTCTCGGCCTCGAGCCAGCCGGGGGCGAGGAGGGTCCAATCCTCGTCCCAGTAGTAGCGGTAGTCCTCGGCCTCGCCGACGCTCAGGTAGCAGATGACGAGGCGGGAGCCCCCGCCGGCCTTCGTCTTCAGGCCCTGGACCTCCGCCGCCGTATAGGCTTCGCCGTCGTGGAAGAGGTCCATGACGACGAGGTCGTAGTCGGTGGCGGCAGCGGCGGCGAGGAAGTCGGCCTTGGAGGCGAAGCTCGAGGAGTTGATCAGGTAGAGGAAGTTCCTCGCCTCGGGGAGCGAGGCGACGTCGCCGGTGTTCACGTTGTGCGGCGTCGCTGGGTAGCCGGGGATGGCGTCGAGCTCGCGATGCTGCGCGGCGAAGGAGATGTAGCCCCTCGCCGCGTTCCGCGCGTAGGAATCGTCGACCTTCGACGGCGCGGAGCAGTAGTCGATGGCGAGGACCTCGACCCCCGCGTCCTCGAAAAGGTCGCAGAGCCCGAGCATGCGGTCGCGCTCGGCCGAGGGCGTCTCGCCGTCGTCCGCCTCGTAGCCGTAGAAGAGATCCTCGCGCCCGGCCCCGTCGATGGCGCCGAGGTAGCCGGATTGCGCCGTCCCCGCGGCATCGCCCGAGTCGGTGCCGAGCTCCATCCCGTTCTGCGGCACGACGATGAAGCCGGGCTTTACCGCGCGCGCGTAGGCGCCTATCTCCAGCACGAAGGCGCGCATCTCGGCCCGGTAGTCGAGGGCGGCCGAGGGCCCGCTTGCGCAGGAGGAGAGGGCGACGAGGAAAGGCGCCGCGAGGACGGCCGCGACGCCGAAAGCCCGCCGTGGCCAGTCCGCCGCCCTCACAGCGCGACCTTCCCGACGAGGCGCCGGCTCCCGCCGGAGTCGAACCAGTCGTGCTCGACCAGCTCGAGCTCCTCGACCAGGGCCTCGCCGAGCTCCTCCTCGCGCCGCGCCTCGAGCTCGGCGAGGAAGCGCGGCCCGTCGCGCAGGGGGGCGCGGAAGCGGAGGAAGCTCGCGTGGGCCGAGCGCGACTCGTAGCGCTCGTCGTTGGGCAGGCCCCGATCGAGCATGCGGGAGCGGATGGCGGCCCGCAGCGCGACCAGGCGGTCCCCGTCGTAGCCCGCGAGGAGGCCGGCCTCCCGGCTGCAGGCGACTCCCCTGAAGGCGATGGGGAAGGGACCCGAGCCGGCCGCGGCCTCGAGCGCGAGCGCGAGGAAGGCGAGCTCTGACTCGAGGTCGCGCGCATAGCCTTCCCGGGCGCTGCAGAAGTCGAAGACCGTGACGTGGAGGTCTCCGGCGGGGTAGTAGTACTGCTCGGGCTCGAGGGCCGCGAAGCCCGTTGCCAGGGGCTCGTAGGCCTCGCCGAGGCCGCGGGGATGGATGACCAGGGAGAGGCCGCGCCGCCGATCGGGGCCGCCCTCGGCGAGGACCGGGTCGAGGGCGATGTCTCCCGAGCGCAGGGCCGCGGCGCCGGCCGAGCGGATGCCCTCGTAGAGCGCGGGCGAGCTCATGCCGCTATTTCCCGGCAGGGGCGCCCCGGCCGCCGTGATCCCCCGCCCCCTCCGGGGCTGGCGCTCCCTCGCGCGGCTGGCCTCCCTCGGGGGCCTCGGCCTTGTAGCGCAGCTCGATGTTCCTGAGGCTGATCCCCGCGTTCGCCAGGAAGCCCAGGTAGCCGCCGCGGCCTAGCTCGCCCTTGTCGTCGTAGTAGCTGAGGACGGTCTTCCCCTCGACGCGCATCTCGAGAAGATTGCCGATCCGCAGGATTTCCATCCTTGCCCAGCGCCCCCGCTTCATGCTCGCGGGCTGGGGGACGTGGTCCTCGCTGTTCACGAGATCGGGCCCTCCCCGCTTATCCTTGCCCCAGATGCCCTTGCCGAAGAAGTAGCTCGTGCCTCCCCTGGCGAAGTGGTAGGCGTAGGCCCTCGTGTAGCTCCTGCCCACGAGCTCCGTGTTGAGCATGGCCTCGGCGACGATCGGGTCGCCCGAGTCGAGCCTGAGCTCGTAGGAGAGGGCGTAGCTCTCGGGCAGGGCACGGTCGAAGTAGAGCATCGACCAGGCTTCCTGGCTGCCCGTGATCCGCAGGAGCTCCCCCTCGACGCGATAGTCGCCCGCCAAGGGGCGGATCTCGTCGTAGGCGAAGCGGTGGAGCTCGATGCCCGGGCCCGCGAAGGGATCGGCCTCCTCCGCGGGGACCTCGATGTAGGGCCTTTGGGCCTGGGGGCCGGAGCCGCAGCCGAGGAGGCTCGCGAGACAGAGGAGGCAGGGGAGGGCTATCGAGGATGCTCGCATGACGGTGCTCCCTTCGGGCGAGAGGTCGGTCGGCGAGGCCGACCGACCTATTCTATCTCGCCCTCGTCGGAGATTCGAGACCGGGCGTGGAACCTTCGAGAGCCCCCGATGGGCCCCGTCCCGGCGGTATGCCCTCGTTCCCGGCCTCCGGCTCCGGGAAGCCCGGGGATCCGCGATCCGCCGCCGCGCGGGGAGAAGCGGCCAGGTCCATCGCCTCGGCCCGATCGGCGGCTGCCCTGAGCTCGTCCAGGATCTGGTCCCGGGACGCCGAGAGCTCTCTGCAGCTCGCGCGGAGGCGGGCGTAGAGGCGACCGAGCCTGCCGAGGACGGCCGGGAGGTCCTTGGGGCGTATGAACACGAGCGCGACGCAGCAGATGACCAGGAGCTCGGACGGGCCGATGCCGAACATCAGGAGCCTCCCCCGGCCGGGACGGCCGCCCCTTCGCCGAGCCGAAAGATCCTGGCGATCAGGAGCGCCAGGAAGAAGAGGGCGACGAGGGGCAGGGCTATCGCGCATTGGCTGAAGGGGTCGACCGAGGGCGTGATTATCGCCGAGAGGAGGAAGATGATCACGATGACGAACCTGCTCGAGCGGAAGACCGACCTTCGATCGAGGATGCGCAGGGATAGGAGGATCAGGAGGAGGAGGGGCGATTGGAAGGTCAGGACGGCCCAGAGCGTGAAGGACAGCACGTAGGCGACGCTCTGCCTGAGGTTCAGGAGCATCCCGACTTCGCTCGGCATGAAGGCCGAGCCGGCGAAGAAGCGGATCGACCAGGGAAGTATGTGGAAGTAGCTCATGAAGACGCCGAGGCAGGCGAGGAGGAAGCTGGCCAGGATCCCCGCCGCGAGGACGCCGCGCTGCCTCCGCCCGAGGGCGGGCAGGAGGAACTGGGCGAGGCTGACGAGGTGGAGGGGGAGGGAGAGGAGGAAGGCCGCGGCGGCCGCGAGCTGGAGCTGCACGAGGAAGCCCTCCGGGAGGCTGCTCGCGAAGAGCTTGGCGCGCGCTTGGCTCTCGACGCCGCGGAAGAGGGCGGTGAGCAGGCCGAGGAGGTCCCCGTAGCGGAGGAGGGCCAGGACGAAGCAGGCGGCGAAGGCCGCGAGCGACACGAGGAGGCGGCGCCTGAGCTCGGCGAGGTGGCCGAGGAGGCTCATGACCCGTTCGGGATTGTCGGAACCCATGCTCGACGCGCGCGGGCGCGCTTCAGCTCGCTTTCCCGTCTCGCTCGCCCTTCGAAGCCTCCTCGGCCTCGCCGTCGCCGTGCGCGCCCTTCTCGAACTCCTTCTTGGCCTGTCCGAGGGCCTTCGCGAATTTTGGGATCGCGCTCGCGCCGAAGAGTATGAGGATGACCGCGGCCACGACGATGATCTCGCTCGATCCGATCATGCTAGCCCCCTTGCTTCGGGGCCGCTCGCCGGGGCATCGAAGGCTCCGCGGGCGGCCGCCTCCAGTGTACGTCAAAACGGGAAGGCTTCGGAAGCCTCCGTCGGCTCTTCCCCCTTCAGCCCCGGCGGGGCATGCGCGGGCGTATCGAACAAGCCGGCCTCGGGCTTCTCGGCCAGCCGGTGCTCCGCGAGGCCGGCTACCGATATCGCCTTATCCGGCTCGACCGGGCAGGCGTGATGGCAGGCCCCGCAGCCGATGCAGATCGCGCCGTCGAAGACCGGCTCCGGCAGGCGGCTTTCGCCGACGATCATGCGGACCGCGCCGGTGGGGCAGTGCTCGGCGCAGGCACCGCACTTGGTCCGATTCTTGATTACGACGCAGCGCTCCCGGATGAGCGTGGCGTCGCCTATCTTCGTCAGCCGCTTCCTCCCGAGGGCCAGCCTCTCGAGGGCCCCGCTCGGGCAGGCCTCGAGGCAGGCCACGCAGTCGTACTGGCAGTAGGAGACGGAGTAATCGAGCCTCGGGGCGAGGAAGCCCGCCAGGCCGAGCCGGCCGAGCGAGGGCCGCAGGATCTTGGCGGGGCATCGGGAGACGCAGAGCCCGCAGGCCGTGCAGCGCTCGGCGAAGAGGGCGGCGGAGCCCGAGCCCGGCGGGGTCACGGGGCGCGGAACCCCGCCTCCCTCGATTCGGGGCGCGAGGAGCGAGAGGCTCCTCCTCGACAGCGCGGCCGCGCCGAGGGCGAGGCTTCCCCCCGCCAGCAGGGAGACGAAGCCGCGCCTGCTCAGGGGCGCCGCGAGCGGCCCGGCTTCGCGCGGCCCCGCCCTGGCGGCGGCGTGCCCGGAGGCCCGCGGCCCGCGGCCGTAACGGACCGCCCCGGTCGGGCAGGCCGCGAGGCAGGCGAGGCAGTAGACGCAGCGGGTCGGATCGAGGCGTTTCCGCGCGCCGTCGACGCAGGTCGCGCGGCATACGGAGCTGCAGCGGCCGCAGGAGACGCACGCTCCCTCGTCGAGGCGCAAGCGGAGAGGCGCGAAACGGTTCAGGATCCCGAGGACCGCGCCGACGGGGCAGAGGTTGCCGCAGAACCAGCGCCCGCTGAGGGCCGAGGCGAGGAGGACGAGGGACATCGCCAGCCCCGCCGCGGCGACGAGCTCGGGCCGCAGGGCCGGCGTATCGGCGCGGAGGGCGAGGCGGAGGAGGGGCTGGATATCGTAGGCGAGGAAGCGTCCGAAGAGGGACCAGGGGTCGAGCCAGGAGGCGAGGCCCAGGGCGCCGAGGGCCGCGAGGCCGAGGACCGCGGCCAGGGAGGCCGCTCGGAGGCCGCGCAGCGGGCCGCGGGCGCGCCTTCGCGCGCCTCCGAGGAGCGATGCCGCGTCCTGCAGCGAGCCTAGGGGGCAGAGGGCGGCGCAGTACCAGCGGCCGAAGAGGGCGGACGCGGCGAGGAGCGTCGCGCCCGTCGCGAGGCCGGAGATGCCGGCGCCCCCGAGGGCGAGGGCGGCGATCCGCGCCGCCGCGGGGAAGAGCTGCCATGAGGAGATCGCGCGGGATAGCGTGTCGCCTAACTCCCCTCCGAGGAGGAAGGATAGCGTCGCCCCGGCGAGGGCGAGGGCCGCGGCCGCTATCCTCGCCGCCCTCGCGATCGGGCCCGCGAAGTTGCGGCTTCGGCTCATATCGTCAGCCGGCTTATGGCCAGCCTCGAGGTGTCGCTCGTTCCGAGCCCGCGCTCCTCGGCCTTGGCTATATACTCGAAATCGGAGGGCGCCCGGCCGAGGGTCCTCGCCGAGACCGCGTCGAGGGCGACGATGTCGGTCGAGGCGATGAGCATGCGCTGCTCGCCGTAGCGGCTGCCGGGATAGCCCCGCGGCCCCCCGCTGAGCATGACCCTGCCGGCGTCGACGATGGAGAGGGTCGGCTTGCGGAAGAGGCAGGCATCGGCGATGCACTGATCGAGCCCGAGCCGGTGGAACTCGCTCCTGTCCCAGACGATGCCCATGAGGTTCTTCATGGCGCAGGTCATGCCCGCCCCCGAGTGGTCCTTGAGGACGGGGACGTTGATGAAGGCGTCGGCCGCGAGGATGAGCTCGTGCACCCTGGTCTTCTTGAGGCTCCTCGCCCCGGGTACGGGCACCTCCTGGTAGTAGGAGGAGCTCTCCCCGGGGACGACGACCGCCCCGGCGGCCTTGGCGTAGCCCTCTATCTTCGAGGCCCGGTAGCTGCTCGGGCCGTTGTCGCAGGAATGGTCGAAGACCCAGACCTTCGAGGCCCCGGCCTCGAGGCAGTGCTCGACCAGCCGCGCGACCAGCTCCGGATCGGTGTTGGCCGCGACCTCCGGCCCCTGGCTCCAGCCTATGTTGGGCTTGATCACGACCGTCTGGCCCTTGCGGACGAAGGCGCCGATGCCCCCCAGCTCCCGCAGCGCCCGATCGAGGCGCGCGGCCTGGCTCCCGCCCTTCACCGCGACGATGTCGGGCGCCTTGGACCCCTGGGCCGCCGAGGGGACCTGGGCCAGGAGGGGCCCGGCGCCGCGCTTGATGGAGAGGAGCAAGGCCGCCGCGCCGAAGGAGGCGCATCTCGTCAGGAAATCCCGCCTGGTCAGCATTGGGCCCCCCTGGTTATCGGAACCTGCAAAGCCTCATTCAGTATAGGGCATACTCGGCGCTTTTGGATCGATCGAGCGCATCGCGAGCGCTCGGGGGCGGCCAGGCAACGGTCCCCAGGGCCGCCGGCCCTCGACCCGCTTCCTGAGGGCGGCGTTCATGAGCCCGAAGCCCCGCCTCGAGGGCGGGGAGCCGCGGCCGCATGAGAGCATCATGCTAGCTCCGCCTCACCGCGCCGTCAATCGGCCCTGCCGCCTCCCCCCCGGGCCGTATCTTCCTAGGGCCCGGCCGGGCAGGCTATACTGGCACCGCCATGGCCGATTTCGTCCACCTCCACAACCATTCGGATTACTCCCTCCTCGACGGGGCGGCCTCGATCGCCTCCATGGTCAAGCGGGCCAAGGAGCTCGGGATGCCGGGCCTGGCCCTGACCGACCACGGCAACATGTTCGGGGCGGTCAAGTTCTACGACGAGTGCAGGGCCGCGGGCCTCAATCCCATCGTGGGCTCGGAGTTCTACGTGGCGGGGGGCTCGCGGCACGAGCGGGCGGGGACGGAGAACGGCAACAAGTACTGGCACCTGGTCCTCCTGGCGGAGAACGCGGAGGGCTACCGGAACCTCCTCAAGCTCTCCTCGGCCTCCTACACCGAGGGCTACTACTACAAGCCGAGGATCGACGACGAGCTCATCGCGGCGCACGCGCGGGGCCTCGTCGCGAGCACGGCCTGCCTCGGGGGGGAGATCCCGAGCCTCATCTCCATGGGGAAGCTCGCCGAGGCCGAGGCCAAGGCCGGGCGCTACGCGGAGATCTTCGGCAAGGACCGCTTCTACCTCGAGCTCCAGGACCACGGGATTCCCGAGCAGAAGCCGGTGAACCGCGAGCTCGTGGCGATGTCCCGGCGCCTCGGCCTGCCCCTGATCTGCACGAACGACATGCACTACCTCGAGCGAGCCGACGCCGAGGCCCACGACGTGCTTTTGTGCATCGGCACCAACCGCAAGCGCGCGGAGCTCGGGCGGATGCGCTTCCACGGGCCCGAGTTCTACATGAAGAGCCCCGAGGAGATGGCCGCCATCTTCGCCGAGGTCCCCGAGGCCCTGGCCAACACGGCCAGGGTGAACGAGATGGTCCGCCTCGAGCTCTCCTACCCCGGCCCCCTCCTGCCCGACTACGAGGTGCCCGAGGGCTTCGGGAGCCCGGACGAGTACCTCAGGCACCTGACCTTCGAGGGCCTCAGGCGGCGCTACCCGAATCCCTCGCCCGAGATCGTGCGGCGCGCCGAGTACGAGCTGGGCGTCATCATCAAGATGCAGTTCACCGGCTACTTCCTGATAGTCTGGGACTTCATCAACTGGGCCAAGGAGCACGGCATACCGGTGGGGCCGGGCCGCGGCTCGGGGGCCGGCTCGATCGTGGCCTACTCGCTGCGCATCACGGACATCGACCCCCTGCGCTACGAGCTCCTCTTCGAGCGCTTCCTCAATCCCGAGCGCATCTCGATGCCCGACTTCGACGTGGACTTCTGCTTCGAGCGCCGGGGCGAGGTGATCGACTATGTGACCCGCAAGTACGGGGCCGACCGCACGGGGCAGATCGTCACCTTCGGGACCCTCAAGGCCAAGGCCGTCATCAAGGACGTGGCCCGGGCCCTGGACATCAGCTTCGAGGAGTCGAACAACATAGCCAAGCTCGTGCCCGAGGACCCGCACATGACGCTCAAGCAGGCCTTCGCGGACGAGCCCAAGCTCCGCGAGCTGGCCGCGCAGGAGCGCTACCGGGAGCTCTTCGAGGTGGCGGCCAAGCTCGAGAACAAGAACCGGCACACGAGCTTCCACGCGGCGGGCATCGTCATCGGCAAGACGGCGCTGACGGACTACGTGCCCCTCTACCGCGATCCCAAGACGGGCATCGTGGCCACCCAGTTCACGATGGACCTCCTCGAGAAGTGCGGCCTGGTGAAGATGGACTTCCTCGGCCTGAAGACCCTCACCCTCATCCAGCACTGCATCGAGCTTGTGCGCAAGCGGGGGATCGAGCTCGAGGAGGAGCGGATCCCCGAGGACGACGAGCGGACCTTCCAGATGCTCGGCGAGGGCAAGTCGACCTCGGTCTTCCAGTTCGAGTCGAGCGGGATGCAGGCCATCCTCAAGCAGGCCAAGCCCTCCTGCATGGAGGACCTGATAGCGCTCAACGCGCTCTACCGCCCCGGCCCCATGGCCTATATCCCCCAGTTCATCGACTCGAAGTGGGGCCGCCAGCCTATCAGCTACCCCGATCCCTGCCTCGAGCCCATCCTCAAGGAGACCTACGGGGTCATCGTGTACCAAGAGCAGGTCATGCAGGTGGCCCAGCGCATCGGGGGCTACTCGCTCGGGCAAGCCGACCTCCTGCGCCGCGCCATGGGCAAGAAGAAGCTCGAGGTCATGGTCAAGGAGAAGGACAAGTTTGTCAGGAGCGCGGTCGCGAACGGCTTCAAGGCCGAGGACGCCGACCGGATCTTCGAGATCCTGATCCCCTTCGCCGGCTACGGCTTCAACAAGTCCCACGCGGCCGCCTACTCCGTCGTCGCCTACCGCACGGCCTACCTCAAGGCCAACTACCCCGCGGAGTTCATGGCCGCGAACCTGACCAACGAGATCGCGAACACCGACAAGCTGACCGAGTACATCAGCGAGGCCCGCTCCATGGGGCTCGAGATCCTCCCTCCCGACGTGAACCGCTCGGAGGCCTACTTCACGGTCGCGGAGGGCAAGATCGTCTACGGCCTCCTGGGCATCAAGGGGGTGGGGGAGGGCCTGGCGAGGGCCATCGTCGCGGAGCGCGAGAAGCGGGGGGGCTTCGGCTCCTTCATCGACTTCGTCGAGCGCCTCGGCACCCAGGCGATGAACAAGAAGACCCTCGAGTGCCTGGCGAGCGCGGGCTGCTTCGACGGCCTGGGGCGCGACGCGGAGGGCTCCGGCGGCAAGTGCACGAGGCGGGAGCTCGTGATGAACATCGAGCGGGCGGTGGACTACGCCGCGGCCAAGGAGGAGGCGGGGCGCTTCGGCCAGGCCAGCCTCTTCGAGGGCTCGGGCGAGGAGGAGTACCCGCCCTTCTGCCTCGACGCGGCCGAGGAGTTCCCCCGCGCGGAGATCCTGCGCATGGAGAAGGAGCTCCTGGGCTTCTACTTCTCGGGCCATCCCATGGACGAGTGGCGCAAGCTCTGGGAGCGCTGCTCCGACGCCAACCTCGAGCACCCGGAGCGCTCGAGCCCGGACCGGACCTACACCCTCATCGCGATGCTCACGGAGTTCCGCGAGATCCTCACGAAGACCGGCCGCAAGATGGCCTTCGGCGCGGTGGAGAACCCCGGCGGCTCCATCGAGATCGTGGTCTTCGCCGACACCCTCGAGCGCTTCCGCGAGCGCTTCGCGGTGGACCAGGTGCTCTGCCTCCGCGGCAAGATCGACACGAGCCGCGACCGGCCGAGCTTCAAGGTCGAGGACTTCGCCGACCCGGAGTCCCTCGCCGTGCGCTCCTGGCAGGAGGTCCACCTCCGCCTCGGCGGCAAGATCGAGCACGACGAGGACCTCTACGAGCTGCGCGAGGCCATCCTCGACGCGCCGGGGAGCTGCCAGGTCTTCTTCCACCTCGGCGAGGGCGGCTCCGAGGCGACGGTGAAGGCCCACGCCCAGATCACCTGCTCGGCCGACGAGTCGACCCTCGAGAGGCTGCGGGCCGCGCCCCGGGTCCTCGAGGTCTGGCGGGACTAGCGGGGCTCGGGGGGCGGGCCGCTCCGAAGGGCCCGCGGCCTCGGGGGGCGAGCGGCCTCCGCGGCCGCCGCCCGCCTCGGGATCCTATTCCTCGGCCCAGGGGAAGCCCGAGATCCGCTCGAGCTCGGCCTGGCTGAAGGGCCTCAGGCTGAGGCAGCCCCCCAGGGCCAGGCAAGCTATGGCCAGGGCGATGCAGGCGATGACGCGCCGTTTCATGATGACCTCCAGAGAGCCGCGCAAGTATTAGTTCGCGCAACGCGCGATTCGAAGCCTCAGAAATCCATTCGCAGGCCAATCCCGAGGAGGGGCCGCGCGAGGTCGAGCTCGGCGCCGGGCGCTGCCTCGAAGCGGCCGTCGAACTCGTCGCCCCGCTCGCCGCGATACAGGATGCAGCGCAGGGAGAGCTCGATCTCGGGCTCGGGGCGGAAGGCCGCCTCGGCGGCCGCGGCGAGCGATCCGTCGTCCAGGTTGGCGAGGAGGCCGCCCGAGACCGACCAGCGATCCGCCTCCTCGCGCTCGAGGGCGGCGAGGAGGTAGTCCCGGCCGAGGGTGACGGCGGTCCCGGCGAGGAGGGCGGCCCAGTCGTAGTCCTCGGGCCCCGCCCCGCCCGAGCCCAGGCGCGCGTACTCGAGCCGGAGCGTCGCGCCGTCGAGGGGGAGGGCCCAGGCCAGGCCCGCGGCCGCCTCGAGCCCCTCCTCCCAATCGGGGAAGGAGGGGCCGTCGATCCTGAGGGCGGCCTCGGCGTAGAGGTCGAGCTCGCCCAGGGAGCCGACGGCGTCGGCGCAGGCCCAATAGGAGCGCGAGTCGCCGCCGGCGTCGCCGAAGGACATGATCTCGCGCAACGCGCCGATGGAGATATCGAAGCCTGAGCCGCGGTACTGGAGCTTGGCGCCCCAGGGCAGGAGCTCCGGATCGCCCTCCTCGAGCGAGGGCCACAGGCTTTTCGAGCGGTCCGAGAAGGCCGCGTAGAGCTCGAGGGCGAGGCCGCGCGGCAGGGAGAGGCAGAGATCGAGGCCGGGGCTGCCGACCTCGGTCTCCTCCGCGTCCCAGGGCGAGCGGGGCGGGGCTACCCGGGACGTGGGGTTGAAGGCGTAGGCGCTGCCCCAGGCTATGGGCACGAGGCCGGCGCGGAGGTCGAGGGGGCCGGCTATCAGGGTGGCGTAGGCCTGGTCGAGCGAGAAGTCCCTCCGGGGGTCGACGCCCGGAGGCAGCTCGGCGGCCGCGGCGAGGCCCGCGTCCTCGGCCGCGGCGAAGGCCGAGAGCGCGCCGTAGTCGAGCTCGAGGGAGGCCTCGGCGCGGAAGGAGGCCCGTTCCGAGGGCCGGGCCTCGAGGACGAGGCGCGAGACGCTCGACAGGCCCAGGCGGCCGTCGCCGAGGCCGAGGGCGGAGAAGAGCTCCGAGGAGCCCGAGAGCTCGGGCCCGCCCTCGGCGAGGGCCTGCGGCGCGGCGAGGATGGCGAGTGCCGCGGCGGCCGCGGCGGCCGCGCCGAGGCGCCGGGCGCGGGCACCGAACGAGGAATCGCCCATCGCGGCCCTCGTCATTTCGAGAACCTCTCGGGGGAGAACCAGCGCGGGTCGATCGGCTCGTCGAAGACCGCCTCCTCGAGCTCGAGGATGGTGCTCGTGCCCTTGGCCGGGTTGCGCATCTCCATGCGCGAGGGCATGAGGCGGCCGCCGAAGCTCTTGTGTCCGGAGAAGCTGAGGGTCTTGAAGAAGCCGTCCTTCGGCGTGGAGAAGTCGACGGAGGTCTCGCGCAGGAGGGCGCGGTCCACCGTCATCCGCACCCGGTCGTAGCTGCCGTCAGGCTTAAGCGAGCGCCCCGCGAGGACCCAGGAGGACGCGCTCTCCGACTCGATCGCGAAGGCGTAGTCCTTCGACCAGGTACCCGAGCCGAGGTCGTCGTAGGAGAAGTCGCCGCCGACGCCCTGCACCGAGCCCGAGCGAGAGGCGCCCGATATCTTGCGGGTCCGGCCCGTGGAGGGGAAGAAGGCCCAGGTCTCGTCGTCGAGGCTGAGGATCCTGAGGCCCTTCACCGTGCGGGGCTCGAGGAACTCGATGAGGCTCTCCTCCGAGCCCCGCGAGAGCATGCGGACGCGGTAGCTCCGCGAGCCGGCCTTGTCGCGGACCGTCATGGCGTAGGTCGAGCGCTCGGTCTCGCTCCGCTCCGCCGCCTCGACGGCCGCGAGGATCTCGGCCGCCGTCCGCGGCTCGGCCCGGCCGGCCGGCGCCTGCGCGGCCGCGGGCGCGGCCCAGGACCAGGCGGCGATGGCCGCCGCCAGGGCGAGGGAGGCCGCGGCTCGCGGCCCGCGAAAGGTTTTCCGTGCTTCCATGTCATCCTCCTATACATTCATACGCGTTATGCAACATTGTTTGCGCCTTCGGCTCCCGCCAATCGGCGCCGTCTTCCCCGGCGCTGGACGAGGGCGATGATCGCCGGCAGGACGAGGAGGGTCGAGGCCAGGCAGGCGGCCGTGCCGACGAAAAGGATCTTCCCGAGGGAGGCGACGCCCCGGAAGCGGCCGACGAGGCCGAGGGAGCCGAAGCCGAACATCGTCGTGACCGAGGAGAGGAGCACCGCCCTGCCGATCTTGGCCATGGCCCGGCCGGGCGGGCTCCCGTCGCGCGATGCGTGGACGAGGTGGATCCCGTAGTCGATGCCGATGCCGATGATGAGGGGCAGGACGAGGACGTTCACGATGTTGTAGGGCTCGAGGAGGGGGAAGAGCCCGAAGGTCAGGGCCATGCCGATCGCGACGTTGGCCAAGGCCAGGAGGGTGGGTCCGAGGGAGCGGAAGCCCGCGAGGACGAGGACGAAAATGGCCGCCGCCACGAAGGCGGAGGCGGTGAGGGCCTCGGAAAGGGAGAGCCGCGACAGCTGGACGCCGAGGAGGAGGGAGCCCGTGATCGAGGGCGAGAGGGCCGCGAGCTCGTCGGCGAAGCTGACGAGGCTCTCGTCGCCCGCGAGGCTGCGGTCGGGGTAGGCGATGAGGAGGTAGGCGTCGCCCTCGGGGCTGCGGTAGTCGCCCAGGAGGTCGGGCGGGAGGTCCGACTCGGTGATCGGCCGCCTCGAGGAGGACATGCGGCGCGCGAGAGAGTCCAGGGCCGGCGCGAAGGAGGCGTCGGCGGCGGCGATCCGGGAGGCTGCCCCCTCGGCCCTGAGGGCCGAGGCGAGGCGCGAGAAGACCTCGGCGCCCGGGGCGCCGACCTCGGCGCCGAAGATCTCGCGGATCATCGCGCTGCGCTTGCGGACGACGAGGTTGTCCTCGCCGAGGGAGGCGGCGGCGAGGTCGCCGAGCTCCACGAGGTTGTCCTCGAGGCGCTCGACCTCGAGGGCGAGCGCCTCGCAGGCCGCTCCGTCCCATGGGAGGGCTTCCCAGCGGGGCGGGGCCAGGGCGATGCGGCGCATCTCGGCGAGCCGCGCCTCCTGGTCCGCCGCTGCGGGCAGGTAGTCGGCGAGGGTCTCGGCGCTCCGCACCATGGGGAGCTCCGAGACGCGCTCGTCGAGGGAGCGGACTTCCTCGAGGCTGCCCGCGGCGGCGAGGACCGCGTAGGAGGAGAGGTCGAAGCGCTCGAGGATGGTGGCCTCCGCGGCCAGGGCCTCGGTGCCGCTCGGGCCGATCTCCCGCATGTCGTACTGGAAGCGGGAGAGCCGGATGCCGAAGAGCGAGGCGGCGACGAGGGCGGCGGAGATGCCCAGGACGGGGAAGGGGCGGCGCGCGGCCCAGCCCGCCAGCCGGCCGGCGAAGGAGTAGTCCAGGAGGGGGCGCCGCGCGGCGGACTTCCCGCCGCCGCCCGCGGCCGCGAGGAGGGCCGGCAGGAGGCTGTACATGGCGGCGAGGGTGCTGAGGATGCCGAAGCCGCTCACGAGGGCGAACTGCCGGAAGGCGACGGTCTTCGAGACGAGGAGCATGAAGAAGGCCGCGGCCGTCGTGAGGGCGCCCATGGAGACGGGCACGATGGTTTCGCGTATCGCCTCCTCGACCGCGCGCCGCCGCGTCTCGCCCCGGACTATGGCCTCGTCGAAGCGCGAGCAGATGTGGACGCCGAAGTCGATGCCGAGGCCGACGAGGATCGAGCCGAAGGAGCTCGTCACCATGTTGAGCTCGCCCACCGCGAGCCCCGCGAAGCCGAGGTCGACGACGATGCCCACGGCGAGGGAGGCGAGGGCGAAGAGGACGGAGCGGGGCCGCGAGAAGGAGAGGAAGAAGAGGAGGAGGACGGCGGCGTAGGCGATGAGCGAGGGGTAGAAGGTGTCGAAGCCGAGGGCCTTCTCCTCGTCCGACTCGCTCGCCACATCGCCGGCGAAGGCGATGCCGATGCCCGGGCGCGAGGCCTCGACCGACCGGGCGAGCTCCCGCGCGCCGTCCACGAGGGCGGTGAGGGCCTTGCGCTCGCCCAGGTCGAAGGAGGGCGTGACCGAGAAGACGAGGGTCTTCCCCTCGGGGTCGAGGAGGTAGCCGTCGCCGAGGAGGAAGTCGCGGGCGAGCCGCCCGCCGGCCTCGCCGGGCTCGCTCCGGCCCTCGGCGGCCGCGCGCAGGTCCTCGGCGAAGAGCCCTATCCGGTCCATGAGGGCCACGGCCTCGTTCTCCTCCTCGGCGTCGTCGACCTCGGAGGAGGAGTCGTCGCCGCCGAGGGTATCCTCGAGACGGAGGTTCATCGCGCGGAGGAGGGGGAGGAGGTTGCTCCGCTCGAGAACCTCCGCGTTGTCGCGGATATCCTCGGGCTTCTGGAGGATGAAGCCCCAGTTCTCGAGGAAGCTCTCGTCGACCTTGAGGCGGACGGAGCGGAGATAGGGCGCGAGCTCGGCCGAGCCGCGGATCCGCGCGGCCAGGTCCTCGGCGGCCGCGATGACGTCGCCCCGGCTCTCGCCCTCGACCATGACCATGAGGCTCGAGGTGGTGGCGAAGGCGTCGGTGATCTCGAGGTAGCTCCTGCCCGCCGGATCGTCGGGCGGCAGCATGTCCGCGATCTTGGTCTCCATGACGATCCCGCTCGCCGACCAGAGGCTCAGGGCGAGGAGGAGGACCGAGGCGGCTATGACCCAGCCGGGACGGGTCGCGACGAAGGAGGCGTAGCCGGCTATGATTCGTGCTCGCT
Source organism: Spirochaetota bacterium (assembly GCA_022711355.1). GTDB lineage: Bacteria > Spirochaetota > Spirochaetia > Treponematales > Rectinemataceae > JAKLFE01. Next base: position 33,724 of record JAKLFE010000018.1, on the reverse strand, counting down.
TCATGAGTCGAGCATTGATTAACCGGATAGTTAGGGTCAAGGGAACAAACTAAATAGTTAGTTGAAAACAACTCCGCGTAGCATCAAGCCCCGCCGACGCTCCGATGCTGCTCCGCCGAGCTCCGCTGTACGGTGGCTCAGCCGGAGCCGCAGCGGAATCGAGGCGGAGCGAGGATTGTCTTATTTGTTTGTCTTATATAGCATTTCTGTGGCGGTAAAGTGGGCGTCGATGAAGGAGCGCACGAAGTCGGCGCGCAGCCGGGCCTCGTCCATCCCGAAGGCTTTCATCCAGATTTCGTGGTGGACGACGTATGAGAACAGGGGGATGAGGCCGGTGAAGAACTCCATGACCCGGGCCCGCTCCATATCTTCCGGACGGGCTATCTGGGAATCGACGAGGCTGAATAGGCGATCGAGGAGGGCCGCGATGAGGATGAAGATGCGGTCGTTGACCGGGCTCCGCTTCATCGACTCCATGAGGAAGATGCGCAGGAGGTCCTGCCGCTGCTCGAGGAAGTCGAGGAGACGCTCCATGATCGCGACCGCGGCCGCCTCGTCCTCGAAGATCCTCGTGTCGTGAAGCTCGGGGCCGAGCTCGGCGAGGACCTCCTCGACGGAGCCCTGGAAGATCGCGTCGAGGAGCTTCTCCTTGCTCTCGTAGTAGTAATAGATGAGGGCCTTGTTGACCCCGGCGCGCTTGGCGATCTCGTCGACCCGGGCGCCGTCGAAGCCGCGCTCCGCGAAGACGCGGAGCGCCGCGTCGCGGATGCGCTCCTTGGCGGCCGCGACGCCGCCCTCGGGCGCCTCATGATTAACCATATGGTTAATATCCCCTCCGACCGCGGGCCTGTCAAGGCCGCGGGGCTCTGAGCTGCCCCGCAAGTCTGGGCCAGGGGCCGTGACTGCGACCCCGGGGGGGCGCCTCAAGCGGGGGAACAGGCCCCGCGCGATAGGCGGTCATGGACGCCCTCCCGGCCTTCGTCCTCGCCCTCGCCCTGCGCGGCTCCACCTCGAAGGAGGAGCTCCGCTTCGCCTACGCCCGCGAGCAGGAGGGCGAGGGGAGCTGCGGCCTCGCCGTGGCCGCCTCCCTCCTCGGCCTCTATTGCTCCGCCTCCGCGGATCGCGCCGCCGACGAGACGGGTCTCGGGCGGCGCCTCGGGGCGGCGAGGGGAGGGGGGCCAGGGGAGCGCGATCTCAGCATGGCCGATATCGCCTTTCTTCTCCGCGGGGAGGGGCTCGATCCGCGCGCCTACCGCATGGACTTGGGGCAGCTCGAGAGGGCCCTCGACGCGGGCTTCGCTCCCCTCGTCGCGCACTACGACCGGCCCGAGGGCCACTTCGTCCTCCTCCTCGGCCGGGCGGCGGCGCCGGACGGCGGCTCCTACCTCTGCGTCGCCGACCCGGCGCGGGGCCTCGAGGCCCTCTCCGAGGAGGACTTCCTCGGCCGCTGGAGCGGGGCCCTCCTCCTCGTCGACCCGGCCGTCCTGGGTCCCGAGGGCAGGGGGCGGCTCGCGGCCGCCCTGGCAGGCTGCGATGCCAGGCTCGCGATCCTCGAGCGGGGGAGGGCCGCGCGGGCCGCCCTCGGCGCCGCCGCCCGGGCGGGAGGCGCAAGCGACGCGTTAGGCGACGCATCAAGAGGCCGGCGATGAGGCCGGCCCTCGCCCGCGCCGCGGCCCGCGCCCTGGCCCGAGCCGCGTGGAACGAGGCGGCCCTCCTCCTGGGGGCCGTCCTCCTCGCTCCGGCCGGGCTCGGGGCCGAGGAGGGGCGGCAGCGCCTGGAAGCCCCGGAGCCCGCGGGATGGCGGGGCAGGGTCGGGGCCGAGCTCGAGCTCAGGCCGGCGGGGAGGGAGCTCGAGCTCGAGAGCTCCCTCGGGCTCGAGCTCTCCGTCGGCTCCCTTTCGCTCCGGGCCGCGGCGCCGGCCTCAATCGGGTCCGAGGGCGGCCGGCCGGAGTTCGCGTTAGGCGAGCTTGAGCTGGGGGTCTGGGCCGCCTGGCCGCTGGGCCCCTGGCGCGGGGTCCTCGGCGCCGCGGGGAAGCTGCCCGCGTGCGGGGCCGGTCCCGGGCCCGCCTACGAGATCGAAGCAGGCCTCGAGGCGGCGCGGATCCTCGACCCCGTGGCCCTCGGGGCCCGGGCCAGGCTCGCCCTCGGCCTGCCCGCCCGCCGCTCGTCCGGCCGCGGCGGGGCCGAGGGCTCCGCGGGGCTCGAGCTCTCCTTCGCCGAGGCCCTCAACTCCCGGGTTGCCCTCGGCCTGGGCGCCGAGCTCGAGGCCGAGCTCGGGCCCGGGCGCTCCCGCCTCGACGGAGGGGCGGCCGCGGCGCTGGCATTAAGCCGGGGAGAGCTCTCCTTCGAGGCGGCCCTGTCCTGGGGCCTCGGGCCGGAGGCGGCGCGGGGGGCGGCCCTGGTCCTGGGGATCGGCCGCTCGTTCGGGTGGGGAGGGCGCTAGGCCCGGCGCCGCGGGCCTAGGCGAGGGCGAAGGCGGCGAGCTCGGCCCAGTCGAAAAAGGAGAGCTCGGCCCCCGCGACGCGCGAGCGAGAGACCATGGCGGCCGCCATGCCCGCGGCCTTGGCCCCGGCCAGGTCGCAGGCGAGGGAGTTGCCGACGTAGAGGATCTCGGAGGCCCCGAGGCCGAGGGCCTCGCCGAGCATGCGGAAGGGCTCGGGCTCGGGCTTGAGGAGCCCCGAGTCCTCGGAGCAGAGCTCGGCCTCGAAGCGGCCGCCCAGGCCCATGAGCGCGAGCTTGCGGCCGGGCGGGAGGTCCGAGAGGACGGCGAGGCGGAGCCCCGCGGCGGCGAGCTCGTCGAGGGCCGGGACGACGCCGGGGTAGGGAGGCAGGCCCGCGAAGAGCTCCACGACGCCGCGATAGGCGAACTCGTCGAGGAGCCCGCCGGCCGCCTCGGGGCCGCCCCGGCCGAAGGGGCCGAGGGCGGCGGCGGTCAGCTCGGCCTGGAGGCGGCGGAACTCGGCGCCGTCCCGGGGCCGCGGGCCGCCGGGGGCGCGGACCAGCTTCCGCACCTCCCGCCGGGCGCGGGCGAAGGCGGCGAAGAGGAGGGGATGGCCGAGGACGAGGGGGAGGGCCCGGCGGCCGAGGGCCGCGTCCGGGTAGAGGGTCCCGTCGAGGTCGAAGGCTACCGCCTTGAAGCGCATGCTGGCTGTATAACCGGAATCGGGGAGGGCTGTCTAGCCGCGGCCGGCCGCCTCGAAGCCTGTCGGCGGCCCGGCCCGTGGGCGCTTGGAAGAGGGGGGCGCGGGGGAGGAACCTTCCGGAAGGTTCCTCCCCCGTCTCATCCTTACTGCCCTAGAACTCGCGCCTTACGTAGTCGGTGTGCAAAAGCTCGTGGGAGCGGTGCCCCAGGGGCTCGCCGAGGAAGTCCGCGTAGATGGCCTTGATGGCCGGATTCTCGTGGGACTTGCGGATGCCGAGGCGGAGGTCCTCGGCGTACATCGCCTTGTTGCGGGCGAGGCGCTTGTCCTTGTCGATGTTGACCGGCTGGCCCCCGCCGCCGACGCAGCCGCCGGGGCAGGTCATGACCTCGATGAAGTGGTAGGGGCTCTTCCCCGCCGCGATCTCGTCGAGGAGGGCGCGGGCGTTCTTGAGCGTGTGGGCCACGGCCACGCGGACCGCGGTGCCCGCGAGGTCGACCTCGGCGCTCTTGATGCCCTCGAGGCCGCGCACCGCCGTGAAGTCGAGGCTGGGCAGGGGCTTCTTGACGACGATCTCGTAGACCGTGCGGAGGGCGGCCTCCATGACCCCGCCCGTGGTGCCGAAGATGGTGGCCGCCCCGGTGGAGCGGCCCAGGGGATCGTCGAAGTCCTCCTCGGGCAGGCGCTCGATGTCGATGCCCGCGCGCCTGATCATGCGCGCGAGCTCGCGGGTGGTGAGGGCCCAGTCCACGTCGTAGTAGGCGCCCTGGCCCTTCGCGGCGGCGCCTCCCTTGGCCTTCCAGTACTCCCAGGCGCCGCGCATCTCGGGCCTATGGGCCTCGTGCTTCTTCGCGGTGCAGGGCATGATCGAGGCGACGTCCATGGCCGCCGGGTCGACGCCCGCGCGCTCGGCGTAGAAGCTCTTGGCCAGGGCCCCGAACATCTGCTGGGGGCTCTTGCAGGTGGAGAGGTGGCCGAGCAGCGAGGGGTAGAAGGTCTCGATGAAGTTGATCCAGCCGGGGGAGCAGCTCGTGATCATGGGGAGCTTGCCGCCCTTGGTCAGGCGCTGGATGAGCTCGGAGCCCTCCTCCATGATGGTGAGGTCGGCGGTGAACTGGGTGTCGAAGACCTTGGAGAAGCCCAGGCGCCTGAGGGCCGCGACCATCTTGCCCGTGACCAGGCTCCCCGGCGCCATGCCGAGGGCCTCGCCGAGGGAGGCGCGGATGGCCGGGGCGGTCTGCACCACGGTCGTGCGGCCCGGCGAGGCCAGGGAGGCCCAGACCGCCTCGGTGTCGTCGCGCTCGACGATGGCGCCGGTGGGGCAGACGACGGAGCACTGGCCGCACTGGACGCAGGGGCTGCGCTCGAGGCCCCGGTCCAGGAAGGTCGCGACGCGGGTGCGGGAGCCCCGGCCGGAGAAGCCGATGGCCGCGACCGATTGGACCTCCGAGCAGACCGCCACGCAGCGGCCGCAGAGGATGCACTTGTCGTTGTCGCGGACGATGCCCTCCGTGGATTCGTCCTTCGCGGGGGCCTTGCGGGTGCGCGGGAAGCGGGCCTGGCGCAGCCCGAGGGCCTCGGTCATGGCCTGGAGCTCGCAGCTGCCGTTGCGCGCGCACACGAGGCAGTCTGCCGGGTGGTTCGCCAGGAGGAGCTCGACCGCGTTGCGCCGGGCCCGGAGGACCCGGGGCGAGGAGGTGCGCACCTTCATGCCCTCGCTCACCTTGCCCACGCAGGAGCGCACGAGGGACTTGGCGCCCTCGACCTCGACGACGCAGATCCCGCATGACGCGTTGGCCGACACGTCCTTGAGGTAGCAGAGGGTCGGGACCTTGGAGCCGACCGCGGCGCAGGCCTCGAGGAGGCTCAGGGAGGAGTCGACGAGGGCGCTCGCCCCGTCGACGTGGATCGTCACCATCTTCTCGCTCATTTCGCGACCCCCTCGGCCGCCCGGGCGGCCTCGGCCTCGGCGGCGCCGAGCGGCCGCCGGGCGCGCTCGCGCACGTCGCAGCGGAGGCAGCGCTCGGCCTCGATCCTGGCCTGCTCGCCCGTGTAGCCGAGCGAGATCTCCACGAAGTTGCCGCGGCGGTCCGAGGGCGGCACCCTCCGCGCGCGGCTCATGCGCGCCTTGGAGGGCTCGAGCGGCACCTCCATCCCGTAGTCGAAGCCGCGGAAGAGCCGCTCGAAGCGCCGCGCGCCGGCGGCCTCGCCCATGAGGGCGGCGTCGATCGAGGCGGCGGCCTCCTTGGCCAGGCCCATGGCCTCGGCCGCGGTGGCCGGGCCGGTTACCGCGTCGCCGGCGGCGAAGAACTTGGGGTTGGCCGTGCGCCGCGTGAAGGGATCGGCCTCGACGCGGCCGTCGCGGGCGATCGCCGCGCCGACCGAGGCCAGGCCCGAGCTCTCGACCTTCTCGCCGACCGCCACGACGAGGGTGTCGCAGGGGATCTCGTAGCTCTCGCCCGTGGCGACGGGCGAGGGCCTGCCGCTCTGGTCGATGGGGCCGGCCTTCATCTTCATGACCTTGAGGGCGCGCACGGAGCCGCCCGGCCCCGCGATCGCCTCGACCGGCTGGGCCATGCAGACGATCTCGACCCCCTCCTCGAGGGCCCCCTCGAGCTCCTCGCGGTTGGCGGGCATGTCGGCGCGGGCGCGGCGGTAGGCCACGGTCACGCGGGCGCCGGTGCGCAGGGCCGAGCGCGCCACGTCGATGGCGGAGTTGCCCCCGCCGATGACGACGACCTCGGTCCCGATCCTCGGCTTGCGGCCGGAGTTGATGTCCTCGAGGAGGTGGTAGCCGGGCACGACCCCGGGCAGCTCCTCGCCGGGGATGCCCAGGATCATGTCCTTCTGGGCCCCGACGCAGGCGAGCACCGCGTCGTGGAGCTCTCCCAGGCGGGCCCAGGAGAGGTCCTTGCCCACCTCGGTGTTGAAGACGAAGCGCACGCCGAGCTTGCGGACGAAGCCGGCCTCCTTGGCCAGGACCTCCTTGGGCAGGCGGTAGGCCGGGATGCCCCAGCGGGGGATGCCGCCGGCCTCGCCGTGGGCGTCGTAGACCGTGACCTCGTGGCCGAGGCGGACGAGGTAGAAGGCGGCGGTGAGGCCCGCGGGCCCCGCGCCGACGATCGCGACCTTCTTGCCGGTCGGGGGCATCTTCTCCTTGACCAGCTTGTTGTAGATGGCGCGCTCGCGGCCCATCTTGTACATGGTGTCCGCGAGGTAGCGGTGGATCTCGCCCTGGGACACGGGCTCGTCCAGCTGGTCGCGGCGGCAGCGCATGCGGCAGTGGAAGTGGCAGATGCGGCCGATCGTGCCGGGCAGGGGGTTCTCGCGCAGGGTGAGCTCGAAGGCCTCCTCGATGCGGTTCTCCTTGAGCAGCTGGAGGTACCCCGGGATGTTCATGTGCATGGGGCAGGAGTTCTCGCACAAGGCGAGGTAGAGGCTCTCGCAGACCCCCGCCTCGCAGCGGCGCTCGCGGATGTGGCGCTCGTACTCGTCGCGGAAGTACTTCAGCGTGGTGAGCACGGGATTGGCCGCGGTCTGGCCGAGGCCGCACAACGCGGAGTCCTTGACCGTCTCGGCGAGCTCGGCGAGGACGGCGAGGTCCTCCTCCTTGGCCTCGCCCCGGGAGACCGCCTCGAGGACGCGGAGCATCTGGTTGAGGCCCTCGCGGCAGGGGGTGCACTTGCCGCAGGACTCGCCCGCGGTGAAGCCGACGAAGTAGCGGGCGACGTCCACCATGCAGTTGTCCTGGTCCATGACGACCATGCCGCCCGAGCCCATGATGGCGCCGATCTTGGCGAGCTCCTCGTAGTCGATGGTGGTCTTGAACAGGGAGGCGGGGATGCAGCCGCCGGAGGGCCCGCCGGACTGCACGGCCTTGATCCGCTTGTGCGGGCCCGCGCCCTCGCCCATGCCGTAGATCATCGCGTCGAGGCGGGTGCCCAGGGGGAGCTCGACGAGGCCCGTGTTGCGGACCTTGCCGACCAGGGAGAAGACCTTGGTGCCCGTGCTCGCCGCGGTGCCGAAGCCCGAGAACCACTCGCCGCCCCGGGCCACGATGACCGGCACGTTGCACCAGGTCTCGACGTTGTTGATGTTCGTCGGGCTGCCGTTGAGGCCCTTCTGGGCGGGGAAGGGCGGGCGGGGCAGGGGCCTGCCCGCCTTGCCCTCGACGCTGGCGATGAGGGCCGTCTCCTCGCCGCAGACGAAGGCCCCGGCCCCCATGACGAGCTCGAGGTCGAAGGAGAATTTGGTGCCGAGGATGTTGCGGCCCAGGAGGCCCGCGGAGCGGGCGTCCTCGATGGCCTTGCGCAGGCGCTGCACGGCCAGGGGGTACTCGGCCCGGACGTAGACGACGCCCTCCGAGGCCCCCGTCGCGTAGGCCCCGAGCGCCATGCCCTCGACGAGCATGTGGGGGTCGGACTCGATCTCGTTGCGGTTCATGTAGGCGCCCGGGTCGCCCTCGTCCGCGTTGCAGATGACGTACTTGGGCTCGCCGTGGGAGGCCCGCATGGCCTCCCACTTCTTGAAGGTGGGGAAGCCGGCGCCGCCGCGGCCGCGGAGCTTCGCCGCCCGCAGCTCGTCGATCACCATCTCGGGCTTCATGGAGCTCAGGGCCTTGACCAGGCCGGAGTAGCCGCCGACGCCGAGGTACTCCTCGATGCTCTCCGGGTCGATGAGGCCGCAGTCGCGCAGGACGATCTTCTCTTGCCCCTTGAAGAAGGGGAGCTCGTCCCAGGAGGGGAGGAAGGCGTAGCCCTTCCCGAACTCAAGGTGGCTCGTGCGGAAGTCCCAGGCCTCGATCTTGGCCTCGGCGGCCTTGGCGAGCCTGTCGAAGGCCTCGTCGTCGGCCACCCCGGCGGCGAGCTTGGCGGCCCGCGCGGGCTTCGCCTCGGTGAAGAGGAGGAGGGGCTTGCCGGGGCGGTAGGCCATGACCAGGGGCTCGGCCGCGCAGAAGCCGAAGCAGCCGACGCGGCGCACCGCGGCGTCGAGCCTCCGCTCCGCGACCGCCTTGCCGAGGGCCTCCAGGACGAGGTCGGCGCCGTTGCCGATGCCGCAGGTGCCCATGCCGACCGAGAGGTAGGGTCGCTTGGGCTTGACGCGGGCCAGGCCGGCCTGGCGGAGGCTGCCCAGATCGATCTCGGAGGATTTGGCGCCGTTCATTCCTTGCCTCCCTTGCGCAGCTTCTCGATCGCCGCGACGAGCTTGCCGACCGTCATGCGCGAGTAGATGGTCCCGTCGATCTGCACGACGGGGGCGAGGGCGCACTGCCCGAAGCAGGCGACCGTCCGCACCGAGCAGAAGTTGTCGGCCGTCGTGGCCGAGCTCTCCTCCTCCTCCCGGTAGCCCTCGATCCCCAGCTTCTTGAGCGCCCCCTGGAGGAGCTCCAGCGAGCCGCGGGTATGGCAGGCCGTGCCGCGGCAGACGACGATGGAATGGAGGCCCTGGGGCTTGAGGTTGAAGAATGAGTAGAAGGTCGCTACGGAGTAGACCTGGGAGAGGGGGATGCCCATGCCCTCGGCGATGCTCCGCAGGGTGGCTTCGGGCAGGTAGCGGAAACGCTCGAGCTCCTGCGCGTTCTCGAGGAGGCTGAGCAGGCCTCCCTTCTTGCCCCGGTGCCGCTCGATGAGCTCATCGAGGCTGGGGACGCGCTTCACGGTCGTGGTCGATGGCATGGTGCCTCCTTGCCGATCGAACCGATGAACACCGTTGATGTAGGGCGGCGGTTCTGTTGACTCCATTATTCCCCGTCTTTTTGCCTTGTCAAGAAAAAAGTATCGATTTTATTTGCACGGTAGTCGTTTTTTTTGTGAAGTTAGGATTTTGTAAATTATATGAGTATATAATTATCGAATACTGTCAAGCTTTCCACTTGCCCCCGGATGAATACTGGATATACTGCTTTCGTGATCCCAGCCGATCATGAGCGCCCGGGCGAGCCTCCCTCGCCCCTCCTGCCGACGCCCCTCGTCGACCGGGTCGCGAGGCGGATCCGCAAGGTCTTCGCCTCCCTCGACGCCCTGCCCTACCTCGGCGAGGCCGAGCGCCTCGATTACGCCTACTACCGCGACCTCTTCGAGGAGCTCCTCGGCCGCATCAGGCGGAAGGCCGCCGAGGGGAGGCTCGTCCCCCTCGACCTCCGCGGCTTCCCCCAGGACCTGCGCTATCCGGGCTACGCCGCGCGGATCGGGATCTTCATCGGCTCCTTCGACCCCTTCCAGATGACCCACCTCGCCATGGCCCTCCGCTTCCTCGCCTCGGAGCGGAGCGAGGCCGACGCCGTCTTCGTCGTGCCCGAGGGCTCGCACGACCCGCGCAAGCCCCGCAAGACCGAGTACCGCTTCCGCTACGAGATCCTCCGCCGCCAGCTCGCCGGCATCCTCGAGCCCCTCGTCGTGCCCCTCGACCTGGGCGAGGGGGCGGACACCATCGGCATCGTGAGCCGCCTCATCGCCCTCCACCGCGGCGCCTCGCTCCGCCTCACCCACCTCATGGGCTCCGATACCCTGCCTGTCGCCTCCCGCCTCCTGCCCGAGGACCTCGCGGCCTGGAACGAGGCGGCCGCGACCCACCGGGTCGACCTCGACTTCGGCGTCTTCGTCGTGCGCCGCGACCATCATTCCCTGCTCAAGACCCTCCTGCGCGCCGTCCGCTCCCGGGGGGTGCGGATCGTCGTCGACAACGCGGTCATCGGCAGCCCTTCGAGCACGGTCTTCCGCTCGAACCGGGCCATCACCCTGGTCTTCCCCACCGAGGCGGTGCTCGGCAGCCTCGAGCTCCTCTTCCGCTACGGCATGAACAAGCCCTGGAGCGGCCCCTCCCCGGGCTCGGGCAGCCCCGGCTTCGACTACGAGATATAATAGGCGCGGGCGCGATCGCCCGATCGGAGGCAGCATGAGCGCAAGCCGTAGAAGGACGATACCCCTTGCCCTCCTCCTCTCCTCCCTCCTCCTCGCGCCCGCGGCCCTCGCCGCCGCCGATATCCCCGCCGCGCCCCAGCTCGTCGTGGACGCCGGCTTCCATTCCGCGCGGATCAGGCGCGTCTCGGCCTCGGCCGACGGCTCGCGCCTCCTCTCCTCGAGCGACGACAAGACGGCCCGGCTCTACGACGGCTCGGGCCGCCTCCTCCGCGTCCTCCGCGTCCCGAGGGGGCCGGGCTTCGAGGGCTCGCTCTACTCCTGCGCCCTCTCGCCCGACGGGAAGGTGGCGGCCCTGAGCGGCTGGACCGGCTTCGGGAGCGGCAACTACATCTACCTCTTCGACGCGGACTCGGGCTCCATCCTGCGCTGCATCTCGGGCCTGCCCGTATCCACGGTGGTCGCCCTCGCCTTCGCCCCTCCCTCGGCCGGGGCTCCCTTCCTGGCCTGCGGCTTCAGCGGGGGGAAGGGGCTCCGGGTCTTCGATTACCGGAGCGGCGCCGAGCTCTTCCGCGACGCCGACTACAAGGACCGCTGCCAGTACCTGGCCTTCAGTCCCGACGGGGCCTACCTCGCCTCGAGCTCCAAGGACGGCTTCCTCCGCCTCTACAAGCGCGCGGGCGCGGGCTTCGGCCTCGCCCAGAAGCTCGAGACGAGGAGCGGGAAGGAGGGCGAGAGCCTCGCCTTCGGGAAGGCGGGGCGGGAGATCCTCCTCGGCCTCGCCTACCAGGAGAAGAACGCCATCGATCTCTACTCCTTGGCCGGCGGCGCGCTCTCCTACTCCCATAGCCCCGACACCGCGGGCCTGGGCAATACCTCGGTCCTCGCCTTCATCCCCGGCCCCGGCGGGGTCGACCGCCTGGTCGCCGGAGGCAAGCACAGCGCCTCGGGCCAGCGTCCCCTGCTCATCTGGGAGGAGGCGGGCAGGGGGGCGCGCAGCGTCCTCCCGGTCGGGGCCACCGACACGGTCTGCGATCTCAAGACCCTGGCGGACGGGGGCCTCCTCGTCGGTTCGGCGGGACCCTTCCTGACCAGGCTCGACTACGCCCTCAAGCCGGTCTTCGCGCTGAAGAGCCCCCTCGCCGACTTCCGCGGCCTGACCTCGGCCCTGGGCCTCTCGGCCGACGGCCTGGCGATCGACTTTGCCTACGAGTACCCGAGGACGGCCCTGGCCGGCTTCTCCGCCGCCGAGCGCTCCCTCTCCGCCGCCCGGGGCTTCAAGGCTCCCGACCGCACGAGCATGGACGTGAAGGACTGGGAGGACCGCTACAACCCGAGCCTGGACGGAAAGTCCCTAGTCCTCGAGAGCTACGAGATGTCCCGCTCCCTGGCCATCGCCCCCGACAAGCAGTCGTTCCTCCTCGGGAGCGAGTGGAAACTCAGGCGCTTCAGCGCCGAGGGCCAGGTCCTCTGGGCGGCCGCCACCCCCGGGGTCGCTTGGGCTGTCGCGGTCTCGGAGGACGGGAGGCTCGGGGCCGCGGCCTGCGCCGACGGGACGATCCGCTGGTACCGGATGGCCGACGGGGCCGAGCTCCTCGCCCTCTATGCCCATCCGGACAAGACGCGCTGGGTGGCCTGGACCCCGGGCGGCTACTACGCGGCGAGCGCCGGGGCCGAGGAGCTCCTCGGCTGGCACATCAACAGGGGCATCGCCGAAGTACCCGACTACTACCCGATCTCCCGCTTCCGCTCGGCCTACTACCGCCCCGACGTCGTGAGCCTCGCGCTCGCCGCCCTCGACGAGAGGACGGCTCTCGCCCAGGCCGACGCCGCCGCCGGACGCAAGCAGGTGGCCGCGGGCGTAGCCGAGCGCCGGCCCCCGACCCTGAGCATCCTGAGCCCCGCCTCGGGCTCGGCCTTCGCGGGCGCCACGGTGCGGATCGCCTACCGCGTGAGCGCGCCCGCCGACGCCCCGGTCACGGGCGTGCGAGCCCTCGTGGACGGCCGGCCAGCCGAGGGGGCCAAGGGCATCGCGGTGGCGGCGGCCGCCGGGGGCGGCGAGCTCTCCATCGAGGTGCCCCTGCCCGCCCGGAGCTGCCTGGTCTCCCTCATCGCGGACAACCGCAACGGCCCCTCGGAAGCGGCCACGATCCAGCTGGTCCGGAAGGCCGACGAGGAGTTCGTGATCAAGCCCAAGCTCTACCTCCTCGCCGTGGGAGTGAGCGAGTACCAGAATCCCGACTACCGGCTCCGCTACGCGGCCAAGGACGCCCGCGACCTGGCCTCGGCCCTGGGGCGGCAGAAGGAGGGGATCTACCGCGAGGTCTCGGCGAGGGTCCTCGTCGACGCCGAGGCGAGCAAGGACAACATCCTTGACGGCCTGGACTGGATCCAGAAGGAGACGACGAGCAAGGACGTCGCGATCATGTACTTCTCCGGCCACGGCATCAACGACGCGGCGCAGAACTACTACTACCTGCCGGCCGAGGCCGACCTGGACCGGCTCAAGCGCACGGGGGTCCCCTTCAGCGACATCACGACGACCGTCTCGGCCATAGCGGGCAAGGTCCTCTTCTTCATCGACACCTGCCACTCGGGCAACCTCATGAAGGGGCGCAAGGCCGTCGGCACGGAGCGGGACATCGTCGCCGTGGTCAACGAGCTGGCCTCGGCGGAGAACGGGGCGGTGGTCTTCGCCTCGAGCACGGGGAACCAGTACTCCTACGAGGACCCCTCCTGGTCCAACGGCGCCTTCACCAAGGCCCTGATCGAGGGCCTCTCCGGCAAGGCCGCCTACGGCCAGGACGGCCGCGTCACGGTGAACATGCTCGACCTCTACCTCTCCGAGCGGGTCAAGGAGCTCACGGGGGGCAAGCAGACCCCCACGACCACGAAGCCGGCGAACGTGCCCGACTTCCCCGTCTCCCTGAAGGGCCGCTAGGCTCCCGGCCTTGTGCCTGCCGGCCATCTCCGTTATGGTGGAGGGCGAGGAGAAGCCAGCATGAAACTGATCTTCCTGGGCCCGCCCGGAGCGGGCAAGGGCACGATAGCCGATCTCGCCGCCCCGGCCCTCGGCCTGCCCCATATCTCCACCGGCGACCTCTTCCGCGCCGCGGTCAAGGACGAGACCCCCCTCGGCCTCAAGGTCAAGGGCATCCTCGCCTCGGGCGGCCTCGTGCCGGACGAGCTGACCATCGCCCTGGTCGAGGAGCGCCTCGCCGCCCCCGACGCGCGCTCCGGCTGGATCCTCGACGGCTTCCCCCGGACCATCCCCCAGGCCGAGGCCCTCGAGCGCCTCGCCCCGGCGGACAAGGCGGTGAACTTCGAGGTGGCCGACGAGGTGGTGATCGGCCGGCTCTCGACCCGGCGGGTCTGCCGGGCCTGCGGCAAGATCTACAACGTCCGCAACATGCGGCCGAAGCAGGAGGGCGTCTGCGACGCCTGCGGCGGCGAGGTCTACACCCGCGACGACGACAAGGAGTCCTCGATCAAGACCAGGCTCGAGAACTACCGCAAGCAGACCGCCCCCCTCATCGACTGGTACGGCTCCCGCGGCAAGCTCCTCACCATCGGGGGCGAGGGCGGGGCCGAGGCCGTCTTCGCCGCCTTCCGCGCGGCCCTGGGCCTCAACAAGTAGGGGCAGCCCGCCGGGGAAGGAGGGGCCGCGGGCGATCCAGCCGCGGCCCCCTTTTTTTGCGCTTTTCCCGCCCCGGCCTCTTGGGAAGCCCCCCGCTTCCGCTATATCCTTATGCGCGTCCGGAGGTGCCCCATGAACTGGTCCCTGAAGGCTCGTCTCGCCCTCGCCGCCGCCGCCCTCGCCCTGCTCGCCTCGAGCTGCGGCGGAGGCTCGGCCTCCCTCCCGCCCAAGGATCCCGATCCCCGGCGGGTCGAGGCCCACTCCGCGGGCCTGGTCGGCTCCGCCTCGCCGATCAAGGTGGTGTTCACCTCCGAGCTCGGGACGGCCGGGGAGGCCGCTCCCGCGGGCGCCTTCCGCCTCGAGCCCCGGCTCCGGGGCCGGGCCTTCTGGGAGGACGGGCGCAGCCTCGTCCTCCTGCCCGAGGAGCCCCTCGAGCGGGGCCGGGCCTACCGCGTCGACGTCGACCTCGGCCTCCTGGGCGGGGCGGCCGCCGGCGGGCCGGACTACTTCAGCTTCACGGTCAGGTCCCTGCCCCAGGCGGTCGAGCTCGAGGCCGGCCAGGCCCGGGCCGCGGGCGACGGGAGCCTCGAGGTGGCCGGCGCCCTCCGCCTCGCCGACGGCGCCCCGGCCGAGGCCGTCGAGCGGGCCCTCCGCGCCTCGGCGGGCTCCCTCGCCTGGTCCCACGAGTCTGATCGGGTCCACCGCTTCACGGTATCGGGCATCGCGCGCCCCGCGCGCGCCTCCGAGCTCCTCCTGTCCTGGAGCGGCAAGGGCCTGGGCGGGGGCGGGCGCGGCTCGGCCAAGGTCCGCCTCCCCGCGGCCTCCTCCTTCGAGCTCCTCGGCGCCGCGCCCCTCGAGGGCGGCTCGGGCGTCGAGCTCGCCTTCAGCCGGGAGCTCGACCGCTCCCAGGACCTCCGGGGCCTGGTGTCGGCCGAGGGCGTCGAGGGCCTGTCCTACTCGGTCTCGGGCTCGAGCCTCAAGCTCTACGCCCCCGCCTGGCCGGCCTCCGCCACCATCCGCGTCGAGCCCTCCCTCCGCGACGCCGCCGGCTCCAAGCTCGCCGTCCCGGCCGCGGCCAGCGTAGCCTTCTCCTGGGAGAAGCCCCAGGTCCGCTTCCTCACCAAGGGCAACATCCTCCCGACCGACCAGGGCCTCGTCCTCCCCGTGGAGACGATGAACGTCTCGGCCCTCATCGTCGAGGCCTACCGCGTCTACGGCGACAACCTCCTGCAGTTCCTCCAGGTCAACGACCTCGACGGCAACCGCGAGCTCAAGCGCGTGGGCGAGGTCGTCTGGCGCAAAACGATCGACCTCGGCTGGAAGGAGGACTGGAAGAACCGCTGGGTCCGCCAGGGCCTCGACCTGGGGCCCCTCCTCGCCGAGCACAAGGAGGGCATGTTCCAGGTCCGCGTGACCTTCCGCAAGACCGGCATCCGCTACGTCTGCCCCTATAGCCACGACTTCGAGAAGCTCCGCTTCCCCGAGGACCGGGTCCTCGACCGCAACGACGACGACGAGTACAGCTTCTGGGACTACGTCGAGGAGTGGGCCGACGGCTACGGCTCCTACCACAAGTACAAGGAGGATCCCTGCCACCCGGCCTACTACCTGCCGACCTACGACCACGATATCAGCCAGCGGCGCAACGTCGTCGTCTCGGACATCGGGGCCGTCCTGAAGCGCGAGGCCGACGGGACCTGGCACGCCGCGGCGAGCGACCTGCGGAGCGCCAAGCCCCTGGCCGGGGCCCAGGTAACCCTGTACAGCTACCAGCGCCGCGTCCTTGCCCAGGCGAAGACCGCGGCCTCGGGCATCGCCCTGCTCAAGCCGGCCGCCGCCGGGGCCGCCGCCGGCGAGGCTCCCGCCGAGCCCGCCTTCGCGACCCTGGCCTACGGCTCCCAGACGAGCTGGCTCAAGATCGACTCGGGCTCGGCCCTCTCGGCCGGCCACTTCGACATCGGGGGCGAGCAGGCCGGCTCGGGCCTCAAGGGCTTCCTCTACGGCGAGCGCGGGGTCTGGCGCCCCGGCGACCCGATCCGCCTCACCTTCGTCCTCTACGACCGCTCGGGCAGGCTGCCCGCCCGCTACCCGGTCTCCTTCGAGCTCGAGGATCCCCTCGGCCGCGTGGTCCGGACGGGAAGCTACGCGGAGTCGGTAGGCGGCTTCTACGCCATCGACGCCTCCACCTCGGCCGACGCCCCCACGGGCACCTACGTCGCCCGGGTCAGGGCCGGAGGCCGGACCTTCTCGCGCAACGTCAAGGTCGAGGCGATCATGCCCAACCGCCTGAAGCTCGCCCTGGACTGGGGCGCCCTGCCCTACCTCTCCGGGGATACCGGCGAGATGGGGCTGGCCGTGTCCTGGCTCACCGGGGCCAAGGCCGGCTCCCTCAAGGCCGACGTCTCGGCCACCTTCTCCGCCGCCGGCACCTCCTTCCAGACCCTGCCGGACTACAGCTTCGACGACCCGACCCGCGAGATCGGCGGCGACCGGGCCATCCTCTTCGAGGGCTACCTCGACGAGGACGGGACGGGCTCCTTCCCCGTCGAGCTCTCGCCCGAGGGCCTCGCCCCCGGCAAGCTCACGGCCAAGCTCCTCACCCGGGCCTTCGAGCCCTCGGGGGTCTTCTCCAGCGAGACCGTCTCCGTGGACTACCATCCCTACGCGCGCTACGCCGGCCTCCGCCTCCCCAAGGGGGACGCCGCACGGGGCATGCTCCTGACCGACAAGGAGCACCGTGTGGACCTCGCCCTCGTCGACCGGGAGGGCAGGCTCGTCAAGGGCGGCGGCGAGGTCGAGGTCGCCCTGTACAAGCTCGAGTGGCGCTGGTGGTGGGAGAAGGGCGAGGAGAGCCTGGCCTCCCGGGCCCAGGAGCTCTACGGCCGCCCGATCAAGAAGGGGACGGTCAAGATCGGCCCCGACGGCCGGGGCTCCTGGTCCTTCACGGTGAAGTACCCCGACTGGGGCCGCTTCTTCGTCCGCGTCGAGGACAAGACGGGCTCGGGCAGGCGGGCGGCCCCCGGCCACGCGGCCGGCAAGATCGTCTATATCGACTGGCCCGGCTGGGCGGGCAAGGGCCGCGACTCCGGCGGGGCCTCGGCCATGCTCGAGCTGACGGTGGGGAAGCCCAAGTACCTGCCCGGCGAGCGCGCCTCGCTCTCCTTCCCCTCCAACGACGGAGGCCGCGCCCTGGTCACCATCGAGCGCGCCGGCGCGATCCTGCGCGAGGAGTGGGTCGAGACGAGGAAGGAGACGAGCTCCTACGAGTTCCTCGTCACCCCGGATATGGCGCCTAACGTCTACGCCCACGTGACCTTCGTGCAGCCCCACCTGCAGACCGCGAACGACCTGCCGATCCGGCTCTACGGCATCGTGCCGGTCATGGTCGAGGACCCGGCCACCAGGCTTAGGCCGGTGATCGAGGCCCCCGCCTCGATCGCCCCGGGCAGCGAGGTGTCCTTCGCCGTCCGCGAGGCCTCGGGCAAGGCCATGACCTACACGGTGGCCGTCGTCGACGAGGGCCTCCTGGGCATCACGCGCTACAAGGCCCCCGATCCCTGGGACGAGTTCTACAAGAAGGAGGCGAGCTCCCTCTCGGGCTGGGACCTCTACCAGTACGTCCTCGGGGCCTACTCGGGCCAGCTCGAGACCCTCCTCGCGGTGGGCGGCTCCGACGAGGGCCTGGGCGGCGGCGACCGCAAGCCCAGCCGCTTCCCGCCCGTGGTCTACTACTTCCCGCCCCGCGAGCTCAAGGCGGGCGAGGTCCGCCGCGAGAGCTTCGCGATGGGCCAGTACATCGGCGCGGTCCGCTTCATGGTGGTCGCCGGCTCCCTGCCCCAGGCAGGCTCCCCGGCGCCCCGCGGGGCCTCGGGAGGGGCCTTCGGCGTGGCCGAGAAGGAAGTGCCCGTGCGCTCCGAGCTCATGGCCCAGCTCACCGCGCCGCGGATCCTCTCCCCCGGCGAGACCGCCTTCGTCCCCGCGACGGTCTTCTCCTTCCTCGGCAAGGCGCGTGTCGAGCTCGAGCTCGAGGCCGAGGGCGCCCTGGCCCTCGCCGGCCAGCAGGCCGGCCGCCTCGACTTCGAGCGGGACGGGGACAAGTCCCTCGGCTTCGAGGTCAGGGCCAAGGGCCTCGGCCCCGGCCGCCTGACCCTCCGCGCCTCCTCGGGGGCCGCCCGGGCCTCCCAGTCCATCGACCTCGAGGTCAGGCCCGTCGGGGTCTCCGTCTCCGAGGCGAGCTCCATGACCATCGCCGCCGGGGGCTCCTGGCAGGGCGAGATCGCCTTGCCGGGGAGCGAGGGCACGAACTCCGTCTCCCTCGAGCTGTCGCGGCTGCGGAGCATCGACCTGATCGGCCGCGTGGACTGGCTCGTCGCCTACCCCCACGGCTGCGCCGAGCAGACCACCTCCGCGGCCTTCCCCCAGCTCTACCTTCCCAAGACCGTCGCCCTCTCCGCCGAGAAGGCCGCCGAGGCCCGCTCCAACGTCGCAGCGGCCCTCGACCGGCTCCGCGGCTTCCAGACCCCGCGCGGGGGCTTCGCCTTCTGGCCCGGCGAGGAGGGCGAGCACGACTGGCTCTCCGCCTACGTCGTCCACTTCCTCCTCTCGGCCTCCCGCGAGGGCTACGAGGTGGCCCCGGGCTTCCTCGATCCCGCCCTCGACTACCTCGAGCGCTCGGCGCGGGCCTGGAACTCGGGCGAGCCCTGGTCCCAGAGCGTCCAGGCCTACCGCCTCTACGACCTGGCCCTGGCCGGCAGGCCCGAGATCGCGGCGATGAACCGCTTCCGCGACTTCCCCTCCATGCCGGCCCCCGCCCGCTTCCGCCTCGCGGCGGCCTACGCCCTCGCGGGCATGCGCGAGGCCGCCCGCGAGCTCGCCCGCGGCCTCTCGCCCGAGCCCGAGGAATTCCCGGGCCTCGCCGAGCAGACCTACGGCAGCAAGGTCCGCGAGCGCGCCGTCATCCTCGACGCCCTCAACGCGATGGGCGACGTCGATCGGGCCCTGCCCGTGTACAACGCCCTCGCCGCCGAGCTCGATTCGAGCCGCTGGCTCTCCACCCAGGAGCTGGGCGCGGCCCTCGGCGCGGCCCTGCCTTACGCGGCCGCGGCCGCCTCGGGGGAGGCCCCCGAGATCTCGGCCAGCTCGGGCGCCTGGTCCGCGCGGGCCAGGCTCGACAAGCCCATGGCCCGGCTCGACCTGCCCCGGCCCTCGGGGGGCTCGGTCAAGGTCGCCCTCTCGAACGCGGGCAGGACCCCGGTCTTCGGCCGCCTCGTCGCCCGGGGCGTGCCCCCCGCCGGCCTCGAGAAGGCCGCCGCGAACGGCCTGTCCCTCTCGATCCGCTACCTCGACATGGAAGGCGAGCCGGTCGATCCCGGCGCCGCCTCGGAGGGCGCCGACCTCATCGTCGAGGCGACGGTGCGCAACCGCTCCGGGCGGGACCTCAAGGACCTCGCCCTGACCCAGCTCCTCCCCTCGGGCTGGGAGATCGCCAACCTCCGCCTGGGCGAGGAGCTCCCCAAGCCCAGGGACGAGGAGGAGGGCTACGAGCGGCCCGGCCGCGAGCCGGCCCCCGCCCCCCTGTACGACTACCGCGACCAGCGGGACGACCGCGTCCTCACCTACTTCTCGCTCGGGGCGAGGGAGGAGAAGGTCTTCACGACCTACGTCAACAAGGCCTACCAAGGCTCCTTCTTCCTCCCCGCGACCAGCGTCCAGGCCATGTACGACGAGCGGCTCCAGGCGGTATCGCCGGGCCGCTGGCTCGCCGGGGCCGAGGGCGGCTCCGGAGGGGGGCAGGGCGGCTCCCGGCTGAACGCGGTCCCGGCCAAGCGGAAATGAGGCTCCCGGCGCGGGCCGAGGCCGCTCCCTGCGCGGCCTCGGCCCTCGCCCTGGCGGCCCTCCTCCTCTGGGGGCCGCCGGAGGCCCGCTTCCCCGCCGAGCGCTCCGTCGCCGTCTACGACCGGCGGGGCGAGCTCCTCGGCGCCTCCGTGTCGCCCGGCGGCTTCTGGCGCTTCCCCGAGGGGGCCGAGCTCCCCGCGAAGTACGTCGAGGCCCTCGTCGCCTTCGAGGACAAGCGCTTCTTCTCCCACGTCGGCTTCGACCCGGCGGCCCTGGTCCGCGCGGCGCTGCAGAACCGCCGCGCCGGCCGCGTCGTGTCGGGCGGCTCGACGATCACGATGCAGGTGGCGCGGCTCGCCCGGCCCGGCCGCCCGCGGGATATCCCGGAGAAGGCCGCCGAGGCCTGGCTCGCCCTCAGGCTCGAGCTCCTCAGGGGCAAGCGGGGCATCCTCGCCCTCTACGCCGAGAACGCCCCCTTCGGCGGCAACGTGGTCGGCCTCGAGGCGGCGAGCTTCCGCTACTTCGGCCGCTCGCCCGGGCTCCTGTCCTGGGCCGAGGCGGCCACCCTGGCCGTCCTGCCCAACGCGCCGAGCGCCGCCCATCCCGGCCGCAACCGGGAGCGCCTCCTGGCCAAGCGCGACGCCCTCCTGTGGCGGCTGCGCGGCCGGGGCAGCCTCGGCGAGGGCGAGCTCGCCCTCGCCCTCGCCGAGCCCCTCCCGCCCGAGCCCTACGACCTGCCCTCCCTCGGCCCCCAGCTCGTCGACCGCGCCCGCGCCGCCGCCCTCCGGGGCTCGGGGCCCTTCCGAGCCGAGACCACGATCGACGCGGCCCTCCAGGAGCGCGTGGCCTCGATCCTGGCGCGCCGCGTCGCGCGCCTCGCCGCGGGCGGGGTGTACAACGCGGCCTGCGTCGTGGCCCGGGTCGACACGGGCGAGGTCCTCGCCTACGTGGCCAACGCGAGCCCGCCCCCGGCAACCGGCGGAGGCGCGGCCGGCTACGCCTCGCGGGGCTACGCGATGGACCTGATACGGGCGAGCCGGAGCTCGGGGAGCCTCTTCAAGCCCTTCCTCTACGCCGCGGCCCTCGACTCGGGCGAGCTCGGCCCGAGGAGCCTCCTGCCCGACCTCCCGACCCGCTACGGCTCCTACGGCCCGGAGAACGCCTCGGGCGGCTACTCCGGCGCCGTCCGGGCCGACGAGGCCCTCGCGAGATCGCTCAACGTGCCCTTCGTGCGGCTCCTCCGCGACTACGGGGTGAGCCGCTTCCACGCCCTCCTGGCCTCGACGGGCATGGGCAGCCTGGGCCGCCCGGCCGAGGACTACGGCCTGGCCCTCATCCTCGGGGGCGCGGAGACGAGCCTGTGGGACATGGCCGGCCGCTACGCGGCCCTGGCGCGCAGCGCGGCGGGGCTCTACCCCCGGGCGGCCGGGCGCCGGGGGGGCGGCCAGCAGTTCGACCTCGGGCTCAGCCTCCCCGAGCTCCGCGCGCGGGCCCTCCGGCCCGACCCCTTCTCGCCGGGCGCGGCCGCCCTGGCCTTGGAGGCCATGTCGGCCCTCGCCCGGCCCGAGGAGGAGGCGGCCTGGGAGCTCTACGCCTCCTCGCGGCGCGTCTCCTGGAAGACCGGCACGAGCTACGGCTTCCGCGACGCCTGGGCTGTCGGCGTGAACGCCGTCGAGGCGGGCTCGGGGCGGCTCGGCGACGCCTGCGTCGTCGGCGTCTGGGCGGGCAACGCGGACGGCACGGGCCGGCCCGGGCTCAAGGGCTCGGCCGCGGCGGCGCCGATCCTCTTCGAGGTCTTCGGCCTCCTGGGCTCCGCGGGGATCGCCCCGCCCTCCGCCGAGCCGCCGCAGGCGGGGCCCGCCGGGCCGGCGTTCCGGAGCGTCGAGGTCTGCGCCGACTCCGGCTGGGCCGCGGGCCCGCATTGCCCCCGGGTGGAGTCGGTCCGCGCTCCCGCCGGCGCCCGCAGCCTCAGGAGCTGCCCCTACTGCCGCTCCGTCGCGTTGAGCGACGACGGCGCCTATCGCGTCAGCGCCCTGGAGGAGGGCGCGGGGGAGTTCCGGATCGAGAAGCGCTTCGTCCTCCCCCCCGCGATCGAGTCGTACTACCGCAGGAGCCACCTCGAGTACCGCCCCCTGCCCCCGCCCCGGCCGGGAACCGCGGCGGGCCGCGCCGAGGAGAGCCTCGCCATCCTCGTGCCCGAGCAGGGGGCGGCGCTCTACATCCCCGTGGAGATAACCGGCCGGCCCGGGGCCCTCGTGATGTCGGCGGCCCACCGCGACTCGGGCGCCCTCGTCCACTGGCACCTCGACGGGACCTACCTCGGCTCGACGCGGGGGGAGCACCGCCTCGAGATCAGGCCGGCCAAGGGCAGGCACGTCCTCACCCTCGTCGACGAGGAGGGGCGGGAGGCCTCGCGGAGCTTCGAGGTGCTCAGTCAGGGCCTTCGGCCCTGACTACGCGGTTTCCGCTGCGCGAAAACCGCGGCGCCAAGACAGGCGCCCGGCCCTGAGCGCGGGCGGCCGTAGCCGAGCCCCGGGACTGCGGATTAGAATGCGGCCATGCCGCTTCGCCGCGCCTCCCCGATAGCCCTCCTCGTCATCCTCGCCTTCGCCTCCTCGAGCTGCCGCTCCGCGGGGGCCGAGGAGGTCGCCCTCGGGCGCTGGGAGGGGAGGGTGGACCTCGGCGAGGGCGAGGAGCCCATCTCCCTGCGCGTCCTGGAATCGGGGGGCCTCCTCGACCTGCCGGCCCGCTCCCTCTTCGGCTACCCCCTCGCCTCCTTCAGCCGCGAGGGGGGGCGCCTCGCCTTCGCCTTTCCCTGGGCCGCGGGCGAGCTCTTCTTCTCGGCCGCCCCGCCCGCCGGCGGCGGGGAGCTCCTCGAGGGGCGCTGGGTCGGCCCGGGGGAGTCCTCCGGCGCCTTCGCGCTCGCCCTGTCCCCGCCCTCCTCGGCCGGCCTGGACTACGAGGTCCTCGGCAGGACGGCGCGGCTGCCGGGCAGCCTCCTCCTGCCCGAGGGCGACGGCTCCGGCCTCCCCGTCGTCCTCATCCTCGCGGGCTCGGGCGCGATCGACCGCGACGGGAACAACTACTCGGTGCCCGGCCGCAGCGACAGCCTCAAGGCCCTCGCCGAGGGCCTCGCCGCCTGCGGCGTCGCCTCGCTGCGCTACGACAAGCGCGGCTCGGGCGAGGCCTACGTCCTCGTCGCGCGCGAGGAGGAGCTCTGCTTCGACGACTACGTCGCCGACGCGGTCGACGCCCTGCGCGGCCTTGCCTCCGACGGCCGCTTCGCCCGCGTCACCCTGGCCGGCCACGGCGAGGGGGCCCTGGTGGCCGCCGCCGCCCTCGCCGACTTCTACGAGGCCGGCCTGGCCGCGGGGAGGGAGGGGGACTTCGGGCTCGCCCTCCTCTGCGCCCCCGCGGCCTCCCCCCTCGAGACCCTCCTGGGCGAGCTCGAGTCCCTGCCCGAGGAGCGCCGCGCCGAAGCGAAGTCCATCGTGGCCGCGATACTGGAAGGGCGGATACGCGAGGACCTGGATCCTTTCTTCGAGGACTTCTTCCGGCCCTCTATCCAGCCCTACCTCGCCTCGAGCTTCCGCTACGACCTGGGGGCCGAGCTGCGCCGGACGTCCGCGCCGCTCGTCATCCTCCAGGGGGGAAGGGACTCCCGCCCCCCCCTCGAGGCGATCGAGCGGCTGCGGGAGGCGAGGCCGGACGCGGGGGCCGTCGTCCTCGAGGGCATGGGCGGAGCGCTCAAGGAGCTCGGCCCCGGGCCCGACGCGGCCTACGCCGCCTTCACCGATCCTACCCTGCCCCTCGCGGGCGGCCTCGCCGAGACCTTGGCCGACTTCGCCCGCTCGGGCTCGGTCGACTGACTGTATCGCCTAACGCCTCGTTTCCCGCGCCGCGGCCCGCGGCCCAGGCTCAGCGCGGGGCGGGGCCCGGCAGGCCCTCGGGCAGGGCGAGCCTGAACAGGCCCGCCAGCGCGGATTCGGGAAGCGTAAGGCCGCGGGCGTAGATCAGGTCCCCCTCGAGCTCGAAGCCCGGGCCGGGGAGCTCGGCCTCGCCGCCCAGGATGGCCGGCGCGAGGAAGTACCAGGCGAGCCTGACGGCCGGCCGGTAGAGCCGCGCCGAGTCCGCGTCCTCCATGAGGAGGGCGACCGTGGCCTCGAGGCGGCCCTCCCCGGCCGGCCGGGCCGCGACGAGGAGCCCCCGAGCCGGCAGGGAGCCGAGCTCGAGCTCGCCTAACGCGGCGAACGAGAAGGGGGCCGGGATCCAGACCAGGAGCTCCGCCTCCGCGAGCGGGGCGAGGCGGGGGGGGATCGGCGAGCTCCCCGGATCGCGCGCGCGCGCGAGGAGGGGCTCGAGGGGGCCCGTCGAGGCCAGGGCGAGATCGGGGCCGGGAACCAGGGCGCGGAGGCCCGAGGCCTCGTGGAGGTAGGCCCCGCCCTCGCGCCGCCACTCGCGGCTCGCGGCGAGGCCGAGGGAGGCGCGGCGGAAGGGATAGTCCCCGAGGAGGGCCGCCTCGACGAGGCGCCCATTGGAGGCCGGCGACGCCCCGCCCGCGGCCGTCCGGCCGAGGCCGAGGGCCAGGACTCTCGTGCGCTCGAGCAGGGGGGCGAGGGAGGCCGCCTCCTCGGCGGGAAGGGCCTTCGCGGCGAGGCCCCGGGCCAGGCCGCCCTCGAGCCTCGCGTAGGCCGCGAGCCCGGGCTCGAGGATGGCGAGGGGATCGGCCCCTCCCCGGAGGCGCAGGGGGGCCGCGCAGGAGCCGAGGGCCAGGCCGGCCAGGGCCGCGGCAGCCATCGCGAGGCCCGCCGAGGCGATGGAACGAGGTAGGCGGCTCATATGCAGCCCTTCCGCGCGAGGAGTTCCCGCGCCGCTTGGAGATGCTCCCTGGCCGCCAGGTCCCAGCGGTGGAGGGGAGAGCCCGCGAAGCGGCCGCCGGAATCGAGGGCCTTGGGCTCTCGGGCGAGCGAGGAGGCCGCGCGGAGGCCCGAGCGGAGCCAGGCGCGGCGCTCGTAGCCGACGAAGGGATCCCCGTCGCGCTCGCCCCGCGGCAGGCCCGCGAGGGCGAGCCACTCGCCCCGGTCGTAGGGGGGGACGTCGAGCTCGATCGCGTAGTCGGCGACCCGCTCCCGCGCCTCGCGGGGCGGCCCCGACCACAGCCGCGCGAGGGGCTCGAGGGCGAGCTCCTCGTCCTCGAAGCCGAGGCGCAGCGAGGTCCTGAGGTAGCGGTAGATCATGCGCGCGGCGGCGAGGAAGCGCTCGGCGTTGCGCACCAGGGCGGATCCCGGGCCGAGGCGCGGGTCCTCCCAGGAGCCGCCGGGATCGTCGGGGGCGCGGAGGGCCTGGAGGTGGCCGACCGGGGGCAGGGGCGAGGAGGGATCGACCGCGTTGGCCGGCTCGAGCCGGCCCGAGAAATTCTGGTGGGCCCAGCCGTCGGCGTAGGCGTGGAGGGCTATGCCGATCCGGTAGTCGTCGCGCGAGCGCAGGGCCGCGACCAGGAGCTCCTTGGCGATGGGGGAGTCGGGCCCCGCGGCCCAGCGCGAGCCCGCCGGCCCCTCCGCGCAGCGGGGAAGGAAGTGGAAGGGCAGGTAGATGTCGCGGAGGGTCGACTCGTCCCAGAAGGCGTAGTCCTGGGTCGCTATGGTGCGATAGGCGCCGCCGTCGATCGAGCAGGCGGCGGTCGCCTCGTCGACCCGCTGCGAGGAGGCGGCGACGCTCCTCGCCCGGTCGGCGGGGAGGCCCGAGCGGAGGCAGAGGTAGTAGAGGGCGTAGTAGTGGAACTCCGCGTTCATACGCGGGAAGTATGCCCCGGCCGGGGAGGCGCGGCAAGGACCGGCCGCCGCCCGCGGCCTTCCTTGAATAGGGCCCGATCTTCCGCTACCTTTCAGGTATGCGCTCCTCGTCGCGGCCGCTCGCCGCCATTGCCGCAGCGGCCTGCCTCGCGGCGTCGTCCTGCGCGCGGCCGCCCCTGCGCATCGGCCTCTCGGTCCAGCTCTCCGGGCGCATGGCCGAGGTGGGTCTCGCGGTCCGCAACGGCGCGACCCTCGCCGTCGAGGAGGCCAACGCCTCGGGCGGGGCCGGCGGCCGGCGCCTCATCCTCCTGACGCGGGACGACCGCGGCGATCCCGAGCTGGCGCGGGAGGCCGACGCCGAGCTCGCCCGCGAGGGCGCCTCGGCCCTCGTCGGCCACCTCACCAGCAGCCTCACCCTGGCCGCCCGGCCGGAGGCCGAGCGGGCCGGCCTCGTCGTCTTGTCTCCCTGGGCGAGCTCGAGCCTCCTGCTCAAGCCGGGCGCCTCCTTCTTCATGATCTTCTCCCCCTCCGACGAGGAGGCCTACGCCGCCGCGGCCCACGCCTACGCCCGCGCGGGGGCCCGCAGCGCCTTCCTCGTCTGGGACGCCGACAACGCCGTCTACACCGAGCGCTGGGCGCAGCGCTTCGCGGCGACCTTCGAGGAGCTCGGCGGCGCCCCGCCCGGCGGCTCGAGCTTCAGCTCCGCCGATCCCGCCAGCATCTTCGCCGCGGCGGCGGCGGCCGCGGCCTCCCGGGCCGACGCGGTGATCCTGGCCGCCGACGTCCTCGACGCCGCCATCCTCTGCCAGCGCATCCGCCTGGCCGGCTCCCGGGCGAGGTTCTACGCCTCGAACTGGGCCATGGCCACGGACCTCGTCGCCAACGGCGGGGAATACGTGGAGGGCCTCGTCACTTTCAGCAACATAGACAGCGCCTCCGACGACCCCCGCTCGGCGGCCTTCCGCGCGGCCTACGCCGAGCGCTTCGGCAAGGAGCCGATCCACGCGGCCTTCCTGGGCTACGAATGCGTCTCGGTGCTGGCCTCCGCGTGGGGAGGCTCGGGCTCCCCAGCCTCCCTCGGCCGCGCGATCGTGGAGCGCTCGCCCCATCGCGGCCTGCAGGGCGGCATCGGCTTCTCCGACGAGGGGGCGGCCATACGCGAGCTCAGGACCTTCGTCGTCCGCGGCGGCGCCTTCGTGCGGGAGGGCCGCTCCCCGTGAGGCGCCGGCCCGCCTCCCTCTCGGCCTTCTTCCTCCTCGCCGTATCCCTGGCCGCCGCGGTGCCCGCCCTCCTCATCGGGGCCGCCGGCTTCGCGGCCATCGTCGGCCTCTCGAGCTCGGGCTCCGAGGCCCTCGAGGAGGTCTTCATCGGCTCGATATCCGGGGAGATATCGGCCCTCATGGACAAGGCCCAATCGGGCCTCCTCCTCGCCGGGAGCTCCCTCGGGCCAGGGGCCGAGGGCGAGCGGGCCATCGAGCGGCTCCGGGAGCTGTTCCCCGCCTTCGACATGGTCCTCCTCCTCTCCGAGCGGGGGCGCATCGAGCTGGCCTCGCCCCTCGGGCCCGAGTACCTCGGCATGGACATGTCGAGGCAGGGCTACTTCTCGCGGGCATCCGGCTCCGAGCTTCCCGTCTGGTCGCAGAATTTCATCTCGATCTACTCGGGCAACCCCACGATCACCCTCACCGCCCGCGTGCCCGACGGCTACCTCGTCGGCTACATCTCGCTGCGCAGCCTCAGCGCGGCCATCGAGCGGGCGGGCCTGCCGGAGGGCGCGGAAGGCCTCGTGGTCGACTCCGAGGGGGTCGTCGTCGCGCATCGCGACTATCGCCTGGCCGAGGAGAGCTACGTCGTGTCGCGCGAGGACCTCGAGCGGGGGGCCTCCGCGAGGCCCGGCTCGCCCAGGAGGATACGCTTCGCCGGCGAGGCGGCCTACGCGCGCTTCGTCCCCTTCGGGTCGATGGGCTGGTACGTCGGCATCCTCCGATCGCCCTCGGCCTTCCTGTCCGAGCGGCGCGCCTTCCTCGCCGTCCTCGCGGCGAGCCTCGCGGGGGCCCTGGCCTTCGGCGGCGCCATGGCGGCGAGCGGCAGCTCGAGGCTGGTCGGGGGCCTCTCCTCCCTCGCCCTCGCGGCGCGGCGGGTCGCCGAGGGCGAGGAGGCCTTCGTACCCGGCGCCGGGCCCGGGCGCTCGCCCTTCCTCGAGGTCGGCGAGGCCCTCGCGGCCTTCGGCGCCATGGACCTGCGCGTCCGCGAGCGCGAGAACGCGATGCGCGGCGCCGAGAGGGAGCTCTCGGCCTCCCTGGAGGAGAAGGAGCTCCTCCTGCGCGAGATCCACCACCGCGTGAAGAACAACCTCCAGGTGATATCGAGCATCCTCCGCCTCCAGGCCCAGGCCGTGGAGGACCAGACCGTGCAGGACCTCTTCAACGAGTGCCAGAACCGCGTGCAGGCCATGGCCCTCGTCCACGAGCAGCTCTACCGCTCCGTCTCCATCTCGGCCATCCGCTTCGGGGGCTACGTCGAGAGCCTCGCGGCCGTCGTCTGGGAGACCTTCGACGGGACGGGCAAGGGAGCCCGGCTCGAGCTCGACGTCGCCGACGCCGAGATGTCCACGGACCGGGCGGTGCCCTGCGGGCTCGTCCTGGTCGAGCTCCTGACGAACGCCCTCAAGTACGCCCATCCGGAGGGAGGAGGCAGGATATCGGTCGCCTATCGCGAGGAGGGAGGATACGGGAGCTTGTCGGTCTCCGACGACGGGGTCGGCCTGCCCGAGCACTTCGATCCCGAGTCGGCCCGGAGCCTGGGCCTCTCGCTCGTGACCTCGCTCGCCTCCCAGCTGCGCGGCAGGCTCGAGCTCTCGGGCCCGCCGGGCGCCGCCTTCGAGCTCCGCTTCCCGCTCGCCTGAGCGCCGCGCGCGATGGCGCGCCCGTTTCAGCGCGCCCGCCTCAGCGAGCTCGCTTTAGCGAGCGCGGCCCTGGATGGAGCGCCGCTCCTTGCTGTAGCCGCGCATGGACTTGTTGATGGCCTTCCAGCGCTGCTCCTCCTCGCGCCGCGCCAGGGGATCATCGCGGCCGCGGAGGTAGGCCGCCTCGCGCGAGAGCTTGCGCCAGCTCTCGTAGCGGCCCCGGTCGAGCTCGCCGGATTCCAGGGCCGCGCGCAGGGCGCAGCCGGGCTCCTCGCCGTGGCCGCAGTCCCGGAAGCGGCACTCGGCCGCCAGGGCCTCGATGTCGGGGAAGGCGCCCAGGACGGTCTCCTCGTCGGCCCAGAGCTGGAGCTCGCGGAGGCCGGGCGTGTCGATCACGAGGGCCCCCGAGGGCAGCCGGTAGAGCTGCCGCGTCGTCGTCGTGTGCCTGCCCCTCTGGTCGTCGGCGCGCACCGCGTTGGTGCGCGCGAGCTCGCGGCCCGCGAGGGCGTTGAGGAGGGTTGACTTGCCCGCCCCCGAGGATCCGAGGAGGACGACCGTCCTCCCCGCCTCGAGGAGCCCGCCGAGCTCCTCGAGGCCGCGTCCCTCGGGGGCGCAGGCAAGCACGCAGCGCAGGCCCCCGGCTAGGCCGGCGACCTCATCCTCGAGGGCCGCGGGATCCTCGGCCAGGTCGGCCTTGGTGATCACGACGGCGCCCTCGGCGCCGGAGCCGCGGACCAGGGCCAGGTAGCGCTCGAGGCGCCGGGGATTGTAGTCGCGGCCGGCGGCCATGACGATGAGGGCCAGGTCCACGTTGGCCGCGAGGACCTGGGCCTCGACGCGGTCGTGGGCCGCGTCGCCGGGGGCCTTGCGGACGATGGAGCTCCTCCGGGGGAGGAGGGCGGTGACGAGGGCCCGCTCCCAGGGCCTCCCGCCGCCCGCGTCCCGGAGGAGTACCCAGTCGCCGGCCACGATCGGCCCGCCGGCGGCGACGGCTCCCGAGGCCTGGGCCTCGACCTCCCGGAGGACGGCCGCCGCCGCCCCCGGGGATCTCCGGCCGCCCTTCGCGCCGCCCTCAGCCTCCTCGTCGCCGAAAGGGAGGGCGGCCTCCGCCGCCCGGCCCCCCTCCGCCGCCGGGGCGCAGGCCACCCGGTAGCGGCCCCGGTTCGCCTCCACGACGCGACCGGGGATCTCGCCCGCCGCCGCTCCGGCGCAGCGGGCCATGAAGAAGTCGTCGAAGCCGAAGTCGCGCAACGCGTTGCGCGTTCGCGCGGCGTCGTCGAACTCCACGTTGATGTGATGCATGATACCGACCTTTTTCGAGAAAGCGCGGGGGAGGCCCACGCAGCGCCCCTACGGGCGGCCCGCGCGCGGGCGATGGCGCCTCCCCCTGGAGATACGGCGGTATCGGAGCTCCCGCGAGGGGACGCTCCGGCCGCCGAACGAACCGCATAGCGCCGCTTGGACGGGATGCGGACCGGCTCGTCCGGGGTTAGTAGCCGAGGAAATCGGTTGTCGGGAGCTAGAGGGTGCCTAGCGGCGCGGGCGGGAGCCCGCGGAGCCACCGAGCCTGGGGCTCAGTCTTCCCGATTTCCCCGGAGTCCGGCAAGAGCAAGGGCGGAGCAGCTGACCGACGTATTCATTACGGCCTCCGTGGGAGCGGGATTTGGGCCGGCGGGCCCGGCAGGTCGCATCGACCTGCTAACGTCCTCCCCAATGGAGGGCGATGGGGCGAGCGTATCGCGGATACCCGATCGTGTAAAGGGGGTGAGGCCTGCGGGTTAAGGAAAAAACACGTAGAAGGGAACGGGCCCCGTCCCGGCGCCTTCCCCGGCTCGGGGCCGGGAGCCGACTGCCGGCCGCCGGGGCCCGGTAGGAGGAACGGGCCGGGCCTTGGCGAGCTCGCCCGAGCGGGGCGCGAGCATGGCTCGCCCCTCCCAGGCGGCGAGTCCCCGCGCAGGCGTCGGCCAAGAGCGGGGGCAGCGGAAGCGACCGGAGGCGCTCCGGAACGGCGAAAATCCCGCGCGATTCAGTCACCCATCGCGCCGAGGACGCTGGAGCGCGGGGGAGCCGCGTAGTGCATAGTCCGTCCGCGCCGGCCTCATTGGATTGATGTCGAGACCAGGGAGCGCTCCCCCCTTACGCTTGCGCCTCGGGCCGCGCTCGCTCGGGGCCTTTACGCTCGCGAGAACCCTCGGCGCTAGTGCGCCTCGGGATTACGCTCGCCCAAGGTCTTTGCGCTCGCGAGAGCCTCCGGCTTCATGGTCGGGAAGAGGATGACGTCGCGGATCGAGTAGGCGTCGGTGAGGAACATCACGATGCGGTCGATGCCGATGCCCATGCCGCCGGTCGGGGGCATGCCGACCTCGAGGCTCGAGCAGAAGTCCTCGTCGAGGGCGTAGGCCTCGTCGTCGCCGAGCTCGCGCTCCTTGGCCTGCTGGGCGAAGCGCTCGCGCTGGACTATGGGGTCGTTGAGCTCGGAGTAGGCGTTGCAGATCTCGCGGCCGTAGACGAAGCCCTCGAAGCGCTCGGTCATCGTCGGGTCGCCGGGCTTCTGCTTGGTCAGGGGAGATATGTCCGTCGGGTAGTCCATGACGAAGGTGGGCTGGATGAGGTTCTTCTCGGCGAACTTCTCGAAGGCGGCGACGAGGATGTCGCCGCGCGTGCAGTCGGGGAGCTTCTTCTTGAGCTCCGCCTCGAGGCCGAGCTCCCGGGCGAGCTTGCGGGCCTCCTCGTCGGTCCTGACGAGGGCGAAGTCGGGGCCGCCGTAGGCCTTGACCGCGTCGACCATGGTGACGCGGCGCCAGGGCGCGGCGAACTCGAGCTCGGTGCCCTGGTAGGAGACCTTGGTGGAGCCGCAGGCCTTCATGGCCGCATGGGAGACGAGGCCCTCGCAGAGCTCCATCATGCCGTTGTAGTCGGTGTAGGCCTGGTAGAGCTCGATCATGGTGAACTCGGGATTGTGGCGGACGTCGATGCCCTCGTTGCGGAAGTTCTTGCCCATGTCGTAGACCCGCTCCATGCCGCCGACGATGCAGCGCTTGAGGTAGAGCTCGGTGGCGATGCGGAGGTAGAGCTGGAGGTTCAGTGCGTTGGACCTGGTGACGAAGGGGCGGGCGGCCGCGCCCGAGGCGATGGTCGCGAGCACCGGGGTCTCGACCTCGATGAACTCGCGGCCGTCGAGGTACTCGCGGATGGCGGAGACGATCCTGGTGCGCTTGCGGAAGGTCTCCATGACCTCAGGATTCATCACGAGGTCGAGGTAGCGGCGGCGGTAGCGGACCTCGGTGTCCTGGAGGCCGTGGTACTTCTCGGGCAGGGGCTCGAGGGCCTTCGCGAGGAGGGTTACGCTGCTCGCGTGGACGGATATCTCGCCGCGGCGGGTCTTGAAGACCGTGCCCTCGACCCCGACGATGTCGCCGATGTCGAATTCCTTGACGCGGGCGTACTCGGCCTCGCCGAGCTCGTCGGACTTCGCGTAGACCTGGATGCGGCCGTCGCGGTCCTGGAGGTCGACGAAGGAGGCCTTGCCCATGTCGCGGAAGGAGCGGAGGCGGCCGGCCACGGAGACGGCCTTGCCCTCCCAGTCCTCGGGCGCGGCCTCGTAGCCGGAGCGGATCTCGGCGGAGTGGTGGCTCTGGCCGAAGCGGACGATGGCGAAGGGGTCGCGGCCCTCGGCCTGGAGCTTGGCGAGCTTCTCGCGGCGGACGCGCTGCTGCTCGGAAAGCTCGCGCGCGAGGCTTTCCTCGTCGCGCTCGGGCGCCGCTTCGGGGGCGGCCGCGGGGTTCTGGTCCTTCGTCATCGTGGGCTCCGTGCGAGAGGGATAGTGGGCCATTGTAGGGGAAAAGGCCCCGCCCTTTCAATGACCGCGGGGCCGGGGGGAGCGGGGAGCGCGCGGCCGGGGAGGAGCTCCCCGCCGCCGCGGGGCGAGGGAAGGGGGAGCCCGGGGCCCGCGCCCGGCCTCCGCTCGCGGCCGTTCCAGCTGCGCAGGGGCGCACCGGCCCCGCCGTCCAGTCAGGGGCCGCGCCGCGGGGAGGAGAGCTTCAGGCCCAGGAGGGCGCGGAAGCCGGTCGAGAAGCCCGCGAGGCCGGCGGCGGCGCCCGCCCCCGGCTCGACGCGATAGGCGCTATAGGAGAGCTCGGCCTCGGCGGCGAGGGCCGGGCGGCGGCCCCCTCCGGGAGCGATGCGCGCTATAGGCACCGAGAGGGCGAAGAGGCAGGGCCAGGGCGCGGGGCGGAGGGAGTAGGAGGAGCCGCCCGAGCGGAGCTCGGGCGAGCCCAGGGGGATCTCGGCGCCCACGAGGAGGCCGAGCTCCCCGCCCAGGCCGAGTGAGAGGCCGGCCTCGGCGAAGAGGCAGCCGAGGACGGCGTCGTAGGAGGCCCCGGCCCGGAGGGCGAGGGAGAGCCCGCCCCGCGCGAGGCCGAGCTCGGCTCCGGCCCGGGCCCCGCGGAGGAGGCGGTCCATGCCGAGGGTCGGCCCGGCCCTGAGCCCGTAGAAGAGGGAGGCCCGCCCCTCCCGCCCCTGCGGGCGCGCGGGCTCGGGCGCCGCCGCGGCCGGCGGCCCGAGGAGGAAGGCCGCGTAGAGGAAGATACATAAGGTCTTGCCCATGGTCACCCCGAGGAAGGAACGCGCGCGGGGCGCCCGGGCGCTTGAGGCCGGCTAGAGCTTGCGGTAGAGGGGGACGCGGGCCGAGGCGTTGAGGTCGAAGCCCGAGGACTCGCCGCGCTCGAGGTAGCGGCAGCCGATGCCCGCGACCATGGCGCCGTTGTCCCCGCAGAGCCGCAGGGGCGGGAAGCGCGCCTCGAGGTCGGAGCGGGCGGCGAGGCTGCGCCTGAGGTAGGAGTTGGCGGCCACGCCCCCTCCCGCCACCACGCGCCTGAGGCCCGTGTCCTCGGCCGCGCGGAAGAGCCGCGACAGGAGGAGGTCGACGGCGGCCTTGCGGAAGGAGGCGGCGATGTTCTCCGGGCTCGACTCGGCCCCGGGCTTCCGGTACTGCTCGAGCTGGTAGATGGCCGCGGTCTTGAGCCCCGAGTAGGAGAGGTCGTAGCGATGCTCGCCCTTGTGCAGGGAGGGCCTAGGGAAGGCGAAGGCGGACTCGTCCCCGGCCTCGGCGAGGCGGTCGATAGCCGCGCCGCCGGGGTAGCCGAAGCCGTAGTGCTTGGCCACCTTGTCGAAGGCCTCGCCCACGGCGTCGTCGATCGTCGTGCCGAGGACCTCGATGCGGTCGAAGTCCTCGACCCTGCAGATGATGCTGTGGCCGCCCGAGACGAGGAGGCCCAGGAAGGGGTAGTCGAAGGCGGCGGGCTCCTCGCCGGGCTGGGCGAGGCGCGAGGCGTAGAGGTGGGCGAGCATGTGGTTGACCCCGACGAAGCGCTTGCCCGTCGCCCAGGCGAGGCCCTTGGCGAAGCAGAGGCCCACGAGGAGGGAGCCGGTCAGGCCGGGGCCAGGCCGGCCTCGGCGAGGGCGCGGCCGACGACCCCGGAGATCCACTCGCTGTGCTTGCGGCTGGCGATCTCGGGCACGACGCCCTGGTACTTCTCGTGGAAGGGTATCTGGGTGGC
>JAKLFE010000017.1 GCA_022711355.1 Spirochaetota bacterium | reverse complement strand
ACCTTCAAGGAGGAGACCGAGACCGACCTCTTCGGCGAGCAGTGCGTCCTCTGCGGCGGGGTCACCGCCCTCATGAAGGCGGGCTTCGAGACCCTGGTCGAGGCGGGCTACCAGCCCGAGAGCGCCTACTTCGAGTGCGTCCACGAGATGAAGCTCATCATCGACCTCGTGGTCCAGAAGGGCATCGGCTTCATGCGCTACTCGATCTCGGACACGGCCGAGTACGGCGACTACACGGTCGGCAAGCGCATCGTCACCGACGAGACCAAGCGCGAGATGAAGAAGGTCCTGGGCGAGATCCAGGACGGCTCCTTCGCGCGCGACTGGATCCTGGAGAACCAGGCGAACCGCCCCTACTTCAACCGCATGCGCGAGATCAACGCGGCCCACCAGGTAGAGAAGGTCGGGGCCGAGCTGCGCAAGATGATGAGCTGGAGCTCGAAGGAGGGCGGCGATGCGAGATCCTGACGTTAGCTGCCGTCGCGTGATCGTCTTCGACACGACCTTGCGCGACGGCGAGCAGGCCCCCGGCTGCAGCATGAACCTGCCCGAGAAGCTGGCCGTGGCGGGCCAGCTCGAGCGGCTCGGCGTCGACGTGATCGAGGCGGGCTTCGCCGCGGCGAGCCCCGGCGACGCCGCGGCCATCAAGGCCGTGGCCAAGGCGGTCCGGGCCCCCGCGGTCGCGAGCCTGGCCCGCGCCCTCGAGAAGGACATCGACGCGGCCTGGGAGGCGGTCCGCGAGGCCCAGCGGCCGCGCATCCACACCTTCATCGCGACCTCGCCCATCCACATGGAGTACAAGCTCAAGATGGGCCCCGACGCGGTGGTCGAGCGGGCGGCGAGCGCGGTGCGCTACGCGCGCTCGCTCTGCCCCGACGTCGAGTTCTCCGCCGAGGACGCCTCGCGCTCGGACCCCGACTTCCTCTGCCGCGTCTTCTCCGCGGCCGTCGAGGCGGGAGCCACGACCCTCAACGTGCCCGACACCGTGGGCTACGCCGTGCCCGGCGAGTTCGCCGAGCTCGTCCGCCGCCTCCGCGCGGGGATCCGTGGCGTCGAGCGGGCGGTCCTCTCGGTCCACTGCCACAACGACCTCGGGCTCGCCGTGGCGAACTCCCTGGCCGCGATCGAGGCCGGCGCCGAGCAGGTCGAGTGCACGGTCAACGGCATAGGGGAGCGGGCGGGCAACGCGGCCCTCGAGGAGCTGGCCATGGCCCTCAGGACCAGGGGCAATCGCCTGGGGGCCTGCTGCGGCATCGACACGACCCAGATCTACCCCGCGAGCCGCCTCGTCGCGGCCTCGACCGGCTCGAAGGTCCAGGCCAACAAGGCCATCGTGGGCGAGAACGCCTTCGCCCACGAGGCCGGCATCCACCAGCACGGGATCCTCGCCAACCGGGAGACCTACGAGATCATGACGCCGGAGTCCGTGGGCCTGCCGCGGAACCGCATGGTCCTGGGCAAGCACTCGGGCCGGCACGCCTTCGACGAGCGCGTGGCCGAGCTCGGGCTCGCCCTCGGGCCCGAGGACGCCGCGCGGATCTTCGAGCAGTTCAAGGAGCTCGCGGACAAGAAGAAGACCGTGAGCGACCGCGACATCGAGGCCCTCGTCCGGGGCTCGGCGCGGCGCCTGCCGGAGAGCTTCCGCCTCGAGCGCTTCGTCATCAACTCCGGCTCGAGCATCACCGCCACGAGCGCGGTCTGCCTGGCCCTCCGCGACGGGACCAGGGAGGAGCGCGTCGCGGTGGGCGACGGGCCCATCGACGCCTCCTTCAAGGCGATCGACAAGATCGTGGGCAAGCGCCTCGTGCTCGAGGACTTCTCCCTCGAGTCGGTGACGGGGGGCAAGGACGCCCAGGGCGAGGCCCACGTGCGGATAGCCCTCGACGGCAGGCGCTACAACGGCCGGGGCCTGTCGACGGACATCGTCGAGGCGAGCGTCCGGGCCTACCTCGCGGCGATCAACTCGATGGAGGCCGAGGCCGGGGGGGGCGATGGAACGGGTCGAGCTTCTTGACACCACGCTCCGCGACGGGGCCCAGTGCGAGGGGGTGAGCTTCTCGGTCCGCGACAAGATCGAGGTGGCCCGCGCCCTGGCCGAGCTCGGCGTGGACCTGATCGAGGCCGGCAACCCGGGCTCGAACCCCAAGGACATGGAGTTCTTCGAGCGCGCCCGCGGCCTCGAGCTCGGGCCCTCCAGGCTCGCGGCCTTCGGCCCCACGAGGCGCAAGCTCGCCGCGGCCGGGGAGGACGAGGGACTGCGCAGCCTCCTCGCGGCGGGCACGGGGACGGTCGTCGTATTCGGCAAGAGCTCCCCCCTCCACGTCATCGAGGTCCTCGGGACGAGCCTGGCGGAGAACCTGGCCATGATCGAGGAGAGCGTGGCCTTCCTCCGCTCGCGGGGCCGCCGCGTGGTCTACGACGCGGAGCACTACTTCGACGCCTGCGCCGCCGACGAGGCCTACGCCCTCGAGACCCTCCGCGCCGCGGCCCGGGGCGGGGCCGAGGTCCTCGTCCTCTGCGACACGAACGGCGGCAGCCTGCCGGGGACGGTGTCGGCCATCGCGGCCCGGGCCCTCGCCGCCGTCGGCGCCCCGATCGGCATCCACGCCCACGACGACTCGGGCCTCGCCCTGGCCAACACCCTCGCGGCCGTCGGGGCCGGCGCGGTCCACGCGCAGGGCACCCTGATCGGCCTGGGCGAGCGCTGCGGGAACGCCAACCTCGCCGTGGCCGCCTGCTGCCTCGAGCTCAAGCTCGGCCGGCCCTGCCTGGCCGAGGGGGCCCTGCCCCGGCTCTACGGCGCGGTGCGCCGCGTCGCCGAGATCGCCAACGTGGGCCTCCACGAGGGCATGCCCTTCGTGGGCAGGCGGGCCTTCGCGCACAAGGCGGGCATGCACGTCGACGCGGTGGCCAAGCTCCCCGCCTCCTTCGAGCACGTGGCCCCCGAGCTCGTGGGCAACGAGCGGCGCTTCCTGGCCTCGGAGGTGGGGGGCAGGACCACGCTGGTCGACCGCATGCGGGCCATCGAGCCCGGCGCGACCAAGGACTCGCCCTCGGTGGCCCGGGCCCTGGCCAGGCTCAAGGCCATGGAGGCCGAGGGCTACCAGTACGAGGGTGCCGAGGCCAGCCTCGAGCTCCTCCTGCGCGACTCCGCCGGCGAGCGCGCGAGGCACTTCGAGCTCGACCACTACCGCACCATCGGCGAGGAGCCGAGCAAGGAGGGCGGGGGCAAGGCCCGGGCCCGGGCCATGGTCAAGGTCCTCGTGGGCGGGGCCGAGGAGATCGGGGCCGCCGAGGGGGTCGGCCCGGTCCACGCCCTCGACCTGGCCCTGCGCAAGGCCCTGAAGCCCTTCTTCCCCGCGGTGGAGGAGGTCAGGCTCGTCGACTACAAGGTCCGCGTCATCGACTCGGCCGACGCCACGGCGGCGAAGGTCCGCGTCCTCATCGAGAGCGCCGACTCGCGCGAGGCCTGGACCACGGTGGGGGTCTCCTCGGACGTGATAGAGGCGAGCCGCATAGCCCTCGCCGAATCGATCGAGTACAAGCTGCAGAAGGACGGGGTCGCGGCCGAGGCCGCCTCCCGGGAATAGGGGGAAGATGATCATGGGAATGACGATGAGCCAGAAGATCATCGCCGCGCGCGCCGGGCTCCCGGCCGTCGAGGCCGGGGACCTCGTCGAGGCCGGGGTCGATATGGCCCTCGGCAACGACATCACGGCGCCGGTGGCGATACGCGAGTTCAGGCGCACGGGCGCCGGGGCCGTCTTCGACCGCTCGAGGGTCGCCCTCGTGCCCGACCACTTCGCGCCGAACAAGGACATCAAGTCGGCCCAGCAGTGCAAGGCCATGCGCGAGTTCGCCCTCGAGATGGGCATCGAGCACTACTTCGAGGTCGGCGAGGCCGGCATCGAGCACGCCCTCCTGCCGGAGCGGGGCCTCGTGCTGCCCGGGGAGCTCGTGATCGGGGCCGACAGCCACACCTGCACCTACGGCGCCGTCGGGGCCTTCTCCACGGGGGTCGGCTCGACCGACCTCGCCGCGGCCATGGCCTCGGGCTCGGTCTGGCTCAAGGTGCCCGCCGCGATCCGCTTCCGCCTGGCCGGCGAGCTGGGCGGCTGGGCCAGCGGCAAGGACCTCATCCTCCACATCATCGGGATGATCGGCGTGGACGGGGCCCTCTACCGCTCGATGGAGTTCTGCGGGCCGGGCGTCGCTGGCCTGTCGATGGACGAGCGCTTCACCATCGCCAACATGGCCATCGAGGCGGGGGCCAAGAACGGGATCTTCCCCGTCGACCGGGCCACGCGCTCCTGGGCCGCCTCGGTCTCGGGCCGCAGGTACGCGGAGTACGAGGCCGACGCGGACGCCGAGTACGAGGCGACGGTCGACGTGGACCTCGCCGCGGTGCCGCCCACCGTCGCCTTCCCCCACCTGCCCTCGAACGCCCGACCGATCGGCGAGGCCGAGGGCGTGGCCCTCGACCAGGTCGTCATCGGCTCCTGCACGAACGGCCGGATCGAGGACCTCCGCGTCGCGGCCTCGATCCTGCGCGGCCGCAGGGTGGCCAAGGGCCTGCGCTGCCTGGTCTTCCCCGGCACCCAGAAGATCTACCTCCAGGCCCTCCGCGAGGGCCTGGTCGAGGACATCGTGGGCGCGGGGGCCGTCTTCTCGGCGCCCACCTGCGGCCCCTGCCTGGGCGGCCACATGGGCATCCTGGCCGAGGGCGAGCGCGCCCTTTCGACGACGAACCGGAACTTCGTGGGCCGCATGGGCCACTCGGGCTCCGAGGTCTACCTGGCGAGCCCGGCCGTGGCCGCGGCCTCGGCGATAGCGGGAGCGATATGCGATCCGGCCAAGATAGCCGACCCGGCGGGCGGCCGGGCAGCGGCCCGGCCCAGGGACGGGCGGGGAGGGGAGCGATGAGCGAAACCAGGAAGGCGGCTCCGATCCGCGGGAAGGCCCACAAGTACGGCGACAACGTCGACACGGACGTGATCATCCCCGCGCGCTACCTCAACGAGTCCGAGCCCGCGGCCCTCGCGGCCCACTGCATGGAGGACCTCGACCCCGCCTTCGCTAGAAAGGTGGGGAAGGGCGACCTCATCGTGGCCGGCAGGAACTTCGGCTGCGGCTCGAGCCGCGAGCACGCGCCCCTGGCCATCAAGGCCTCGGGCGTCGCCTGCGTCGTGGCCGAGAGCTTCGCGCGCATCTTCTACCGCAACGCGATCAACATCGGCCTCGCGATCCTCGAGTGCCCCGAGGCGGCGCGCGAGGCCCAG
Source organism: Spirochaetota bacterium (assembly GCA_022711355.1). Lineage (GTDB taxonomy): Bacteria > Spirochaetota > Spirochaetia > Treponematales > Rectinemataceae > JAKLFE01. The sequence continues at coordinate 68,235 of JAKLFE010000017.1, read as the reverse complement.
GCCGGCGACGAGCTCGAGCTCGACCTCGCCGCGGGGAAGGTCCGAAACCTCACGAAGGGCAGCGAGCACGGGGCCAAGCCCTTCCCGCCCTTCATGCGCTCCATCATGGAGGCGGGCGGCCTCATCGAGTACCACCGCGAAAGGCTGGCCAGGAAATGAAGTACCGCATAGCCCTCATACCCGGCGACGGGATCGGCCCCGACGTGGTCGAGCAGGGCGTCATCGCCCTCCGCGCCGTGGCCGAGCGCTTCTCGCGCGAGCTGTCCTTCGCCGAGCTACCTATGGGAGGTTGCGCGATAGACGAGTGCGGCGAGCCCCTCCCCGCCTCCACCCTCGCGGCCTGCCGCGAGAGCGACGCCGTCCTCCTGGGCGCCGTGGGCGGCCCGAAGTGGGACCATCTCGGCGGCAAGCTGCGGCCCGAGGCCGGCCTCCTGGGGCTGCGCGCGGGCCTGGGCGTCTACGCCAACCTCCGGCCCGCCCGGGTCTTCCCCGAGCTCGCGGCCGCCTGCCCCTTGCGGCCCGACATCATCGACGGGGGCCTGGACATCCTCATCCTCCGCGAGCTCACCGGCGGCATCTACTTCGGCGAGCGGGGCCGCTCGCCCGACGGCGAGTCGGCCTGGGACACGGAGCGCTACTCCCGCGCCGAGATCTGCCACCTCCTCGAGCGGGGCTTCGAGGCCGCGCGCGGCCGCTCCGGCAGGCTCTGCGTCGTCGACAAGGCCAACGTCCTCGAGTCGAGCCGGCTGTGGCGCGAGACCGCGAAGGCGATGGCCCGCGACTGGCCGAGCGTCGAGCTCTCCTTCATGTACGTCGACAACTGCGCCATGCAGCTCGTCGCCAACCCGCGGCAGTTCGACGTCATAGCCACGAGCAACATGTTCGGCGACATCCTCTCCGACGAGGCGGCCATGATCACCGGCTCGATCGGCATGCTCGCCAGCGCGAGCCTCGGGGACTCGGGGCCGGGGCTCTACGAGCCCATCCACGGCTCGGCCCCCGACCTGGCGGGGCAGGACCGGGCCAACCCCCTGGCGACCATCCTCTCCGCCGCGATGCTCCTGCGCTACTCCCTCGGCTTCGAGGAGGGGGCCCGCGCGATCGAGGCGGCGGTGAGCGGGGCCCTGGCCGCGGGCCTGCGCTGCGCCGACATAGCCAGGCGCGGCGACGCGGCCGGCGGGGAGAGGATCGTCGGGACGCGCGAGATGGGCCAGGCGGTGGCCGAGCTGATACGGAGGGGCTAGAGCATGAGAAGCGACGCGATGAAGAAGGGCATGGAGCGCGCCCCCCAGCGCTCCCTCCTCAAGGCCCTCGGCCTGACCGAGGCCGAGATAGGCCGGCCCCTCGTGGGCGTCGTCTCGGCCCAGAGCGAGCTCGTGCCGGGCCACCTCCACCTGGGGAGCCTGGCGGAGGCGGCCAAGGCGGGCGTGCGCTCCGCCGGGGGGACCCCCCTGGCCTTCCCCTCGATCGGGGTCTGCGACGGCATCGCCATGGGCCACGAGGGCATGCGCTACTCCCTGGCCACCCGCGAGCTCGTCGCCGACAGCCTCGAGTGCATGGCCAGGGCCCACGCCCTCGACGCCCTGGTCCTCATCCCCAACTGCGACAAGATCGTGCCGGGCATGCTCATGGCCGCGGCCAGGCTCGACCTGCCGACCGTCCTGGTCTCCGGCGGGCCCATGGCCGCGGGCTCGCACCGGGGCCGCAAGACGAGCCTGTCGACGGTCTTCGAGGCCGTGGGGGCCGTGGGGGCCGGGCGCATGGGGCCCGAGGAGCTCGCCGAGCTCGAGGACGCGGCCTGCCCCGGCTGCGGCTCCTGCTCGGGCATGTTCACGGCGAACAGCATGAACTGCGTCTGCGAGGCCCTGGGCATGGCCCTGCCCGGCAACGGCACGATCCCCGCAGCGGGCGCGGCCCGGGTCAGGCTGGCCAAGGAGGCGGGGACCGCGGTCATGGCCCTCCTCGCCCAAGGCAGGGGGGCCCGCGAGTTCCTCTCCGCGGCGGCCTTCCGCAACGCCCTCGCCCTCGACATGGCCCTGGGCTGCAGCACGAACACCGCCCTCCACCTCCCGGCCATCGCCCGCGAGGCCGGGATCACCCTGGGCCTGGAGCTGCTCAACGAGGTCAGCGCGAGGACGCCCAACCTCTGCCGCCTCTCCCCGGCCGGCGAGCACTACCTCGAGGACCTCCACGCCGCCGGCGGGGTGAGCGCCGTCCTCTCCGAGCTGGCCTCGATCGGCCGGCTCGAGGGCGGCGCCCCCTCCGTCTCGGGCCGATCGTTAGGCGACATAGCCGCGGCCGCCCGCGTCCTGGATCCCTCGGTCATCGCCCCGGCCTCCGCGCCCCGCTCGCCGACGGGGGGCCTCGCGGCCCTGCGCGGCAGCCTCGCGCCCGAGGGCGCGGTGGTCAAGCGCTCCGCGGTCGCGGCCTCCATGCTCAGGCACGAGGGCCCGGCCCGGGTCTTCGAGTCCGAGGAGGAGGCCTTCGCGGCCGTCATGGGCGGCCGGGTCGCGGCCGGGGACGTCCTGGTGATCCGCTACGAGGGCCCGCGCGGCGGCCCGGGCATGCGCGAGATGCTCGCCTGCACGGCCGCCCTCGCCGGCCGCGGCCTGGACGCGAGCGTCGCCCTGGTCACCGACGGCCGCTTCTCCGGCGCCACCCGGGGCGCGGCCATCGGCCACGTCTCGCCCGAGGCGGCGGTCGGCGGCCCCATCGCCCTGGTCCGCGAGGGCGACCGGATCAGGATCGACATCGAGGCGGGCTGGGTCGAGCTCCTCGTCGCCGAGGCCGAGCTTGCCGCGCGGCGCGCGTCCTGGGCGGGGCCGCCCAAGCGCGCGCTGGCCGGCTACCTGGCGCGGTACGCGCGCGAGGTGGGATCGGCCGCCGCCGGCGCCGTGCTGGGAGGCTCCTCATGAGGATGAGCGGCGCCCGCATCGTCCTCGAGTGCCTCGCCGAGCAGGGCGTGGACACGGTCTTCGGCTATCCCGGCGGGGCCATACTCAACGTCTACGACGAGCTCTACCGCTGGCAAGGCAGGATCCGCCACGTGCTCACCGCCCACGAGCAGGCGGCCGCCCACGCCGCCGACGGCTACGCCCGCTCCACGGGCCGGCCGGGGGTGGTCTTCGCGACGAGCGGCCCGGGGGCCACGAACATCGTCACCGGCCTCGCGGCGGCCCACATGGACTCGAGCCCCGTCGTGGCCATCACCTGCAACGTGGCCTCCCACCTCATAGGCTGCGACAGCTTCCAGGAGGTGAGCATCACCGGCATCACCATGCCGATAACCAAGCACAACTTCCTGGTCAGGGAGGTCGAGGCCCTGGCCTCGACGATCAGGCAGGCCTTCGCCATAGCCACGACGGGCCGGCCGGGGCCGGTCCTCGTCGACATACCCAAGGACCTCACCCTGGCCGAGGCCGAGTGGGCCCCGCCCGGCGAGCGCGACGGGGCGAGCTCCATCCTCGCCTCCCGCCTCCGCTCGCCCGCCGACCAGGAGATCGAGGAGGCGGCCGAGCTCCTTTCGAGGGCGGAGCGGCCCCTCGTCATCGCCGGCGGCGGGGTGATCTCCTCGGGGGCCTCGTCCGAGCTCGAGGAGCTGGCCCGCCTCACCCTCGCCCCCGTCGCCCTGACCTTCATGGGCCACGGCGGCCTGCCCTCGCGCCACCCCCAGTGCACCGGCATGATCGGGATGCACGGGACCAGGGCCTCGAACCGGGCCGCCGGCCGGGCCGACCTCGTCCTCGCCGCGGGCTGCCGCTTCTCGGACCGGGTCCTCTGCGACGCCTCGAAGTTCGCCTCGGGCGCGAAGGTGATCCACCTCGACATCGACCCCGCCGAGATCGGCAAGAACCTCTGGTGCGGGCTCGGCCTCGTCGGGGACCTCAAGCCGACCCTCGCGAGGATCTGCGCCCGCCTGCGCGCCAGGGGAGGCGGGGGGGCCGAGGGCGGCGGCCGCGCGGCCTGGGCCGCCGAGGTCGCCGCCTGGAAGGCCGAGGAGGCCGAGGCGGTGTCGCGCATCGCGCGGCCGGCGGGGGCCATAGCCCCCCGCCTGGTCATGGAGGAGATCCGCGCGCGGGCCGGGGCCGAGGCCATCGTGACCACGGAGGTGGGCCAGCACCAGATGTGGACCGCCCAGTACTACCCCTTCGAGCGGCCGCGCTCCTTCATCAGCTCCGGCGGCCTCGGGGCCATGGGCTTCGGCACGGGGGCGGCCATCGGCGCCCAGGCGGCCCATCCCGGCCGCCGGGTCGTGCACATAGCCGGCGACGGCTCCTTCCGGATGAACTGCGCCGAGCTCGGGACGATCGCGGCTTACGGCCTGCCGATCGTCATCGTCGTGATGAACAACGGGGTCCTCGGGATGGTGCGCCAGTGGCAGACCATGTTCTACGGCTCGCGCCACTCGGAGACGAGCCTCGACCGGCCGCCCGACTTCGTCAAGCTCGCCGAGGCCTTCGGCGTCCGCGGCTACCGGGCTCCCGACGCAGCCTCCCTCGGCGCGGCCCTCGACGCGGCCTTCGGGGGCGAGGGGCCCGCCCTCGTCGACCTCGCCATCGACCCCGACGAGCAGGTCCTCCCCATCGTGCCGCCGGGCAAGGCGATCGCGGAGCAGATCGTGGGCTGAGGGGGCCGGGCCAGGCCCGCCGGGGCCTAGCGCTCGGGGGGCAGCTCGCGCTTGCGGCCCTCATCGTCGAGGGCCACGTACACGAGCTCGGCCGAGGCGGCGAGGACGCAGTCGCCGCGCAGCCCCGAGCGCGGCTCGGTGTAGGCCTCGACCCGGACCGTGATCGAGGTCTTCCCGGCCTTCACGACCGAGGCGTAGAGCGAGACGAGGTCGCCGAAATGCACCATGCTGCGGAAGTCGATCTTCGCGGCCACCGTGGCGACCCTGCCCTCGGCCCGGCGGATCGCGACGACGCCGCCCGCGATGTCGATCTGCCCCATGATCCAGCCGCCGAAGATGTGGCCCGCCAGGTTGATGTCCCCCGCCATGGGGTAGACCCGCAGCGTCGGCTCGTCCGAAGGCATCCCGAAGCAACCGCCCGCGACCATGTCGCCCTCCCTTTCCCGGGGGCGCCTCCTCGTCGACACTTGCGCGCCCGCCCCCATCCGCGCTAGTATCCCGCATCATGGATCGCGCGCGCGGTTTCGTCTAGGGCGCGATCCGGCACGGAGACAGCATGCTCGATTACAAGTACGTCAGGGACAACCTGGAAGCCGTCAAGAGGAACGTCGCCGACCGCTTCATGAAGGCGGACGCCGACCTGGTCGCCGCCCTCTACGACAAGCGCAACGAGCTCCTGAAGGCCCTCGACGAGGAGCGCCAGAGGCGCAACGAGAACGCCGCCGCCATGAAGGGCAAGCTCGAGCAGGCGATCCGCGAGAAGCTCATCGCCGAGGGCAAGGCCCTCAAGGACCGGATAGCCGAGCTCGAGCGCCTGGCCGAGGAGACCGCGGCTCGCCTCGAGGAGGAGGCGCGCAAGATCCCGAACATGGCCCATCCCTCCGCCCCCAAGGGCAGGGAGGACAAGGACAACCTCGAGGTCAAGCGCGTCGGGGAGCCCACGAAGTTCGCCTTCGAGCCCAAGGACCACGTCCAGCTCGGGCAGGAGCTCGACATCATCGACTTCGACGCGGCGACGCGCGTCTCGGGCACCAAGTTCTACTACCTCAAGAACCAGGGCGTCATCCTCGAGCTCGCCCTGGTGCGTTACGCGCTCGATATACTGATGAAGAAGGGCTTCACCCTCTTCACCACCCCCGACGTCGCCAAGACCGAGATACTCGAGGGCATCGGCTTCAACCCCCGGGGCGCGGAGTCCAACGTCTACACCGTCGAGGGCGAGGGCACCTGCCTCATCGGCACCGCCGAGATCACCCTGGGCGGCTACTACTCGGGCGCCATCCTCGAGCGGAAGGACCTCCCCCTGCGCCTGGCCGGGGTCTCGCACTGCTTCCGCCGCGAGGCCGGGGCCGCCGGCCAGTTCTCCAAGGGCCTGTACCGCGTCCACCAGTTCACCAAGGTCGAGATGTTCTCCTACTGCCTGCCCGAGGATTCCGACCGGATCCACGAGGAGCTGCGCGGCATCGAGGAGGAGATCTTCGCGGGCCTCGGCATCCCCTTCCGCGTCGTCGACACCTGCACCGGCGACCTCGGGGCCCCCGCCTACCGCAAGTGGGACCTCGAGGCCTGGATGCCCGGCCGCAACGGGGGCGAGTGGGGCGAGGTCACCTCGACCTCGAACTGCACCGACTTCCAGGCCCGCCGCCTGAACGTCAAGTACAAGGACGAGGACGGCAAGAACAAGTACGTGCACATGCTCAACGGCACGGCCATCGCCTGCAGCCGCGGGCTCATCGCGGTGATCGAGAACTTCCAGCAGGAGGACGGCTCGATCAAGATACCCGCCGCCTTGATACCCTACTGCGGCTTCACCGAGATCAGGAAGATCGAGAAGAAGTAATCCCAAAGGGGGAGCGCCCGCCGGGCTCGACGTTATGCGGAAATAGGCCGGCGCGAACTTTTCAACAACGGCATAGGGCGGGTCCTGCCCGCGAAAAAAAAGGCTATCCGCTCAAGATCTCGCGGATAGTCTTTTTTCCCGGGCACCCGCCGCCCTACGCGAGCTGCTCAAAGGATCGCGGGGCTCAACCCCGTAGCGCCGGCTTCCACGGTTTCGACCCTTCAGCGCGCGCTCGGGCCGTGGGCGACGCATCACCTCCCGCGTTAGGCGATGCTTGCCGTCCGTCCGCCTAGCCCCGCGGCGCGGAGAAGAGGCGGCGCACGGCCCGCTCGTAGGCTTCGATCGTCCTGGCCTGGCTGATCCTCCCCAGGAGGTGGCCGGAGTTCGGGAAGGAGGCCCCGAGGTAGCCCCAGACCTCCTTCATCTTGTCCAGGACATGGGCCGGGCCGTGGAGGATCCCGCGGTAGCCCGCGTAGAGCTCGTCGTGGAAGGCCAGGAGCGCCTCCGTCCTGCGTGTCCCGGGATCGGAGCCCTTCAGCCTCGCGGGCAGGAAGGGATCGGCGATCGCGCCCCGGCCCAGCATCCATTCCCGGATTCCGGGGAAGGTGGCGCGGAGCCTCGCGAAGCCCGCCTCGTCCCTGATATCGCCGTTGTAGACGAGCTCGTGGGCGCAGAGCCCCGCGGCCCGCGCGAAGCCCTCGAGGTCGACCTCGCCCCGGTACATCTGGACGCCGAGGCGGGGATGGAGGATGACCCGCGCGAGGGGATGCGCGTTCAGGATCGGCATCAGCTCGAGGATCTCGCCCGGATCGCGGCGCCCGAGCCTGAGCTTGACGGAGACGGGGAGGCGCGAGCGGGCGCAGGCCTCGTCGAGGAAGGAAGCGACGAGCTCGGGGAAGGGGAGGAGGCCCGAGCCCCGCCGCTTGTTGGCGACGACGGGGAAAGGGCAGCCGAGGTTCCAGTCGACCTCGTCGTAGCCAAGGTCGGCGAGGACCGCGGCCGTGGCGACGAAGGCCGAGGCCTCGTTGCCCAGGAGCTGGGGCACGAGCCGCGGGCCCGGCTCCTCCCGGGGGGCGAGATCCTTGAAGTGGCTCGCCTGGCTCCCGGCGGATCGCGTCGCGAGGATGAAGGGCGCGATCGCCGCGTCGAAGCCGGGGAAGTGGCGGAAGTAGATCCGCCGGAACAGGCGGTTGGTGACCCCGTGGAGGGGAGCTAGATAGAGGAATGGCTGCAAGCGGGACCTCGCGGAACGACGTATCGAGGGTCGTCTTCGCCATGATAGCCGCAAGCGGGCCGCCTTCCCAAGGGGCGTGGCAGGGCATTTTTATAATCGCGCTTCTCGGGCCGGGCGCGAGGCAGTACCTTATGCCTCTGCGCGGCGCCGGGAAGGGCCGCGCGGCAGGGAGGTCCTCATGGAAGGCATGGGCGCCGCGGACCCCGCGACCGGGCAGGTCGGGGGACCGGGCAGGCTCTGGAACCGGAATTTCGCGCTTTTGTGGCAGGGGCAGCTGGTCAGCTCCCTGGGCAAGCAGGCCTTCGCGGTCACGGCCATGCTCTGGCTCAAGGAGGTCACGGGCTCGGGCTCGATCATGGGCCTTTTGATGATGTCGGCGATGTTGCCCCCCGTCCTCCTCGGGCCGGTCGCCGGGGTCTTCGTGGACCGCTGGGACCGGCGCAAGATCATCGCCTACACCGATATAGCCGGCGGCCTCTTCGTCCTCGCGGCGGCCCTCCTCTTCCTCCTCCTCCCCGGCGCGCCCAGCCTCCTCATCGGCGCGGTCTTCGCGGTCACCCTCGCGACCGGCCTGCTCGACGCCTTCTCCCAGCCCTCGATCTCCTCGAGCGTCCCCAAGCTCGTCCCGGCGGAGCGGCTCGAGGCCGCGAACGGCCTCAACCTCTCGGGGATCCAGCTCGCGGTCTTCGGCGCCCAGGGCGGCTCGGGCCTCCTGTATACGATCCTGGGGGCCCCCCTCCTCGTCCTCGCGAACGCGCTCACCTATCTTTACGCGGGCTTCACCGAGCTCTTCATCCGCATGCCCGCGCGCGAGGGGGGCGCGGAGGCGGCCGCGCGCGCGGCCCTCCATCCCTGGCACCGCTTCCGCCTCGAGTTCGGCGAGGGCCTGCGCTACCTCAAGGGGGAGCGGGGCCTCCTGACCCTCGTCCTGGTCTACGCCGTCCTCAACTTCCTCATAAGCCCCGTCCTCGTGATCCTCCCCTTCTTCGCGGCGGATTACCTGGGCCTGGGGCCGGCCTGGTACGGCTACCTTATGGCCGCCTTCGGCCTGGGCGCCGTCCTCGGCTACCTCGTCGCGGGGGCCTTCCCCACCCGCGGGCGGGCGCGCGAGCTCGCGATCAACGGGAGCCTCGTGCTCCAGACCCTCCTCACCTTCGCCTGCCTCTACTGGAGGGAGCCGGCCGCCGAGCTCGCGATCTTCCTCGTCATCGGGATCACGGGCGGGCTCATGAACGTCAACTTCAGCACCCTGATCCAGCTCCGGGTCCCGCCCGAGTACATGGGCCGGGTCCAGGGCCTCATGACCACGGTCTGCGCCGGGGCCATGCCCCTGGGCATGGCCGTCTCGGGCTTCCTCTTCGACCTCGCGGGGCAGGACGTCCCCCTCATGTTCATCGCGAGCGGGGGGTCGAGCCTCGTCGCCGTGGCCGGGGCCCTCGCCATCAAGGACTACCGGGACTACCTCGCCTCGCGCTGAGGCCTCGACGCCGCTCGGCCCCGCTCAGGGGGCGGGGGCGTATTTCCGGTACAGGGCCCCGTATTCGCCCGAGGCCTTCATGCCGTCGAGGGCCGCCTGCCAGCGGGCGACCTCCTCGTCGGGTATGTCCAGGCTGCAGGCTATGTACATCCGGTAGCGCAGGATGCCGAGGGGCGTCCGCTCGAGGGAGTCGGGAGGGAGGCCCGATCGCTCGAGCCAGTACGCGATGCCGAGGGGGGGCTCGCCGATCGCGAGGTCGCAGCGGCCGGACGCCGCCTTCTGGTAGATCCCCTCCGGGTTCGGCGTGGGGTCGAGGTTGCCGAAGCCTGCCTCGGAAAGGAAGCTGAAGACCAGCCCGACCGTGCGGCAGGCGACGCTGCCCGCCTTCCTCGCGTCCTCCAGGGTCTCGACGCGGAGGGGGCTGCCTTTGCGCTTGTAGAAGTAGATCGATTCCTCCCCGAGGGGGCCGATCCACTTGTAGCGGGCCTCTCGCTCGGGGGTCCTGAGCATGGTGAAGAAGAAGACCCTCGGCCCCTTGTCCAGGATCTGCCGCGCCCGGACGCCCTGCATGGACTCGACCCGGTACGCGACGCCCAGCCTCCGCAGGATCGAGCCCACCACCTCGGAGGAAAAGCCGCGGACCGTCCCGCCCTCGAGGTAGTTGTAGGGCGGCCAATCCTCCGTGAGCAGGAAGGTCCGCGTCTCTCCGGCGGCGCGGAGGGCGGCGGCCGCGGCGAGGGCCGCGGCGGCGAGGAGGATTCGGACGGAGGGGCTCGGCATGGGACGCATGGGACTCCTCGGATAGCTACGAGTATAGCGCGGGAGCCGGCGCCGCGCCCGAGGCCCGAGGCCGGCGCGGCGCCTTGCGGCGCCGCGGCCGAGGCGCTATCGTTGCCGCATGGCCCCGTGCCAGCCCGGGGCCGATGGAGTAACCCGTTGAGCCGGAACCTCGTGGGGCGCCGCGCCCTCGGCATCGCCCTCCTCGCCTCCTCGGCCCTCCTCCTCGCCTCCGCCGCCGCGCTCTACCTCGTCGAGTACCGCCGGCGCCTGGCCTCGGTCGAGGCCGACGCCCGCTCCCTGTTCGAAGCCCAGGCCCCGGGCATCGTCGAGGCCCTCTGGGACTACGACGCCGAGCTCGCGCGGATCCTCGCCGACAGCATGCGAAACTATCCTTTCATCGAGTACGTCGCCCTCCGGGACGAGGAGGGAGGCCTCATCGAGAGCGGGAAGCGGAGGCCGGGAGCCGCCCGGCTGAGCTACCCCCTGCGGAAGGACCGGGGGGGCGGGGCTAGCGTCGCGGTGGGCGAGCTGGCCCTCGAGATCGATCGGCCGAGGATCCTCGCCGAGGCCGGCCGGCAGGCCCTCGTCTCCGCCGCCCTCCAGGCTCTCCTCCTCGCGGCCTCCTCGGCCATCGTCCTCGCCCTCTTCGACAGGATGGTGACGCGCCACCTCTCGGCTATCGCGGCCCGCATGGATCGGCTGGAGCCGGGAGGCCGCGGCCCCCCCCTGTCCCTCGACAAGCGCGAGGTCGGGGACGAGCTCGACGTGCTCGTCGCTTCCTTCAACGCGATGCGGGAGAACCTCGACTCGGCCGCGGCCTCCGAGCGCCGGGCCATGGAGGAGCTGGCCCGCTCGCTGCGGGAGAAGGAGACCCTCCTCCAGGAAGTCTACCACCGGACCAAGAACAACATGCAGATGATCGCCTCCTTCCTGAGCCTGGAAGCCGCCGCGTCGGAGGACGAGGGGCTCCGGGCCACGCTCGCCGGCATGATCGGCCGCATAACGTCCATGGCCCTGGTGCACAAGAAGCTCTACGAGTCGCGGGACCTCTCCCGGATCGACCTCGGGGACTACCTGCGGGACCTCGTCGCCGAGATAGGGCGGGCCTGCCTCGCGGAGCGCGCGGGGATCGGGATCGAGCTCGAGGCCGAGGGTGGGACGATATGCGCCCTCGACGCCGCGATCCCCTGCGGCCTCGCGGTCAACGAGCTCGCGGTAAACGCGGCGAGGCACGCCTTCCCCGGGGGAAGGCCCGGGCGGATCCGCGTCGGGCTGGCCAGGAAGGCAGGGGGAGACGTGGAGCTCTCCGTAGCCGACGACGGGATAGGCCTTCCCCCGGGCTTCGATTTCCGGCGGGACGGGGGCCTGGGGCTGCAGACGGTCCTCTCCCTCGTGGAGGGACAGCTCCGGGGCCGGCTCTCCCTCGGGCCAGGGCCCGGGACGAGCTGGACCGCGGAGATCGGGGAAGCGGCGCTCGGCCTCCCGAGGCCCTAGGCCTGGCCCCGCGGCGCGGGAGGGGGGCCGCCCTCGGGCCCGGGCGGGGGCTCCTCGGCGGCCGGGGAATCGAGGCAGCTCTTCACGACCTTGAGGAGCCGGTCAACGCCCCAGGGCTTCTCGATGTAGGCGTCGAGGGAGGACTCGAGCCGGGCCTCGGCAATGGCCTTGGCGTCGGCCTGGCCCGAGACGAGGACGCAGCGGACCTCGGGATGATCGTGCTTGACGAGCAGGACGAGCTCGTCGCCCTTGATCCCCGGCATGAGCCAATCGGTGAGGACCATGGCCACGCTGAAGCCCTCCGAGAAGAGCCGCTCGATGAGCTCGAGGGCCTTCCGGGCGTCGAGGGCCGACTCGACCCTGAAGCGTCCCCGGAACTGGCGGGCGAGCTCGGCCTTCATGGCCATGAGGATGATGGCCTCGTCGTCGACGCAGACGATCGCTTTTTGAGCTTCCATCGGGCCCCGAGATCGAGTCTAGCGCATTCGGGGGCGGAGCGCGAGCGGCCTCAGCGGCCCAGGGGCCGAAGGCCCGGCCGGGAGCCCAGGCGGCGCGGGGACGCGCTCCCCCCGCTCGCCTCGGCGGCGAGGGAGGCGAAGCGCTCGAGCGCCTCGGCGGGGAGGTCGAGGACGAGGCGCACCCGCTCTGCGAAGGCCTCCTCGACGACCGCGGCGCCGAGCTCGAGGGCCGAGGCCTTGAGCCGCTCGTAGAGCGCGTAGCCCAGGTCGAGCTCGACCCGCTCGAGCTCGACCAGCTCGGCTCGGCGCGCCCGCTCCAGGACGAGGCGGCCCGCCTCCGCGTAGGCCTTGACCAGGCCCCCGGTCCCGAGGAGGGTCCCGCCGAAGTAGCGGACGACGACGAGGGCCGCGTCGCCCAGGCCCGAGCCGCGCAGGACCGCGAGGAGGGGCCTGCCCGAGGTGCCGGAGGGCTCCCCGTCGTCGGAGCAGAACTCGGTCGTGCTCCGGCCCGAGCCGATGAGGAAGGCCGGCACGTGGTGGGAGGCGTCGGGGAACTCGGCCCTGGCCCTGGCCAGGAAGGCCCGGGCCTCCTCGAGGGAGGAGGCCCGGCCGAGGAGGGCGATGAAGCGGGAGTTGGAGACGGCGAGCTCGGCGCGGGCGGGCTCGAGGGGCACGACCTTCATGGGCCCACTATAGCGCAGCTCGGGCCTAGACCTCCACGGCGAGGACGGCGACGTCGTCCTCGATGCGCTCGGCGCCCATCTCCCGGACGAAGGCGGCTGGCAGCTCCCCGAGGGGCAGGCCGCGCAGCCGCTCCGCGAGGGGGAGGAGGCCTTCCCGGGCGAAGACCCAGCTCTGCTTGGCCGAGCCGGGCTCCCCGGCGAGCTCCACGAGGCCGTCGGTGTACAGGACGAAGCGGTCGCCCTCGGCTACGTCGAGGGACTCGGAGCGGTAGCCTGTGTCCTCGAAGACGCCGATGAAGGGGTTCTCGCACTCGGCGAAGCGGACCGGACCTTCCCGGGGGAGGTAGAGGGCGGGGGGATGGCCCGCGGCGAGGATGACGGCCTTGCCGGCCCGCCGGTTGATGCGGAGGGCGAAGGCGGTGAGGTAGGTGTCCTCGAGTATGGTCCGGGCGAGGACCCCGTTCATGTAGCCGATCGTCTCCTCGACCGAGTAGGCGGGGGTGGCGAACTGGCTCAGGAGGACCTTGACCGCGGGGGTCGCGTAGCTCGTCGCCACCTCGTGTCCGGCGACGTCGGCCACGAGGTAGAAGTGGACGCCCTCGGCGACGGGGAGGACCTCGTAGAAGTCGCCGCCCGCCTCGTGGAGGGAGCGGTAGAAGACGGAGAAGCGGGCCTCGGGGAGCTCCGCCGGCTCGACGAGGAGGGAGCGCTGGGCCTGGGCTATCTGGCGGATGCTCTCGGCCCGGGCGGCCACGAGCTCCTCGTTGGCCAGGGCGAGGCGGACGTGGACCCTGACCCTCGCCCTGACCTCGGCCTCGTTGGCCGACTTGACGATGTAGTCGACCGCGCCGTAGTCGAAGGCTTTGAGCTTGGATTCCTGGTCGTCGAGGCTCGTGAGCATGATGACCGAGGAGCGCCTGGTCTCGTGCCCGGCCTTGAGCCGCCTGAGGGCCTCGAAGCCGTCGATGCCGGGCATGACCACGTCGAGGAGGATGAGGACGGGGCGCTCCCTCGCGGCGAGCTCGAGGCATTCCTCGCCGCTGCCCGCCTGGAGGATCCGGTATCCCTCCTCCTCGAGGACCTGGGCGAAGAAGGCCCGGTTGGCCGCGGAATCGTCGACGACGAGGACGGTGTAGGCTGCGCTGTCCATGAGCTGGCTCCTGGCACCAGTATCGTCCATGGCCGGGGGAAAGGCCAGCTTCCTCCGGCGGCTAGAGCCGGTGCATGAGCTCCCGGGTCGCGGGGTAGAGGGAGTCGAAGATCTCCTGGTACCTCCGGTAGGCCTCGTGCCGCCGCGGGTCGGGCTCGAAGCTCCGACCCGGCCGGATCAAGGAGGCGAGCTCGGCGTAGTTGGCGAAGTGCCCGATCCCCATGGCTGCCATCATCGCGTCGCCGTAGCTGGCCCCGAGGGTGACGGCGGCGGTGGAGACGGCCTTGCCGGTGATGTCGGCTATCATCTGGAGCCAGGCCGGGTTTTTCGTGCCCCCGCCCGTGGCCATGACACGCCGCGGCGCGACTCCCTGCTCGGCGAAGATCGCGAAGTGCTGGTTGATCGAGTAGCCGACGGACTCGAGGGCGCTCCGGTAGAGGTGGCGCCTGGTATGGCGGAGGCCGAGGCCGAGGATAGCCCCCCGCGCGAGGGGGTCGTTGATCGGGGTGCGCTCGCCCGCGACGTAGGGGAGGGTGACCAGTCCCTCGCTCCCCGGAGGTATTTCCTCGATGCCCTCCATCATGGCGGCGTAGGCATTGGGGCCTCCGGCCTTCTCCGCCGCGACGCACTCGGGGAAGAGCTGGTCGCGGTACCAGCGCGTCAGGGTCCCCGCCGCGTTGGTCCCGGCCGAGATATCGAAGGTGCCCGGGATGATGAACTCCTCCCTCCAGACCCGGTCGTCGTCCACGAGCCGGTCGGTGCAGAGGATCATGTACAGGGTCGAGCCGAGCTGGAGCATCATGTCGCCGGGCCGGAGGACCCCCGTGCTGATCGCCTCGGCGCCGGAGTCGTCGGTGCCGACGATGACGGGGGTGCCCTCGGCGAGGCCGGTCTCGGCGGCCGCCTCGCGCCCGAGGCACCCGGCGATTTCGATGGTGCCGAGGACCTCGGCCAGCTGGTCGGGGCGGCAGACCGGATCGCAATGCAGGGGGTTGGGCGAGCCGTCCCGGTCGTAGAGAGGGTTGAAGCTCGCCAAGCCGAGGAAGCGGTCGACGACGTAGCGGCCCGTCAGCTTGGCCGTGATGTAGCTCGAGCCGGTGAGGAACTTGTGAGCCGCCGCGTGGATCTCGGGCTCGTGGTTCTTGAGCCAGAGTATCTTCGGCATCACGTCGCTGGAGCACAAGGGGCGGCCGAACCAGGCCTTGATCCGCTCCTCGCCCCAATGCCCGGTCAGCCAGGCCATCTCCTCGACGGCCCGGGCGTCGATGCCGTAGAGGATAGCCTTCCTGAGGGGCCGGCAGTCCCTGTCGACGGGGAGGCAGTCGGCTCCGAGGGCGCTCGCGCCGATCGCGCGGATATCCCGCGGGTCGAGGCCGCTTTTACGGAGGAGGGCCCGGCTCACCTCGCGGAAGTCGTGCCACCAGACCGCCTCGGCGTCGTGCTCGAAGAAGCCCGGCCGGGGGTTCTCCAAGCCGTGGGCGACCGAGGCCTGGGCGACGACGCGGCAGCGCCCGTCGACGATGACTCCCTTGCTCTCGTAGGTTCCCGTATCTATGCCGATGAAATGGGCCTCGCCCATGGGATGACCGCCTTTACTTGTGGAAGCAGACGTTGAAGTTGCACTTGTCGCCGCGGGTATAGGTCCTCGCGAACTCGATCGCGCGGCCCTTCTCGTCGTAGCTCGTGCACTCGAAGAGGAAGACCACCTGGCTCGCGTCGACGCCGAGCATCCGCGCGTCGTTCTGGCCGAGCCGCGTGACATCGAGGGTCTGGGTCGCGCGCTTGAGCTTGATGCCGTAGAACCCGTAGACCTCGTAGAGGCTGAACACGCCGAGGTCGATGCCCTCGAGCTTGGGCACCAGGGCGGCGGGGATGTAGATCTCCTCGAGCGAGACGGGGGACTCGTCCGCGAAGCAGACGCGGCGGACGTAGTACAGCTCCTCCTCGACGCCGAGCTTGAAGATAGGCGCGTACTTGTCGCCGGCCGGCCTGCGGGCCTTGGCCAGGAGCTTGGTGGAGGGCCGGGCGTTCTTCTCGATCATCGTCTGGGTGAAGCCGCCGAGGGTCTCGAGGTCGCGCTCCATCTTGCGCCCCATAACGTAGACGCCCTTGCCCTGGACCCGCTTGAGCAGGCCCTCGTGGACAAGGGCGTCGATCGCGCTCCGGACGGTCAGGCGGTTGATGCCGTAGGTCTCGGCGAGCTCGTTCTCGGAGGGTATCGCGAGGCCGGGGGAGTACTCGCCCTCCTCGATCTTGTTGCGGATCACCTCCCGGAGCTGGAGGTAGATCGGGGAACGGCTATCGATCTTGGCGGCCCTGTCCATGCCCGCCCTCACCAGGCACCGTTGTATTGCAGCGTCACGCTGGCGTTCTCGGCCCCGAGCCGCATGCACTCGGACAGCGCCCTCCCTTGGAGGATCCCCTTGATGAAGCCGGCGATGTAGCTGTCGCCCGCGCCCATGCTGTCCTTCACCTCGCAGGGGACGATCCCGAAGGCGGTGTAGGCCCGGCCGTCGTAGGCCAGGCTGCCCTTATCGCCCAGGGTCGCGATCGCGACGCGCGGGCCCCGTCCGCGCATCCGCTCGAGGTAGCCGCGGATGAATTCGTCGTCCCCGCCGTCGTAGGCGAAGAAGGCGTAATCGACGTTCCCGACGGCCTTCTCGACGATCGGGTCGTCGAGCTTCGTCGCGAAATCGAAGGCGACCGGGACGCCCCTGGCCCTGATCGCCGCCAGGTCTCCCTCGACCTTGCCCCAGAGCCCCGAGACGACGATGTCATGGGAGCAGAGGAAGTCGATGTCCTCGGGGCTCAGCTTGAAGGAGGCGAGCACGCCCTCGTCGTAGTCGCCGAAGACCCGCTCCCCGTCGACGAGCTCGACGTGGGTGACCGCGGTCCGGCCCGGGAGGACGCGCAGGTGCGAGGTGTCCACCTTCTTCGCCGCGAGGGCGTCGATCATGATCCTGCCGTACTTGTCGTCGCCCACGACGCCGGTATAGGAGGCCTCCATCCCCAGCCGCAGGGAATAGACGGCCACGTTCACGGGATTCCCGCCGGGGAAGGCCCGGCCCATAGTATCGTACACGTCCATGCAATTATCGCCGACCGCGGCAATCCTCATGGTTTCTTTCCTTTCTTGACGCCCCGGGTCAGCACGCTCGCGAAGCGGATCTTGTCCGTCCGCAGGACCGACTCGAAGTACTCCACCGGCGTCCCGTCCTCCTCGCTGGCGACGCCTACGAGGTGGAACAGGGGGCTCTCCCGCTCGATCCCGAGCAGCCTCGACTCCTCCTCGGTGGCGTAGGTGATGCCCAGCTGCTCCTGGCCCTTCCGGACGACCGTGCCGTAGCGCTTCTCGAGGCTGTGGTAGACGGACTCCTTCGCGAAGTCCAGCAGCTCGATGCCGGCGTGCCGGACGCAGTCGAGGTAGGCGGTCTCGATGAGGACCGGCTCGTCGTCGACCAGGCGCAGGCGGATGAGCTCGAAGATCCCGTGGCCGAGCGGCAGGCGCAGCCGCTGCGAGACCTGCTTGTTGCACTCCATGACGCGGGAGGAGAGCACCTCGCTGCGCAGCTTCTTCCCGGCGCTCGCCACGAGCCGCGAGAAGGGCAGCATGTCCTGGAGGTTGCGCGTCAGCTTCGCCTCGGCGACGAAGGTGCCCGAGCCGACCTTGTTGTAGAGCTTGCCCTCCTCCATGAGGCTGCGGATCGCGCTGCGCAGGGTCGTGCGGTTCAGCTCCCACATCTCGCACATGTCGCGCTCGCTCGGGAGCTTGGCGTGGGGCGGGAGCTTGTTGACGCTGATGAAGGATTCGATGCGTTCCGCCGCCTCGACGCGCGGCCTAAACTGGAAAGTCCTCGGCACGTCTGTCTTCCTTGTTGTGGGCGCCCTCAGTATAGCATGGCCCGAAGGAGCGGGATAGGACCGGCGCCCCGCCGAGGGGCGGCGCCCCCGCGGGGACCGATCCCCGGAGGGCGCCGCCTATGGGCCGCGTTGCCCGCTTCAGGCGGCCGCGACCCGGTTCTTCTTGCTCCAGTAGTAGTAGACGGGCAGGCCCGTCGCGACGGCGACGCAGGCGCAGACGAGGCCGGGGATCGGGGCCCAGAGGAAGGTCGAGTAGATGAGGGTCGCGGTGACGCCCATCGCGATGAGGGCCATGACCTGGCCCAGGGGCGCCTTCCAGGTGGGGGCGTAGCCCTGGCTCTTCTTGCGGAGGACCAGGAGCGTCCCGAAGGTGAGGAAGTTCTTGAGCAGCGCGACGAGGGTGAAGTAGCCCAGGAGGTCGTTCAGGCTCGAGGCGAAGATGAGCACGATGGCGACCGCGCACTGGACGAGGATCGAGAAGTAGGGGGTCTCCCACTTGGGGTGCACCTTGGCGAAGGCCTTGAAGAACAGGCCGTCCTTCGCCATGGCGTACTCGATGCGGGGCTGGAACATGATGCAGCTGGAGAGCGAGCCGATGATAACGACGATGGCCATCAGGGCGGTGAGCGTGCCCGCGGCCCCGCCGATCATCGGGATCTTGCCCGCCGCCTCGGCGACGGGGGCGGTGCTCTTGGCGAGGATGTCCATCGGCAAAAGGCCGGTGACGACCGTCGAGAGGAGGACGTAGAGGGCGCTCACGACGAGGACGGAGATGATGAGGGCCCTCGGCATGTTCTTGTGGGGCTCCTTGATCTCGCCCGACATGTAGCAGACGGCGGCCATCCCGTCGAAGGACCAGGTGGTGGCGGAGACGCCGGCCAGGAGGGCGAGGAAGCCGAGGGGCGCTCCCGCGATCGCGGGCGCGGAGATCATGTCGCCCTTGATGTAGAAGAGCCCGATGCCGATGAGGAGGGCGAAGGGCAGGATCTTGAAGGCGGTCACGAAGGCCTGGAACTTGCCGCCGGCCTCGACGCTCCGGAGATGGACCAGCATGAAGAGCAGTACCATGGCGACGGCGACGAGCTTGACCACGATCCCCGAGAAGCCCGTGAGGAAGGCGAGGTAGTTCGCGATGGCCAGCGCCATGATGGAGATGGAGGGCGGATCGGTGGCCCAGAAGCTGATCCAGCCGCAGAGGAAGGCCAGGGGCCGCGACCCGGCCTTCTTGAAGTAGATGTACTGGCCGCCGTCCTCCGGATAGGCCGTGGCGAGCTCGGCGTACACCAGGTTGGCGGGGATGTTGATGAGTCCGCCGACGAGAAAGGACATGATGACCAGGACGGCGCTTCCCGCCGCCCCGGCCACCGAGCCGATCGACGAGAAGATGCCCGACCCGACCGTCGTGCCGACGCTCAGCGCGACGGCCGCTGCCAGCCCGAGCTTCCGCGTGAGCTCGGCAGTAGTTTCTTTCGTAGCCATTGATGCCTCCTTGAGCTGAGTTCTCGAATCCGCCAAATATCAAACAACAAGAATGAAAAACCAAACCAATCGCCGCTTGCTCGCTCTCCTGCGCGCTCAGGCACAATAAACCGGCCTGTCTCGGGCCTCAGCAAGTTCGGCACAATCCGCATCCACCGAGCGGGAAGCGGTAGATGGTCCAGGAAAAGGCCGCGCTTATATGCCGGTACTCGCGTAGACTACCCTGCCCCTCCAGTACGTGCTGTGGATCCTCGCCCTCCGCATCTCCGCCAGCGGGAGGGAGAAGAGATCCCGATCGAAGACCGCGATGTCTGCCAGCTTGCCGGGCTCCAGGCTGCCCCGCTCCGCCTCCTGGCCGAGGTTGTAGGCCCCGTTCCTCGTCCACGCGGTCAGGAGTTCGGGCAGGGTCATGGCGTTCTCCGCGTTGAAGGGCTCCCCGCCCTCGGGGAAGAGGGCGCCGCAGGCGTGGTAGATCGACTCGGGGATGTCGGGGACGAGGAGTGGCAGGTCGGTCCCGCAGGAGACGAGGACGCCGCTGTCGAGCAGCTTCCTCCGGTTCCAGTACCGCTTGCCGCGTTCCGCGCCGATCTTCTCCTCGATCATCGCCTTCTTCTCCGCGCGGCTCGCGAGGGACATGATCTGCGGATAGATCTCGGCGATGATCCCGAGCTTCCCCATCCGCTCCAGGTCCGCCGGGTCGCTGAACTCGAGATCGGTCATGGCGTGGCGATTGAGGAGCCTCCCGCCCGCGTCCCGCCGGCACTTCCCCAGGATGTCCACGGCCTTCGCGATGGCCGCGTCGCCCTGGGCGTGGAGGGAGAATCGGAAGCCCTCGGCGTCGGCCTTCAGCACCTCGGCCTCGATGCCCGCGTAGTCGATCGCCGCCCTGCAGCGGATCCCGGGGGCGCAGGCATAGGGCTCCTTGAGATCGCCGCAGAGCTGGCCGATGGAGCCGTCCGTCATCCGGTTGTAGCCTGAAAAAAGGAGGTCCGCGCGGGGATCGCCGAAGCGACGCCGCATCGCCCGCCCGTGGCCGAGGTCCATGCCGGCGCCGACGGGCTGGCTCATGAAGGCGACGTGGAGGGAGAGCTCGCCCGCGAGCCTAAGTTCGTCGAGGAGGCCGGCGAAGCCGTAGTAGTCGTCGAAGCCCATCTCCTTGACGGCGGTGACGCCGCGGGCGTTGAGCATCCGCATATAGGCCTTGAAGGCTGGCAGGGTGAAGTCCCGGTCGGCGAGCACCGCGCGCAGCAGGCGCCAGTAGGCCTCCGGGTAGCAGCTCTCCGGCGAGAAGCCGTAGGCCTCCCGGGCTGCCCGGTTCATCCAGCAGGACTCCCCCCCGGCGGCGAATAGGACGAGGGGCCGGGATGGGAAGGCGGCCTCCAGCTCGGCGCCCGGACGACCTTCGACGAGGCCGGGCCGCAGCCCGCGGCCGAGGAGGGGCTTGCCCTCCGCGAGCTCCCCCGCGGCCGCCCCCGCCAGCTCCAGGACCCCCTCGGCCCGGTCGACGCCGGCGAGATCGATGCCGACGAGGCCCATCGCGTGGCCGGCGAAGAAGCAGTGGGCGTCGGTGAAGCCGGGGCAGACCGTGCGGCTTCCCAGCTCGAGGATCCTCGTCCCGGGACCGAGGAGGGCGGCCTCGCCCGCGGCCCCGGCCGACAGGATCCTCTCGCCGCGGACCGCCACGTAGCCGCTCATCGGCGCGGCTCCCGCCGCGGTGAAGATCGAGGAGGATCTGAGGATGAGATCGGCTCGCTCCGGATGGTTCATAATGCAACCCTCTTGTATAAACAACTGAGGCAGAATTGTAGACCGCGTTCAGCGATCTGTAAATAGTAAAATCGACGGACAACGAGAAACTTGTTTTAAGATCAATGTAGAGAAGGAAATAAATAGGGGGCAAGCGAGCGGGGCGCGATGAGGCCTTCTTGTTTCAGTTGACGCAAAGCCGGACGGGTGCTATGATGCCCGAGGAATTGGTATGAAAGTAGCCTTAACATATGTATTTGAAGAGGTGATGTTGTGATCAAGTTCGACGAGCAGAAGCAGCTCAAGAGCATCAATGGCGCCCTGGCCCTCCGCGGCGAGATCGAGAGGATCGTCGATGCCATCTACGCCGAGGGCTTCGACGGCCTCTTTTTCGTCGGCATCGGCGGGACCTGGGCCTCCAGCCTCCAGGTCGCCACCTACATGGCCGGCAAGAGCGCGCTTCCGGTCTACGCCGAGAACGCGGCGGAGTACGTCACCAACGGGAACAGGCGCCTCGGCCCGAAGTCGGTGCTCGTCTTCTCCTCGGTGACCGGGAGCACGGAGGAGGTCGCCCAGGCCCTCGAGCTCGCGAAGAAGGCGGGGGCGCGGATCTTCGGCTTCGTGGACGACCCCAAGGCGAGCCTCGCTCGGAAGGTCGATTACCTCGTGTCGTACCCGATGCAGGAGCAGCTCAAGTTCCTGATGGTGGCCCTGCGCCTCATGTACAAGAACGGCGAGTTCCCCGAGTACGAGCGCTGCTTCGAGGAGCTGGACGCCCATCTCGCGCGCGGCCTCGTCGAGGCCGAGAAGGCGGCCGACTGCTTCGGCGAGGCCTTCGCCAAGGCCCATCGCGACGACCAGATCCACTACTTCGTCGGGGCGGGCACCCAGTGGGGGGCCACCTATTCCTACGCGATGTGCTTCTGGGAGGAGCAGCACTGGCTGCGCGCCCGGCCCGTCCACGCGGGTGAGTTCTTCCACGGCCTGCTCGAGGTGATCGAGCGGGACACGCCCGTCACCCTCTTCCTGGGCGAGGACGCGGAGCGTCCCCTCGCCGAGCGCGTGAGGAATTTCCTGCCCCGCATCTGCGGCAACTACACCTTCATCGACAGCAAGGACTACGAGCTCGAGGGCATCAGCCCCGAGTTCCGGGGCGCGGTCTCCCACCTGGTCATGCGCGTCGTCACGGCTCGCATCGACGCCCACCTCGAGGTCGAGAACCGCCACCCGACCGAGATACGGCGCTACTACCGCAGGCTCTCGTACTGAGGCGGCCATGAAGGCGGCGATGCTCGGCGACAACTGCGTCGACGTGTACGAGCGGCTCGGGCGAAAGTACCCCACGGGCAACGTGGTGGACACCGGGGTCAACCTCCGCAAGCTGGGCGCCGAGGTCTCCCTCGTCTCGACGACGGGGGACGACGAGAACGGGAGGTGGATGATCGAGAGCCTGCGCGCCGAGGGCCTCGACCTATCCCGCCTGAGGGTGGGCCGGGGCCCCACCGCCGTCACCTACATGGCCCTGGACGGCCTCGAGCGGGTCCACGGCGAGTACGTCGAGGGGGTACTCGCGGACATGGCCTTCGACGCGGAGGACGTCGCCTTCGCCGCGGCCCACGACGTCGTGCACACGGCGCTCTGGGGCAAGGCCGAGTCCGTCCTGCCCGCGCTCAAGGCCGCGGGCGCCCGCGTCAGCTTCGACTACGCCGACCGGCTCGACCATCCCCTGGCCTCGAGCACCCCTCCCTTCGTCGACTACGCCTTCTTCTCCTACCATAAGGGCCGGGATCTCTTCATCGAGGGCTACCTCCGGGACAAGGTCGGTGCCGGGGTCCGGATCGCGGTCGCCACCTTCGGTGAGGCGGGGAGCCTCGCCTGGGACGGGGAGCGCTTCCACGACTGCGGCTCCTTCCCCGCCGAGGTGGTCAACACGGTCGGGGCGGGCGACGCCTACATCGCGGGCTTCCTCCACGGGATCCTCTCGGGGACGAGCGTCGCGCAGGCCATGGAGCGAGGGGCCCGGGTGGCGGCGGCCGTCGTTGCCGTCTTCGAGCCTTGGGTGAAAGGAGCGACAGCATGAAGTGGGGCCTGTTCACCTCCGGCTATCAGCGTAATCCCCTCGAGGACGCGTTCCGCGACGCCAAGCGCTTCGGCTACGACTTCGTCGAGCTCTGGGGCGGCCGGCCCCACGCCTACGCCCCCGACCTCGCCGCCGGGGAGCTCGACGCGGTCCGGCGCCTCGTCGAGCGCTACGAGATGCCGGTCCTCGTCTACACGCCGGAGCACAACGCCTATCCCTACAACTTCATGCTCGGGAGCGAGGCCATGCGCCGCGACGCGGTGGCCTACCTCAAGCTGGGCCTGGACATGGCCAAGGCCCTGGGAGCCGGCTCCATGCTGATGAGCCCAGCCCACGCCGGTTACCTCGCCACGCGCGAGCAGATCCGGGAACGCCTGGTCCACACCATGGGCGAGCTCGTCGAGCACGCGGAGCGGGTCGGCGTCAGGATCATCCTCGAGGCTCTCACGCCCTACGAGTCCAACGTCTGCACGAGCGCGAACGACCTGGCCGAGCTTTTCCGCCTGGTCCCCAGCGAAAACCTCGTCGGCATGTGCGACCTCGTCCCGCCCTTCGTCCAGTCCGAGAGCATTATGGCCTACTTCGACAAGCTCGGCCCGAAGATGGCCCACCTGCACATCGTCGACTCGACGGGCGACAGCGATACCCACCTCGTCCCCGGCGAGGGCCGGCTTCCCCTGCGAGAGCTCCTCGCCGAGCTCCGCGAGCTGCCCTACGAGGGGACGGCGACCCTCGAGCTCGTCACCGCCTACCTCAACGAGCCGCGCCTCTACGCCAGGCGCGCCATCGAGGCCGTCAAGGCACTGCGGTGAGCGGCCCATGTTCATAGACGTCCACGTCCACCCCGCCTTCTACGAGCCGATCCGGGCCGACGCGGCCCGGCAGGATGCTCGCCACGAGCTCCTCGGGCTCTACCACAACGGGACCGCCCCCCTCGAGCACGTCTTCAACCAGATGAGCTGCGCCGGCCTGGACCGGCTCTGCCTCCTCGCCCAGGATTACTCCGCCGATTCCGCGGCGGTCGTGAGCAACGAGGAGGTCGCCCGCCTCGTCGGCCTCGCCCCCAACAGGTTCATCGGCATCGCCTCGATCGACCCTTTCGCCCCCGGCTGCCTCGAGAAGCTCGAGCGGGCCTTCACGGAGCACCGGCTCCGAGGCCTCAAGCTCCACCCGGGCAGGCAGGGCTTCTATCCCCCCGACCCGCGGCTCGACCCGGTCTACGCGCTCTGCGAGCGCCATGACCGGCCCGTCATCTTCCACAGCGGCCTCTCCCTCGAGCCCGACAGCCTCGCCAAGTACTCGCGGCCGGCCGAGTTCGAGGAGCTCGCCTATCGCCATCCCAAGCTCCGCATCTGCCTGGCCCACTTCGGCTGGCCCTGGGTCCAGGAGGCCGCGATGCTCATGCTGAAGTACCGCAACGTCTACGCGGACACCGCCCTCCTGTACTTCGACAGCGCCAAGGAATTCTATGCCCGCGTCTTCACCCGCGATCTCGAGATCACCTGGATCGACCGCTCCCTCCGCCACCAGGTCATGTTCGGCAGCGACAATCCCCGCTTCGAGCAGATCAGGATGGCGAGGGCCCTGGGCGAGCTCGGCCTCCGCGAGAGCAGCCTCGAGCTCATCAAGGGCGTGAATGCGGCCGAGTTCCTCGGCGGGATAGATTGAGGTGGGGAGGGAATTGGCCGTGACCAAGCACGCATCGATAACCCTGCTGACCAAGCGTTACAACGAGTTCGTCCTCATCACCGAGCGGGTCGAGGAGGCCCTGCGCGAGAGCGGCATCCAGGAGGGCCTCGTGGCGGTCATCTCCCAGCACACGACGACGGGCATAGCCGTCAACGAGTCCCTCGAGTGCCTCGAGAGCGACCTCGGCCTCTTCCTCGAGCGCCTCGTCCCCGAGGACCTGCCTTACAGCCACGCCCGGATCCTCCCGAGCTATGGCTCGACCGCCGGGAACCCGACGGGGCACCTGAAGTCGCACATCACCGGCAACAGCGCCCTCTTCCCCGTGGTCGGAGGCAAGATGCTCCGCGGCTCGGCCCAGGACATCTACCTCTGCGAGTTCGACGGACCGGCCCAGCGGACGATCAACCTCGTGATCACGGGGGACTGAGGGCCCATCGCCGCGGCCCGAGGCTGCGGCTCACTCCGGCAGGAATCCGCGCAGGTACTCCGTCGACCGCTCGATCGAGGCGTGGGGATCGGCCCAGTAGATCGAGTCGTTGATCTCGAGGGTCAGGTAGCGCGAGTAGCCGCGGCGCTCGAGCTCCTCCACGTAGGTGCGCAGGGGGAGCTTCCCGTCGCCGAGGATGTAGTGGCCCGAGGGATCCCCGTCCGCGTAGTGGATGTGGCGGATCCGATCGGGCATGGCCTCGAAGAAGTCCGAGAGCCGCTCGCCGACGACCTCCATGGCCACGACATCGACGCAGGCCTGGAGGGCGGGGCTGCCGACCTCCCCGAGCATGCGGGCCTGGTCGGCGCAGGTCGTGACGAGGTTGCTCTCGTAGGGCTGGAGCTGCTCGAGCACGAGGGTGATCCCGCGGCGCTCGGCCAGGTCGCAGATGCGGCGGAAGCTCTCCGCCGCCCGTTTCCAGGACTCCTCGCGGGGCAGGTCCAGGAGGCCGCAGCCCGAGTTGATGAACACGTGGTCGGTCCCGAGGCCGAGGGCGTCGTCGAAGGCCATCGCGAAGTAGTCGACCGTCCGGTCCCGGATCGGGCGCTCGGGCGAGGAGAAGCTATAGGGGTAGGCGAGGGTCTCGGGCGTGTACACGACGACCTTCATGCCCCGCTCGTCCAGCTTGCGCCGCAGCTCGGAAACCTTGCGGCCCGCGGCCGCGCTCGTGCCGTAGTCGAGGCGGCAGTAGTGGGGGGCCCCGCCCCAGAGCTCGACGTTCCGCAGCCCGCAGCGCTCCATGGACGAGAGGAAGTAGTCGAAGGAGTAGTGCAGGTACTGCACGCTCATGACCGCGACGTTCCTCATGCCGATGGCCGACATCAGAGCGTCCTCCTGTAAGCCGCGACCGCTCCCATGAAGGCCTTCACGCGCTCGGCGTCGACGCGCCCGCGGAAGGCCCCTCCCGCCTTGAAGGTGGTGCCTACCACGGCCGCGTCGGCGCAGCCGAGCTTGGCCGCGACGTTGTCGAGCCTGCAGCCGGTGTTGCAGAGGACCGCCACGTCCGGGGCGGCCCGCTTCACACCGCGCATGAGCTCGTCGTCGACCTCCTGGCCGGCGGCCGAGGCCGAGACGCACAGGCCGTCCGGGGCCGCCTTGAAGATGACCGACCTGGCTATATCCGCGAGGGGCCGGGGATCGAGGTTGCGGTCCGACTCGGGATTGATGAAGTAGAGCATCTTGAGCTCGTCGAGGCGGAGGGCAGCCCGGCGCCTGAGGAGGGCGGAGAAGTCGTTGTTGTACAGGCCGCCATCCCCCACGTAGACCCCGCAAAACGTGCCGCGCACGAAGGCCGCGTCCACGGCCGCGGCCAGCTCGATCGTGGCCAGGCCGTCGGAGATACAGTCGACGCCGAAGGGGACGCGGAGCTCGCCCATGAGCTCGCCGATGACCCTGGCCATGGCGGCGGGCGTGACAAACTGCATCTGCCTCTGATAGGGAAGGCTGAACTCGTTCGAGAAGATGATGCCGTCCACGCCGCCCGACTGGAGGGCGCGGAGGTCGGCGCGGGCGTGCTCCACGACCGACTTCATGGCGTCGCCCCGCTTGAAAAGGGGATCCCCCGGAAGGGGATCGAGGTGGAGCATGGCGAGAATCGGTTTCCTCACCCCGAACAGCTCATCGATCCATGGCATACCGTCTCCCCTCCCTCGGCGCAGATACTATATAGGTTGCTATTTATTTCATACCAGTTATTTGTATACCATTCCCCGAGAAAGGGCAAGCCGAAAGCAGTGCCCTCAAGATTGTTGGCGCCGGGAAGAGGAACGAATGGAAGACCTTCCTCAAGGTCTCCCTCTCGCACTCACGCATCCAATGGCCGCGTCGCGGATCTCGCGCCCGCCCTGGCCAGGGCCGGGGCGCGGCGCTATAGTGGTCCGATGCCCAAGCTCGCCCGACTCGGAGCGGCCCTCGCCGCCTCCTCCCTCTGCCTCCTGGCCCTTCCCGGCTGCGCCTCGCGCCCCGAGCCCCCGGCCCCGGCCGCCCCGGCCGCGCGGATCGAGGCGGGGACGCCGCGCCTCCTCGACCAGCGCAGCCTCCTCGTTCCCCTCGTCCTCGTCGTCTCGAATCCCGGCGATCGGGAGCTCAAGCTCGAGTCGGCCGAGCTCAGGCTCGAGGTGGAAGGGGAGAAGGAGCCTCTTGGGCTCTCGCTCGGGCCGGCAGCCCTCGCGGCCCCCGTTCCCGCGAGAGGCGAGGCGCGGCTCCCCGCCGAGTTCGCCCTCGACCTCCGGGGCTTCGACGAGGCCGTCGTCGGGCCAGGAGGCCCCGCCCGGGCGGGCTGGGAGCTCCGCGCGAGGATCGGGGCCCGGCGGGAGGGCCTTCCCGCCGAGCTCGAAGCCGAGGCCGAGGGCTCCTTCCCCCTGGTCCGCGAGCCGCGGCTGCGCATCTCGTCCGTCGGCATCGGCCGCGACATCCTCGTCGTCACCGACCTCGAGATCGCCCTCGAGATCGAGAACCCGAACGACTTCCCCCTGGCCTTCTCCGCGCTGGACTACGAGTTCCAGGGCGAGGGCAGGTACTGGGCCGAGGGCTCCCGCGCCGAGGAGCTCCTGATCCCCGCGCGGGCCTCGAGGAGCGTCGTCCTCGAGGGGAGCATGAACTTCGCCAACATGGACCGGCGGCTCTTCGACCTGGTGGCCACCCTCAAGGTCGTGCGCTACCGGCTCAAAGGCGGGGCGAGGATCGCGACGGGGCTCGAGGCCCTGCCGGCCTTCGAGCTGGCCTTCGACCAGTCCGGCAGCTGCGAGGTCAAGCGCTAGGCCGCCTCCGCTCCCTCAGGCCTCGACGGCGGAGAGGTCGGGCTCGCGCTCGAGGAGCTCGGGGTGGCCGAGGAGGCGCAGGAAGAGGGAGGCCGCGTGGGCGTAGTAGGCTCCCTCCGCGATGCGCTCGTCCACGGTTATCTTGAAGTTGACGAAGCGCCGGCTCGCCGTGCCGCCCTCGGGGCGGGGGACCTCCTTCTGGAAGACCCGGCCCATCACGATGTAGATGCTGGCGGTGCCCCAGTCGTAGAGGTGGTGGAAGGGGCTGTCGAGGCCGACGCTGCCGAGGTTGGCGAAGTAGACCGAGGTGTAGAGGGGGTCGCCGCGGAGCGTCGCCTCGGAGGCCAGGTTGAGGCGGTCGAGGAAGCGGAAGGCCGAGGTGAGGACGGCCTTGCCCAGGGGCCGGCCGTGGGCCCAGGCGATGCGCCGCTCGCCTTCCAGGAGGCGGCCCTCGGCGGCCCGGGCTATGCCCTCCTCGAGCCGGGACCTCGCCCGCTCGAGGGTGTCGCCGGCCTCGAAGCGGATCTTCGTGCTCGCCTCGGCGCTCCCCTGCCCCGGCTTGCGCTTGACCGCGAAGGAGACCTCGATCTCCTTGCGCTGGTAGACGGCGCGGCCCTTGACGAAGCGGTTGAGCCGGGGCTTGAGCGCGAGGGTGCGGACGGCCGCGGCCACCGCGATGGCGAAGAGGCCGGGCTTCTGGCTCCCGGCCTCGGGGCCGAGGGAGTAGGCGCAGGCCTTCTCGACGTCGATGTCCTTGGAGAAGTAGACGGAGGCCTCGTTGCGATGGCGCATCAGGTAGGGCAGGATGGCGAAGTAGTGGCCGAGGTCCCGAACCCTGGTCCCGTCGCGGCGGTCGATGAAGAGCATGGGCCATGATAGCCTATGCGGGCCCCGAGGTCAAAGAAGGCGCTTCGCTTGCGGGCGGCTGGAGCCGCTACTAGACTTCCATCCGTGAAGATACGCCACAAGTTCTTCGCCGCCCTGGTCTCGGCCCAGCTCCTCCTTTTCGCCTCCCTCTCCCTCTACCTCTTCCGCCTCTTCGACGAGAGGACGAGGGAGGCCGCCCTCGAGGCCGCCTCCCTGAGGGCGGAGCGCGACGCGGCGAGGCTCGGCTCCCGGCTCTCGGCCGCCGCCGAGGGCTGCGACGTCCTCGCCCAGGCCATACTCGCCCTCCATAGGGCCGGCCGGAGGGACCGCGCCTTCCTGCCCTCCCTCTTCGTCGACTACCTCGGGGCCCACGCCGACCTCTTCGCCGTCTGGGCCATCTTCACGGCCGACAGCTGGGACGGCCGGGACGCCGAGTTCCTCAAGGACCCCCGGTACGAGCCGGACGGGGCCTTCCTGCCCTGGGCCTACCGCGACGGCGAGGCTATCGCCGTCCAGGCCGGGGCCGAGGGCGAGGAGGACGAGGAGAGCTACTACGGGGATTTCTTCTCGATCCCCATGGAGAGCGGCCGCCCCTCCTTCCTCGAGCCCTACCTCGAGGAGGTCGGCGAGGAGGGAGGCTCCGTGCTCATGACGACCTACTCCCGGCCCCTCGACGCGGCCGGCGGCGGGCGCCTCGGCGTCGTCGGGGTCGACCTCTCCCTGGATTTCATGTCGAGCCTCGTCGCCGGCACGGGCGGCCTCGCCGGCTCCTACGCCTGCATCGCCTCCTCCGGCGGCCTGCTGCTCGGCCACCCCCGCAGGCCCGAGCTCGTCGGCCGGCCTCTCGGGGAGGCCGAGGGCGAGGAGGTCGCCGGCGCCCTCGCGGCCGTCGTCGGCGAGGGGAAGGGCCGCTCCTTCGCCTCGGGCGGCTCGATGCGGGTCCTCGAGCCCATAGCCCTGCCGGGCCAGGCCGAGCCCTGGGTCCTCTGCCTCTCCGTCCCCGAGGCCTCCCTCTTCGCCGCCGCCGACGCGATGCTCCTCGACCTGGCGGCGATCTTCGCCGTCGGGCTGGCCGCGATGGCCCTCGGCGTCTTCCTCATCTCGGCGCGGCTGACCAAGCCCCTGGCCTCCTTCGGGCGGGCCTTCGCGCGGATGGAGGAGGGGGATCTCGCCGTCCGGGTGAGCGCTGCCTCGCGCGACGAGGTGGGCGGGCTCGGCGAGGTCTTCAACCGCTTCTCGGCGAGCCTCTCCTCCCTGGTCGACTCCGTGCGGGTCACCGCCGGGGAGATCAGCTCGACCGGCTCCGAGATCGCCGGCGCGGCCTCGCGCACGAGCGAGGCCATCGCCGGCATCCGCGGGGGGATCGAGGCGAGCTACCGCGAGATAGGGGAGCAATCCTCGGCCGAGGAGGAGGCGAGATCCCAGGCCCTGGGCATACTCGCGGCCATCTCGGAGCTCCACGGGGCGATCGAGGCCCAGTCGGCCAGCGTTTCCGAGGCCTCGGCCTGCGTCGAGGAGATGGTCGGCAGCCTGACCGCGATGGCCGCGAGCGCCGAGACCATCCGCGCGCAGCTCGGCCTCCTCGACGGGGCGAGCGAGGAGGGCAAGTCCAAGCTCGAGGCGGCCGCGGGCGCGATCGCCGCGGCGAGCGGCAGGAGCGCCGACCTGGCCGCCGCGAACAGC
Source organism: Spirochaetota bacterium (assembly GCA_022711355.1). Taxonomy (GTDB): domain Bacteria; phylum Spirochaetota; class Spirochaetia; order Treponematales; family Rectinemataceae; genus JAKLFE01. The sequence goes on along the minus strand of JAKLFE010000017.1, from coordinate 37,841 downwards.
ATCATAGCCGAGATCGCCGACCGCACCGACCTCCTGGCGATGAACGCGGCGATCGAGGCGGCCCACGCGGGCGAGGCCGGCAAGGGCTTCTCGGTCGTCGCCGAGGAGATCAGGCGGCTGGCCGAGAGCGCCCGCGAGCGCTCCCGGGAGATCGCGGCCCGGGTCGCGGAGATAGGCGGCTCGATCGCCGCCGCCTCGGCCTCATCGCTCGAGGCTTCCTCCTCCTTCGACGCCATCCTCGGGCGGATCGGCTCCCTGTCCCGGCTGGAGGGAGAGGTCTGCACCGCCATCCTCGAGCAGCGCTCGGGAGGCGGCCTCGTCCTCGGCTCCCTCTCCCAGGTGCGCGAGGCCGCGAGCCGGGTCGAGGCCTCCGGCACGGCCATGGCCGCGGCCGGCACCAAGGTGCGCGAGGCCATGGACCGGCTCCGGGCCGCGAGCCTGCGCGTGGAGGAATGCTCGCGCGAGATCGGGGGCAGGGCCGACGGCATCGAGGCCGACGGGCGCGAGTCCCTCCGCCTGGCCGAGGAGAACAGCCGCCTCGTCGCGTCCCTTGGCAGGGAGCTGGGGCGCTTCAGGACCTCGGGGCAGCTGAGCGGCCCTTGACCTCGGGCCGGTCCGATGCTACCACCCTTCCCATGCCTCCTACCTTCGATCCCGCCTCCCTGCCCTGCCCCGGCGCCGTCGCCGTCCTCGGCCTGCCCGCGGACGACAAGTCCTCCTACCTCCGCGGGGCCGCGGCCGCGCCCGGCGCCATCCGGGCGGCCTTCGCCTGCCCCTCCTCCAACCGCTGCGCCGAGGACGGCCGCGACCTCGGGGACTGTCCCTCCCTGGTCGACCTCGGCGACCTGGACCTAGGCGGCCGCCTCGACCCCGGCGCCATCTCCGGGGCCGTGGCCGCGGTCCTCGGCGCGGGCGCCCGCCTGATCTGCCTCGGCGGGGACCACGCGGTGAGCTACCCGATCCTCGCCGGCTACGCCCGCGCCCGGGGCAGGGCCATCGACGTCCTCCACCTCGACGCGCACAACGACCTGTACGAGGACTTCGAGGGCGACCGGCTCTCCCACGCCTGCCCCTTCGCCCGGGCCTGCGAGGAGGGCGCGGTCGGCGGCCTGGTCCAGGTCGGCATCAGGGGCATGAGCCCCCATCTGCGCTCCCAGGCCGAGCGCTTCGGGGCCGAGGTCATCGACATGAGGGCCTGGGCCGGGGGGGCGAGGCCCTCCTTCGCCGGCGAGTTCTACCTCTCCCTCGACCTCGACGCCCTCGACCCGGCCTTCGCGCCCGGGGTCTCCCACCACGAGCCGGGCGGGCTCACGAGCCGCGAGGCCCTCGGCCTCGTCCAGTCCTGCCCCGGCACCCTCGTCGGCGCCGACCTCGTCGAGCTCAACCCGGGGCGGGACCCGAGCGGGGTCACGGCCATGGTCGCCGCCAAGCTCTTCAAGGAGATCGCCGCCCGCCTCCTCCGCGGGGGCCAGCCCCTCTAGGAGGCGGCCTGGAGCCTGGCCTCGCGCACGAGGGCCGCGGCGAGGATCTCCATGGGGTCGAGGAGGGGGAGGCCCAGGTCCGCGGGCGAGAGGGCGAGGGGGACCTCGGTGCAGCCCGCGACGATGAGCTCGGCCCCCGAGCGGGCCAGGCCCTCGGCCGCCGCGGCGAGGAGGCTCCGCGGGTACTCGCCGCGGTTCCCCGCCTTGATCCCCCGCGCCCCGTAGATGGCCTCGGTGACGAGGCCCTCCTGCTCCTCCTCGGGGGGCCAGCGGCACTCGAGGCCGGGGAGGCCGCGCTCGTAGAGGCCGGCCTTGCGGCTCCCGCTCGTCGCGAGGATGCCGAGGCGGCGGGCCCCCGGGTAGCGCGCGGCGACGAAGGCGGCCAGCTCCTCGAAGGCCGAGAGGAGGGGAAAGGGGAGGGCCGGCCGGAGGCCCCCGATGAAGGCGTGGGCCGTCATGCAGGCGATGCCCCCCAGGCTGACCCCGCAGGCCGCGAGCCGCTGGCCCGCCGCGATCAGGGCGGGGAGGGGATCCTCGCCCCGGCCCATGAGGAAGGCCGTCCGGTCCGGGATACTCGGGTCCGAGTCGAGGACCGCCGGCAGGTGATCCTGGTCCCGGGCGGCCGGCTCCGCCGCCACGACCTTGGCCAGGAGGGCTATGCCGGCCTCCGGCCCCATGCCCCCGATGATGCCGATCCGCGGTGCGCGCGTTTCCATGGCGATGAGTATCGATCCTGGGGCTCGCCCCGTCCAGCGGGGCACCGGGGACCCGTTCTCGCTTGCCCCGGCGTCCCGGACGCCGCTAGAATGTCCTGTTCGAGGAGGAACGGCCGGCATGAAGGGGCGTCGCTGGGGCATTGGCGTCAAGTTCTTCATCTTTATATCCATTTCCGTCATCTTCTTCCTGGCCTCGGCCTTCCTGATCAGCCGCCGCGTCTTCCGCGACTTCGCCCTCCGCAGCGCCGACGAGATCGCCTCCACCATCCTCGACCAGACCGACAAGCGCCTCGCCCAGTTCTTCCGCGACCTCCAGTTCGCGGCCCGGGCCCTCGCCGGCACCAAGGCCGTGCGCCGGGCTGAGCCCGAGGGGATGCGGGACCTCTTCCTGGCCACGGTCCGGGCCCGGGAGGCCCACCTCCGGGCCGTCTACCTCGGCACCGCCGACGGGCGCATGTTCGAATGGGGCGTCGGCGAGGGCTTCACGGACAACGTCCCGAGCTTCCCCCCGGGCTACGATCCCCGGCGCAGGCCCTGGTACGAGCTGGCCGCCTCCTCGGGCTCCTTCGGCGTCTCCGCCCCCTACCGCTACGCCAGCGTGGAGGCCCTCGGCATCACCTGCGTCCTGCCGGTCAAGGGCGAGGACGGCTCCTTCGCCGGGGTCCTCGGCCTGGACATCCTCCTCGAGGACCTCGCGAGCATCCTCGTGGGGCTCGAGATACCCCAAGGCGGCAAGGCCCTCATCCTGAGCCCCTCGGGCGAGATCATCGCGAGCCAGTTCCCCGAGGACCGGGGCCCCCGCCTCGAGCTCAAGCGCTTCGACCTGGCCGGGGGCGAGGCCGTCCTCGCGCGGGGCTCGGGCTCCTTCGTCGGCAGCGTCGGCGGGCAGCGGACCCTCTTCGTCCACAAGCGGGCCGAGAGCTTCGACTGGATCATCGCGGTGGGCATGCCCCTCGAGGCCATCATGGCCCCGGTGAACGAGATACTCGACCTCGTCACCGCGATCGACCTCCTGCTCATGATCCTCTTCGTCCTCGCCCTCGCGGCCATCACCACCAAGCTCATCGTCTCGCCCCTGAACCACGTCGTCGCCGTCGTGGACCGGATCGAGGGGGGCGAGGCCGAGGCCCGGGTCGAGGCCGGCTCGAGCGACGAGTTCGGGCAGCTCGGGGACGAGCTCAACCGCCTCCTCGACACGGTCGCGGAGAACTCGCGCGACCTCGAGGCAAAGGTCGCCCAACGCACCGAGGAGCTGTGGCGGCTCCAGCGGGAGAACACCCAGCTGCGCCTCCGCGAGGAGCGCCAGCGGATCTACCGCGACATGCACGACACGATAGGCGCGAAGCTGACCAACGTGTTCTTCTGCAACGGCGTGGCGCGGGACCTGGCCCGCGGCTTCGCGGGGGAGGGCTCCAAGGAGCTGCGGGAGATGCACGAGCGCATCGAGGCCAACTGCCTCCAGGCGATCAAGCGGCTGAAGGAGATCATCCTCGGCATGAAGGCGGACGAGCGCCTGGCCGCCGACTTCTCCAAGCGCCTGGCCGCCGGCATGCGCCAGAGGCTCCGGGACGGGGGCATCGACTTCGACTGCCGCGTCCGCGGCCGGGAGGCGCTCAACGCGATCGGGCCCGAGGCCCGCGACGAGATCGAGAAGATCTTCGACGAGCTGGTGAGCAACGTCCTCAAGCACGCCGGGGCCAGGCGCGTGCGCGCGCGGATCGGGCTCGACGGCCGGGCCCTCTCGATCCGCTTCTCCGACGACGGCCGGGGCTTCGACCCGGCCGCCGCGGGCCCCTCCTCCGCCGGGCTCGCCAACATCCGCTACCGCGCCGAGCGCCTCGGCGGCTCGGTGGAGATCGCCTCCTCGCCGGGGGAGGGCGCGCGCTTCGCCATCGAGGCGCCGGCGGGGCGGCTCGCGGCGCGGGGAGCCAGGGAGGAGGCGCCCTGTGAGGCCTGAAGCGGGGCCTGGGCCCCTGTCCGTGGCCATCGTGGAGGACGAGCGCGAGGTGCGCGAGGGCCTGCGCTACCTCCTCGGCCGGGACGGGCGCATCCGCATCGCCGCCTCCTTCGAGAAGGCCGAGGGATTGCTGGCCTGGATCGAGGCCAATCCCGAGCCCGACATCGTCCTCATGGACATCCACCTGCCGGGCATGAGCGGGATCGAGGCCACGGCCGCCCTCCGCGAGCGGCGCCCTTCCGTCATCGTCCTCATCCTCACCATCTTCGAGGAGGAGGACCGGATCCTCGCCGCGATACGCGCCGGGGCCAAGGGCTACATCCTCAAGAACACCAAGCCCGAGGCCCTCCTCGAGCAGATCCTTTCGGCCCGGGACTCAGGCTCGCCGATCAGCCCCACCGTGGCCCGCCGCCTCCTCGAGGAGATCCAGCGCGGCGCCCGCTCGGGCTCGGCCGCCGACTACGAGCTGACCCCCCGCGAGCGCGAGGTCCTCAGGGACGTGGTCGACGGCCTCACCTACCGCGAGCTCGCCGAGCGGCACCACATCGCCGGGGCGACGGCCAAGAAGCACATCCTCCACATCTACCAGAAGCTCAACGTCTCCTCCCGGGCGGAGATCGTCCGCAAGGCCATCGAGGAGGGCCTCGTCTAGCCGGGGCGGACCCGCGGAGCCCCCGCCGGCCGGCCGGCCGTATACCCCATTTGGTGCATTTCGGCCCGACGCAAAGACCTCTACACTGATCGGGTACCTGAGCTCCGCCTCGGGGCGGAGCAGCCTCGCCACAAGGAGACACGCATGGCTGAGAACGCGAACAAGAAGGGGATCTTCGACTGGTACTTCAAGTCGAACCTCCTCGCACGGATCCTCATAGGCCTGATCCTCGGCGCGATCCTGGGCATCGCGCTCGGCTTCTCCCCCGACGCGGTCAAGCCCTTCGTCGACAACACGAAGTTCTTCGGCGACCTCTTCATCCGCCTGCTCAAGATGATCGTCGTGCCCGTCATCCTCTTCTCCCTCATCGCCGGCGCGGCGAGCATCGCCCCCTCCCGCCTGGGGCGCGTGGGCGTGAAGATCATGGCATACTACCTCCTGACCTCGGCCTTCGCCGTCGTCATCGGCCTGGTCTTCGCCAACATCTTCCAGCCGGGGGCCGGATTCGGCATCGTCGGCGACGCGGCGATCAAGGGCAAGGAAGCGGCCGCGCCGACCCTCGTCCAGATCCTCCTCAACATCGTCCCGACCAATCCCGTCGATTCCCTCGCCAAGGGCGACGTCCTGCCCATCATCTTCTTCGCGGTGCTCTTCGGGCTCGGCATCTCCTACGTCAAGGACTCGAAGACCAAGACCCTCGCCGACGGGGCCGAGACCCTCTTCCAGGTCTGTAACGCCGCGGCCGAGACCATGTACAAGATCGTCGGCGGCATCATGCAGTACGCCCCCATAGGCGTCTTCGTCCTCATCGCCCAGGTCTTCGCCCAGCAGGGCGCCAAGGCCCTGGGGCCCCTCCTCATGGTGACGGTGACCGTCTACCTCGGCCTCGTCGTCCACCTCGTCGGCGTCTACGGCGGCCTCCTGGCCGTCTGGAAGCTGGGACTGGTCAAGTTCCTCAAGGGCGCCAACGAGGCCATGATCACGGCCTTCGTTTCCCGCTCCTCGAGCGGCACCCTGCCCATCACCATGCGCTGCGCCGAGGAGAAGCTCGGCATCCCGCGCAACATCTGCTCCTTCACCCTGCCCCTGGGCGCCACCATCAACATGGACGGCACGGCCATCTACCTCGGGGTCTGCGCCATGTTCATCGGCTACGCCACCGGCAACCCCCTGACCTTCAACCAGCAGCTCACCGTCATCGTCACCGCGACCTTGGCCTCCATCGGCACCGCGGGCGTGCCCGGGGCCGGCGCCATCATGCTCCTCATGGTCCTCGAGTCCATCGGCCTCAAGGTCACGGAAGGCTCGGCGGTCGCGGCGGCCTACGCCATGATCCTCGGCATCGACGCGTTGCTCGACATGGGCCGCACCTGCCTCAACGTCACCGGCGATATCGCCGGCAGCGCAATCGTCGCCAAGACCGAGAAGGAGCTCGACCTGGCCGCGTGGGGCAAGTAGGCCCCTATCCCGGCATCCGATCGAGGCCGCCCCCCCGGGGCGGCCTTTTTTAGCCCGGCCTCTCTTCCCTTCCGCCGGACCATGCTAGAATGCCCGGCATGGCAGAGCAGCAGACGCAGGGTACAGCCGGTAACAGCGGGGGAGGGGCGGGCTCCCGGGAAATCCCCGCCCCGGGACGGAGGAGGAGCGGCGCCGGCTCCGCCCTCCCCGAGACCGTCTACGCCCGGCTCCGCGAGTCCATCCTCGCGATCCCGCCCCGCGGCGAGCGCCGCCTCGTCGAGGACGAGCTGGCCGAGCGGCTCCGCGTCAGCCGGACCCCCGTCCGCGAGGCCCTGCTCCGGCTGGAGCAGGAGGGCCTCGTCGAGCGGAACCGCGGCTGGCTCGTCCGCGAGTACGACCCGGCCGAGATCCGGGCCCGCATCGAGTGCCGGATCGGGCTCGAGGGCTTCGCCGCCTGCCTCGCCGCCTCCCGCCGGAGCGAGGCCCAGCTCGCCGAGCTCCGCTTCCTCGAGTCCGCCATGCGCGAGCAGGGCGCGAGCCCGGGCGGGCCCGAGCCGCGGGGCGAGCTCGAGCGCCTCAACGACCGCTTCCATATGGCCCTCATCGCCGCCGCGGGCAATCCCTGCCTCGTCTCCATCCACGCCCAGCTCCGGATGGAGCACTGCGACCTGAGCTTCCACGCCCGGCTGGACCCGGCGGCGCGGAGGCGGGCCGACGAGGATCACCGCCTCCTCGTCGAGGCCCTCGGCGCGCGGGAGGGCGCCGAGGCGGAGCGGATTACCCGCGCGCATATCGGCCGCACCCTCGACGCCCTCGTGGGGCGAGCCTCGTCATATATGTAGAAATGCATAAAAAACCGAAACGTTTGTCAGGGCGGCTGCCTCGAAGATTGTAAAAGCATAATAGAAAAAGAAATACCGTTTCCGACCAAGCGCTGTGTTTTTTTTATGTGGCTAAAACAGCCATGAAAAATGCAAAAATATGCATCAGTCCCTTGACGCTCGCCCTGCGCGCCGCTACTATGCTCGCATGACGGAGCAACCGATCCGCGGCATCTCCTCCTCGACGCTTTCCCGCCTCCGTCGTCGCTAAACCCTCACCCCACGACAGTCTTGGTAGTGCATGCGGCCAGCCCCCGGGGCGGCCCGACGAAGCGCAGGCGCGCTCGCAACAAGGAGTTCGATCATGAAGAGCATGAAGAAGAAGATCGCCTTGGCCTATTCCGGCGGCCTCGACACCACGGTCATCGTGCCCTGGCTGAAAGAGCACTACGACTGCGAGGTCATCGCGGTCTGCGGCGACGTCGGCCAGGAATGCGACTGGGCCAACCTCGAGAAGAAGGCCATCTCCTCGGGCGCCTCGAAGCTTGTGGTGAAGGATCTCAAGAAGGAGTTCGTCGAGGCCTACCTCTGGCCCCTGGTGAAGTCGGGCTCGGCCTACGAGGGGCGCTACCTCCTGGGCACCTCCGCCGCCCGGCCCCTCATCGCCAAGAGCCTCACCGAGACGGCCCTGGCCGAGGGCTGCACCGCCATCGCCCACGGCTGCACGGGCAAGGGCAACGACCAGGTCCGCTTCGAGCTCGCCATCAAGGCCTTCGCCCCCGAGATGGAGGTGATCGCGCCCTGGCGCATCTGGGACATCTCGAGCCGGGAGGAGGAGATCGAGTACCTCGAGAAGCGGGGCATCCCCGTGCCCATGAAGAAGTCCGACTCCTACAGCCGGGACGACAACCTCTGGCACATCAGCCACGAGGGCCTCGACCTCGAGGATCCCGCGAACGAGCCCAAGTACGAGGGCGACATGCTCAAGATGTGCGTCGCCCCCTCCAAGGCGCCCGACCAGGGAGCCTACGTGACGATCGGCTTCGAGAAGGGCGTGCCGGTCAGCCTCGACGGCGCGGCGATGGACGGGGTCTCCCTCGTCAAGGCGCTCAACAAGATCGCCGGGGCCCAGGGGGTCGGCATCCTCGACATGGTCGAGAACCGGGTCGTCGGCATGAAGTCCCGGGGCGTCTACGAGACCCCGGCAGGCGCCGTCCTCATGGAGGCCCACGCCAAGCTCGAGCAGCTCTGCCTCGACCGCAAGACCCTCTCCTTCAAGCTCCAGGTCGGCCAGAAGTTCGCGGAGACCCTCTACGAGGGCGAGTGGTTCTGCCCCCTCATGGAGGCCCTCTGCGCCTTCATCGACTCGACCCAGTCGAACGTCTCCGGCGCCGTCAAGCTCAAGCTCTGGAAGGGCTCCATCACGAGCGCGGGCATGAGCTCGCCCACCTCCCTCTACGACGCGAGCATCGCGAGCTTCACCACGGGCCCCCTGTTCTCGCACAAGGACTCCGAGGGCTTCATCAACCTCTTCGGCCTGCCGACCAAGGTGCGGGCGAGGCTCCAGGCCCGGCTCAAGGCGGGCGAGCCCGTCCAGCCCATGGCCCCCGGCTCGGCCGGCTACACCGCCCCCGCGGGGGACTGAAGGCCCGCCATGGCGAAGCTCTGGGAAACCTCCAAGGACGGCGGGCTCGATCCCGCGATGGACGCCTTCCTCTCCTCGGTCGGCGTCGACCAGCGCCTCCTGGCCGTCGACATCGAGGGCTCTATCGCCCACGCGGCCATGCTCGGCCGCCAGGGCATCCTGCCCGAGCGGACGGCCGCCGAGCTCGGCCGCGCCCTGGGCGCCCTCGCCGTGCAGGCCGAGGAGGGCAGCCTCGCCGTCGACCCCCTGGCCGAGGACGTTCACTCCTTCGTCGAGGCCGAGCTCACCTCCCGCCTCGGGGACTCAGGCCGCGCCCTCCACGCGGGCCGCAGCCGCAACGACCAGGTGGCCCTCGACCTCCGGCTCTGGATGCGCCGCGCCTCGGCCGAGCTCAGGGAGGCCCTCCTGGACGCGTTGCGCGCCATAACCGAGCTCGCCGCGGGCCATACCCGGACCCTGATGCCCGGCTATACCCACCTCCAGCGGGCCCAGCCGGTGAGCTTCGCCTACCACCTCATGGCCTGGGCCGCGGCCCTCCGGCGCGACTACGGCAGGCTCGAGGACGCGGCGGCCCGGGCCGACGAGTGCCCCCTGGGCGCCTGCGCCCTGGCCGGCTCGGGCCTCCCCCTGGACCGGGAGGGGGTCGCGGCCTCCCTCGGCTTCGCGCGGCCCTCGCCCAACTGCATGGACGCGGTGGCCGACCGGGACGCCTGCCTGGAGCTCGCCGCGGCCTGCGCCGCCCTGCTCACCCACCTCTCCCGCTACTGCGAGGAGATATGCCTCTGGACCTCCTACGAGTTCGGCTTCGTCAAGCTGGGGAGCTCCTGCTCCACCGGCTCCTCCGTCATGCCGCAGAAGCGCAACCCCGACCCCGCCGAGCTCATCCGCGGCAAGGCGGGCCGGGCCTACGGCGACCTCGTCGCCCTCCTCGTCATGCAGAAGGGCCTGCCCCTCGCCTACGACCGCGACCTCCAGGAGGACAAGGCCGCGATCTTCGACGCGGCCGACACCGCCCTCGCCTGCGCGAAGGCCTTCGCGACCATGGTGTCGTCCATCGCGCCCGATCCCGCGCGCATGCGGGCCGCGGCCGAGGAGGGCTGCCTCTGGGCCGCCGACGCCGCCGAGTACCTCGTCCTCAACAAGGGCGTTCCCTTCCGCACCGCCTACGCCGCCGGCCGGGCCCTCGTCCTGGCCTGGGAGTCGGCGCGCAAGGGCGGCGCCTTCGGCTGCAGCCCCGCGGTCGCCGGCCTCCTCGCCGCCCTGGGCGAGGCCGGCCTCGCCGCCCTCCATCCCGCCTGGCAGGGTACGGAGACCGGGGAGCTCTCCCGCTACCTCAGGCTCGACTCCTGCGTGGAGCGGCGCGACCAGGTCGGCGGGCCCGCGCCCAAGGCGGTGGTCCGGCAGCTCGAGGAGCTGCGCGCCTTCATCGCGGCCAAGGCCGAGGCCGTCCCGGCGCCCGCCGCATCGATCCAATGAAGCGAAGGGCCTCGCCCGTCTCCTGAGTGGCTCTGCGATGCTATGCCTCCACCCCGCCGCGGCCGGCTCTGCCGCGAGGGGCGAAGGTAGCTCGCAACGCCGCATCTCCGCTTTCGGCTGCGCGATCGCCTCATCGAGTCCTTGACAGTCATATACCTAGATGCTAGATTATTAGCACGTGCTAAAAAACTAGCACCTGGAGACGCTATGTCGATACTCGATGGACTTTCGAAGCGTGAGCGCGAGGTTCTCAAGATCCTCCTATCGCTGGGCGAGGCGACCGCGCACGAGGTCGAGGAGGCGCTCGCCGACGGGACGAGCTACTCCGCGGTGCGGACCTTCCTGGCCGCGCTCGAGACGAAGGGCCGAATCGTCCATAGGCAACACGGCCAGCGCTACGTCTGGTCTCCTGCGACGGACCTGGAGACGGAGGGCGCCTCCCTTCTCGAGGACGCGATGTCGACTTTCTTCAGCGGATCGAAGGCGCGCGCGATCGCAGCCCTCATAGGGAGCGATCGAAAGCCGCTCAGCGACGAGGAGTACCGCCAGCTCAAGGACCTCATCGACGCCGCCTGGAAGCAGGGGAGGTGAAGCGATGATCGAGTCTCTCTCGCTTTTCCTCCTGCGCGCCTTCGCGGTGCTCGGCTCGACCCTCGCGCTCAGGGGCCTCTTGCGCGGACGCCTCGCCGCGGCCGCGCGTTTCAGGCTGCTCCTCGCCTCCGCGCTTCTTTTGCCCTTGCTGGCTCTCCTGCCCTCGGGCCGCGACATCGATGAGGCGGGTATCGGCCGCTTCGACCGGACGGGCGTCGTCCTCGCGGATCAGGCCGGCCCAGGGAATAGCCGCTCGGGAGGGCTCGAAGGCGCGCGTACCCGAGGCCTCGAGGTTTCGGCGGGCATAGCCTTGGTCCTCGTCGGCGCCTGGGCCCTCGGAGCCGCCCATGCGCTCGCGAGGATGGCCCTGGCGGCGGCCTCGACCGCTCGTACGCTCAGGAGCCTGCGCCCGCCCCGGGACGGGGCTTGGGCGCTCTCGCTCGCCGAAGCCCGGAATCGCCTCGGTATGCGCAAGCGGCCGTTCCTCCTCGAAGGGCGTTTCGCTTCGCCCTTCGTCGCCTTCCGCGCCGGCGCCGCGATCGTCGTTCCCGAGGATCCGGAGAGCTGGAGCGAAGAGCGGAGGCTCGCGGCGATGCTCCATGAGCTCGGCCACGTCAAGCGCCACGACCTGGCCTTCATGGCGATCGTCGGGTCCCTGCTCGCGTCGGCCTGGTGCCTGCCTTTCGCGGCGCGGTTCATCAAGGCCCTATCCGAGGATGCGGAGGAAGCCTGCGACGCGATCGTGGTCCAGGGGGGTACGCGGCCGTCGCTCTACGCGACGCTCATCCTCGAGCTGTCATCGCCGGGAGCCGCCGGGTTCCCGCCCCTGGCGAGCGGCATCGGCGGCGCCACGGGGGCGGCGCGACGCATCCGCCGCATCCTCGAGGGCGAACCGGCCGGACCGGGCGCGGCGGTCCTGTCCAGCCTCGCGGCCCTGCTCCTGGCGGCGGCCGTCGCCGTCTCCTCGACCTTCACGCCTCTCTTCGCCGCGGCGAGGACGGGTCCCAAGGTCGAACTGCCGGCGATCGAGCGCGGCGGGGAGAAGGCCACGCGGGCTTATCCGATCGGGTCCCTTCCCCAAGCCAAGCCGCTCGAGGGGCGCTGGCGGGTGACGAGGGGCTTCGGCGACTCTTTCGAACCGGTCGCCGATTCCGCTCGCCTGCACACCGGAGTGGATTACTCGAACGGGAGGTCGGGCGATGCGGTGATGGCGACGATGGAGTCGACCGTCATCGAGGCCGGCCGCGACGCGAGCCTCGGCTCGTTCGTCGTCCTCGGCCGCGGCGAGACCACGGCGCTCTTCGCGCACCTGTCGCGGGTCGACGTGAAGGGAGGCGACCGAGTCAGGGAAGGCCAGGCCATCGGCGCCGTCGGCAACAGCGGGCGCTCGACGGGGCCGCACCTGCACTACGAGGTCCGGGTCGGCGGAGCCGCGATCGACGCCGAGGCCATCAGCGCGGCTTTCGCCGGAGAGGTCGCCCCATGACCGGCCGCGTGGCGCGGATCGGGCTCTTCGCGGCCTGCGCGTTGCGCGCCGCCGCGCTCGCCGCCGCTCCCGAGGCCGCGATGCGGTCCGGAAGGCTGGCCGGCCCCGGGTTCTACGCATTGGTCCGCATCGGCGACGGCGCGATCGCGATCGAGGGTGCCGATGTCTACGTCGACGGGGACACGGTCGTTTTCGCGATGGAGTATACCTCTTCACGCGGCTGCAGCGTCGCGTTTTTCGATCCGCCCGCGAAAAAGGTCGTGAGCGCGACGGCGCAGGCGGCGATCAAGGAGGGGAGGGATGCTCTGGCCGTCGCGCTCCCCCTCGAGACGGCTTCTCGCGCGCCTGGCTTCACCGTCCTGTTCGACCCCCCATCCGCGTCCTCGTACGTGTATTTCTCGATCTCGGGCGGCGTCTCGGCCCTCGCGCGCAAGCCGGCGCCCGCCGGTCTCCTCGACGCCGCCATAAGGCCGGCCGGCAGCCGCTAGGGGCCGGTCATGAGATACCGTTTCCGCGACGCGAAGAGCCGCTCTTGGGCCCGTTGCCCTGCGTCGATGGGGAAGCGAGCCTTCGCCTTCGCCGCGATCGTGGTCCTGTTCGCCGCGGCGATGCTGGCCCTTGGCATCGGTCCCCGCGGCTCCGAGCGCCTCGAAGAGGCTCCGGCCCTGTCGGAGGATGGCGAGCAGGCCGAGGCGCCGACCGCCCCGCTCGACTATGCCACGATCACGATCCAGCGGGGAGACACGCTCTCGGGGATAGCCCAAGACCACGGCGTCCGCGTGGATACGCTCGTCAGCTTCAACGGCATAACGGATTCGCGCGCGCTCCGCCTCGGGGCGGATATTCGGGTTCCCAACCAAGATGGCCTTTTGTACACCGCGCGCGAGGGAGACGACCTCGAGTCCATTTCGGCGCGTTATGCGATCCCTGTTGAATGCGTTCGTTTCCTGACAGGCCAGGGACGGGTCGCCCCGGGGGATATCCTGTTCCTGGCCGGCGCTCGTATGGACCCGGCGGCGCTCCAGCGCATCAATGGCGACCTGTTCATGATGCCGGCGAAAGGCTCCGTCTCCTCGCCATTCGGCCTCCGGGAGGACCCTTTCACCGGGGTCAAGGTGTTCCACCACGGGATCGACCTGGCGGTTCCATGGGGATCGACGGTGACCGGGACGAGGTCCGGGAAGGTCGTGGCCGCCCTCCGCGACGATCCGACCTTCGGCAACTACGTGATCATCTCCCACGGCGAGGGATACACCTCGTACTATTTCCACCTGTCCTCGATACAGGTTCGCGTCGGCCAGTCGGTCGCCCAGGGCCAGCCCATCGGCCGCGTCGGGAACACGGGGGCCGTGACGGGGACGCATCTCCATTTCGGGATCGCCCGCCGAGGCACGTATTTCAACCCGCTCGACGTCCTGGGGAAGGCCCAGTAAGGCGGCGCGGCCGAGATCGGCGGCGTCGCCGGGGACGGCCTCCCAAGCCCAGGCCTATCAGGCCTGCGCCGGCCGCGGCCGGGCCGAGCCCCCGAGGAGGGAGCTCGCCTCCCCGCCCGCGGCGAGCACCGCCGCGCGGTAGAGCTCCATCTCGGCCTCCATGCGCTCTCGCGGCCCCGAGATGCCGATGGAGGCCTCCACCTTGCCCTCGAAGCCGTAGACCGGCGCCGCCAGGCAGACGACGTTAGGCTCGTACTCCCCGTCGTCCAGGGCGTAGCCCCGGGCCCGGATGGCCCGGAGCTCCTCGCGGAGCCTCGCGGGCTCGACGATGGTGCGCTCGGTGAAGCGCGTCATCTCGATCCCGCCGAGCAGGGCCTCCAGCTCCTCCTCCGCGTGGGCGCAGACGAGGCACCTCCCCACCGCCGTGCAGTAGAGCTCCTCGGTGTCGCCAATGTTGGTGTTCGCCGCGATCGACTTGGCCGCCCGCTCGCGGTCGATGAAGACCGCCTTCGTGCCCGAGAGGACGGCGAGGTGGGCGTTCTCCTTCGTCGCGAGGGCGAGTCGCTTGAGGATGGGGGAGCAGGCCTCCGTGATCTTCAGCTGCTCGCGGAGGGAGGCGGCGAGGCGGTAGATGCCGTAGCCGAGGCGGTAGCCCCGAACCCCCTCGTCCTGGCGGACGAGGTCGTACTTGATCAGGGTCGAGAGGAGCCGGAAGGCCGAGCTCTTGTCCACGTCGAGGTGGGCCGCCAGCTCGGCCAGGCCGGCCTTCTCCTCCGGATGCTCGGCGAGCCTCCACAGGAGGGAGAGGGCCCGCTCCACCGACTGGACCATGCTTCCATCCTGTTTGGCCATGGGGGGACTATAGGGCCTGCCTCGGAGCTTTGCAAGCCGGGTGAATCATTTTTGTTGACATAAGCGCAACACGATTGTACTATGCGCAATAATGAGCGAGCAGATAGGGGTACTGCAGGGGAGCGCCGGGGAGCTCGAGGCCCGGGCCCGGCGGCTCCGCCGCCTCATCCTCGATACGGTCCATCGCGCGGGCATGGGGCACACGGGGGGCTCCCTCTCCGAGGTCGAGATCCTCGTCGCCCTCTACTTCCGCGTCCTGCGCAACATCGATCCCGAGCGGCCCGAGCGTCCCGACCGGGACCGCTTCATCCTCTCCAAGGGCCACGCCTCGGCGGGGCTCTACGCGGCCCTGGCCCTCCGCGGCTACTTCCCCGAGAGCCTCCTCGAAGGCTACGACGAGCTCGGCAGCCCCTTGCAGGCCCATCCGGACATGGGCAGGGCCCCGGGCATCGACATCTCCACCGGCTCCCTCGGCCAGGGCCTGTCCTGCGGCGTCGGCATGGCCCTCGCCGCCCAGCTCAGGCCCGAGCTCGGGGGCTTCCGGACCTTCGTCCTCCTGGGCGACGGGGAGCTCCAGGAGGGCCAGGTCTGGGAGGCCGCCGAGTACGCGGGGGCCCTCCGCCTGCCGGGCATCGTCGCGGTCGTGGACTGCAACGGGGTCCAGCTCTCCGCGCCCACCGGCCCCTCCCTGGCCCCCGAGCGGATAGCCGATCGCTGGCGCGCCTTCGGCTGGGAGTCCTCGGTCGTCGCGGGCCACGATCTCGGCGCCCTGGTCCCCGCCCTCGAGGCGGCGCGCCACGGGGCCGGCTCCGGCCCGGTGGCCCTCGTGGCCCGGACGGTCAAGGGCAGGGGGGTGTCCTTCATGGAGGGGCGCTGCGAGTGGCACGGCAAGGCCCCGAACGACGAGGAGTACGCCCGGGCCATCGGGGAGGTGGGGGGATGAAGGCTCCGGGAATCGCCCAACGCGAGGCTTTCGGCGCGGCCCTCGTCGAGATGGCCGATCGGCACCCGGAGATGGTCGTCCTCGATCCCGACGTCTGCAGCTCGACCAGGACCTCCCTCTTCCGCGCCGCCTACCCGGGCCGCTTCTACGCCATGGGCATAGCCGAGGCCAACGCGGTCTGCGCCGCGGCGGGGATGGCCTCCTGCGGCCTGGTGCCCTGGGTCTCGGCCTTCGCCGTCTTCCTCGCCTGCCGCGCGGCCGACCAGATCAGGGTCTCGGTCGCCCACTCAGGCCTGCCGGTCAAGCTCAACGGCTCCTACGGGGGCCTGCCCTCGGGCCGGGGCGGGGCGACCCACTCGGCGATCGAGGACCTGGCGGTCATGCGCTCGATGCCCGGCATGACGGTGCTCGCCCCGGCGGACGCGGCCGAGGCCCGGGCCATGGCCGAGCTCGCCATGGCCATCCCCGGGCCGGCCTACCTCCGGACGATGCGCTGCGAGCTCCCCGATCTCTTCGGCCCCGCGTGGCGGCCGGAGCTGGGGCGGGCCGTCGAGCTGGCGCCCGGCCGCGACCTCGCCATCCTGGCCGAGGGCATGATGAGCGCGCGGGCCCTCGAGGCGGCCGCCATCCTGGCCCGCGGGGGGATCTCGGCCCGGGTCCTCCACTTCGGCACGATCAAGCCCTTCGACGCCGAGGCGGCCTCGCGGGCGGCCCGGGACTGCGGCCTCCTGGTGACCGTCGAGAACCACGCCCGCTCGGGCGGCCTGGGCTCCGCGGCCTGCGAGGCGGTCGCCGAGGCCTCGCCCTGCCGGGTCCTGAGGCTCGGCTTCCCCGACGCCTTCCTCGAGTCGGGGGAGGACGAGGCCATCTTCGCCAAGCACGGGCTGACGCCCGGGTCCATCGCCGCGAGCGCGAAAAACGCGTTGCGCGATACCGAATGGAGGGACGCATGCGGATCGCCCTGATCAACGAGACGAGCTCGGCCGACCGGAACCCGGACATCCTCCGCGCCCTCGAGGGCCGGGGCCACGAGATCCTCAACTGCGGCATGCGCCGCTCCGGCGAGGCGCCCGAGCTCTCCTACCTGCACACCGGCCTCATGTCGGCCCTCCTCCTCGGCCTCGGCCGCGCCGACTTCGCCGTTGGCGGCTGCGGCACGGGGCAGGGCTACCTGAACTCGGTCCTCCTCTACCCCGGGGTCTCCTGCGGCCTCCTGCGCTCGCCCCTGGACGCCTGGCTCTTCGCGCGCATCAACGGCGGCAACTGCGCGAGCCTGGCCCTGAACGAGGGCTACGGCTGGGCCGGCGAGGTCAACCTCCGCCTCCTCTTCGACCAGCTGTTCACGGAGGAGCGGGCCTCGGGCTATCCCGCGCATCGGCGCGAGCCCCAGCGCTCCTCGCGCGAGCTCCTGGCCAGGCTATCCGGCGTCGCCCATCGCGCCTTCGCCGACATCGTGCGGGAACTCCCCGACGAGATCGCCCTCCCGGCCCTCGGCTACCCCGGCTTCCTCGACGCGGCCCTGTCGGGCGAGGCCGCCGACCCGGCCCTGGCGGCCGCGCTCGAGGCGAGGGCCCGGCGGTGAGCACCCTCGCCGGCTCCCGCGGCTCCGGCCCCGAGGCCCGCGCCGCCGCCATCGCCCTCGCCGGCGGCCTCGAGGCGGCCCTCGCCTCGGGGGAGCTCGGGCGCGAGCAGGACCTCGAGGCCGCCGAGGCCCTCGTCCTGGGCCTCCTCCGCCAAGGGGTCCGGAAGTACCTCGGCGTCTTCGGCCACGGCTCGACGGCGCTCGGCGAGGCCCTGCGGGCCTACGAGGCCGCGGGCTTGGTCCGCGTCTTCAACCTCCGCAGCGAGATCGAGGCCTCCCACGCGGCGACCGCCCTCGCCTGGCAGTACGGCGAGACCGCGGCGGTCTTCGCCTCCATCGGCCCCGGTGCCCTCCAGGCCCTCGCCGCCTCCCTCGCCCCGGCCTCGAACGGCCTGGGCCTGTACTACCTCCTCGGCGACGAGACCAGCCAGGACGAGGGCTACAACATGCAGCAGGTCCCCCTCGCCGAGCAGGCCTCCTTCCTCAAGATGGCCTCGGCCATGGGCGCCGCCTACAGCCTCCTCGATCCCTGGGCCCTCCCCGCGGCCCTGAAGCGCGGCGCCCAGGCGGTCTTCGCCCCCGGCTTCCCCGCCCCCTTCTACCTCTTCCTGCCCATGAACGCCCAGGCCGCGCGCCTCGAGGGCTTCAACCTCGAGGAGCTGCCGCGCCGGCCCGAGTATCCCCGCCTGGCCCCGGCCGACGCCGAGGCCTTCCGCGAGGCGGCCCGCATGATCGCCGGGGCCGAGCGCGTGACGCTCAAGGCGGGCAGGGGGGCGCGGGGGATCGGGGCCGCCGCCCTCGACGAGCTCCTGCGCCGCGCCGACGCCGCCTACGTCCACGGCCCCTCGGCCGTCGGCATCCTCCCCGGGTCGCACCCGCGCAACATGGGGGTCGGCGGCTCCAAGGGATCGATATCGGGCAACGCGGCCATGGCGGGGGCCGACCTGGCCATCGCCGTCGGGGCCAGGGCGGTCTGCCAGTGGGACTGCTCCGGCACGGCCTGGAAGTCGGCGCGCTCCCTCATCGCGATCAACGCCCGCCACGGGGACGCCTCGCACTACAACCGCTGCCTCCCCCTCCTCGGGGACGCCGCCGCCGTCGTGGAGCGGCTCCTCGAGGCCCTCCGCGAGGCCGGGATCGACAAGGGCTCCTCGCCGAGCCCCTGGATGGGCGAATGCCGGGCCCGCAGGGCGGAGTGGGAGGCCCTCCTGGCCTCCCGGATCGCCCAGGAGAGCCTGCCGGACCCCAAGTACGGCCGCCCCCTCCTGACCCAGCCCGCGGCCATCGCGACGGTCGCCGCCTTCGCCCGCGAGAAGGGCGCCGTCGCCTACTTCGACGCCGGCGACGTCCAGGCCAACGGCTTCCAGCTCCTCGAGGACGAGGTCCCGGGCCGCGTCTTCACCGAGACCGGGGCCTCCTACATGGGCTTCGCCTCCTCGGCCATCCTCGCCTCGGCCCTGGCCGACGCGCCGGCCTACCCGATCGCCCTCAGCGGGGACGGGAGCTTCATGATGGGGAACCAGATCCTCGTCGACGCGGCCGCGCAGTCCCTGCGCGGCATGATCGTCCTCCTGGACAACCGGCGGATGGGGGCCATCAGCTCCCTCCAGCTCGCCCAGTACGGGGCCGACTTCCGCACGGACGACGCGGTGGCCGTCGACTACGCCGCCATGGCACGCTCCGTCGAGGGGGTCCTCGGCCTCGCGGGCGGGGGCTCGGCGGCCGAGCTCCGAGCGGCCCTCGAGTCGGCCTACGCCCACCCGGGGCTCGCCCTCGTCCACGTCCCCGTCTACTGGGGGCCGGACGAGCGGGGCGGGCTCGGGGCCTACGGGGATTGGAACGTCGGCGCCTGGTGCGAGCGCGTGCAGCGCGAGAAGCACCGTCTCGGGCTCTAGGAGGCAGGATGTGGCCAAGCTCAGGGTCGCCTTCGCCGGCTGCGGACGGATCTCCGATCTCCACGCGGCGGCCTACCGCGGGGATCCCGACGCGGAGCTCCTCGGGCTCTACGACCTCGACGGGGCGGCCGCCGCCCGCAAGGCCGCCGAATGGGGCGTCCCCCGGGTCTACGGCGGCTACGGGGAGCTCCTCGCCGACCCCGGGATCGACGCGGTCGAGGTCCTCGTCCCCCAGCTCGGGCACGAGGCGATGAGCGTCGCCGCCCTCCGCGCGGGCAAGCACGTCTCGGTCCAGAAGCCCATGGCGACGAGCCTGCGGAGCGCCGACCGCATGATCGCCGCGGCGAGGGCCTCGGGGAAGCTCCTCAAGGTCGCCGAGAACTACGTCCACTACCCGCCCATCGCCCTCGCGCGGCGCCTCCTCGACTCCGGCGCGATAGGCGATCCCGCGACCGTCAGGATCAAGATGATCTCGGGCGGGACGGGGGGCTGGCCGGTGCCCGACTCCACCTGGGCCTGGCGCCTGCGCGAGCTCGCCGAGGGCCGGGGCATGAACACCTTCGACCACGGCCACCACATGTGGGCGACGGCCTGGGCCCTCCTCGGGGACTTCGAGAAGGTCTCGGCCTGGATCGACCAGACCGAGGGGGTCGTCGACTCCCCGGCCCTCGTCATGTGGGCCCACGAGGGCGGCCGCCGCTTCGGCCAGTGCGAGTTCCATTACGGCAAGGAGCTCGCGGTCCCCTCGCGGTACTACGGCAACGACGAATGGATCGACGTCTCGGGCTCCCGGGGCATCCTCGTCATCCGCCGCTGCACCGCCTCCATCCTCGAGGGGCCGGCCGTCGGGGTCTACGCGGGCGGGAGCTGGGCCTGGCACGAGGCGGAGACCGACTGGGCCGAGGGCTTCCGCCTCTCCGCGCGCAACTTCGTGGCCGCGGCCCTCGGCCGCGAGGAGCCCCGCCCCTCCGGCGAGGAGGGCAGGCGGCTCCTGGCCATGGACCTCGCGGTCGCGAAGTCGGACCGCGAGCGGCGGACGGTCTGGCTCGCCGAGCTCGACTCGCCCTTCCCCGGCCTCCTCGCCGCCCGGGCCCGCCGGGCCGAGCGCCGCTCCCGGGCCGCCTTCTTCGCCTCCCTCGCGCGGGGCGGCGCGGGGGAGGGCTCGGCCTGCGCCGACCGGGCGCGGGAGCTGACCCTGGCCCTGCCCGGCCGCTTCAGGGCCGGGGCCGCCGGGGGCCTCTCGGGCGAGATCGGCCTGGCCTTCTCCGACTGCGCCGGCAGCTTCGCGCTCAGGGTTGGGAGCGGCGGCCTCGAGGTCGCCGAAGGGCCCCTGCCCGGCTCGGCCCTCTTCACGGTGAGGATCCCGAGCCGGGCCTGGGTCGAGATACTCGAGGGCTCGGCCCGGCTCGAGACCGCCTACCTGCGCGGCAGGCTCCGGATAGAGGGCGAGGTGACCCAGGCCCTCCGGCTCAAGGACATGCTCGGATTGTAAGGAGACGCCATGAACAGCGAGATCAGGGAACTCGGCTACCATTCGGGCGGTGAGCTCAGGCGCTCCCGGACGGCGAGCTACATGGACTGCTTCGACCCCTCCACCGGGGAGCTCGTCGCGCGGGCGCCCCGCTGCCTGCCCGAGGAGGTCGAGGAGGCGATCGCCGCCGCGGCCGCGGCCTATCCCGCCTGGTCGGGCACCCCGGCGACCAAGCGGGTCCAGGTCCTCTTCAGGCTCAAGGCCCTCATGGATGCCCAGGTCGAGGAGCTCGCCGAGCTCGTCGCCCGCGAGCACGGCAAGGTCTGGGACGAGGCGATGGGCGACGTCCTCAAGGCGATCGAGGTCGTCGAGTTCGCCTGCGGCGCGCCGTCGCTGCTCGCGGGCCCTGCCCTCATGGACTGCTCGCCGGGCTACGATACCTCCCAGTACCGCGAGAGCCTCGGGGTCTTCGCCGGCATCGTGCCCTGGAACTTCCCCGCCATGATACCGATGGGCTGGATGGCCCCCCTCTGCCTCGCGGCGGGCAACACGATGGTCCTCAAGGCGGCGAGCTACACCCCCCGAACCGCCCTGCGGATCATCGAGCTCTGGTACGAGGCGGGGCTCCCTCCCGGGGTCCTCAACCTCGTCACCTGCTCCCGCGCCGAGGCCGAGCTGCTCCTGCGCCATCCCTCGATCGCCGGGGTGAGCTTCGTCGGCTCGAGCTCGGTCGGCCGCCACGTCTACGAGGCCGCCGCGGCCGCGGGCAAGCGGGTCCAGTGCCTCACCGAGGCCAAGAACCACGCCCTCGTGCTGGCGGACGCGGCCCTCGAGCGGAGCGCCGCCGGCATCGTGAACTCCGCCTGCGGCTGCGCGGGCGAGCGCTGCATGGCCCTGCCCGTCGTCGTCGCCGAGGAGGCCATCGCCGACGAGCTCGTCGCGGCCCTGCGGCGCCGGATGTCGGAGCTCAAGGTCGGGCCAGCCTACGACCGCTCCTCGCGGCTCGGGCCCCTGGTCAACGCCGAGCACCGCGCCTCCGTCGAGGCCTGGATCGAGCGGGGCGTCGCCGAGGGGGCCGAGCTCGTCCTGGACGGCCGCGCTCTCCGGGTCCCCGGCTACGAGGGCGGCTTCTACCTCGGCCCGACCCTCTTCGACCGGGTCGCGCCCGGCATGGCCGTCGGCGAGCGTGAGATCTTCGGGCCGGTCCTCTGCGTGAAGCGGGCGAGGGATTTCGAGGAGGGCCTGGCCCTCATGAACGCCAGCGAGTTCGCCAACGGCTCGGTGATCTACACCCGCTCAGGCTACTACGCCCGGGAATTCGCCCGGCGCAGCCACGGGGGCATGGTAGGGATCAACGTCGGCATACCCGTGCCCCTCGGCCTCTTCGGCTTCACCGGCCGGAAGGCCTCCTTCCTCGGCGACCTCCACGCGATGGGCGCGGACGGCCTGCGCTTCTACACCGACTTGAAGAGCGTGACCTCCCACTGGTTCTCCGACGAGGAGGCCCGCGAGGGCAGCGTCCGGAACTCCTGGGACGGCATGATCTCGACGACGCGATAGGCGAAAGAGCTGCCCCCGCCGAGTCCCCTTGACGCGGGCCCCGGGCCCCGCCCAAGCTCGAGGCGTGAACCCAGCTCGCCGATGCGCTTCCGCGCGGGGCCTATCCTGATCGACTGCGTCATAGCCGCGGCGGGCGGCTCGACCCGCATGGGCCGGCCCAAGCAGCTCCTGCCCTTCGGGCCGGAGGGCTCGGGGCTCACGATGCTCGGCTCCGTCGTCGCCGCGGCCCTCGAGGCCGGCTGCCGGGCCCTCGTCGTCCTCGGCTGCCGCGCCGCCGAGGTCGAGGCGAGCCTCCGCGGCGGGCCCCTGGGGCCTGCCCTGGCCTCGGGCCTCGTCGCCGCGGTCCCCAATCCCCGCTGGGAGGAGGGCATGCTCGGCTCCATCCAGGCCGCCCTCGGCCAGGTCCGGGGCGAGGCCTTCTTCGAGATGCACGCCGACATGCCCCTCGTCCCGGCCTCGGCCTACGGCCTCCTCGCCGCGGCCCGCGACGCGCGCCGGCGCGCCGGCCTGCCCGAGGCGGCCCTCTTCGCCTCCTTCCGCGGGGAGCCGGGCCACCCCGTCCTCATCCCCTCGGCGTGGATCCCCGAGATACTCGGGCTGGAGCCCGGGAGCCGCCTCAAGCCCTTCCTCGCGGCCCGGGGCATGGATCTCGTCGAGGCGGGCGACCCGGCCGTCCTCGCCGACCTCGACACGCCCGAGGAGTACCGGCGGGCGAGGGGGAGCTGAGCCCGGCATCGTCCCTCGAGCCCCAGCGTCCCGGGCCCCTCGGCCCCCATCCGTGCTATACTCCGGCTCGTGCGCATCCGCTCCAAGCTCCTGGCCCTGGTCCTCCTCGTCGCCGGGGGCTTCGCCGCCCTGACGGGCCTCTCGATCCAGACCTACCTCCGCCTCCGCTCCATGCGCAGCGCCATCGACCGGGGGACGCGGCTCATCGCCAAGGCCCAGCTGGCCCAGGGCCTCATGAAGGACCTCGTCTTCGACCTCTTCGGCCCCGGCCTCTACTCCTCCCTCCAGGGCGTCGTCCTCTCCCGGGGCAGGGTGGCCACCGAGCGGGCCTGGATCGAGTCGGTGGCCGACTTCCGCTCCTCCTACGGGGCATTCATGGCCGACCCGGCGGTGCGCGAGCTCCTCGCCGACGAGGAGCTCCGCGAGGCCTACGCGGTGGCCGGACCCATGAGCGAGCGGGCCTTCCTCGAGATCGAGTCCCTCCGCGCGACGATCCAGCGGATCCGCAGCTCCTACCCCGAGGACGACCGGCTCTACTCCCTCATCCAGCAGTCCAAGGACGAGTCCCTCCACCTCGTCTTCGGGGCCCTGCGCTCGACCTCCTTCTACTTCGGCAACATCTTCGGCAGCTACCTGAGCCGCTTCGTCTCCGGCCTCGAGCGCCAGGCCCTCGGGATCGAGCGGCGCATCGTCCTCGCCTACGGCCTGGCCGCCCTCCTGGTCACCGGCCTCGCGGTGGCCGGGGCCTTCGTCATGACGAGGTCGATCGCGGCCAACCTCGGCCTCGTGGAGGGGGCCCTCGAGCGCCTGGCCGAGGGCGACTTCTCCTCCCCCATCGCGCCCCTGGGCTCCGACGAGATCGGCCTCCTCGCGGGGCGCGTGAACGCCATGTCCGAGCGGCTCAAGCGCAACGTCGGCTCCCTCTCGGCCCTCCTCGCCGACGTCAACCTCGCCCTGCCGGACGCCCCCGACCTCGACCGCATCCTCGCCATCGTCACGGACGCCCTCCTCCGGGGCGACGAGGCCGAGTGCGCGGCCATCTACCTCCTCGAAGGCGAGTCCGTCCGCGGCTCCTGGTCGGGCTTCGATCCCTTCGCCGCGGGCCGGGATCGGCTCCCGGGCTTCGTCGCCGACCTCGCGGCCCGGGGCGGGAGCCTCGTCGCGCGGGAGCTCCGCCAAGGCGGGCCCGAGCTCCTCGGGCTCGGCCTCGACCCGGAGCTGCGCTCCATCCTCGTGGCCCCCCTCTCGCTCCGCCGCCGCGTGGCGGGGCTCTGCGCCTTCGGCCGCAAGTCCCGGCCCTTCACCGACCTCGAGCTCGCCCAGCTCGAGTCCTTCGCCGACTACGCGGCCCAGGTCGTCGACAACGTGACGGCCCACCAGGCCCTCCTCGCCCGGCGCGACGCCGAGATCGAGGCCCTCCAGTCCCAGGTCCAGCCCCACTTCCTCTACAACGTGCTCAACGGCCTGGTCGCACTCAACCGCATGGGCGACCAGGCCGGCCTCGAGCAGTCCCTCCTCGCCCTCAAGGACATGCTCCGCTACAGCCTCGGCCGGGGCACCTGGTCGACGGTGGCCGAGGAGGCCGCCTTCATCGAGGCCTACTGCAGCCTCCAGAAGCTCCGCTTCGAGGAAAGGCTCGAGTACCGCATCGAGGTCGCGCCCGAGGCCGCGGGCCTCGTCGTGCCCCGGCTCCTGGCCCAGCCCCTGGTCGAGAACGCGATGATCCACGGGGTCGAGCCCCTCGCGCGGACCTCGACCGTGTCCGTGAGCGCCTCGGTCGAGGAGGGGGCCCTCCTGCTCCGCGTCCGGGACGACGGGGCGGGCTGCGAGATCGCGGCCATCCGCGAGAAGGAGCGCGTCGGCCTGGGGAACCTCCGCGAGCGCCTGGGCCTCCTCTACGCGGGCGCCTCGCTCAGGCTCGAGGGCGGCCTCGGCGCGGGCTTCCTCGCCGAGGTCCGGGTCCCGGTCGGGGAGCTCGGCCCGCGATGAGGCTCCTCATCGTCGACGACGAGCGGCCGGCCCGCTTCGTCCTCAGGTCCATGCTCGAGGAGCTCGGCTTCGAGCCCGGCTCCCTCGCCGAGGCCGCGAGCGGGGCCGAGCTCGTCGAGGCCTCCTCCTCCCTGCGGCCCGCCTGCGCCTTCGTCGACGTGCGGATGCCCGGCCTCGACGGGCTCGCCGCGATCGAGGCGGCCGCGCCCGCGAGCCCGGGCACGGCCTGGGTCCTCGTGTCGGGCTTCGCCGAGTTCGAGTACGCCCGCACGGCCATCCGCCTCGGCGTCCACGAGTACCTGCTCAAGCCCGTGCGGCCCGAGGAGCTCTCCGCCTGCCTCGGCCGCCTGGGCATCCTCCCCCGGCCTCCCGAGGAGGATCCCGTCCTCGGGCCCGCCATCGACTACCTCCGGCGCAACTACAACGCCGACGCCTCGGTGGCCGACGCGGCCGAGCTCTCCGGACTCAGCCCCAACTACCTCTCCGCCCTCTTCCGCCGCCGCATGGGCATGACCATCAGCGGCTACCTCGCCCGGCTCAGGGTCGAGGAGGCCACCCGCCTCCTCCGGGGCGGCCTCTCGGTCGCCGCGGCGGGCAAGGCCGTGGGCTACTCCGACGCCCGGCACTTCGCCCGCAAGTTCAAGGCCTGCACCGGCCTCCTGCCCTCGGAATTCCTCGCCGGCCGGCGCTGAGCCGGGCGGGGTCCCCGGTTATCGTAGAATCGCCCCCCCCCGATCGTAGAAGCGGCCCGTGTCGCGTTTCCCGGGACGGGTCTATCATTTTCCAAAGTCCACCTAGGAGGAAACGTGATGAAGAAGACTCTTCGGATGCTTTCCCTGGCCCTCGCCCTCGCCCTCGTGGCCGGCGCGGCCCTCTCCCTCGGCTCCTGCGCCAAGGCCGCGCCCAAGACGGCCAAGATAGCCATGGTCGTCAAGAGCATGGGCAACCCCTTCTTCGACGCCTGCCGCGACGGCGCCCAGGAGGCGGCCAAGGAGCTCGGCGGGATCGAGATCATCTACCAGGGCCCCTCGACCCCGACCGCCGAGGGCCAGATCGAGATCATCGATTCCCTCATCGCCCAGAAGGTCGACGGCATCATCGTCTCCGCCAACGACAAGGACGCCCTGATCCCGATCACCAAGAAGGCCATGTCCAAGGGCATCAAGGTCATGTCCTTCGACTCCGCGATCGCCGCCGGCGGCCGCATGGTCGACCTCGTGCCCTCCGAGACCGAGCTCATCGGCAAGCAGCAGGTCCAGCTCATCTCCGAGCTCATCGGCGCCGAGGGCGAGGTCGCCATCCTCTCCGCCACGAGCCAGGCCACGAACCAGAACGCCTGGATCGAGGTCATGAAGAAGGAGTTCGAGACCAACCCCGCCTACGCCAAGATGAAGCTCGTCGCGACCGTCTACGGCGACGACCTCTCCGACAAGTCGTACCGCGAGGCGATGGGCCTCTTCGAATCCTATCCCAAGCTCAAGGGCATCATCTCCCCGACCACCGTCGGCGTCGCCGCCGCCGGCAAGGCCATCACCGACAAGAAGCTCATCGGCAAGGTCCAGCTCGTCGGCCTCGGCCTGCCCTCCGAGATGAAGTTCTACGTCATGAACGACGCCTGCAAGCAGTTCGCCCTCTGGAACCCCGTGGACCTCGGCTACTCCGCCACCCAGATCACGAACGCCCTCGTCAAGGGCAAGCTCAAGAGCGCCAAGGACGGGACCCCGGTCAAGGCCGGCGAGGTCGTCGAGGCGGGCCGCATGGGCAAGATCACGATCGGCGAGAGCGGCGTGGCCGTCATGGGCAACCCCTTCGTGTTCAACAAGTCCAACGTCGAGAAGTACGCCTCCATCTTCTGATCGGCCCTAGGCCTCGGGAATACGCCGCAGGGGCGCGGGGAAGCGGGCGGGGGGCGGAAGGGCAAGGGGGTCCATGGGATGCCATGGCCGCTCGTCCCTTCCGATCCCTCCCTCCCCTGCGCCTCTGTGGTATTCTTATCCATGCGTTCTTGATCCGGCCCCGCGGCATCGATTGAGGAGCGGCGAATAGTGGGACAGACGATTCTGGAGATGCGGGGGGTGAGCAAGTTCTTCCCCGGCATCAAGGCCCTCGAGGGCGTCGACTTCTCGATGCGCTCCGGCGAGGTCCACGCCTTGATCGGCGAGAACGGGGCGGGCAAGTCCACCCTCGTGAAGGTGCTGACCGGCGTGCATAGGCCGAGCTCCGGCGAGCTCCTGTTCAAGGGCGAGGCGCTCGAGCTCCGCGATCCCACGGACGCGCGGCGGGCCGGCATCGCGGCCATCCATCAGGACGCCTCCATGTTCCCCGACCTCACGGTCGCCGAGAACGTGTTCTCCGGCCACCTCCTGCGCGGCCGCGCCGGCCTCCTGGACTGGCGCGCCATGCGCGAGCGCGCGCGCGAGCTGCTCAGGCGGGTCGAGCTCGAGGTCCCGCCCGATGCCCTCGTCCGCGAGCTCTCGGTGGCCGAGCGCCACCTCGTCGGCATCGCCCGCGCCCTCTCCGAGGACGCGAGCCTGGTCATCATGGACGAGCCTACGAGCGCCCTCTCGCTCCGCGAGGCCCGGGACCTCTTCAGGATCGTCCGACAGCTCCGGGACGAGGGCGTCGCGATCCTCTTCATATCGCACAAATTCGACGAGCTCTTCGAGGTCGCCGACTCCTACACGGTCCTGCGCGACGGGCGCTACGTCGGCTCCGGCGCGATGCGCGACGCCACGGTCGACTCCCTCGTGCGGATGATGGCCGGCCGCGAGATGGGCCAGCTCTTCCCCGAGCGCCCCGCCTTGGAGGGGGCCGCCGAGCGCCCCGCCGCGCTCTCGGTCGAGGGCTTCTCCAGGGCCGGGACCTACCGCGACGTCTCCTTCGAGCTCCGCTCCGGCGAGATCCTCGGGCTCTTCGGCCTGGTGGGCGCGGGCCGCTCCGAGGTGCTGCGCTCCGTGATGGGCCTCGAGGGGCGCGACTCGGGCACCGTCAAGGTCTTCGGCCGCGAGGCGAGGATCCGCGGCCCGCGGGACGCCCTCAAGCTCGGCATGGCCCTGGTGCCCGAGGACCGCCAAGCCCAGGGCCTCATCCTCGAGATGGCAATCGGCGCCAACGTGACCCTGCCCCAGGTCGCCGACCTCGCCAAGGGGCCCTTCCTGAACCCCGCGGCCGAGGCCGAGCTCACCAAGGAGTACGGCAGCCGCATGGAGATCCGCGCGGCGGGCTGGGGCGAGAACGCGAAGAACCTCTCCGGGGGCAACCAGCAGAAGGTCGTCCTCGCCAAGTGGCTCGCCACCGAGCCCAGGATCCTCATCCTCGACGAGCCGACCAAGGGCATCGACGTCGGCACCAAGGCCGCGGTCCACGCCTTCGTCGCGGACCTCGCCTCCAAGGGCATGTCCATCGTCATGATCTCCTCCGAGCTGCCCGAGGTCCTCGGCATGTCGGACCGGATCCTCGTCATGCACGAGGGCCGGGTGGCCGCGCTCTTCGACCGCGCGGACGCCGACGAGGATTCCGTCATGCGGGCGGCCCTCGGGGCCGACGAGGAGAGGGGGGCCGCGTCGTGAAGGAGCTCCTCAAGCGGGCGGCCAAGCGCAAGGAGGCCACCCTCGTCCTCCTCTTCGCCCTCCTGTGCGCCCTCGTCTCCCTGCGCGCGCCGAGCTACCTCTCGGGCAAGAACGTCAACACGATCGCCAACGACAGCGCCCTCCTCGTGATCGCCTCGCTCGGCCAGTTCCTCGTCATCCTCATCGGGGGCATCGACCTGTCCGTGGCCTCGAACATAGCCTTGGTCGGGATGACCATGTCCCTGGCGAACGTGGCCTTCCCCGGGCTGCCCGCCGCCCTCCTCCTGCCCGGCGGCTCCGCGATGGGCGCCGCGACGGGCGCCTTCACCGGCCTCCTCGTCGCCTACGGCGGGCTGCCGCCGATCATCGCCTCCCTCGGCACGCAGTGCATCTACCGGGGCGTCGTCTACCTCGTGCTCAAGGGCTCCTGGGTCACCGCGACGAAGATGAGCCCGGGCTTCCTGGCCCTGCCGAACACGCCGATCCTCGGCGTATCGAGCATGGTCTGGATCGCGGCGCTCGCGGCGGCGGCGGTGATCGTCTTCATGCGCTACACCGCCTCGGGCCGCGAGGTCTACGCCTACGGCGGCAACAAGACTGCGGCCCTCTTCGCGGGCGTCCGCTCGCGCAAGGTCGAGATACTCGCCTTCGTCGCGTCCGGGGCCCTCGCGGGCCTCGCGAGCGTGCTCTGGGTCTCCCGCTACGGGGTCGCGCAGAGCGAGACCGCGGCCGGCTTCGACCTGCAGACGGTCGCCGCCTGCGTGCTCGGCGGGGTGAGCATGTCGGGAGGGTCGGGGGCGGCGATCGGCGTGGCCATCGGCGCCCTCTTCTTCGGAGCCATCAACAACGCCCTCACCGTCGTCCGCCTCTCCCCCTTCTACCAGATGGCGCTCCAGGGTTTCGTCATCCTCTTCGCCATCGTCTCGAACACCCTCATCGACCGGAGGAACCAGATGAAGCTCGCCGCCAGGAGGAGCGTATGAGCGGGCCTTCGCTCGGCCCCGCGGCCGACGGGGCCCTCGTCGACGAGTCGAGGCTCATCCGCGCCGACCTGAGCCCGGGCAAGCGCCTCGCGGCCCTCGCGCTCAAGTGGGAGTCCCTCCTCTTCCTGATCTTCGTCGCGATGATGGCCGCGAATTCCCTCCTCTCGCCGGTCTTCCTCGACCCCGCCAACCTCCTGGACGCCACCTTCAACTTCACCGAGAAGGCCATCATCGCCCTGCCGATGATCTTCGTCATCCTCTGCGGCGACATGGACATCTCGGTGGCCTCGATCATCTCGATCTCGAGCCTGTTCATGGGCATGTCCAGCGCCTCGGGGGCGGGCACGACGGCCATCGTCCTCGTCGGCCTCGGCGTCGGGCTCGCCGCGGGGCTCTTCAACGGGCTCCTGATCACGCGGCTCGACATCCCCGCGGTCGCGGTGACCATCGGCACCATGTCCCTGTTCCGCGGCGTGTCGAACGCCGTGCTCGGGGACCAGGCCTACACGAGGTACCCCGCCTCCTTCGGCGAGCTGGGGCAGGGCTACGCGGTGGCCGGCCTCGTGCCCTGGCAGCTCCTGGTCTTCGCCGCCCTCGCGGCGGCGGCGGCCCTGGTCCTCAACCGGACCGTCTTCGGCCGCTACGTCTACGCGATCGGCAACAACAAGACCGCGGCCCGCTTCTCGGGCGTGCCCGTCCAGGACGTCCGCCTGGCCGTCTTCGCGGCCACGGGCCTCCTCTCGGGCCTCGCGGCGGTCCTCCTCACCTCGCGCATCGGCTCGACCCGCCCCGACATTGCCTCGGGCTGGGAGATGGACGTCATCACGAGCGTCGTCCTTGGCGGGGTGGCGATCACGGGCGGCAAGGGCAACGTGGGAGGGGTCATCATCGCGACCTTCCTCCTGGGCTACCTGCGCTTCGGCATGGGCGTCATGAACGTGCCCGGCAAGGTCATGAACATCATCACCGGCGCCCTCCTCATCGTCGCGATCCTCCTGCCCCGCGCGATCGAGACGCTCAGGCGGAGGGCCCTCTTGGGCGGGCGGGCCTAGCCGGCCCGGCGGCGGAGCGATGCGGGCGAACGAACGCAAGGAAGGTACGATGAGCGAAACGAGGATCCGCAGGGCCTACGAGCTCGCGCGCGAGCGCTACGCCGAGCAGGGCGTGGACGCCGAGGCCGCGATGAGGGCGGTCGACGCGCTGCCCATCTCCATCCACTGCTGGCAGGGCGACGACGTCGGCGGCTTCGAGCGCGCCGGGGCCGAGCTCTCGGGCGGGGGCATCCAGGTCACCGGGAACCATCCCGGCAAGGCCCGCGACGTCCCCGAGCTCCGCGCCGACATCGAGGCCGCCGCGAGGCTCTGCCCGGGCCCGAAGCGCCTCAACCTCCACGCGATCTACGGCGAGTTCGGCTCCGCCGCGGTGGACCGCGACCGACTCGAGCCCGCCCACTTCTCCGGCTGGATCGACTGGGCCCGCGAGCGCGGCCTGGCCCTCGATTTCAACGCCACCCTCTTCTCCCATCCCCTCGCGGCCGAGGGCTTCACCCTCTCCCACCGCGACGCCGGGGTGCGGGAGTTCTGGATCGAGCACGCGCGCCGCGCGCGCCGCGTCGCCGCGGCCATGGGCCGGGCCCAGCGCTCCCCCTGCGTCCACAACCTCTGGATCCCCGACGGCTCGAAGGATCACCCGGCCGACCGCGCCGGCTTCCGCGCCCGCCTCATCGAGAGCCTCGACGCGGTCTACGCGGAGCGGCACGATCCGGGCGAGCTCGAGGACTCGGTGGAGGGCAAGCTCTTCGGTATCGGCTCGGAGGCCTTCGTCGTCGGCTCCAACGACTTCTACCTGGGCTACGCCGCGACGCGCCGCCTCTTCCTGACCCTCGACATGGGCCACTTCCACCCCACCGAGAGCGTAGCCGACAAGGTCTCCGCCCTCCTGCCCTTCCTCCCGGGGCTCCTCCTCCACGTGAGCCGCGGAGTTCGCTGGGACTCGGACCACGTGGTGGCCCAGGACGAGGCCTTGACCGATCTCTGCCGCGAGCTCGCGCGCTCCTCCGCCCTCTCGCGGGTGCGTATGGGCCTGGACTACTTCGACGGCTCCATCGACCGCGTCGGCGCCTGGGCCGTCGGCTACCGGGCCGCGCGCAAGGCCCTCCTCGCGGCCTTCCTCGAGCCCCGCCCGGCCCTCCTCGAGGCCGAGGCGGCGGGCGACGGCTTTCAGCGCCTGGCCCTCCTCGAGAACGCGAAGGCCGCGCCCTGGGGCGCCGTGTGGGACGAGTACTGCCTCCGCTCCTCGGTCCCGCCGGACGAGGCCCTCGTCGCCGGCGTCGAGGCCTACGCGCGCGGCGTCCTCGCCAAGCGCTCGTAAGGAGGGGCGGCGATGAGCAAGCTCGAGTCCCTGGTCGCCCTCTCCCGCCGCTACGGCTCCGATCCCGCCTGGGTCCTGGCCGGGGGCGGCAACACCTCCTTCAAGGACGGCGCCGTCCTCTACGTCAAGGCCTCCGGCTTCGCCCTGGGCGCCATCTCCGCCGAGGGCTTCTGCGCCGTCGACCGCGGCAGGCTCGACGCCATCTGGTCGAAGGCCTACCCCGCGGCGACGGAGGAGCGCGAGGCCGCCGTCCTCGCCGACCTCATGGCCGCCCGCCTGCCCGGCGAGGCCAAGCGCCCCTCCGTCGAGACCCTGATGCACGGCCTCTTCCCCCAGGCCTACGTCCTCCACACCCACCCCGCGCTGGTCAACGGCCTGGCCTGCGGGGCGCGCGGCCGCGAGGCCTTCGGCGCCCTCCTCGCGGACATCGCCATCTGGGCGCCCTTCGTCGAGCCGGGCTACGTGCTGGCCGGCGTCGTGCGCGCCGCCGCCGAGGAGTTCCGCGCCGCGCGGGGCGCGTGGCCGGCGGTCATGGTCATGCAGAACCACGGCCTCCTCGTCGCCGCCGACCGGCCCGAGGAGCTCGATCGCCTATCGCGCGAGGTGGTCGAGCGCCTGCGCGCGCGGGTATCCCGCGAGCCGCGGCTCGAGGCCGCGGCCGTCGACCCGGCCGCCCTCGCGGCCGCCTCGGCGGCCCTGGGCGCACTCGCGCCGGGAACCGCCCAGGCCTTCCGCGCCGACGCCGAGACCCTCGGGCGCGCCGCCTCCCGGGAGGCCTTCGCGCCCCTGGCCTCGGCCTTCAGCCCCGACCACATCGTCTACGCCGGCCACGAGTTCCTCTACGCCCAGGCGCCCGGGGCCCTGGCGGGGGCCTGGGCGGACTACGTCGCGCGCAACGCGTCCTCCCCCAAGGTCGCCGTCGTCTCGGGCCTCGGCGCCTTCGGCCTGGGCTCCTCGAGGGCGGCGGCCGAGACCGCCCTGTCGCTCTTCGCCGACGCCTGCAAGATAGCCGCCTACGCCGAGGGCTTCGGGGGCTTCTCCCACATGAGCGCGGAGAAGATCGCCTTCATACGCGGCTGGGAAGTCGAGAAGTACCGCTCCCGGGTGAGCGGGGGCGGGAGCTAGGGGGGACCATGGAACGAGTCGCGTGCAAGATGAGGCTGAAGGCCGGCTTCGAGGAGGAGTACCGCCGCCGGCACGACGAGCTCTGGCCCGAGATGGCCAAGGCGCTCAAGGAGGCGGGCATCTCGGACTACTCGATCTTCCTCGACCCCTCGACCCTGAGCCTCTTCGCCGTGCAGAAGCGCTCTCCCGGCTCCACCGCCGACGAGCTGCCCGGCAAGGCGGTGGTCCGCCGCTGGTGGAGCTACATGAAGGACATCATGGAGACGAACCCGGACGACTCGCCCGTGGCCGAGGACCTCGTCGAGGTCTTCCACCTGGACTGAAGGCCCGGGGGCGCCCCGCTATTGGGCGAGGGGGATTACCTCGCTCTCGTCCTGCTGGAAGCTGTTCGGCTCCGACTCGGCCGACTCGGGCGGGGCCGCGAAGCGCGTGACCACGAGCTCGTCCGCCTCGCCGGCGAGGAGGGCGGGGATCGAGATCACGATCTCCGTCCAGGCGGCGGGCAGCTTGAGGCTGCGGGCCGCGGCCTCGCCCTCGCCCGAGAGGGGCTCGACGCGGATCTCGTGCCGGGGCCCGGCCACCTCGGCGATCACCCGCTCGGCCCTCCCCATCTCGCCTGCGTCCTTCCCGTCGACGAAGACCGCGGAGAGCTCGGGCGCCCTGAGCCGGCGCTCCCCGAGCTCGACCGCGTTCGTGTCGAGGTAGAGGATGTGGCCCTTGCCCCTCACGAAGAGGAGGACGGCGAGCGCGGCGATCGAGGCCGCGAGGATGGAGCGGGCGACGAGCCTGCGGCGGATCACGCGCGGCCTCCCTTCGAAGGCCCGGAGGCCGGGGCGCTCCCGCCCCGCAGCGCCTCGCGGGAGGCGGCGACGTCGGCCTTGCGCTTCCAGGAGAAGAGCACGAGCGAGACCGCGATGATCCCGTAGCTGATGAACTGGCGGAAGAACTCGCCGAGCTGGGCCGAGCCTATGAGGTTCTTGCCCGCGATGGGCGACACCACGAACATGAGGTGGAAGAGGACGACCCCCGCGATGACGTTGGGGATGGAGGCGCGGCTGACCGAGGCGCCGCCGATGAGGAGGGCGGCGATAGAGAACATGCCGGTCTGCTCGTGGGAGTTGTAGGTGTTCAGCGTGCCGAGGTTCTGGAGGAAGATGATCTGGCCGTAGCAGGCGAGGAGGGTGGAGATCATGATGGCCATGATCCTGGTGCGCTCCACCGGGATGCCCGAGGCCGTGGCCACGGCCCGGTCCTGGCCGACGGCGCGCATGTCCTGGCCGAGCTTGGTGCCGCGGAACCAGACTATGAAGGCGCACATCGCGGCTATGACGAGGTAGGTGGCGACCGGCAGCTTGAGGCCCGCCACCGTGACGACGAGGAGCTTGTCGAGGGACTGCCGCACGCCGATGAGGTCCACCATGTTGCGGATGCCGTAGCCCCTCGACAGGAGGATGCCCGGCGTGGCGATGGGGATGAGCATGCCCATCGCGTAGAGGACCAGGAGCTGGTAGATGCCGTTCATGAAGAAGCCGAGGATGTAGCCGGTCACCATCTCGCGGCCCTTGGCGCGGTTGAGGACCTGGCCGCAGACCCAGCCGAGTCCCAGCGCGACGGGGGTGGAGATGATGGCCGCGAGCATGACCCCGGAGATGCCGACGACGTTCCAGTCGGTCACGAGGATGAGGCCGATCTGGCCGGCCATGGCGCCGAGGACCATGCCGAAGTTCAGGCCCATCCCCGCCATGACCGGCAAGAGGAGGGCCAGGACGAGGAAGGCGTTGCGGCCGAGGCGGGTGAGGATCTCCTGCGCGAGGTACTTCAGCGGCATGGCCGAGATGGGGATGGCGACCGCGATGATGGCCACGAAGAGCAGGACGACGGCGTTGTCGATGAGCAGGAGCCTGAGCTTCGATTTCATTTGGCCACCTTCGTCTTGCGCGTGAGGGCGTAGAGGATCATGCCGTTCGAGACGATGATGCGGATGACCTCCGAGAGGTCGGTCTTGAGGACCGAGTTGATGACGCTCGGCGTCATGGTGAGGATGCCCTGGAAGAGGAAGGTCCCGAGGAAGACGTTCGCGATGGAGGCCTTGGTCACGCTCGCCCCGCCTATGAGGATCGCCGCCACCGAGGGGAAGGTCATCGAGAAGGGGCCCTCGTAGAGCTGGATGAAGCCGAAGCTCTGCTGGTACACGACGATGCCCAGGGCGCCGAGCATCGTCGAGAAGACGACGCTCCCCGTCCTCATGCGGTCGACGTCGATGCCGGAGGCCCGCGCGTAGGCGGGGTTGGAGCCGGCGGCGGTCATGGCGCTCCCCGACTTGAGGTGGAGGAAGAACCACACCGCGAGCGCCGCGCCGCAGAAGGCGAGGATCATGCCGGTCGGGAAGACGAAGCGCTCGCCTATGCGGACGGCGAGGAAGTCGTTGAGGATCTTGTCCCAGAAGGCCTCCACCGAGATCGTGGTGCGCAGTCCCTCGCCCTCGAAGCCCCAGACCATGGTCGGGCTCTGGTAGGGCAGGACGATCCAGCCGATCGACATGAGCGTGATGGAGGAGAAGCCGACGTAGGTGGCGATCATCATCTCGTCGCCCTTGACCCGGTTCAGGAGCTTGCCGTAGCCGTAGCCCAGGAGGGCGGCGAAGGCGAGGGCCAGGGCGGCGGCGGCGGCGAAGCCGGCCGCGCCGACGAGGCCCATCTCGATGGAGATGGTCGCGCCCAGTAGGCCGGCGATCACGCCCAGGGGGAGGCCGAAGTTGAGGCCGCAGCCCGAGTGGATCATGGGCACCATCGCGAGGACCATGATGCCGTTCATGCCGAAGCGGGCGATGGTGTTCGAAAGGGAGCTCGCGACGCTGACCCCGACGAAGGGCGCCGCGACGAAGAGGAGGACGAGGAAGAGGGCGATGATGATGCGGGGCAGGCCGAAGTCCGAGACGAATTCCCTGATCCGCTCCATGCTAGGGCCTCCCCGGGGCGGCGGGGGCGCCGGGCGCGGCCGCCCGCCCGCCGAGGCCGGACATGAGCAGGCCGAATTCCTCGACCGGGGCCTCGGGGGCGAGGATCCCGGCGAGCCGGCCCTCGTCCACGATGGCGATCCGGTCGCAGATCAGCCTGAGCTCCTCGAGCTCGCTCGATACCATCACGATCGTCGTGCCCCTTTCCCGGTTCACGCGCCGGATCTCGTCGAGCACGAGGCGCTTGGCCCCGACGTCGATGCCGCGGGTCGGCTCGGAGACGAACAGGAGCCTGGGCTCGAGGGCGAAGGCCTTGGCGAGGCAGACCTTCTGCTGGTTGCCGCCCGAGAGGTTCCCGGCGCGCTGCCGGACGCTCGTGCACTTGATGTCGAGGGCCCGGACGTACTCCTCGGCGACGGCGCGCATGGCCGAGTCCGAGCGCCACTTGAACAGGCCGCCGAGCAGGGGCCGCACCGCGAGGTCGCGCAGCTGCATGGCGGAGAAGCAGACGTTCCAGTCTATGCCCTCGTCGAGGAGGAGGCCGACGCCGCGGCGGTCCTCCGAGACGAAGGCCATGCCCGCCTCGAGCGCCCGCCTCGGCGCGTTGAGCGGCACCGCCTCGCCCCCGAGCCGGACCGAGCCGCCCGCGGCGAACAGGCCCATGACGCCGTTGGGCACGCCGAGCTTGCCCTGCCCGGCCAGGCCCCCGATGCCGAAGATCTCGCCCTCGGCGACGGAGAAGGAGAGGTCTCGCACCGTCTCCCCGGGCATGTCGACCCACAGGCCCTCGACCTCGAGGAAGCCCGCGCCCGAGGGGCGCTCGGCGGGCCGCCTGGCCTCGGAGGAGCCCTCGAAGGAGCGGCCCACCATGAGGGAGGCCAGGTCGCGGAGCGAGAGGGACTCGTTCTCGGCCTCCTTCACCAGGCGGCCGTCGCGCAGGACCACGACCTTGTCGGCGACCTCGAGGACCTCGCGGAGCCGGTGCGAGATGAACACGATGGCTATGCCCTGCTCGGCCAGCTTGCGCATGGCCGCGAGGAGGGTCTCGGCCTCGCTCTCCGCGAGGACGGCGCTCGGCTCGTCCAGGACGAGGAGCCTGACCTGCTCGCGGTCGAGCTCGCGGGCGATCTCGGTGAACTGCTTGTGGCCGACCGGCATCTCCCGCACCTGCGTGTCCGGGTCGAGGGGGACGCCGAGCCGCTCGATCGCCTTGCGCGAGCGCAGGCCCATGGTCGCCCGGTCGAGGACGCTCATGCGGTCGCCGAAGAGGTCGACGAGGATGTTGGGCCTCGTCGACTCCCGGTTCAGGAGGATGTTCTCCGTCGCGGTGAAGCCGGGGATGAGGGAGAACTCCTGGTGCACCATGCCGATCCCCGCGGCGAGGGCGTCGAAGGGGCTCTTGAAGCGGACTTCCCGTCCGTCCAGGAGGACGCTGCCCTCGTAGCCGCCCGTCTCGGCGATGACTCCCATCCCGAAGAGGATGCGCATGAGGGTCGTCTTGCCGGCGCCGTTCTCGCCGACGAGGCCGACGATCTGCCCGGGCATGACGTCGAAGGAGACGCCCTCGAGCACCCTCGTGCCGTTGTACTGCTTGCCCACGCCGCGGAGGCTCAGCATCGGTCTAGCTTGGTCCATCCTGTCCTTTCGACGGCGAGGCCGCCCCGGGAGGGCGGCCTCGCGGAACTGCCGGCCGCGGGAGGCCGCGGGGCGAGCCGATCGCCCCGGGCCGCCCGAGCCTGTCAGGGCTTCTTCGCGAGGCCGGAGGAGATCTTGAGGTACTTCTCGGGCACGTCGATGTCGGCCGACTTCATGGGGCCCTTGCCGAAGATGTAGGTGTCCTGGAGGAGGAGGGCGAAGTTCGGGAGCTTGACGCCGGTGGAGGCGTCGACGTACCAGGAGCCGCCCCACTTCGTGCCGGGCGTGTACTTCCCGAAGGCCTTGAAGATGTCGGCCATGCTGAGCATCTTGGACTTCCCATCGATGACGTTCATCGCGTGCTGGGTGAGGCCGCAGGTGGCGCAGTAGCCGAAGGAGTAGGACCAGGTGCCCAGGCGGCCCGAGCCGCCCTTGGCCACGACGACCTCCTCGACCTTCTTCATGATGG
>JAKLFE010000016.1 GCA_022711355.1 Spirochaetota bacterium | reverse complement strand
GGGATGTGCCACTTCTCCTTGATGTCCCACATGAGGTCGTAGAGCTTCATGAGGTTCTCGACCTGGTCGATGGCCGGGTTGATGCCGAGGACCTGGTCGCCGATCGCGAAGGACAGGCCGTCGTAGATCTCCGCGCGGATCGCGTCGACGTTGTCCGTCGGGTTGTTCGGCTGGAGGCGCGAGCTGATGCGGCCGGGCAGGCCGATCGTGCAGACGTTGTGGACGACGCAGGGCATCTTCTTGCCGCCGACGATGAGGTCGAGGCTCGAGCAGAGCTTGGCGACCGCGGCCGCCATCTCGCCCGTGAGGCCCTTGCTGATCGCCTTGATGTCGTCCGAGCTGGTCCTCTCGTCGAGGATCCAGTTGCGCATCTCGCCGACGGTCTTGTCCTTGATCCTCTCGTAGGCGGCGGGATCGATCGCGTCGTCGATGGCCCGCGTGATCTCGTCGTCCTCGTAGGGGACCACCGGCTGGGCGCGCAGGACCCACAGGGGGATCTCCGCGAGCACGGTCTTGGCCGCCACCCGCTCCTCGACGCTCTTCGCGGCGATTCCCGCCGCCTCGTCCCCGGACTTCTGCTCGTTCGCCTTGGCCAGGACTTCCTTGACGTCCTTGAACTCATAGGTCTTCCCGAACAGCTTGGTGCGTAATGCCATGTTCCCTCCTTGTCACGAATTGAAGATCAGTGTCTTCACCGACAGAGAGACGAGACGATCGCCCAGCATCGACTGGCCGATATCGACATAATCCCCCTCAGAGAGGGAGACCTCATCGATCGAGAGCACCTTGAAACCATGGAGCATGCCGTCGAGGAGCTGGCCCAGGGCCTTGCCCAGGTCCCGCTCCGTCGCGAGGATCAGGGGGAGCTCCGGCGAGCAGCGGGCCCTCGCGAAGGCGGCGACGCCCGCGGCGACGCGCTTGAGGTCGTCGTAGCAGGAGACCGACGAGAGGTCGAGGGCGATGGCGGCCCGGTCCCGCGCGGGATCGAGGTCCCAGCGGGCGTAGCCCTCGGCGATCAGGGCGGCGACGCCGGCCTCGTCCTCGCCGCCCGCGAGCCGCGGCCCCACGACGGGGACGTTGCGTATGGGCAGGTCGCCGTTCGCGTCCACCCAGATGGTCATGCCGCTCAGGGTGATGGTCTCCCTGCTCGCGCCCATGACCGTGGCGCACTCGGTGTGGGCCGGCTTGAGGATCCGGAGCTCCCGGGCCCGGGGGTGGGAGCGCAGCTCCTCGCCGAGGAGGGGGCCCATGTCGCCGTAGACCGCCATGTCGCGGATCGAGGCGATCGGCGCGTCGTCGTAGAAGAAGTCCGCGACCCCGCCCGAGAAGAACACCGTCATGCCCGAGGCGGGCTCGGCGAGGGGAGGGGTCTCCATGACCTCGAGGGCGATGGCCGAGGCCTTGGCGTCCAGGGCCTCGAAGACGAGGTCGGCCATGAGCCGCGCGAGCCTGCGCAGCCCGCCCAGCTCCGCGGCCTCGCCCTTCTCGAGCCGGAGCCCCAGGTGGTCGAGGAGCTTCCGGCCGCTCCTCGTGACCAGCCGCACCGCCCCGGTCTCGCGGTCGACCTGGACGTGCCTGCCGCCGACCGAGAGCACGGCCGTGCCTATGAGCTCGCCTTGCCGGAAGACGGCTATGTTGGTCGTGCCGCCCCCGATGTCGACGTTGACCGCGCTCGCGAAGTGCTCGGCCGACCAGGCAGCCGCCCCCGAGCCCCTCCCGGCGAGGTGGGCCTCGAGGCTGGGCCCCGCGACCGTCGAGACGAAGTCCCCCGCGATGGGGGCGACGATCTCGAGGACCCGCTCGGCGTTCCGCTTCTTCGCGGACTCGCCCGTGATGATCACGGCGCCGGTATCCACCTCCTCGGGCCGGAAGCCCCCCCGCTCGTACTCCTCGGCGAGGATCAGCTTCAGCGCCTCGACGTCGACGAGGCCCTCGTCGGTGATCGGGGTGAAGTGCGTCGGGCCCTGGTAGAGGACCTCTTTCCGCATGATGTCGGCGCGGGGCTTCCGGGCCGGGCCGTAGCGGGCCTGGGGCATGGCGCCGAAGGAGGCGGTCTCCGCCACCGTGAGCTTCGAGAACATCACCAGCGTCGTCGTGGTCCCTATGTCGATGCCCACGCTGACCAGGTCCTCAGAAGCCATCGGCCATCCTCCCTCTTCCTTCTGCGATGCGGGCTCAGGGCCCCGGGGGCCCGATGCGGAGGCCCTCTCTCAGCGACGAGGCCAGGGCCTTGTTCACGCCCGGCACCTTCCGCAGCTCCTCTACCGACGCGAAGGGCCCGTGGACCCTCCGGTACTCGACGATGCGCTCCGCGAGGGCCGGCCCGATGCCGGGCACGGCGTCGAGCTCCTCGGCGCTCGCGGCGTTGAGGTCGACCGAGGGCCCGGAGCGCGGGAGGGGCCCTCGGCTCGGGAAGGAGGCCTCGGGGCGGGCCGGGAAGAGGCTGCGCTGCTGGGCTTCCGACCCGGGCGCCTGCGCCGTCCCGGCCGGCCGCGGCGTGGCGGCGGGCTTCGGGGGAGGGGGTGGGGCCGCGGGCTCGGGGGCCGCGGAGGAGGGGGCCGGCTTCGGGGCAGGAGCCGCGGCCGCCGCGGGCCGCGGAGCCGCCTTTATACCCCGCTCGGCGGGGGCGGGGAGGCCGGCGTTCCGGCCGAGGTAGTCCATAAGGGTCTGGGTATCCCCGTAGGGCCGGGGGATCACGTGCACGGAGACCAGCTCGCCGACCCGGCCCGCCGCGGCCGAGCCCGCGTCGGTCGCGGCCTTGACCGCGCCCACGTCCCCGCGGACCACCACGGTCACGAGGCCGTCGCCGGAGTAGCCCTTGCCGACCAGGTTGACGTTCGCGGCCTTGACCATGGCATCCGCCGCCTCGATGGCGCAGACGAGGCCTTTCGTCTCTATCAACCCGATCGCAGAGGCATCCATCCGCGCGCTCCGTTTATCGTCGGTCTAGCGTTGCTGCTCTCAGTGCTTCTCGAAGGTATTCGCGCCGCCTATCTCGAGGGAGTCCAGGATGCCGACGATGGCGGCATCCACGGGGGCCTGGTCGGTCAGCTCGGTGTAGCGGCCGCCCGAGCCGAGCGAGACGAGGACCAGCTCGCCCTCGCCGGCCCCGGCGGCGTCGACCGCCACGAAGGGAGCCTTGTCCACGAGCTCGTTTCGCGCCGTCGCTTCCTGCACTATCAGCAGCTTGCGCGCCCTGAGCCTCTCGCATTTGGCCGTGGAAACCGCGGAACCGATGACGCGAGCGATGATCATCCGTGCGCTCTCCCCTCTTGCAGGTTTTTACTCTACAGCTCTCATCTTGCGTGCGACAGTACGGTTTCTTGCAGGAATGTCAGCGTCAATTTAAATACTATGCTGTGCATTTTTACTCGATTTGGAGGAGCTGTCAAGTGAAGAAAAAAACCTCGATACCCCTCGACAGCTCCTGGAAACGGCTTTTGTGCTGGGGAGGAATGTGATGATAAGGGGTTGTTTGCGAAAAAGCGCAGGATATGGCAATAATTGCAAAGCGAGGCGGGAGGTTACACTACTATCTCTTGACTTTTTAAATACCTAGTATCTGTGAGGTGCTTTCCGCCGCTCGGCGGCGGGAACGGAGCTACACAGCGGCCCAGCTGACGACGGACTTCGAGAGGAATTCCTCGACGGGGACGCCGCCCTCGCCGACGACGAGGCTCCGCTCGGCGCCGAAGGTAGCCTTGAAGGCCTCGGTGCCGGAGCGGGTGCAGGGGGCGCGGCCGCTCCGCACCTCGATAGGGAGGAGGGAGCCGCCGATCTCCACGACGAAGTCCACGTCGTAGTTGCCGTCGCGCCAGTAGTAGAGGTTGCAGTTGCCGATGGCGGCCTCGTTGACCAGGTGGGCGCCGACGGCCGACTCGACGAGGCGGCCCCAGTACTCCTCGTCGCGGCGGGACTCCTCGAAGGGGCGGCCGAGCTGGGCCACCATGAGGGCGTTGTTCATGACCTGGAGCTTGGGGCTCGAGCCTCGCTTGCGCTCGGCGTCGCCCGCGTACTTGGGGATGACGGCCACGATCCCGGCGTCGGAGAGGAGCTCGAGGTAGTGCGTCAGGGTGGTCGTGTTGCCGGCCTCGCGCAGCTGGCCGAGCATCTTGGTGTAGGAGAGGACCTGCCCCGAGTAGCGGCAGGCCAGCTCGAACTGCCTGCGGAGGAGGGTCGGCTTGTAGACCCTGAACAGGAGGAGGATGTCCCGCGCGATGGTCGTGTCGATGAGGGAGTCCCGGAGGTAGTGGAACCAGCGCTCGGGATCCGAGACGAAGATCGCGGCCCCGGGGTAGCCGCCGTAGAAGATGTACTGCTCGACGTTCCAGCCGAAGGCGTCCTGCATCTCGGCGAAGGACCAGTGGCGGAGGTTGAGGACGTCGTAGCGCCCCGCCAGGTGCTCCTCGAGGCCCTCGATGATCGTGGAGGGAGCCGAGCCGAGGAGGAGGATCCGGAGCCTCGAGCCCGAGGCGCTGTCCTCGTCCCAGAGCCGCTGGACCGTCTCGGCCCAGAGCGGGATCTTCTGGATCTCGTCGAGGGCGAGGAGGCCGCCTATGTCGCTCGAGGCGGCGGCCGCCCTGGCCTCGCGCCACTGGTTGACGATCCACTCGGCCCCGCGGAGGGCGCTCTCGTCGGCGCTCGCGTAGCGGAAGGGCATGCCCAGCTTCTCGCCGACCTGCTTGGCCAGGGTGGTCTTGCCGACCTGGCGGGGCCCCGAGAGGACCTGGAGGCACTGCCGCTCCCGGCGGAGCCGCTCGGCGAGGATTATCGCCTGGGGGCGGTTGTAGCCTCCCGACCGGGCGTTCCATAACTGGGATTGTCTATTCATCTTCTTCACCCAGAAGAGCGGACTGGCGCCCATCTAAAGACGGGGCCTGCGGCAGGTCTCCTGACTCTCGGCTCGTAGCGAGCGTCGTCGACGCGCCTTCCCGCCCGTAGGGGCAGTGGCCGGGTTCGTACCCTGCGTCCGCTCATGGTCGTCTACAGTACCTGGGGGTGTTCGGATTGGGCCATCTGTCCTCCGATTCCCTATTAAGCCTCTCGGCGCCGCGACGTAAATATATTCAAATCAGTTCGCATTGTCTATCGCCCGCCGCCGCCGCCTCACTGCCGCTTGGGCTCGAAGTGGCTGAACTCCATGCTGAACGAGGCTCGCCCCTGGCTGACCGACCGCAGGCTCGTGGTGAAGCCGAACATGGCGACCAGGGGGGCCTCGGCGTGGACCGTCTCGACCGAGTGCTTGGACTCGGAGCCGTGGATTATGCCGCCGCGCTGGCTCACCAGGCTCATCACCTCGCCGAGGAAGTCCTTGGGCGAGACGATGTCCACCTTCATCACCGGCTCGAGCATGACCGGGCCGGCGGCGCGGCAGGCCGCGTCGAAGGCCATGTTGGCGCAGGCCTCGTAGGCGAAGGGGCTGGCCGTGAGCTCGTCGTACTCGATGCCCGTGAGGGATATGCCGACGTCGACGGCGGGGTAGCCGAACTGGATGCCCGAGCCGAAGGCCGACTGGAAGCCCCGCTCGACCGCGTCGAGGATCTCGTCGGGGACCTGGGGGGCGCGGACCGCCTTGACGTAGCTGTTGCCGGAGCCGCGCGGGCGGGGCTCGGCCTTGATCGTCAGCCGCGCCCTGGCCTCCTTGCCCGTCACCGTCTTCTCGTAGGTCTCGGTGTGCGTCACGGCCTTGCTGATCGACTCGCGGTAGCTGACCTGCGGGTTGCCCTGCCGGGCCTTGATCTTGAACTCGCGGACGATGCGCGTGACGAGGATGTCCAGGTGGAGCTCCCCCATGCCCGAGATGACGATCTGGCCGGTCTCCTCGTTCTCCCTGGTCGTGAAGGTCGGGTCCTCCTTGCCGAGGACCTCGAGGCTCTCCTTGAGCTTCTCCCGGTCGGAGAGGGTCTCCGGCTCGATCGCGATGGTGATCACCGGCTCGGGGAAGTGCATCTTCTCCAGGAGGACCTGCCAGCCCTCGGTGCCGATCGTGTCGCCGGTCTGCGCGGCCTTCATGCCGACGATGACGGCGATGTCGCCGGCCGCCACCTCGTCCATGGGCTCGGACTTGTTGGCGTGCATGCGCAAGAGGCGCGTTATGCGCTCGCGTTTCTTCTTGTTGACGTTGTAGGCCGTGCTCGCGTTGCGAAGGGATCCCGAGTACATGCGCACGAAGCACAGGGGGCCGGCCTCGCGGTCGTGCTGGACCTTGAACACGAGCCCAAGTGGGAGCTTGGAGGGGTCGCAGGGCACCTCGACGTCCTCCTCCTTCTTGGGGTTGTGGGCCCGGGCGGGGGGGA
Source organism: Spirochaetota bacterium (assembly GCA_022711355.1). GTDB lineage: Bacteria > Spirochaetota > Spirochaetia > Treponematales > Rectinemataceae > JAKLFE01. Next base: position 72,230 of record JAKLFE010000016.1, on the reverse strand, counting down.
CCTCGTCCGGCGCGGGCAGGTAGTCCACCACCGCGTCGAGGAGGGGCTGGACGCCGACGTTGCGGCGGCTCGCCCCGCAGAGGGCCGGCACGAGGCGGCGGGCCACGCAGGCGCGGCGCAGCTCGGCGCGCAGGAGGTCGGCGGGGACCTCCTCGCCCTTGAGGAACAGGTCGGTGACGGCGTCGGACTCGGCGGAGAGGGCGTCGATGAGCTCCTCGCGCCGGGCGCGGGCCTCGGAGGCGAGGGCCTCCGAGATCGGCGAGCGCGCTATCTCGTGGCCGTCCTCGGACCAGCGGAGCTCCTCCATCGCGACGAGGTCGATCACGCCCTCGAAGCCCCCCTCGCGGCCGATCGGGGCGTTGACCGCCACGGGCCTGGCGCCGAGCTTGCGCCGCATGTCGTCGAGGACCGCGTCGAAGTCGGCGCCGAGGCGGTCCATCTTGTTGACGTAGGCGACGCGCGGCACCTGGTAGCGGTCGGCCTGGTGCCAGACCGTCTCGGACTGGGGCTCGACCCCGCCCACCGCGCAGAAGACCGCGACCGCCCCGTCGAGGACGCGCAGGGAGCGCTCGACCTCGGCGGTGAAGTCCACGTGGCCGGGGGTGTCGATGATGTTGACCTGGTGGCCGCGCCAGAAGGTAGTGGTGGCGGCGCTGGTGATGGTGATGCCGCGCTCCTGCTCCTGCTCCATCCAGTCCATGGTCGCCTCGCCGTCGTCGACCTCGCCGATCTTGTAGGTCTTGCCGGAGAAGTAGAGGATGCGCTCGGTCGTGGTGGTCTTGCCCGCGTCGATGTGGGCCATGATGCCGATGTTGCGGGTCGTGCGTAGGTCCATGGTTAGCTCCCGCGCGATCATATCGCGAACGCCGCGGGCCTTTCAAGGCGAAGGGCGGGGCCGGCCGGGAGGGACTCCGCCCTTGCATTCGGGACGCGCGTGCCGGAAACTTGTGTACGGGGCCGCTCGGGCGGCTTCGAAGGCGCCGATCCCTCCCCGCCCGGGGGCGGCTGGCGCGGGAGGACGGGAGGATGGCGAGAGCGCCTGGTCCCTCGATCGGAAAGCTCGGACCCTCAGGAGCGGAGCGGCCGGGGCGAGGGAAGGAGCATCCTCGGCCTTCGCTTCGCTTCCGGCTCCTTCCCGCCCTGGCCCTCGCCTGCCTCCTGGGCCTGGCCTGGCCTCTCTCCCTCTGGTACCGGGATCGCCTCGTCGAGCGGAGCCGCGACTCCGCGGGCCGGCTCCTCTCGGCCCTCGCGAAGGGCCTCGCGGTCGCCGCGGAGCGCCGCCTGGCCCTCCTGGAATCCTTCCACGCTTATGCCGCCCTGCGCGGGGGCGGGGAGGGCTTCGAGGACGAGTACTCCGAGCTCGCCGGGGCCCTGGTCGGTCTCGCGCCGGGCATCCGCGCCCTCCAGTACTATCCTCGCGAGGGTACGGTCCTGGTCTACCCGGCGGCGGGCAACGAGCAGACCCTCGGCCGGAGGCTCGAGGATCTCGTGGACGACGAGCGCCCGGCCGTCCGGGCCGACGTCGCGCGTGCCCTGGCTTCCCGCCGTCTAGCCCTCAGCGAGCCGTACCTCCTCAGGCAGGGCGGGCTCGGGCTCGTCGCGCGCAAGGGGCTGTTCCGGGACGGGAGGCTCGCGGGCATGGTCGTCCTGGTCCTCGACCTTCCCCCGCTTCTCGCCGAGGGGGGGCTCGGGGAGCCGCCCCGGGAGGGGGGCCTCCTCCTGGGCCTCCGATCCGACTCGAGCGGGGTCTTCGCGGGCGAGGCCGAGGCATTCGAGCTCGAGCCCGAGCTGGAGACGGTGCCTCTGGCCGAGGGCTCCTGGACCCTCGCCGGGGTCCCGGCGGGGGGCTGGGAGGCTTCCCTGCGCCTTCCCCTCCTCGCCTTCCGCGCCGCCGAGGCGGCCTTCTGCCTCCTCGTCGGCTTCGTGCTCCGCCTCCTCACGTCGCGCGACGCCTACCTCCGCGGCCGGATCGAGGAGCGGGGCGCGGCCCTGGAGGCCGAGTACCGTTCCAGGCTCGAGGCCGAGCGGGAGCTCCATGCCAGGGACGCGTCCCTGGCCGAGAGCGAGGCCCGCTACCGCGCCCTCTTCGAGGATAGCCACGCCGCCATGATCCTCGTCGATCCCGAGGACGGGGCCATCGTCGGGGCCAACCAGGCCGCGGTCGAGTTCTACGGCTGGGGGCGCGAGGAGCTTCTGGCGAAGAATCTCCGCGACCTGGGCGACTCGGGCGGGGAGGAGCTCCGGAGGAAGCTCGGGAGGGCCGCCGCGCAGCGGCGGAACCGCTTCGAGTCCAGGCAGAGGCGCTCGGACGGCGGCCTGCGGGACGTGGAGGTCTTCGCGGGGCCCATCTCCCTCGGGGGGCGGACCCATATCCTGGCCGTCCTCCACGACGTCACCGCGCGGGCCGCGGCCGAGCGCGAGCGGGACGAGATAGCCGCGCGCATGGCGCACTACCTCGCCACGAGCCCCACGGTGACCTACTCGATACGGCTCGAGGCCGGCGAGGCCCGCTGGCTCTGGGCGAGCGAGAACATCGGCGAGCTCCTCGGCTACTCGCCCGAGGAGGCCCTCGCCCACGACTGGTGGATATCCGGGGTCCATCCCCTGGACCGCGCCCGCGCCATGGGGGCCATCGCGACGCTCGCGAGCCGGGGCCTCGTCTCGCAGGAGTACCGATTCCTGCGGAAGGACCGGCGGGCGGTCTGGCTCCGCGACGAGATGCGCTTCGCCTCGGGCGGCTCCGGAGCGGTGGAGATCGTCGGCACGCTGACGGACGTCAGCGCCCGGAAGGAGGTCGAGGAGGAGCTCTCGCTCAAGAGCAAGGCCCTCGACGCCGCGGCGAACGCCGTCGTCATCGCGGACCGCGAGGGGACCATCTCCTGGGTGAACCCCGCCTTCGAGGCGCTGACCGGCTTCTCCCGGCAGGAGGCCCTGGGAAAGAAGGCCGGCGAGCTCGTCCGCTCCGAGGAGCAGGGCCCCGGTTTCTATAGGGCCTTGTGGGAGGACATAACGTCGGGGCGGGTGTGGCACGGGCTGATCCGCAACCGGCGCAAGGACGGCTCCCCCTACGTGGAGGAGCTGACCATAACCCCCGTCCTCGACGAGACGCGCTGCGTGAGCGGCTTCGTCGCCATCGAGGACGACGTCACCGAGCGCGAGCTCTCCCGAGAGCGGCTCGAGTCCTCCCTCGCCGAGAACCGCGTCCTGCTCCGCGAGATCCACCATCGGGTCAACAACAGCCTCCAGCTCATCGCCAGCATGCTCAACCTGACCCAGGAGCGCCTCGGCGACGCGCGGCTCTCCGCTGCCGTCGGCGACGTCTCCCGGCGGCTCGCCTCCATGGCCCTCGTCCACGGCCAGTTCTACGGCTCCGAGGACCTCGCCAGCATCGACTTCGGGCTCTTCCTCCGCCAGTCGGCGGACTGGCTCCGAAGCGAGTACCCCGCCTTCGGCGACAAGCTCTCGGTGGCGACGGGCGGGGAGGAGGTGCGCCTCGACCTCGCCCAGGCCATCCCCGCCGCCCTCGCCTGCACCGAGCTCATCGTCAACGCGGTCAGGCACGCCTACCCGCCAGGGCTGGAGGCGGGGCCCATCGTGGTCGCCGTGGCGAGGCGCGGCTGCGAGGTCGAGCTCTCGGTCCGCGACGAGGGGGCGGGCCTGCCCGAGGGCTTCGATCCGGCTGGGGCCTCGAGCCTCGGCATCATCCTCGTCCGCGGCCTCGCCGCCCAGCTCGGCGGCTCTATCGAATTCCGCTCCGGCGGCGGCACCCTTGCCCTGCTCCGCTTTCCCGAGATCGGCCGCGCCGAGGCGCGCCCCTAGGAGGATCATATGGCATCGGCTAAGCGCTGCGTCGTCCTGGTCGACGACGAGCAGAACATCCTGAACTCCCTCGCGCGGGAGCTCCACGACTGGGCGCGCGAGCGGAAGCTCGAGATCGTGGCCAAGATCTCCGCCAGGGAGGGCCTGGCCTTCCTCGCCGGGCGGGGGGCCGAGACGGCCATCGTGGTCTCGGACCTCCGGATGCCCGAGATGAAAGGCTCGGACTTCCTCCTGGCGGTGCGCGAGAAGTATCCCGAGATCGTGACCGTCCTCCTGACCGGCTATTCCGAGACCGAGGAGGTCATCAAGGCGGTGCGCGCGGGCATCTTCAGCTTCATGCTCAAGCCCTGGGACTCGGAGTACCTCCTGGGCGAGCTGCAGAAGGCCTTCGAGCACGGCGAGCTCAAGCGCCAGAACGCGCGCTACATGAGGACCATGGAGGAGGAGCTCCGCTGGGCCGGCGAGATGCAGAAGGCCATGCTCCGCCCGACCCTGCCCCGCAGCGAGGGCGTCGAGTTCCGGGCGAGCTACCGGCCCGTGCCCGGGCTCTACTGCGGCGGCGACTACTACGACGTCATCTTCATCGGCGCCGACCGCTACCTCCTCCTCGTGGGGGACGTCGCCGGCCACGGGGTCAAGGCCGCCTTCGTGACGGGCATCCTGAAGGCGGTCATCTTCCCCGAGTACGTGCGCGCGAGGATCGGCAGGGAGTTCCACCCGGGCGAATTCCTCTCCTGGCTCAACGAGCGCATGAACTTCGAGCTGCGAAGCTCTTCGGGCCTCATCATCACCTTCCTCGCCGGGGTCCTGGACCCCAAGGCCGGGAGCTTCTCGTACGCGAACGCGGGGCAGAACCATCCCTTCCTGGTCCGGGGAGGAAAGGCCCTCGAGCTCCTCGTCGCCGGCTCGGGCCTGGGCTTCGCCGGCTCCATCGCCTACGCGGAGCAGGCCGTGGAGCTCCGCCCGGGCGACGCGCTGACCCTCTACACCGACGGACTGGTCGAGGCGGGCTGCTCGGAGGGCTGCCCGCCCGCGCGGGCCCAGGAGATCTTCGAGGGGCTCGAGTACTCGCCCGAGTACCACCGCAAGCTCATGGAATCGGCCCTCGCCGCCTCCGGCCGCCCGGACTTCGACGACGACGTGACCATCCTCACGGCGAAGCTCCTCTGAAGGCCATGGAAGCCGAAGCGATCGTCGCCCACCACAACGCCCGCCACCCGGAGACCCGGGTCGAGGTGCGGGGCGTCGCGGGCGCCCCGGGCAGCGCCTTCGTGCTCCGCCTCTTCGGGGATCTCGACATGAAGCGCTCGACGGACCTCGGCCCCGTGCTCGAGGCCGTCCTCGCCGCCTGCCCCCGGGGCAGCTCCCTGTACCTCGACCTCGCGGGGGTCAGCTACATATCCTCCACGGGCATCGGGCTCGTCACCGCCCTGCTCACGCGGGGCCAGGAGCGGGGCGTCGGCCTCACCCTCGTGAGGGTCCCTCAGAAGATGAGCGTCATACTCAGCACCCTGGGCCTCCTCTCCTTCTTCCGCGTCGAGCAGGAGGCTCCCCAGACGGAGGGCGAGCCATGATCGAGACCGTCGCCGAGCTGTGCAGGATCTTCGCCCAGGACGCCACGGAGAAGGCCTACGCCCAGGTCGCGGGCGTCCTCAAGCGGTTCTTCGAGGCCGAGACCGCCGCCCTCTTCTACGTCAACGGGCGGAAGGAATTCTCCTTCTGCCTCGCCGGGACCGAGTTCCCCATCGGCCTGCCCGAGGCCCGGTGGCGGGAGGGCGTCGGCCCGGTCAGGAGCGCTCCCGAGGTGTCGCGCTTCGGGCCCTGGACCCTTCCCGGCTTCGAGTCCCCGCTCGAGCACTGGATGTCCTCCGAGCTCCACGCGGCCGAGGGCCACCTGAGCTTCGTCCTCCTCGGCCGCTCCGCGAGGACCTGGGCGGCCGGGGAGGGCTCGGCCCTCTCCTCGATCGCGAGGACGCTCACGCCCATCATCGACGTCCGCATCGAGCGGGAGCGGGAGGAGTTCGTCCGGCGCCAGGTCGAGAAGAACCTCGCCGAGAGCGAGCGGCGGCTGCGGGCCTTCTTCGAGGACTCGCGCGACATGATCTACACGGCGAACGCGGAGGACGTCGTGACGAGCATGAACGCCGCCGGCTTCGCCCTCACGGGCCGCTCCGAGCGGCACGAGATACTCGGCCATCCCTTCTCGGACCTCGCCCTCAACCCCGAGGATCGCGAGCACTTCCTCGGGCGCATCCGCTCCGAGGGCTTCGCCTCGGACTACGAGATCGTCCTGAGGCGCAAGGACGGGGGCACGGTCTTCGCCCTCGAGACCGCCCACGCCCTCAAGGACGCGGAGGGGCGGATCGTCGAGGTGCAGGGCATCATCAAGGACATCAGCGAGCGGATCATGAGCGAGCGCGAGCTGTGGAAGGCCAACCTCGAGCTGGCCGAGGCGAACCGCAAGCTCCAGCAGACCCAGATGATCATGATCCAGCACGAGAAGCTGGCCTCGATCGGCCAGCTCGCCGCGGGCATCGCCCACGAGATCAACAACCCGGTTGGCTTCCTCAAGAGCAACAACAGCTTCCTCGAGCGGGCGGCCGGCAAGGTCGTCCAGGCCTGGGGCGAGGCCAAGGCGGCCGCCGGCCCCCTCGTCGCGGAGATCGAGGAGAAGTACGACCTCGCCTATACCTTCTCCCAGCTCGACTCCCTCTTCGCCGGGTCGAACGACGGCTTCTCGCGCATCACGAGCATCGTCTCGAACCTCAAGCGCTTCTCCTATATCGACGCCTCCGGCCAGTTCGACTTCTACGACGTGAACGCGGGCATCGAGAACAGCCTTGTCGTGGCCTGGAACGAGATCAAGTACGTCGCCGAGATCCGCAAGAGCCTCGGCGAGCTGCCCAAGATCAAGGCCCTCGGGGGCGAGATCAACCAGGTCATCCTGAACCTCCTCGTGAACGCCGCCCAGGCCATCGAGTCGCAGAAGCGGCCCGAGAAGGGACTCATCGAGATAGCGACCTCGCTGCGCCGGGCCGAGGGAGGGGCGGGCGGGGACCGGGTCGTCATCGAGATCGGCGACGACGGGCCCGGCATCCCCGAGCCGATCCGGCTGCGCATCTTCGATCCCTTCTTCACGACCAAGGAGCCGGGCAAGGGCACCGGCCTCGGGCTCTCGATCTCCTACGACATCGTCGTCTCCAAGCACGGGGGGAGCCTCACGGTCGAATCCTCGCCGGGGGAGGGCGCGACCTTCGTCATCGAGCTGCCGGTGGCCGGCCCGAGCGGCCCCCGCGCGGCCGAGCCGGGGCCCTGAGGCCGGGGGCCCGGGCGAGGAGGCCGCTCCGGCGCGCCGCCGCGGGCGGCGGGCGGCGCCGTACTTATCAAGATAGGGGAATTCCGATATAGTCAGCCCATGCCCACCGTAGAGCTCCTCGCCCCCGCCGGCAACCCCGAGGCCCTCGACGCCGCCATCGCCGAGGGAGCGGACGCCGTCTACCTCGGCCTGCGGAGCTTCAACGCCCGCATGCGCTCGGCCAACTTCGCCTTCAACCAGCTCGAGGCCGCCCTCGAGGTCTGCCATAAGCAGTCCAAGAAGGTATACGTGACGGTGAACACCGTCTTCGAGCAGCGCGAGGCCGACCGCATGTGGCAGCTCCTCGAGTACCTCGAGAAGGTAGGCCCCGACGGGATCATCGTGCAGGACCTCGGCGTGGCCAAGATGGCCCGCGAGCACTTCCCCAAGCTGGCCCTCCACGCCTCGACCCAGATGAACGTGGAGTCGGCCAAGGGCGCCAACCTCCTGTCGCGCCTCGGCTTCAAGCGCGTCGTCCTGGCCCGCGAGCTCTCCCTGGACGAGATCCGCGCGCTGCGGGAGCGCACCAACCTCGAGCTCGAGGTCTTCGTGCACGGGGCCCTCTGCGCGAGCGAGTCGGGGATCTGCCTCTTCTCGAGCTACCTCGGGGGCAAGAGCGCCAACCGCGGCGCCTGCGCCCAGGCCTGCCGCCGCCTCTACTCCTGTGAATCCGAGTCCGGCTACTACTTCTCCCCCGACGACCTCGAGCTCATCGGCTACGTGCCCGAGCTCATGGAGGCGGGGGTCGCGAGCCTCAAGATCGAGGGCCGCATGAAGAGCGCCGACTACGTCGGCGCCGTGGTCTCGGCCTACCGCCACATGATCGACAACTGGAAGCTCGACCGGGAGCGGGCCCTGTCCAAGGCCCAGGCAATCCTCCAGTCCGACTTCGCCCGCCGCAAGACGAGCTTCAACATCACCGGGGCGACCGACCTCGGCTACATCCGGCCCGACCAGGCCGGGGGCACGGGCATAGCCCTCGGGAAGGTGCGGGACATCCGCGTGCTCGGCGACGAGCGCTTCCTCCTCATGGACCGCTTCGACGGCCTGGCCGAGGGCGACTCGGTGCGGGTGCACCGCGGCGACGACTCGGGCCGCATGACCGCCAAGGTGCGGGCGGTCCGCGAGGTCCCGGCCGGGATGCTCGTGCGCATCGACGCCGAGGCCCGGCAGAGCGACCACCTCTACCTCGTGCAGTCGGGCTCGGCCGGCCGGCGCTACGAGCGGGTCCTGCCCAGGGACCTCGGCCGCTACCACAAGTTCCCCAGCCGCGCGGCCGCCCCCGCGCCGGAGTACCCCGCCATCACGAAGGGCGAGCTCGCCGAGGCCGCGAAGGCACTGCCCGAGGGCCTGTACGCCCTCGTGAGCCGGGTCCAGGACCTCTACCTGCTCAACGCGGCGCGGCCGGCGAAGGCCATGCTCCTCCTCGACCGCCGGAGCGCGGCCAAGATGCGCGAGGAGGAGAAGGAGCTGCCCTTCAAGCGCGACTCCCTCGTCCTCTGGCTCGACCCCTTCATGCCCCAGGCCGACGAGGACTGGCTCTCGGCCGAGATCGAGCACTGGATCGGCCGCGGCCAGCGCCACTGGGTCGCGAACAACCCGGCCCACCTCGGCATGCTCCGCGGCCGCGGCCTCACGGTCGTCGCGGGTCCCTACCTCTACGCCTTCAACGGCTGGGCCGCGGCCTTCCTCCTGGGCGAGGGCGCGCGCTTCCTGGTCCCTCCCCTCGAGATCTGCAAGCAGGACTTCCAGCGCGTCGCCGAGCTCGTTCCCGCCTCGGCCCTCATGCCCGTGGTCTTCGCCTATCCCGCCCTCTTCCGCATGCGGGCCGACCTGACGAACAAGTACGATTTCCGCTTCTTCTCGGACCGCGACAAGCGGGGCTACGAGCTGGTCTCGGCCGGCGGCGGCTCCGTCGTGATCCCCGCCGAGCCCTACTCCCTCGTCGACCGGATCCCCTACCTGCGCAAGGAGGGGGTCGGGAGGTTCATCCTCGACTTCTCCTACGTCTCGCTCACGAAGAGCCTGTACAAGCAGGCCATGCGCGCGGCGGAGGAGGGCAAGGTCCTGCCCGAGACGGGGCGCTTCAACTGGAAGGACGGCTTCTGGCGGCCCGAGGAAGAGCGCAGCAAGGGAGACTGACGTGAAGAGAAAGATCTCGGCGATCCTGTTCGACCTGGGCGGGGTCCTCACCCGTCCCCAGGACCCGGAGTGCGTGCGCGAGCTCATGGACTGGCTCGGCCTCGACGGCGAGGTGGAGCGCTTCAAGGCGGCCTATTTCGCGCATCGCGACGAGTACGACCGCGGGACGCTCGGGGTCGAGGAGTACTGGCGCGCCGTCGCCGCCGATATCGGCGCCGCGCCGGCCGCGGCCGGGCTGCCGCGCGCGATCGAGCGGGACCTCGACGCCTGGATGCAGTACCGCCCCGGGATGCTCGAGGTCCTGACGGCGCTGCGCCCGAGGATCCGCCGCCTCGGCCTCCTGTCGAACATCAACTTCGAGGGGGCCCGGCGGCTCCGCTCGAGCTTCCCCCGCCTCGAGCTCTTCGACCAGCTGACCCTCTCCTGCGAGCTCGGACTCATGAAGCCCGAGCCGGGGATCTTCGCCAGCTGCCTCCGCAGCCTGGGCGCGGAGCCCTCCGAGAGCCTGTTCGTGGACGATAGCGTCGCGAACGTCGAGGGGGCCCGGGCCGCGGGCCTCTACTCCTTCCGCTTCATCGACGAGGAGCAGTTCACCGCCGAGCTCGCGACCTTCTACGAGCTCCTCGCCTAGGCGCTTTTTCCTTGACTCGGCCGGGAGCGGATGCTAGGCTCTAAATCGGTTTAGTCGACGAAACAAGGTTTTGTTCGCCGAAATGCCGAAAGGTCCACCACCATGAGCGAATCCGCCGGCAAAGCCCTCGACCTCCTCTTCTATCTCGCCCGGACGGGCGGCGAGGTGAGCCTGGCCAGGCTTTCCCGCGAGACCGGCATGAACAAGGCCACCGCGCTCCGCTACCTATCCGTCCTCGAGTCCCGGGGCGTGGCCGAGCGGCACGGCGGGGGCTGGTCCCTCGGCCTTTCCCTCTTCGAGCTCGGCTCGCGCGTGCCCATCCGCTCCATCGTCGTCGAGCGGGTCCGGCCCTTCCTCGAGCGGATAGCCCGGGAGACCGGGGAGTCGGCCAACCTCGCCTGCCTCGCCGGGGGGAGCGCCATCTACCTCGACCGGGCCGAGGCCGACCGGAGCCTGCGCATGCGCTCGGTCCCCGGCGACCGCCTGCCCCTGTACTGCACCGGGGTGGGCAAGGCCATACTCTCCCTCCTGCCCGAGGACCGGGCCCGCGCCATCCTCGGGCCCGGCCCCCTGCCCCGCATCAACGACAAGACCCTCACCGACCCCGAGGACGTCCTCAAGGAGGCGGCCAAGGCCCGCGAGGCCGGCTTCGGCCTCGACCGCGAGGAGTACGAGACGGGCCTGACCTGCATGGCCATGCCCCTGCGCCTCCCCGGCTCGGACTTCGCCGGCGCGATCAGCGTCTCCGGCCCGACCGCCCGCATGCGCGACCCCGCGATCCGCGAGCGCTTCCTCTCCATCCTCGCCCAGGCCGCGGGCGACGCCCAGGCCGCCCTCGAGGCCCCGGCTCCCGGCCCGAGCCCCGAGGCCGGCGCCTAGGGCCGCGCCGCGCCGCGACGGGGCGAGGGCGGGCCCCGGGCGCGGGCGCGTCCCATGATCGCCCGGCCGGGGCCCCGGCCCTAGAAGGCCGGCTCGGCCTCCCGCTCCTCCTCCGCGGCGGCCAGGGCTCCCGCCGCCCCCTCCTTCTTCTGCGGCTTGAACTCGACGTGCTCCGCGACTATCTTCACCTTGCTCCGCTGGCGGCCCTCGGGGTCGGTCCAGCGGTCCTGCTTGAGCCGGCCTACCACGCGGACGCCCCGGCCCTTCTTGAGGTTCTGCGAGCAGGCCGCGCCCAGGCGGGACCAGGCCTCCACGTCGAAGTAGGAGACCTCCTTCTCGAGCTCGTCGTTCTGCTTGTAGAAGCGGTCGGAGGCGACCGCGAACTCGCAGACCGAGCTGCCCGAGGGCAGGGTCTTCTGCTCGGGGTCCCTGACCAGGTTCCCCTCGAGCAAGATGCTGTTCAGGCTATTCATGAGCTCCTCCTCGCGCGGTTCCGGCCGCGCACAGGCTATACGCGCGCGGCCGGGGCCGGCGATTGAGGGGAGCGACGCGATTCTTCCGGGGCGCGCCGGCCTGGACCTGGCCTCAGGCCCGCAGTGCTGCGAGGAGTTCGTCCAGGGGTATCCTCGCGATGGCCGAGGCCTTGTCGCTCATGGCATAGGGGAGGATGAGCTCGCGGCCATGGAGGAGGGCGCCGCAGCCGTAGACCACGTTGGGCACGTAGCCCTCCCGCTCCGTGCCCTCGGGGGCGAGCAGGGGCTCGCGCAGGCGGCCCTTGACCCGCGTGGGGTCGTCGAGGTCGAGCAGCGCGGCCCCGATGCAGTACTTGCGCATGGGGCCCACGCCGTGCGTGATCACGAGCCACCCCTCTTCGGTCTCGAGGGGAGAGCCGCAGTTCCCCACCTTCACCGACTCCCATGTTTCCGCGGGCCGCAGGAGGACCTGCGGGTCGCTCCAATAGTGGGGGGTTTCCGAGAACATGATGGTGAGGTTCTCGTCGTCCTGCCGCGCGAGCATCGCGTAGCGGCCGCCGACGCGGCGCGGGAAGAGAGCCATGCCCTTGTTCTTCACGGCTCCGCCATTGAGGGTGAGTATGCGGAAACGGAGGAATTCCTGCGTCTCGATGAGCTGGGGCAGGATCACCCTCCCGTTGTACGCGGTATAGGTGGCGTAGTACAGGACCGATCCGTTGTCCTCGACGAAGCGGACGAAGCGCGCATCCTCGATACCGTTGCTCTCGTTGGCCGAGACGGGGAATATCACGCGCTCGCCCATGGAGAGCTCGGGCGGGAACTGGAGCTCGTAGTTGGAATCCGCGAGCCAGGCGATGCATTCCAGCGTACGGAGGAGCCGCTCCGTGGCGGGCAGGGTCTCGCGCCTGACTCGCCGGGCGCTCTTTTCGAGGTCCTCCCGCGTGAAGCAGCTCGGCAAGCCCTCCAGCACCGCGTTCGAGTAGTCGTTCTCGAAGCCCATCTCCTGCAGCTTGATGGTGAAGGGCATCTTCTTGTAGTCGGGGTTGGGGACGACCGCGGGTATGCTGGCGAAGCGGGAGACCGGGTCTAGGCCGATCTCTCCCGCCCGCGTGATGGCCCCCGTGCGGAATTCGATGGACGAGATGTGGCCTTCCCCCGTGGCGCGCAGGCTCAGGATGAACCGCAGGCCGCCTTCCTCGACGCCGCCTTGGTCGGGGTGGGGCACGATTGAGGGATTGAAGAGAGCCGCCGATTCCAGGGCGTACTCGCCCGAGAAGAGGGCTCCGATCAGAAGCTGCCTGGCCCGCGAGAGGGGGCGCTGCGTGAAGACGTGAGGCCGCGCCCTCTCGTAGTTCGCGTACAGGAGCGATTCGATGTCCCGGTGCCGAGAGGAGAATTCCCGCAGCACCGCTTCCAGGTCGCGCGCCGCGTCCTCCTCGCTCAGGGCGAGGGCGCGGCCTATGATCGTCGAGATGCGCTGATCGTTCCCGGGCATGAAGGGCCTGACTATGACGCGCGAGCTCTCCGGCAGGAGCATGACCTCGCGGCGGCGGACGTGGATGCCGCTCAAGGCGCGCCATCCTGCGGCGCCGCGCTCGGGGCGTCGATGCCGCCCATCTCGGCGAGGGAGAGCAGGAAGGCCAGCGTCGACTCGGCGCCCTGGTTCTCGTTGACCCTGTCGCGATGGAGCCCGTCGCCGCAGCCCCCCGAGCTGGAATCGTAGAGGGGCAGGCCGAGGTCGTTGCGGCCGAGGAACCATTCGAAGGCGCGCTTGGCCTCGCCGGACCACGCGGCGTCCCGCGTGGTCCGGAAGGCTTCCAAGCAGGCCGAGACCATGGCCTGCGCCTCGATGGGCTGCTGGTCGAAGTCGGCGCGGGAGCCGCCCCGCTCGTAGAAGCCGGCGTTGCCGATCGGCCGGAAGTGGCCCTCCTGCGTCTTCTGTATGGAAGCCAGCCATCGCAGGGACTTGATGCCGATCTCCAGGGCCTCGGGATCGGGGCCGGAGCGGCCGACGAGGATGAGCGCCTGGCAGAGGCGCGCGTTGTCGTAGGTGGCGATCGGCTCGAACCAAGGCCAGCATTCGCTGGAATGGGCCTTCCAAAGCTCAACGAGCCTGCGCGTCAGCGCCACCATCGCGGTCCTCGCGGCGGCATGGTCCCGCGATCGGCGCAGGAACTCGTGGATGCCGAGGATCGCGAGGGCCCATGCCCTCGGCGAGCCGATGGCCGCGAGCGCGGGCAGGCCGTCCTCGAAGAGCCGGGCGGAGAGCTTGCGGTGCCCTTCGTTCCGCGAGCGGCCCGCGCCGATCCCCAGGGCCCAGAGCGCGCGGCCGTGGCTGTCCTCGCTGCCCGTATCCTCCAGCCATTGGCGCCCGTGGCCCATGAAGTTGCGGAAGCGCCCCGTCTCCGCGTTGTAGGCCGCGGACAGGTAGGCGAGGTAGCTCGTGGCCAGGCGGTCCAGCTTCTCCTCCTCGGGGCGCCCCCGGAGCTCGGCCAGGAGGGTGCACAGGATGAACCCCCGCGCGTTGTCGTCGGTGCAGTAGCCCTCCCGGTAATTGGGCACGGTGAACTGGGCGTGCTGGAGGAGGCCCGTTCCATCGCTGAGGCGCTCGACGTGATCGAGGCGGAGCGGCGGCAGGTCGTAGGGCCGGCTGGCGAGGGTCCATCCGGCGAAGGCCGCGCGCGGCTGGGCCTTCCTGTCCGAACGGGCCCGCTGGAAGGATTCGAGATAGCGCCGCGCCACGGCCGGCCAGACCATGCCGCGCCCGCGCCTGTACGCGTTCTCGCGTGTCGTCAATAGGAGGGCCGGATCGTCGAGGAAGCCGCACACGGCGGCGGCGATCGCCTCGGGATCGCGGAAAGGCACGAGGGCGCCCCCTCCCTCCGCCAGTAGCTCCTGGGCATGCCAATACGGGGTGGACACGACCGCCTTGCCGGCGCCGAAGACGTAGGCCAGCGTGCCCGAGGTTATCTGCGCCTCGTTGAGGTAGGGTGTCAGGTAGATATCCGTCGCGCCGATGAATTCCTTCAGATCCTCGAGCGAGACGTATCGGTTGTAGAATATCACGTTGCCCTTCACGTCGAGGTCCTCGGCCAGCCGCTCGAGGCCGAGGCGGTAGCTCTCCCCCTCGCGGGCGACCAGGTGCGGATGGGTGGCCCCCAGCACGAGGTAGACCACGTCCGGGTGCCGCCTCGCGATCTCTGGCAGGGCCCGTATGGCGTGCTCGATGCCCTTGCCAGGGCCGAGCAGCCCGAACGTGAAGAGCACCGCGCGGCCCTCCACGCCGAACTGCGCTTTGTAGAAGCCCGAGTCGACGAAGGGCATATCCGGGATGCCATGGGGAATGACGTCCACCTTGGCGTCGGGGATGCCGTAGGCGTCGCGGAGGATCTGGGCGCCCTTGCCGGCCATCACCACCAGGCGATCGCTGCGCCGCGCGAGCTCTTTCATCACCGACCGCTGCTCGGCGTCGGGGTCGAGCAGGACCGTATGGAGCGTGGTGACCACCGGCATGCGGACTTCCCTCAGCAGGGCGAGGAGGTGGCTTCCCGCCGGACCGCCGTAGATGCCGAACTCGTGCTGCACGCAGAGGATGTCCGCGTTGTCGAAGTTGAGGAAATCAGCCGCCCGCCGATAGGAATCCAGGTCCTTCTCGTCCAGTTCGAGGCGCACGCGCGGCGGATACTCGTAGGCGTCGACGCGATCGTTCACCGCGCCGACATAGCACAGGGCGGAGGGCGCCTCCGCCGCCACGGCCTCGCAGAGATCCTGCGTGAACGTGGCTATGCCGCAGAGCCGCGGAGGGTAGTCCCCCAGAAAGGCGATTCGGCGGGGATGGGCGGAGTCTGCCAATGGCGTCCTCTCGCGCGCGGCGCGCGCGTATCCGGCGGGAGCGATGCGGGCGGAGATGCAGGGAGGCGAGCGGGGCCGGGATTCTTGCCGGAGCCGCGCGACCTCGGCAGGCGCGGTCTCCCTCCAGCCGACCCTCTGGCCGAAGTATACCCTATCGCCGGCGGAAGCGCCATCGAGCGCCCGGCGCCTCTTCCGCCCCTAGCGCAGCCGGAAGTCGGCCTTCTGCACGAGGCGGGCCCGGTACTCGCTCGGCGCGACGCCCAGCTGCCGCTTGAAGGCCCTGCTGAAGGAGAACTGGGTCTCGTAGCCGAGCCGCTCCGAGATGGCCCCGACCGAGAGCCCCGTGCTCGAGAGCATGGCCGCCGCGGCCTCGAGCTTGAGGCGCGAGAAGTAGCGCATCGGCGGCATGCCCATGCGCGCGGCGAAGAGCCGCACGAAGTGCTCGCGCGAGAGGCCGATCCTCCGGCAGATCGCGTCGAGGTCGAGGTCCCGCGCCAGGCTCGCCTCCATGAGGGCCAGGGCCTTCTCCACGTGCACGTTGTCGGGGGCGCCCCAGCCGGGCCCCACGCCCGCGGAGAGCTCGTAGAGGAAGGCGAGGAGGGCGTGGCGGGCCGAGAGCTCGAGGTCACGGTCCCCCGAGAAGTGCTTCTGCCGGAGGTCGGCGAAGAAGAAGCGGTAGCCCGAGCCGAGCTCCCGCCGGGCCCCCTTGCCGGAGAGGGAGGCCAGGAGGGAGGAGAGCTCCTCGTCGCCCGCGGCGTCGACGAGGGTGGCGTAGTAGGTGATCGGCCGCTCGTCGGAGGAGGCGATGATCTGGTGCCGCATGCCCGGCGGGCTCAGGTAGAGCGAGCCGCTCGTGATCGAGTAGCGGGAGCCGCCGTTGCGGAAGCTCCCCTCCCCCGACACGAAGTAGTGGAATTCCCACTCCTCGCCGGGGTGGCTGTGGTCGCGGCCGTGCCAGGCGATCTGCCGCGGGTCGCGGAGGTGGTAGACGAAGACGATGTCGGCTAGGCGCAAGGCTGTGGCCCCCCTCGCTCGGTCTTTATCGGATCATATCAATTTGGGGTATATTACGTCAAAGCCCGCGATTCCGCGCCCGGCCGCCCGCGGACGATACTGGTACCATCCCGCCACGGAGGTCGCCATGCCCGACGTATTCCCTTCGATCCCCAGGATAGCCTACGAGGGCCCGGGCTCGGATCGCCCCCTCGCCTTCAAGCGCTACGATCCCGCCAAGGCCGTGGGCGGCAGGACCATGGCCCAGGGCCTGCGCTTCTCCCTTGCCTACTGGCACTCCCTCTGCGCCAAGGGAATCGATCCCTTCGGCGACGCGACCATGGAGCGGCCCTGGAACTCCTTGAGCGACCCCATGGAGGCCGCGCGGATGCGGATGCGCGGGGCCTTCGAGCTCACCGAGAAGCTCTCCATCCCCTTCTTCTGCTTCCACGACCGGGACATCGCCCCCGAGGCCGACAGCCTCCGCGAGACGAACAAGCGCCTGGACGAGATCGTGGCCCTCGCCAAGGAGCTCATGAAGACGAGCCCCACCCGCGTCCTCTGGGGCACGGCCAACCTTTTCAACCACCCCCGCTACGCCCACGGCGCGGCCACGAGCCCGAGCCCCGAGGCCTTCGCCTTCGCGGCGGCCCAGGTCAAGAAGGCGCTGGAGATCACCAAGGAGCTCGGCGGCGCCAACTACGTCTTCTGGGGCGGCCGCGAGGGCTACGAGACCCTGCTCAACACCGACATGAAGCTCGAGCGGGAGAACCTCGCGCGCTTCCTCCGCATGGCCGCCGAGTACGCGGACGAGATCGGCTTCTCCGGCCAATTCCTCATCGAGCCCAAGCCCAAGGAGCCGACCAAGCACCAGTACGACTCCGACGCCGCGGCCTGCCACGCCTTCCTCCTCGAGTTCGGCCTCGCGGACCGCTTCAAGCTCAACCTCGAGACGAACCACGCCACCCTGGCCGGCCACACCATGCAGCACGAGCTGCGCTACGCCCGGGACCACGGGATCCTCGGCTCGGTGGACGCGAACCAGGGCGACGAGCTCCTGGGCTGGGACACGGACCAGTTCCCGACCAACCTCTACGTCACCACCCTCGTCATGTACGAGATCCTCAAGAACGGGGGCCTCGGCTCGGGCGGCCTGAACTTCGACGCCAAGCCCCGCCGGGGCAGCTTCCGCGTCGAGGACCTCGCGGCGGCCCACATCGCGGGCATGGACAGCTTCGCCCGCGGCCTCGAGGCGGCCCAGAAGCTCCTCGACTCGGGAGCCCTGGACAGGCCCCTTGCCCAGCGCTACGCGGCCTGGGGCTCCGGCCTCGGGGCCTCGATCCGCTCGGGCAAGGAGAGCTTCCGGAGCCTCGAGGCCGCGGCCCTGGCCGCCCCCCCGGCCAGGCTCGAGAGCGGCCGGCAGGAGGCCCTCGAGGCCATCCTGAACGAGTACCTCTAAGGGCGTCCCGCGGTGAGCTCGGGCCCCCTCGCCCTCGGCATCGACTCCTCCACCCAGGGCATCTCCGCGGTCGCGGTCGAGCTCGGGGACTTCTCCGTCGCCGCCGAGGCCTCGCTCCGCTACCGGGACGCGGGGCGGCTCGCGGCCTTCGGCCTGCCTGCCGAGGGGGCTCCGATCCTCCCGCCCCGGGCCCCGGGGGAGGCCGACCAGCCGGCCGCCCTCTACCTCGCCTCCCTCGAGCTCCTCCTCGCCGAGCTCGGCCCCGAGCTCCTCGGACGCGTCGCCGCGATCGACTTCTCCGCCCAGCAGCACGGCCAGGTCTGGGTCGGGGCCGGGGGCCTGGCCGCGATGGCGGCCCTTCGCGAGCCGGGCTCGGGGCGGCCGGGCGCGTCCGACCTGGTTTCGCGCATCGCGCCGGGACTGGCCTCCGAGCGGGCCCCCATCTGGATGAGCTCGGACGCCGCTCCCGAGGCCGCGGCCATGCGGGCCGAGCTCGGCGGCCCCGAGCGCGCCGCCGCGGTTTCGGGCTCGGACTTCCCCGCCCGCTTCTCCGGCCCCGTCCTCGCCCGCCGCGGCGCCCGCTATCCCGAGGAGTACGGCCGCTGCGAGCGGGTCCACCTCATCTCCTCCTTCCTCGCCGGCGTCCTCGCGGGGGAGCCCGAGGCCCCGATCGACTGGGGCAACGGCTCGGGCACGGGCTGGATGGACTGGGCCGGGAGGCGCTGGTCGCCCGAGCTCCTCGCCGCCGGCTCCCGCGGCCTCGCGGGCGGGGCGGCCGGCCTCGCCCGGCGCCTCCCTCCCCTGGCCCATCCCCTCGAGCTCGCGGGGCGGATCGCGCCCTACTTCGTCGAGCGCTTCGGCTTCGACCCTGCCTGCGCCGTCGCCGCCGGCTCGGGGGACAATCCCCAGAGCAAGGTCCTCGCCGAGGGGGCCCTCCTCTCCCTGGGCACGAGCTTCGTCCTCATGAGCCCCGGCGAGCGCCCCCACCCGAGCGCGAACGCGATGTACGACGGCCTCGGCCGGCCCTTCCTCTTCGGCTGCCGGACGAACGGGGCCCTGGCCTGGGAGGCTATCCGGCTCGAGGCCGGCCTCGGGCTCGAGGACTTCGCCGCCTCGGAGCTCGCCCTCTCGCGCCGAGCCCCCTTCTCGGGCCTCCGGGTCTACCAGCCCCTGGCCGAGAGCTTCCCCCCCTCGCCCGAGCTCGACACGGGGCGCCTGGGCTCCTTCGAGGCGGACTACGCCGCCGTCGTCGACTCCTCCCTCGGCCTCCTGGCCCTCGGGGCCGGGGCCTTCGCCGCCCGGGCCCCCGAGGTCGCCGTGACCGGGGGGGCGGCCGCGAGCCCGGGGGTCCTCGGGCGGGTGGCCGCGATCTGGGGCCTTCCCGCCCGGCCCCTGGGCGCGGGGGGGGCGGCGGCCGGCGCCGCCCTGAGCGCCGCCTGCGCCCTGGCCCGGGCCGCCGGGGCGGGGGAGGCCGAGCTGGCGGCCCTGGCCGGACGCGCCCGCGCCTCCCTGGGCGGGGGCGGGGCGGCCGTCGAGCCTCCCGCCGCCTCGGGCGGCCGGGAGGCCTTCCTCGGGCGCCTCGCGGCGAGCCTGGGCGCCTAGCCTCCTTCACCCTTCCCTCCCGGCACCCGCTCCTCCCCCCGGGCCGCGCCTTGGCGCGGCTTTTTTCTTGACAGATCGGAATTCCGGTCATAGGATCGTGGTATTACCAGGCCTGCTTATGGTAACTCCAATAAACAGGCTGGCTATACCAGTCGTAGGAGGCCCGCTACGAGCTCCCGGAACCGCAAGGAAGAAGTAGCCTCCCGCATCGAGGACCTCATCCTCTCGGGCCGCCTCCCCGCGGGGGAGCGCCTGCCCCCCGAGCGGGAGCTGGCGGCCGAGCTCGGCGTCTCGCGGCCCGTCGTCCACGGGGCCCTGGCCGAGCTCGCCTCGCGGGGCCTCGTGCGGATCGAGCCCCGGCTCGGGGCCTACGTCGAGGACTGGCGGCGCTCGGGCTCCCCGGAGCTCCTGCTCTCGCTCATGAGCTACGCCGACGGCGACCTCTCCGAGGGCCTCTTCGACGGCCTCCTCGAGATGCGCCTCCTCGTCGAGGCCGAGACCGCCCGCCTGGCCGCCCGGCGGCGGAGCGCGGAGCAGCTCGAGGAGCTCGGGCGGGTCCTGGCCCGCGAGGTCCTGGCCGCGGGGGAGCGCGACCCGGCCGCGGTGGCCCTCCTCGACTACGACTTCCACCTCTCCGTGGCCCTCGCCTCGGGCAACGACGTCTATCCCCTCCTCCTCAATTCCTTCCGGCGCGTCTACCTCCGGATCCTCGAGCGCTTCTACGCGGACCCGGGCCTCGTGCCCCAGGTCTTCGCCTACCATCGGGCCCTCGTCGACGCCCTCGCGGCCCGGGACGAGGCCGCCTCGCGCGCGAAGATGATCGAGATCCTCGAGTTCGGCGAGCGGAACCTCCGCCGCATCATGTCCCTCGAGCGGGATGCCGGGAGGAAGCGATGAGGCTCGGCTCGCTCCGCGCGGGACTGCGCAAGCGCGCGGGCGCGGGCGCCGAGGTCGAGGCCCGGGAATGGCGGGGCTCGGTCGTCCTCGAGGGCAGGGCCCGCGACTGGCGGAGCAAGGTCGAGCTGGGCTGGTACGCGGCGGGCTTCGGCTACAAGGGCGTGGTGAACGACCTCGAGGTCGAGGGCCTGGCTCCCGAGCGCCCGGAGGCGCCGGGGCGTCCCGCCGGAGCCTCCCTCGAGGGCGAGTCCTTCGACGTCGCCGTCGTGGGCGGGGGCGTCGTGGGCTGCGCGATCGCCCGCGAGCTCGCGAGGTGGAAGGTCTCGGTCATCCTCCTCGAGAAGGAATGCGACGTCGCGGTCCACACCTCGAGCCGCAACGACGGCATGATCCACGACGGCTTCGCCGCCAAGCCGGGAACCCTGAAGGCCCGCTACAACGTCGAGGGCAACCGCCTCTGGGGGCCCCTGGCCCGCGAGCTCGGGATCGAGTTCAGCCGGCCCGGCTCCCTCGTCCTCTACGACTCGCGGGCCGCCGCCGCCCTCTACCCCGTCATGGCCGCCCGGGCGGCGGAGAACCGGGTCGAGGGCTGGGAGTTCTGGGGCCGCGGGCGGGTGCGCGCCGAGGAGCCGGGGGCCCCCGACTCCCAGCGCGGGGGCTTCTTCCTCCCGAGCGCCGGGGTCCTCTCGCCCTACCGGGCCACGGTCGCCCTGGCCGAGTGCGCGGCGGCCAACGGGGTCCGCGTCAGCCTCGAGACCGCCGTCCTGGGCTTCGACACCGAGGACGCTCGCATAACGCGCGTGCGGACGAACCGCGGCGCCTTCCGCGCCGGGGCGGTCGTGAACGCGGCGGGCAACTGGGCCGACCACGTGGCCGGCTACGCGAACGACCGCTTCTTCAGCCTCCACCAGCGCCGCGGCGTCGACCTCGTCCTCGACTCGAGGGCCGGGGCCCTGCAGCGCCACATCCTGGCCATGCCCGACCTCTTCCAGCTCCACGCCAAGACCAAGGGCGGGGGCCTCGTCGTCACCACGGAGGGCAACGTCCTCGTGGGGCCCACGGCCGCGGAGGCCCCGGGCCGGGAGGACTACGCGACGAGCCAGGCCGAGATGCGGGAGCTCGAGCGCCACTTCAGGGTCAACAAGCTCCTCTCGCCCTCGATGGTCATAACCTACTTCGCCGGGGTCCGGCCCTGCACCTACGAGGAGGACTTCGTGGTCGAGCGCTCCGACTACGTGCGCAACCTCGTCCACGCAGCCGGGATCCAGTCGCCGGGGCTGGCCTCGGCGCCCGCCATAGCCGCCGACGTCGCGCGCTCCGCGATCGGGATCCTCGCGGAGCGGGCCCGGGTCGAGCCGAACCCCTCCTTCCGGGCCGGGCGCCGGGCTCCCGTCGACCCGCGGCGCCTGTCCTGGGAGGAGCGGGCCGAGCTCGTCGAGCGGCGGCCCGACTGCGGCCGCATCGTCTGCCGCTGCGAGGAGGTCTCCGAGGGCGAGGTCCGCGACGCCCTGCGCGGCCTCGTCCCGGCGGCGAGCCTCGACGCCGTGAAGCGCCGCACCCGGGCGGGCGCGGGCCGCTGCCACGGGGGCTTCTGCACGCCCCGCGTGATGGAGATCATAGCCGACGAGGCGGGGATCCCCCTGCCTGAGGTGACGAAGAAGGGGCCAGGCTCGCCCGTCGCCCTGGGCCGCACCAAGGAGGCCGGCCGTGCTTGAGCGCCTCGATCGCGACGTCGCCGTCATAGGCGGGGGGCCCGCGGGCCTGGCCGCCGCCCGGGCCGCGGCCTCCGCGGGCGCCCGGGTCCTCGTGGTCGAGCGGGAGGAGCGGCTGGGCGGCATCCTCAAGCAGTGCGTCCACGAGGGCTTCGGGCTCGAGCGCTTCGGCGAGGCCCTCGCCGGGCCCGAGTACGCGGCCCGCGAGGCCGAGTCGGCCCTGGCCGCCGGCGCCGAGGCCCGTCCCGGCTCCTTCGTGGCGAGGGCCTCGCGCGAGGGCGGGCTCTTCCTCCTGCGCTGCCTCCGCCGGGGCGGGGCCTACGAGCTCCGCGCCCGGGCCCTCGTCCTGGCCACGGGCTGCCGGGAGCGCACCGACCGGCAGGTCCTGGTCCAGGGCGACCGGCCGGCGGGGGTCCTCACCGCCGGGCTCGCCCAGTACCTGGTCAACGTGCAGGGCCTCCTCCCCGCCCGCCGCGCGGTCATCCTCGGCTCGGGGGACATCGGCCTGATCATGGCCCGGCGCCTCACGCTCGAGGGAGCCGAGGTCGAGGGCGTCTACGAGATCAAGGCCGAGCCCTCGGGCCTGTCGCGCAACGTCAGGCAGTGCCTCGAGGACTTCGGCATCCCCCTGCGCCTCTCGACGACCGTGACCGCCGTCCACGGCAAGGGCCGCGTGGCGGGCGTGACCCTGGCCTCGGTCGACCAGCGCGGCGCGCCGATCCGCGGCAGCGAGCGCGAGGTCGAATGCGACGGCCTCGTGCTCTCCGTGGGCCTGATCCCGGAGAACGAGCTGGCCGCCTCCCTCGGCCTCGAGCTCGACGGCCTGACCCGCGGCCCGCGGGCCGACCAGTCGGGAGCCTGCCTCGCGGAGGGCCTGTACTGCTGCGGCAACGCCCTCCACGTGAACGACCTGGCCGACTACGTCTCCGAGTCCGGCGAGGCCGCGGGCCGGGCCGCGGCGGCCTACGCCCGGGGCGGCCCGGCCCGCCGCGAGCTCCTGCCGGTCAAGGCCGGCTCCGGCGTCCTCTACGCGGTCCCCCAGTTCCTCGACCTGGCCGCGGCCGGCCGCGGCCAGGTCGAGGCGGGGGCGAGGATCTACTTCCGCTCCAACGCCACCCTGCGCGAGGGGGCCCGCCTCGTCCTCAAGGCCGAGGGCTCGGGCGAGGTCCTCCTCGAGCGCTCCTACCGGGCCCTCCGGCCCCCCGAGATGGAGCGGGTCGAGCTCGAGCTCGGCAGGGTTCCCGAGGGCGCGAGCGCCCTCTGCCTCGAGATATCCCGCAAGGAGCGAGGCGATGGGCGAGACTAAGAGCTTCGTCTGCGTGCTCTGCCCCCGCGGCTGCGCGCTCGAGGTCGATATCGGCGCTCCGGGCCCGGCCCCGGTGCGGGGCAACGCCTGCCCCCGCGGCGCCGAGTACGGGCGGCTCGAGGCGATCGACCCGAGGCGGAGCCTGACCACGACGGTGGCCACCGCCTTCCCGGGCCGCCCGAGGCTCCCCGTCAAGAGCTCGGGCGGGATACCCCTCGCCCGCCTCGTCGAGGCCGCGCGGGGACTGGACTCGGTCCTCGTGGACCGGCCCCTCCGCCGCGGCGAGGTCGTCGCCGCGAACCTCCTCGGCCTCGGGATCGACATCGTCGCGACCGACGACCTCGCCGCCGAGGAGCTAGGCGACGCGATGCACGGAGCCGGCCGGGCCGGCGAGGGAGCCTGAGCGTGGAACCGACCCTCCTTTCGATCGACTGCGGCACCCAGAGCCTCCGGGCCCTCCTCTTCGACGCCCGGGGCAGGCTCCTGGCCAAGCGCAAGGTCGAGTACGAGCCCTACGCCCCCGGCCCCCCCGGCCGGGCCGAGCAGGACGCGCGGGTCTACTGGCGGGCCCTCGTCGAGGCCTGCCGGGGCCTCGCCGCCGGGGAGCCCGGCCTCATGGCCGCGGCCGCGGGGGTCGGGGTGACCGCGCAGCGGGACTCGATGATCTGCCTCGACGAGGCCGGCGAGCCCCTCAGGCCCGCCATCCTCTGGCTCGACCAGCGCAAGGCCCGGCCGCCCTTCCGCCCGGGCCTCCCCCTCCGCGCCGCCTTGGCCTGCGTGGGCATGGCCGAGGCGGTCCTCCTCACCCAGGAGGAGGGCAAGGGGAGCTGGATCCGGCAGAACGAGCCGGAGACCTGGGAGCGCACCCGGAAATACGTGCAGGTCTCCGGCTACCTGACGCGCAAGCTCTGCGGCCGCTTCGCCGACTCGGTCGCCTCGCAGATCGGCCACCTGCCCTTCGACTACCGGCGCCAGGCCTGGGCCAAGCCGGGATCGCTCAACGCGCGCATGTTCCCCGTCGAGCCCGGGAAGCTTCCCGAGCTCGTCCCCGCCGGGGAGACGATAGGCGAAGTCAGCTCGGCAGCCGCCGCCGAGATCGGGATCCCGGCCGGGATCCCCCTCGTCGCGGCGGGCAGCGACAAGGGCTGCGAGACCCTCGGCATGGGGGTCGTCGGCCCGGGCAGGGCGTCGCTCTCCTTCGGCACGACGGCGACCATCCAGGCGACGACCGCGCGCTACGCCGAGCCGATCGCCTTCATGCCCGCCTACCCCTCGCCCCTGCCCGGCCGCTTCAATCCCGAGGTGGAGATCTTCCGCGGCTACTGGATGGTGACCTGGTTCAAGCGCCAGTTCGCCTACGGGGAGGTCCTCGAGGCGCGCTCGCGCGGGATCGAGGCCGAGGCCATGCTCGACGAGCTCTTGCGCGCGACCCCGGCGGGGGCCCACGGCCTGGTCATGCAGCCCTACTGGACGCCCATGCTCAAGATGCCCTCGGCCAAGGGCGCCGTCATCGGCTTCGGCGACGTCCACGAGCGCGCCCACCTCTACCGGGCCATCATCGAGGGCCTGGCCTACGGCCTGAAGGAGGGCCTGGGCGCCATCGAGCGCTCGACCAAGGCCCGGGTCTCCGAGCTCGCGGTCTCGGGCGGGGCGAGCAGCTCCGACGAGATCTGCCGCATAAGCTCCGACGTCTTCGACCTGCCCCTGTACCGCGGCGAGAGCTGCGAGAGCTCGGGCCTCGGCGCGGCCATGACGACGGCCGCGGGCCTGGGGCTCTACCCCGGCGTCGAGGCCGCGGCCGCCGCCATGTCCTCCCGCTCCCGGGTCTTCGAGCCCGATCCCGGGCGGGCGCGGCTCTACCGCGAGCTCTACGAGCGGGTCTACCTGCGCATGTACAAGGCCCTCTCCCCCCTCTACGAGGAGATACGGGAGATCACGGGCTATCCGGAGAAGCCGCTGTGAAAGGAGGCCGCGACATGGCCAAGAGCACCTTCGTCCCGGACTGGTTCGAGGGGGAGCTGCCCGAGCGGAGCTTCCGCTCGATCCTCAAGTGGGGGGACCCGCGGAGCTACAAGCACCCCAACCGCCGCCTCTACGCGCTCATGAAACAGACCTTCGGCTTGGGCGACGGGCACTTCGCCGAGCGCCGGGAGATGGGCATGGGGACCGTGCCCGAGGAACTGCCCTGCCGCCTCGAGGCCCGCCACGTCGAGGCCCTCCGCGCCATCATGGGGCCGGACAACGTCTTCGCCGACGTCTACCATCGCCTGCGCGTCGCCTACGGCAAGACGATGCTCGACCTCATGCGCCTGCGCAAGGGGGTCGTCGAGAACATCCCCGACCTCGCCGCCCAGCCGCGGAGCCGCGAGGACCTCAGGGCCGTCGTGGACTACTGCCGCGAGCATTCGATCCCCGTCTACGTCTACGGCGGGGGCTCCTCGGTGACCCGCGGCGTCGAGGCGACGCGCGGCGGCGTGACGCTCGACATGCGTACCCACCTCAACAAGGTCCTCGCCTTCGACGAGCGGAACCAGACCATCACCGTCGAGGCCGGCATGTCGGGCCCCGAGCTCGAGCGGATCCTCCGGAACGCCCCCGAGACGCTGCGCGCGACGCGGGCCTACACCTGCGGCCACCTTCCCCAGAGCCTCGAGGGCAGCGCCGTGGGAGGCTGGGTCGTGACGAGGGGAGCGGGGCAGAACTCGACCTACTACGGCAAGATCGAGGACATCGTCATAGCCCAGGACTACGTCTGCCCCTCCTGCGACCTCCGCACCCGGGACTTCCCGGCGGCGGCCGACGGGCCCGACATCGACCAGGTCATGATGGGCTCGGAGGGGGCCTTCGGCGTCCTCTACTCGGCCACCCTCAAGGTCCGGAAGTACCTGCCCGAGAACACCCGGCGCTACTCCTACATCTTCAAGAGCTGGGAGGACGCGAAGGAGGCCGCCCGCGAGATCATGCAGGGCGAGTTCGGGCCTCCCTCGGTCTTCCGCCTCTCCGACCCCGAGGAGTCGGACGTGGCCCTGAAGCTCTACGGGGTCGAGGGCACCGTCATCGACGCGGCCATGTCCGCGCGGGGCTACCGCAAGGGAGAGCGCTGCCTCATGCTCGGCACGGCCGACGGGGAGGCGGGCTTCGCCCGGCACGTCGGCCGGATGGTCAAGCGGAGCTGCCGCCGGCACGGGGCCATGTCGACGACGGGCTTCGTGACGCGGGAGTGGGAGAAGGGGAGGTTCCTCGACCCCTACATGCGCGAGGACCTCCAGGACTACGGGATCATGATCGACACCCTCGAGTGCTCGGTGAACTGGACGAACCTCGAGGAGGTCCATACGGGGGTCAGGGCCTTCTGCCACTCCCGGCCCGCGACCATCTGCATGACCCACATGTCCCATTTCTATCCCCAGGGCTGCAACCTCTACTTCATCTTCATCGCGAAGATGGACTCGATCGAGGAGTACCTCGCCTACCAGTCGGGCATCCTCGACGCCATCCAGGAATTCGGGGCGACGATGAGCCACCACCACGGGATCGGCAAGATGACCGCTCCCTGGCTCGAGGGGGATATCGGGCCTGCGGCGATGGGCCTCTTCCGCGCCCTCAAGCGCCACTTCGACCCCACGAACATCATGAATCCCGGCGGCACCCTTGCCCTGGACCTGCCGGACGAGGAGCGGAGGCTGCCGCGGCGCAGGGGATAGGAAGCGGCTGGCCAGCCGGCTCCCGGGGGGATAGAATGGGCGAAAGCCCTTCTTAAAAACTCTCCAGGGAGCCGCCACCATGAGATCGAGCACGCGCGCCGCAGCCTTCCTCCTCCTCGCCGCAGCCTTGGGCCTCGGGGCCTGCAAGACCAAGCCCCCCGTTCCCGCCGAGCCGCCGGCCCCGGCGGCCGAGCCCGCGGCCGAGGCGCCCAAGCCCGCCGAGCCCGCCCCGGTCCCGGAGATCAAGGTCGAGACGAGCGCCTTCCGGGCCGAGTCCGGCGGCTTCTGGCCCGCGGCCGAGTCCCGGCGCAAGCTCATCGAGTTCTCCCTCCTCTTCGGCAACGCCGCCCTGGTCGGGTCCTGGCGCGTGGAGATAGCCCCGGCCGCCCAGGGCGCGGGGCCCGGCTCCGCCGCGGCGGCCAAGGTCTTCTCGGGAAGCGGCGCGGAGCTTCCCGCCTCCCTGAGCTGGGACGGGAGGAAGGACTCGGGCGAGGCCGCGGCCGAGGGGATCTACCTCGCCCGGCTCTCCATCGGCTACGGCGAGGCCCTGCCCCCGGTCTCGCTCGAGTCCCAGCGCTTCGTCCTGGCCCGCTCGGCCCCCGAGCCCCTCCTCTCGGCCGAGCCGCCGCGCTTCGAGCCCTCGGTCGAGGGGGTGCAGGCCCCGGTCGGCCTCGAGCTCGGGGCCAAGCCCGGCCTCGCGAGGATAGCCGCCTGGTCCCTCGAGATACTCGGCCCCGACGGCTCCCCCTTCCGCTCCTTCGCCGGCGAGTGGCCCGCTCCCCGGATCTCCTGGGACGGCCGCTCGGCCTCGGGCGGGATGGTGGAGCCGGGCAAGCGCTACACGGCCGTCCTCGAGCTCTCCGACGAGTACGGGCACGCGGCCGCGGCCCGGCTCCCCATCGCGGTCTCGCCCCTGCCCTTCGCGACCGAGCGGAGCTCGGTGACGCCCTGGACCTCGGGCTTCTCGCCCAACGGCGACAAGGCCATGGACCGGATGGACTTCAGCCTCGGCTTCGGGAACCGCGAGGCGGTCGCCGCCTGGAAGCTCGAGATCCTCGCGGCGACGGGGCCGGCGCTGCGCTCCTGGTCGGGGGCCGGGCCGGCGGCGGGCGGCTCCCTGCCCGAGAGCCTGACCTGGGAGGGCCTGGACGCGGCGGGGAAATCCGCCCCCGAGGGGCGCTACACGGCCCTGCTCAGCCTCGACTACGGCAAGCGCTTCGCCGCGGAGAGCGCCCGGAGCCCGTCCTTCGTCCTCGACGTCAGCCCGCCGGCCGTCAAGGCCGCGGTCTCTCCCGAGCTTTTCTCCCCCGACGGCGACGGGACCGGCGACCTGGCCCGCTTCTCGCTGAGCGCCGACTCGGGCCTGGCCCGGGTCGTCGACTGGAGCGTCGACATCTACGGCGCCGAGCGGGGCCTCTTCGCCCGCCTGGCCGGGCCCTGGCCCGCCGCCGGGGCGAGCTGGGACGGCCGGGGCTCGGGCGGCGAGCTCGTCGACTCGGCCGAGACCTATCCCTTCGTCGCCCGGGCGCGGGACGAGTTCGGCAACGTGGGCCAGGCCGAGGGCTCGATCTCGACGGACATCCTCGCGGTCAAGGAGGGCGAGCGCTACCGGATCAGCGTGACGAGCATCGTCTTCAAGGGCTTCACCGCCGACTACCGCGACCTCCCGCCCGAGCTCGCGCGGCAGAACCTCTACACCCTCGACCGCCTCGCCGAGAAGTTCGCCCGCTTCCCCGGCTACCGGATCGAGCTCGTGGGCCACGCGGTCATGCTCAACTGGGACGACCCGGTCAAGGGCGAGGCCGAGCAGCGCGATATCCTCATCCCCCTGTCCAACGCCCGGGCCAAGGCCATAGCGGCGGCCCTGCGCGAGCGGGGCATCGAGATCGAGCGCCTGCGGACCGAGGGGGCCGGGGCCGTGGCGCCCGTCGTGCCCCACAGCGACGTCCTGAACCGCTGGAAGAACCGGAGGGTGGACTTCTACTTGGAGCGGAAGTAGAGGACCGGCCAGGCGCGCTTCCTCGCCTCGCGGGCAAGGGCCCGGTCCGGGTTGACCACGACGGGCTGGCCCACCGCGAGGAGGAGCGGCAGGTCGTGGACCGAGTCGCTGTGGAAGGAGCAGGCCGAGAGCTCGCAGCCGGCCGCCGCGGCCGCGGCCGCCGCTAGCTCGAGCTTGCCCCGGCCGAAGGCGGGCGTCCCGGCGAAGCGGCCCGTGGAGAGCCCGCCCGCGAACTCGAGCTCGCTCGCCACGAGGCCCGCCGCGCCGAGGAGCTCGGCCAGGGGCCTGACCAGGAAGTCGAAGGACGAGCTGGCCAGGAAGACCCGGCGGCCCGCGGCCTTGAGCGAGGCGACGAGCTCGAGGGCGGCGGGGAAGAGGTCGGGCGCGATGCGCGACGCGAAGGCCGCCCGGGCCGCCTCCTCGAGCTCTTCCCGCCGCAGTCCCCCGAGCACGGAGCGCGTCCGCGAGAAGGCCTCCGGATCCGGCTTGCCGAGGCGGTAGTGGGCGTAGAGCAGGGGCATGAGGGCGAGGCTCCCCAGGCCGATGAGGCCGCGGCTCGCGGCCTCGAGGGCGAAGCGGTAGCCCGTGGAGCGCCGGGTGAGGGTATGGTCGACGTCGAGGAAGGCGATGGGAGCGGCCATGGCTAGGCCCCGAGGAATTCGAGGCGGTCGGTCGGGGCGGACTCGGGCTCGCCGTAGACCCCGCGGTAGGCCGGGGGCAGGAGGATGGAGAGCCGGTTCATGACCTGGTCGGTCATCTCGGCGCGGGCGCTCTTCGTCAGGCCTCCCTCGGGCGCGCGCAGCCTGAAGGCCTGGCCGACCCGGAACACGAAGCGGGTCTTGCGCAGGGAGCGGAGGTTGGCCCAGAAGCCCTCGCCGCCGAAGTGGGCGACGGGGAGGATGGGCGCTCCCGAGCGGAGGGCGAGCTGGACGATGCCGCCGTGGCCCCGCTGGAGCCGGCCGTGGCCCGAGCGGGTGCCCTCGGGCGCGAGGAGGAGGATCCGCCGCGCGGCGAGGGCGTCGAGGGCCAGGCGCATGGCGCGGAGGTCGGTGGAGCCGCGGTCGAGGGCGATCGAGCCCCAGACGTCGGCGAGGAGGCCGATCAAGGGATTGGCCCAGGTCTCGCGCTTGACCATGCCGACCGAGTCGCGGGGGTAAAGGTGGGCGTAGACCAGGGGCACCTCGAGGAAGTTGATGTGGTTTATGGCCACGATGAGGGGCCCGCGGCGGGGGACCCGGGCGAGCTCGGAGGAGTCCACCCGGCAGGGCATGGAGAGGATGGCCTTGACCAGGGGGGTGACCAGGCGCGAGGAGGGCTTCACCGCCTGGGCCTCGCGGGGTGGAGGCCTGGGGAGCAGATCAGCTCGATGCGCGCGGGCAGGCACTCGACGAGGAGGGACTTACCGTCGGTGCAGATGGTCTCGCCGTCGGCGTGGACGACGAGGCCTCCGCCCGGCGCCTCGATGCGGATGCTCGCGGCCCGGGCGAAGCTGAGGTCGGGCCTCCCGCCGTGCTCGCCCTTGCCGATCGACAGGATGAGGCTGATCATCCGGCCGCGGCTGAGCTCGTCCGAGACCATGAGGTCGAGGAGGCCGTCGTGGTTCTCGGCCCAGGGGGCGTAGAAGAAGCTCCCGCCCAGGCGCTTGCCGTTCATGATGGAGACCTGGTGGCTCTTGGTCGCGATCTCGCCGCCCTCGTAGGTGACGCGGACTTCGGGGGCGGGGGGGAAGAGGGCGAAGGTCTTGAGGGCGCCGAGGACGTAGGCCATGCCGCCGTGGACGCGGGTCATCCGGGCGGCCTCGAGGCCGACGATGGTGTCGAAGCCCGCGCCGAGGCCGTTGACGAAATGGCGGCCCTGGGGGTAGTCGCCGCCGACGACGCGGCCGACGTCCAGGGGCCTGGCCAGGCCGCCGGCGAGGGCGTCGACGCAGGGGCCGAGCTCCTCGGGGATGTCGGCGCCGTAGCAGAAGTCGTTGCCGCGGCCGACGGCGAGGACGCCCATGGAGGGGATCCGGTCGCCCCGCTCCCGCGAGAGCATGAGGCCGTTGACCACCTCGTTGACCGTCCCGTCGCCGCCTGCGGCCACGACGGTCCGGAAGCCCTCGCGGGCCGCCTCGCGGGCCAGCTCGGCCGCGTTCCAGACCCCCGTCGTCAGGCGGAGCTCGTAGTCGATCTTCCGGGCGGCGAGGAGGGCCTCGACCTCGGGGATCCGCTCGGCCGCCCTGCCCTTGCCCGCGATGGGGTTGAGTATCACCAGATGCCGGTTCGCTGCCATGGGAAGGGAGTATAGCGCAGGGGGACCCGGGCGGCATACCCCGGGAGGCCGGCCGCGCGCGGGCCGCCATCGCGGCCCGGCCCTAGCCCCGAGCCGCGGCCAGGACCGCGAGGATCTCCGCGCCGAAGCGGGAGCCCTTGACCGCCCCGAGGCCGAAGACCTCGAGGAGGCCGGCCTCGTCGGCGGGCCGGCGCGCGACGAGGTCGGCCAGGGTCCGGTCGGAGAAGATCATGTAGGGCGGGACCCCGCCCTCCTTGGCGAGGCGGCGGCGGAGGGAGCGGAGCTCGGCCTCGAGGCCCTCGGCGCCGGGGAGGAGGGCCTGGCTCGGCGGCGCCGACGCCTTGCCCGAGCCCCCCCTGCCCCGGGGCGGGACGGAGCCGAGGATGGGCTCCTTCGACTTGAACGCGGCGTAGGCCTTCTCCGTGAGGGAGAGGACCCCGTAGTCCTCGTCGCGGCCGAGGAAGCCCGCGAGGGTCAGCTGCCGCGCGAGGTCCATCCACTGCGCCTTCGTCCACTCCTTGCCGATGCCGTAGGTCGAGAGCTCGGCGTGGCCGAGGCCGAGGACCCGCTCGGCCCGGGAGCCGACGAGGACGTCGGCGACGTGGCCGGCGCCGAAGCGCTCCCCCGTGCGCTTCACGCAGGAGAGGAACTTGTGGGCCTGGAGGGTGATGTCCTCGGTGGCCGCGCCGGCCGCCGTGCCGAGGCAGACGTCGCAGGAGCCGCAGCCCGGCTTCCCGTAGGCCTCGCCGAAGTGGGCGAGGAGGAGGGAGCGGCGGCAGCTCGTGGCCTCGGCGTAGCGGAGCATGGAGCGGAGCTGGGCCTCGGCGGGGAGCTGGGCCGCGGCCTCCTCGAGCTCCGCCTCCTCGTCGGGGCCTTCCTCGAAGGCCTCGGCCTCCGCCCGGGCGAGGCGGGCCTCCTCCCGGGATTTCGCGAGGAGGGCGCGGATCTTGATCGCGTCGCCGTAGCCGTAGAGGAGGAGGGCCCGGGCGGGCAATCCGTCGCGGCCTGCGCGCCCGACTTCCTGGTAGTACTGCTCGAGGCTCTTGGGCAGGTCGGCGTGGGCGACCCAGCGCACGTCGGGCTTGTCGATGCCCATGCCGAAGGCCGTGGTCGCCGCGATCACGCGGATCTCGTCGGCGATGAAGGCGTCCTGGTTGCGCGAGCGCTCCTCGTCGGGAAGGCCGGCGTGGTAGGGGAGGGCGGGGATACCCCTCGCGGAGAGGCCGGCCGCGATCTCCTCGGCCCGGGCCCGGGAGAAGCAGTAGGCGATGCCCGAGCCCTCGGGGTAGGCGGCGGCGAGCTCGGCGAGCTGGTCGAGGACCGCGCTCCGCTTCCTCGCCTCGAGGAGGATATTGGGCCGGTCGAAGCTCGCGACGAGCTCGAGGGCCGGCGTGCCGAGGCTCCCGAGCCTGAGCTCGGACCTGATGTCGGAGCGGACTCGCTCGGTGGCGGTGGCGGTGAGGGCCAGGCAGGGCAGGCCGGGGAGGGCTTGGCGGAGGGAGCCGAGCATGCGGTACTCGGGGCGGAAGTCGTGGCCCCACTCCGAGATGCAGTGGGCCTCGTCCACGGCGAGGAGGGCGGGCCGCCGCTCGCCCTCGAGGGCCGCCAGGAGCTCGCGGGCGCGGCCCGTGGCGAGGCTCTCCGGGGCGAGGTAGAGGAGGCGGACCTCGCCCCGGCGGGTCGCCTCGGCGTTCTCCCGCCACTCAGGCGGGCTCAGGGTCGAGTTGAGGACCCGGGCCTCGACCCCGAGGCCGCGGAGGAAGGCCACCTGGTCGCGCATGAGGGCGATGAGGGGGGAGACGACGAGGACGAGGCGCCCGAGGGCGAGGGCGGGCACCTGGTAGCAGAGGGACTTGCCTCCGCCCGTGGGCATGACCGCCAAGGCGTCCCTCCCCGCGAGGGCCGCCTCGATGACGGCCTCCTGGAGGGGCCGGAACTCCTCGTAGCCGAAGACTTCCTTGAGGACCTCGCGGGCGCTGCGCTCCATGGCCCGGCAGTATACCCGCCTCGGGGGAAGGCCGCCAGGACAGGCGGCTGCGGGGCGGGCGGCGCCGGGAACGGGCCTCGCCTTGCCGCGGAGGGCGATGCGGGATAGAGTAGTGGGGCGGGAACGCGCCGAACACTCTTTCCGGGAGGAAGCATGCTGGATTTCATCGTACAGGGCGGGCTCGTCCTCTGGATCATCATGGCCCTCTCGGTCATCGCCGCGGCGATCATCGTCGAGCGCCTCCTGTATTTCCGGACCATCGCCATCGACGAGGAGAAGCTCTACTCGCGGGTCCGCGCGAGCATCGAGAAGGGCCACCACGACGAGGCCCTCGCCATCTGCGACCAGAACCTCTCGCCCTTCTCGGCCCTCATGCGCGCGGGGATCGAGAACCGGGGCCGCAGCGAGGAGCTCCAGAAGGAGATGCTCAAGGACGCCGCGGCCCTCGAGTCGCCCCGCCTCGAGCGGGGCATCTCGGCCCTCGGCACGATCTCGAACATCGCCCCCCTCCTCGGCCTCCTGGGCACGGTGACGGGCACCATGAAGGCCTTCGGGGTCCTGGGCCAGTTCGGCGCGGTCAGCGACCCCTCGGTCCTCGCCAAGGGCGTCTCCGAGGCCCTCATCACCACGGTGGGCGGCATCGTCGTCGCGGTGCCCTGCGTCATCTTCTACAACTACCTCGTGGGCAAGGTGAACCTGATCATGCTCAGGCTCGAGAGCCAGGTGAACGCCCTCCTCGCGATGATCAACCCGGCCGGCGAGGGGGCAGGCAAGCCATGAGGATGGAACGCCGGCTCCAGATGCAGACGAGCATCAACATGACGCCCCTCATCGACGTCATCCTCCAGCTCATCATCTTCTTCATGATCACGACGACCTTCAAGACCGCGCCCGGCATCGCCCTCGAGCTCCCGAACTCGGCCACGGCCCAGTCGGTCCAGTCCTCGGTCATCCGCGTCGTCGCCGTCTCGGAGCGCGAGATCTACGTGGACCGGGAGAGGACCAACCTCGAGGGCCTCGCGAAGGCCATCCAGAAGCGGGCCGGGGGCAGCGATCCCTCCTCCCTCAAGGCCACCCTCGAGGGCGACAGGAACGCCAACTACCAGCTCATGATCTCGGCCCTCGACGCCCTGCGGAAGAACGGCATCGAGGCCGTGGGCCTGCGCACCAGCGTCGACAAGAAGGCCAGCCCATGAGGGAGGCCTGGCTCGCGGAGCAGGACCGCCGGCGCCGCCGCGAGGCGGCCCTCTACACCGCGGCGGCCTACGCCCTGGCCTTCCTCGCAGCCTGGGGCTTCGGCTTCCTGCGCACCGACGAGCTCGCCGAGTTCCCCGGCGCCGTCCTCGTGAGCCTGGACTCGGGCGATCGGCCCGGCGGCTCCCCCCTCGGCCGCGAGCTCGCGCCGGAGCGGCCGGCCGAGGCGCCGGCCGCGAGCCCGGCTCCCCCGCCCCAGGAGGCGAAGGCCCCGGCGGCCCCCGCCAAGGCCGCGCCCGCGCCGGCCGCCGCCCCGGCCGCGCCGAAGGCGGCCGCGGCCCCCGCGGCGCCGAGCTCGGCCGCCGGACTCCTGCCCAAGGAGCAGAAGGCCGCGGCCGTCCCGCCGAGCCCCCAGAGCGCCCCCGTCGAGCGCTCGGCCCCCCCGAGGAGCTTCGGCTCCCCCATCGCCGAGGGCACGCCCGCCGGCGTCGCCGGGGGCTCGGGCAGCGTGACCTACCGCGGCTCCGAGCAGGGCAACGCCCTCGACACGGTCCTCGGCGCCTCCTCGGGCACGGCGGGGAGGATTCTTTATGCTCCCATCTACGGCTACATGCCTCTGCCTTCCCGGGTCCCCGCCTCGATCTACGAGGCCATACCCGCGGACAAGGCCGGCTACTTCCCCGCCGAGGCCCGCAAGAAGACCTTCCTCAAATACTACCAGGTCGAGGGAGATGTCTTGAGGCTTAAGGAACCGGTAAAGATCGACCAGCGCCAGGGCCTCTGGTTGATGCTTGAGGAGGCGGGCTACGACCTGGCTTCCGCAGACTACAAGGACGCGGTCAAAAATCGGGTCGTGGTTATCGAGTTTGTCCTAAGTAATACTAAACAGAAAGACAAAGGTGGAAAGCCCGAGAAGGTCGAGTTAGTCGAGGTCTCCCTGGTCTCCGGCTCGGGCTCGGCCGAGGTCGACGAGGCCGTGCTCTACGGCTTCAAGAAGGCGACCTACTTCAACCAGAACGACCACGCCATCGAGGGGAAGTTCAGCTACCGCTTCGGCAAGTGAGGGCCCGCGTTGCGCTCCCGGGCCCCGGCCGTCTATAGTTCTAGAGGAGCCAGCCGCGCATGAACATCGCCCTCTTCGCCGACCCCGATCGAGCCGCAGCCGTCGCCGCGCGGCTCGAGGCCCGGGGCCACGCCTGCCTGCCGGCGCGCGGCTCCATCCCCGGCGAGGCCGACTGCCTCATCGTCGTGGGCGAGGCGGGGCCCGACGCGAGCCTGGTGGATGAGGCCGAGGAGGCCGGCCTCCCCGTCCTCAGGCTGCCCGCCGAGGGGGCCCCCGAGGCCGCCGCCGCCGCCGCCTGGGGCCTCGGCCTCGCCGACGAGCGCTACATCGAGGCGGCCCGCTCCGATGCCCGGGTCAAGCGCCTCGAGGACCTCCGCCTGCGGGCTGCCGAGCAGCGCTCGGTCGAGCTCGCCTCCGCCAACGAGCTCCTCGAGCGCCGGGCCCTCGAGCTCAACCAGGCCATGGATCGGCTCGACGGGGTCAACCGCCAGATCATGGAGGAGCTCAACCTGGCCAGCGAGCTCCAGAAGAGCCTCCTGCCCCGCTCCTACCCCACGGACGTGCCCCTGGAGTTCGCCCACAAGTTCGTGCCCCTCAACAGCATCGGCGGCGACTTCTTCGACGTCTTCAAGGTCGACGAGCGGACCCTCGCCCTGGTCATCGCCGACGTCTCGGGCCACGGGGTGGGGCCTGCCCTCGTCACCTCCATGTTCAAGAGCTCCTTCGGCCTCGTGAGCCGGATGATCCGCTCGCCGGGGCCCCTCATGAAGGCCCTCAACGAGGAGATGAACGCCTTCCTCACCACCGGCCACTACGTCACGGCCTTCACCGCCTTCATCGACCTCGAGAGCCTCGAGATGCGCTACTGCAGCGCCGGGCACCCGAAGCAGCTCCTCTTCCGGGCCGGGAGCCCCGCCTGGGGGGCCCTCCCCGCCGCGGGGACGCTTGAGCCTCCCTCGATCACCCTCGGGGCGGCCCCGGCCCCGGGCGCGGCGGCCGGCCCCCTCCTCGCCCCCGCGCCGGAGGCCGGCGCGGAGCCCGGCGTCGAGGAGCTCAGCAGCATGGGCTTCCTCCTGGGCATGATCGAGGGGGTCGAGTTCGAGGAGCGGAGCCTCGTCCTCAGGCCGGGCGACACCCTCCTGTTGTTCACCGACGGGGTCTTCGAGTCCTCGGACGCGGAGGGCCGGCTCTTCGGCCGCGAGGGCATCATCCGCTCGCTCCGCTCCCGGCCGGGCGCCGGCCCCGGCGAGCTCTCGGCGGGCCTCTTCTCAGACCTCCTCGCCTGGAGCCAGGGCACCGAGGCCGAGGACGACATCACGATCCTCGTGGCCCAGGTCCTCGAATCGCTCTAGAGTCCGCCGCCGGCGGCCGCGGGGGATCGCGGCGGCCCCGCGCGCAGCTTCGGTTGCCGATATATATACGCAGCTTACCGAAAGGCGCCCAGGAGCTAAATTATGATAAATACGCTCAAAAACAGCCTTCGTCCTGCCATGATGCTCCGCCTGCTCGCCGCGGTCGCCGCGCTCGCTACGGCGAGCCTCGGGAGCGCGCAAAACCTCAAGCGGCAGGCCGAGCCTCATAGGCAGGCTGAGCCCGCGCCGGAGCTGCGGCCGCAGATACCACTCTTCGGCGTGGCCAAGAAGGCCAGCGCCATATCCCCCGACGGCCGCTTCATGCTGTTCGGGATGGAGTCCGGGGCGATCCATCTCTGGGACCTCGCCGCTGGCAAGGATATCAGGAGCTTCACGGGCCACGAGGCCCCGGTGACCGCCCTGGACTTCGCCGCCGACGGTGCGACCTTCGCCTCGGGCTCGAAGGATATGACGGTCAAGCTCTGGGACCTCGCCACGGGTCGGGCGATCCGCAGCATAGAGCTCCTCCCCGCGGAGCGTAAGGCCAAGGGAGGCTCGGTGCTCAGGGTCCGCCGCTTCGACGACCGCGTTTTGGCCCTCTCCTCGGAGCCCGAGGACCTGGATCAATGGGGCCTCAAGGTCCAGTTGCGGAACCGCGCTCGGGTCTGGGAGGCCTCGAGCGGGAAGCAGCTCTTCTCCAGCGACGATTACGGCCATAAAGGCATAACGGACGCTGACCTGACCAAGGACAGGATCGTCCTCTACGACACGAACGAGGGTGGATCGGTGATCGCCGTCGACCAGAAGAGCCTCAAGCCCTACAAGGTGACGCTCGCGGTCAGCGCCCCCCTCGGGGAGCTCTCGACGGCCAGGCGGGGCGACCTTTTTTGCATAACCAATACCCTGAGCAAGAGGATCGACGTCTTCGACGTCCATAGCGGGCAGAGGGCGGCGAAGTACGAGGTCTCGATCGGCTTGG
The DNA here is from genome assembly GCA_022711355.1 of Spirochaetota bacterium. Taxonomy (GTDB): domain Bacteria; phylum Spirochaetota; class Spirochaetia; order Treponematales; family Rectinemataceae; genus JAKLFE01. Next base: position 34,558 of record JAKLFE010000016.1, on the reverse strand, counting down.
CGGACGCCGCCCTCTACCCCGACGGCTCTCGCCTGGCCTTCGTCGGCTCGAAGGACATGCAGTACGTGGCCTATTCGGCGGCCGTCCCCTACGACAAGAAGCTGACCAGCTACACGCCGAGGATCTACGCGATGGGGCAGGTCCTCTACAATCCCGTCCTCAGCCAGGACGGGAGATTCCTCGCGGTAGCCGTCATGGACTCCGAGTCTCAGCAGGTCTTCGACGCCTCGAGCGCCGAGTTCGTCGCCGAGGTCAACGTGGCGAGCAAGCTCGGCGTCAAGGCCGAGGTCGACTTCGGCCCCGAGGGCCTGATCCGCCGGCGCTTCTTCCAATGGGGGAACCTGGTCAGGACGAGCGAGTGGAACATCCGCACGGGCGAGGTGAGCCAGCGGGTCCTGTCTCGCGACGAGAGGGATAGGCTCGAGGCTCCTTCGGGGGGCGGGTTCTCGGTCCTGAGCAAGGGAGGAAAGGGAGAGGAATACCTCGAGGTACGGCGGGCGGGAGGGGGCGAGGCGACGCGCATCGCCGCGCCCGGGGTCGTGGACTACGCCCTGACGAAGGAGGGGCGCAGGCTCCTCGTCCTGATCGCTAGGGAAAGCGACAACCTCCAGGTCTACGATCCCGCGGAGGCCAGGCTCCTTCAGAGCCTGACGGTCCCGGGCGGAGTCGTCCAGGCGGATTTCTCGTACGAGGCGATGGGGCTCGTCCCCTCGCCGGCGGGCGGCTTCTGCCTCGTCTGCAGGGGCACGGAGGCGAGGTACATAGCCGACCTCGACGCGGGGTCGATCAGGCCGAGCCCCTCGGGTTCGCCCTTCTTCTCGCCCGACGACGCCTTTCTATACTATTACAGCCCCCAAGGCGTCCTGTACCGCCAGAGCGGCTCGGGCGCCGCCGCCCAGGCCCTCGTCGATTTCGGCCTGGGCGGAAGGGATTGCGTCATTTTCCACGACGATGCCACGGGGGTCTTCTCGGCCATATCGACGACGCGGGACCTCAACACCGGGAAAATCCAGTGCGGGGTCGCCGTCGTCATGGACTATCGCGACCCGAAAAGCGCCCCGATCAAGCTAAACTTCATAGGCGAGCGTTGCAGCTTCGCCTCGGCCTCGAAGGATAAGAGGCTGGTCCTCCTCGGCTTCGCCGACGGCTCGATCCGCCTCGTCGATCCCCGGACCAAGGCCGTCACCGCGACGCTCCGGTCGGTCGAGGACGCGGTCAAGCGGGTCGAGTACGACCTGTATCCAGCCTACATCGCGGCCGAGTTCGCCCACGGCGGGGTCCAGCTCTGGGACAGGAAGGGCGACCGCTCCTTCTCCTGGCGCTCGGACGCGCTCGGGGAGGAGTGGATCCTCCATACCGAGGACGGCTACTGGGACGGCTCCAAGAACGCGGGGGCCTGCGTCGCGATGGTGCGGGGCCTCGATTCATGGAACATCGAGCAGTTCGCGGTCAGGAACAACAGGCCCGACATCATCGCGGACCGCATGAAGGCCCCTCCGGGGGCGGTTGCGGAATTCAAGTACGCCTGGAGCAAGCGGCTGCGCAGGCTCGGCCTCTCCGAGGCGGATCTGGGGGGCGGATACGCCGCGCCGACCGTCGCCATCGCCCAGGCGGTCCAGGACATGTCCGCCGACAAGGGCCGCTTCGTCGACCTTCAGGTCGCGCTCAAGGCGGCCGGCCGGCCCCTCGCCCGCTACCAGGTCTACGTGAACGACGTCCCCCTCTTCGGCCCGACGGGCAAGGAGGCCAGGGGGAGCGCCCTTTCGATATCCGAGCGCATCGAGCTCACGGCCGGGGCGAACAAGGTAGAGGTTTCCTGCGCCGACGCCGCGGGGGTGGAGAGCCTTCGCGCCTCCAGGAGCTTCTCGTGGAGCGGTGGAAGCACGCCGCGCCTTTATTACCTCGGATTCGGCATTTCGGACTACGCCGACAGCCCGGCCATACCTGACCTCGGCTTCGCCGCCAAGGATGCCCGGGACCTCGAGCTGCTGTTCAAGAAGATGGCCGGGACCCGCTTCGTCGAGGTGCGCACGAGAGTATTGGCCGACGGCGCGGCCACAAAGGCCGCCGTCCTCTCGGCCAAGACCTTCCTTGCTGACGCCCGACCGGAGGATATCTTCGTCCTCTTCATCGCCGGCCACGGCGTGCAGGTGGATCGGGAAGGGCGCCTCCTCGGGGCCGAGGGCGCCGGGCCCGATTTTACCTATTTCTATCTGACCGCGGACACCGAGCGCGCGCGCATCAGGGAGACCGCGGTCGAGTTCGAGGCGATCGAGTCCCTGCTCCAGGGGATCGCTCCCCGCAACAAGCTCTTCCTCATGGATACCTGCCAATCCGGCGAGGCCGAGGCGGATGCGCTGGTGGCCGCCGCCCCCGGCGCCGGCTTCCGGGCCAGAGCCTTGCGGCCGCCGGAAGGGCGCGGGGTGGCGGTCCAGGGAGTCTCCGCGGTCCAGGCGGCCCTGCGAGGCCGGGACCGTTGGATCTATAACGACCTCGCGCGCCGGAGCGGCGCCATCGTCATCTCTTCCTGCCGGGCTGGGGAGTATTCTTATGAAGCTACCGATGCAGTCTCCTGGCAACAGGGCGCCTTCACGCACGAAGTCATCGAGGCTTTCAAGGGGAAGGCCGAGACCGGATACGCCGACGGCTTGATCACCGTATCAGAGTTGCGGGGATATGTCCAAGAGAGCGTGCCCCGGCTCGTCCGGGAGCTCGGGAGCGGGATCGAGCAGCACCCCACCGTCGATAGGGATAACCTGAGCATCTCCTTCGGTTTTCCCGCAGTGCGAGATTAGGGCCGTGTTGGGCAGCCGGATGTCCACCACGTCGCACATGGACGGCTCCACGCCGAAGCGGGCACGGCCATCCTGAATCGCCATGCCCTCACATCCGGGATAGTCTGCGTCTGTCCAGTCGGAGAGGCCGCCTCGGCGGAGATGAGCAGGTCTTGGGGAGGCGTATCATGCGCTCCGCTGCCGCACGGCGGAATTCCAGGATTTGACAGGCGATGGCCGGAACCTATACTTGTCCCCATGAGCATCCACGCGGCCGATTCCCGGCGCGGGGCCCGCGGGCTCCCGGCATGACCGGCGGCGCCTCTGGATACGTCCTCCTCACCGGCTTCGACGCGGAGGAGGAGCGCTCCCTGGCCGCCGAGCTCGCCCGGCTCGGCCGCGAGGCCAGGCCCGGCGACCCGGTCAACGATCCCGAGGCCGCCTTCGTGATCGCCCAGGCCCGCGACGAGGGCAGCCTCCGGGGCTTCCGGGCCGCGGCCCTCGACGAGCGCCGCCCCTGGGCCTTCTGCGTGCCAGCCTCCGACCGGGGCCTCGTGGCCGCGGCGGCCGCCGCCCACGAGGGCTTCCTCCTCCTCTCCCCGGTCCTCGGCAAGGAGCTCAAGCGGGCGCTATCGGCCATGGCGGAGGAGGCCCTCGAGCGGAGCGCCGGGGACGCGGCCTTCATCGGCCTCGAGCGCCTCGAGGCGAGCTTCTCCTGGCGCAGCGACGAGATCGAGCTGGGCAAGGTCGCCCGGAGCCTGGCGCGGATCCTCGCCCAGGCGGGCTTCTACCCCGAGTGCTCCGGCGAGGACGAGTGCTCCCTCGCCCTCGAGGAGGCCCTCGTCAACTCCCTCGAGCACGGGAACCTGGCCCTGGACTCCGCGACCCGCCCCGGCGAGATGCTCGAGGAGGACCGCTACGAGGCCGCCCGGGCCGCGCGGCTCGCCGACCCCGCCTTCGGCTCGCGCCGGGTCAGGATCGGGCTCTCGATGGACGGGACCGAGGCGCGGGTCGCCGTCGAGGACGAGGGCGGGGGCTTCGACCCCGCGGCCATCGGCCTCGGCCCCTCGGGGCTCGAGGTCTCCGGCAAGGGCTTCTGGCTCATCAAGCGGCCCTTCGACTCGGCCGCCTACGAGGAGGGGGGCAGGAGGCTCGCCCTCGCGAAGCGGAAGCCGGGGCGCTGACGCGATAGGGAGGATCTATGGACATCGAGCTGAACAGGCAGGGCGAGGATCTCCGCATCGTCGTCGACGGAAACATCGACTCCGAGGGCGGGCGGAAGCTCGGCGAGGCCCTCCAGGAAGCCATGGGCATGGAGGGGCTCAAGCGGGTCGTCTTCGACCTCTCCACGGTGCGCACGATCACCTCCTCGGGGATCGGCAAGATCATGAACTTCTTCAAGTTCATCGACGGCCGTAAAGGCTCCCTCTCCGTCGAGGGCATCTCGGAGCCCCTGTACAAGCAGTTCCTCGAGATCCACCTCGACCGCATATTCCCGGTGCGCAGGTAGGGAGGGAAGCTCCGGTGAACCACCTGAGCTCCTTCTTCCCCGACCCCCGCGGCAGGCGCCTGCGCTACCAGTACTGGGAGCCGGGGGCCAAGGCCTATAGCCGGGTCGCCCTCCTCCTCCACGGCCCGGCCCGGCACTCGGGCTCCTACCCGCGGCTCCTGCCTCCCCTCCTCGGGGCCGGCTTCAAGGTCTACGCCCTCGACTTCGCCGGCTTCGGTGCCAGCCCCGGCGAGCGCGGGGCCGGCGGCCTCCTCGCGATGGCCGACGCCGTCGAGGCCCTCTGCCGCCGGATCGAGTCGGCCGAGCTCGGCCGCGAGATCGGCATCGTCGCCCACTCGATGGGCGCGGTCGCGGCCCTCCTCTTCCTCAAGCGCTACCCCTCGCGCCGGGCCGGCCTGGCGGCCCTCTCGCCCCTCCTCTTCGGCGCCCAAGCGGAGGCGGGCCCCGCGGCGGCCGAGCTTTCGGGCTCGGCGTTGCCCCCGGCCCTGGCCGAGGAGCTCGGCAGGGTGGCCGGGGAGCTCCTCGCCGAGCCCTCCTTCCTCGAGGGGAGGAGCGCGGCCTTCCTCGTCGGCGAGGAGGATCCCCTCGTGCCCCGGGCCCGCCTCGAGGCCGCGGTCGCGGCCCTGCCCCTCGATCCGAAGCGGATCCTCGCCTTCCCCGGGGCCCGCCACGACCTCTTGGGAGGGGAGGCCGCCGAGGAGGTCGCCGGCGCCCTGATCGCCTGGTTCGACGAGACCAAGGCCGAGCGTCCCGCCCCGGAGCGGGGCCTCGGGTAGGAGTGAAGGCATGGACATCGAGATCGACATCGACCAGGACCGGGCGAGGATAGCCATCCTCGGGCCCATCGACACGGCGGGAGGGGCCGAGCTCAGCGCGAAGTTCGCCGAGATCGCCAAGGACGCGAGCGTCCGCCGCGCCGAGCTCAACCTCTCGGAGGCGCCCTCCATCACGAGCGCCGGCATCGGCAAGCTCCTCGCCTTCTACAAGCACTTCGACAAGGAGGGCTCGGGCCTCCGGATCGTCGCCCTCTCGCCCCAGCTCGAGAAGCAGTTCCGCGAGATCCACCTCGACCAGATCATCCCTATCGGGAGCTGAAGCTCCCGATAGGTCGCGGATCGGCCTGTCGCCGATCCGCGCGCTAGGAAAGGAGCTAAAGCTCCCGATAGGTCGCGGATCGGCCTGTCGCCGATCCGCGCGCTAAGAAAGGGAGCTAAAGCTCCCGATAGGTCGCGGATCGGCCTGGCGTCGATCCGCGCCGCGGGGAGGGCCGGGCGCCTTTAGAGGAGGCCGAGCTCCCGGGCCCGCTTGATCGCCTCGAGGCGGCGGTGGGCGCCGAGCTTGGCGTAGATCGACTTGACGTGGGAGCGGACGGTGCTCGGCGCGACGCAGAGCCGGTCCGCCGCCTCCTCGGCGGTGCGGCCCTCGGCCACGAGCCTGAGGATCTCGAGCTCCCGGGGCGAGAGGGCCCCCTCCGGCCTGCTCCCTCCCCGCCCGAGCTCCTCCCGCAGGGCGAGGGCCACCCGCTCGGCGAACTCGTCGCGGCGCTCGGCGCGCAGCTCGTCTAAAAGCTCGAGGAGGGCCTCGCCGCGGCGGGCGAAGCGGAGCACCGCGCCCATGGGGGCCGCGGCCGCGAGGGCCAGGCCGAGGGCCTCGAGGGCGGCCCGCCGCTCGCCCCGGGCCCGCCGCGCCAGGGCGTAGAGGATGTGGGTCTCCACCGCCCTCGTCGCCAGGCCCCGGCTCTCGGCCCGCTCGCGGCAGTGGTCGAGGAGGGGGAGGGCCTCGGCCGGCCGTTTACGCGCGATGAGGTAGGCCGCCTGGGTGAAGCTCCCCTCGAAGGTGCCGATGGCCTGGGGCATCGAGCAGAACTCCTCGGCCGAGCGCCAGTCCCCCCGCAGGATCGAGATTGAGGCGGCGGCCTCGTCGAGGTTGAGCTTGTGCCAGGCCGAGACCTGCTCGAGGCGCCGGGCCCGGCCGAGGAGGGCGATGGCCGCGTCGGAGCTCCTGGCCGCGGCGAGGGCCTCCGCCAGGGCTATGTAGGCGCTCACCAGGCCGTCGGCGTGGCCCCAGCGCAGGCCGAGCTCGAGGCCGCGGCGCGCCGCCTCGAGGGCAGCGTCGGTCTCGCCCCGCTCCCAGTGGACCCGGCTCAGGGCGACGAGGACCCCGCCGAGGGCCGGCGAGGCGGCGGCTCCCGGCTCGGCCGCGGCCGAGAGGCAGAGGGCCTTGGCCCCGTCGAGGTCCCCGAGGGAGAGCATCTGCTGGGCGAGGCAGGCCGCGGCGAGGTAGCGCAGGTGGCTCACGCCGGCGGCCCCGCTCAGGGCCATGGCGCGGCCGAGGGCCTCGCGGGCCTCGGCGTCGCGGGCGAGGAGGTAGGAGGCGGTGCCCAGGGTCAGCTCGGCCTGGCCCCGGGCCATGGCCTCGCTCTCGGGCAGGAGCTCGAGGGCCCTCCTGGCCAGCTCGACCGCCTCGCGCGAGCGGGCGGCCTGGCTCGCCGCGAAGGCGCGGATGGCCTGGGCGTGGCCCTCGACGCGGCGGGCCTCGGCGGGGGCGAAGCCGGCCGCGGCGGCGAGGGCCTCGGCCGCGTGGGCCTCGGCCTCGTCGAGCTCGCCGGCGTAGGCCGCGGTCCAGGCCGCCGCCAGGCCGAGCCAGGGGCCCTGGGGGCCGGCCGTCCCCGGCAGGGCGGCGAGGGCGGCGTGGATCTCCCCTATGTCCCCGCTCTGGAGGGCGGCCAGGGCGAAGCGCTCCGAGAGGGCCGCCGTCCGCTCGGCCAGGCCGGCCAGGGCGGCCTGGCGGAGGGCCTCGGCGGGGCGGCCGTTGGCCTCGAGCCAGAGGCTGGCCCGCCGCCTGAGCTCGCGCTCGGCCCCCGGCGCGGAGGCGCGGAGCCGGGCGAGGAGGGCCTCGCGGAAGAGGGGGTGGAGGCGGTACCAGCGGCGCTCGTCGTCGAGGGGGACGAGGAAGAGGCAGTCCCGCTCGAGGCGGGCCAGGAGGGCCCCCGCGGCCGGCGCGGGCTCCTCGGGCCCCGCGGCCGCCCCCGGCTCGGCCGCGCGGAGGGCGTCGCAGAGGCCGGGGCAGAAGCTGTCCGCCACCGAGGCGGCCGTGAGGAACCCGAGGGTGGCCGGGGGCAGGGCGTCGATGGCCTCCTCGGCGAGGAAGTCGTAGACCGAGCGGGTCGTGCCGCCGAAGGCCTCGACGAAGGCCCGTGGATCGCGGCCGTCGCGGAGGGCCAGGACGGCGAGCTGGAGGCCCGCGATCCAGCCCTCGGTCCGCGAGCCCAGGAGGGCGGCGTCCTCGTCGGAGAGGCCGGGCAGGGCCGAGCGCGAGAGGAACTCGCGGGCCTCGGCGGGGGTGAAACGGAGCTCGTCGGCCCCGATCTCGGCGAGCTCGCCCGAGGCGCGCAGCCGGGCCGCGGGGAAGTCGGGGCCCGAGCGGCTCGCGACGACGAGGCAGGAGCCCTCGGGGAGGAGCTCGGCGAGGCGGCCCAGGGCCTCCCCTGCCCGGGCCGCGGCGGCCCGGTGGAAGTCGTCGACCACGAGGGCGAGGCCGAGGCCCGAGGAGGCGATGCGCGAGGCCAGGGAGAGGAGGACGGCGGCCGGGGGCGCCGCCGAGAGGGCCCGGCCCTCGCCCCCGAGGGCGAGGTCCACGGCGGCCTCGAGGCAGGCGAGGAAGGCGCCCTGCTCGGAGAGGCCCTGCTCGACCGAGACCCAGGCGTAGGGCCTGCGGGTCTCGGCGAGCCAGTCGCTGATGAGGGTGGTCTTGCCGAAGCCCGCGGGCGCCTCGACGAGGACGAGCCGCCCGGCCGCCCCCCGCTCGAGGCGCTCGACCAGGCGCGAGCGGCGCACGCGGTCGGGTCGGAGCCGGGGGATCGAGAGGACGGCCGCGCGGGCGGAGAGGGCCGCGGCCGAGGCGGGATCGCCGCTCGGGTCTTCGGTGCCGGGCATCGGACCAGTATATACGAGGGCCGCCCGGGGCGTCGACGCTACTCGAGCATCTCCATGCCCTCGAATTTCCGGTAGGGAGAGAGCTGGTCGAAGATGAAGCCGTAGTCCTTCGAGCCCCCGGCGATCGCCTCGGCGAGGATGCGCCCGAGGCCCGGGCCGATCATGAAGCCCTGGCCGCACATCCCCGCGGCCAGGAGGAGGTTCGGGGCCTCGCGCGCGTAGCCGACGATGGGCTGGCCGTCGGGGGTCATCGGGTACATGCCCCTCCAGGTCCGCCGCACCTTGAGGCCGCGCAGCCGGGGGTAGAGCTCGAGCATCCTCCGCACGCACAGGGGGAGGAAGCTCGAGGTCGAGTCCTTGTCCGTCCCCCAGACCTGGGGCCGGGGCGTGATGCAGAACACGACCTGGCCGGTGGCCGCCTGGTAGAAGTAGTAGTTGCCCGACTCCGCGTCCGAGCGCGTGTCGACGAGCATGGGCTCCATGAAGCGCGCGACCGGCTCGGTGACCCCGGCCTCGTGGCAGTCGGGGCGCACGGGTATCTGGACCCCGGCCGTGGCCGCCAGCTCGGCGGCCTGGGCCCCGGCGGCGTCCACGTACAGGCCAGCGGAGTACTCGGAGGAGGAGCTGCGCATGCGCGTTATGCGGCCTCCCTCCTGGTCGAAGCCGCGGATCTCCTCGCCGAAGCGGAACTCGACGCCCGCGCGGGCGGCGAGGGCGTGGAAGGCCGTGCCGGTCATGAGGGTCGAGGCGTAGCCGTCGCCGGGGCTGAAGGTGCCGCCCCGCAGGCCCTCCTCGCGTATCCCGGGGCAGAGCTCGCGCACCCGCTCGGGCCCGACCCAGTCGATGCCCAGGCCCGCGGCCTTCTGCGCCACGAGGAGCTCCCGGAAGGAGGCCTCGCGCTCCGCGTCGTAGGCGACGAAGAGGTAGCCGCCCCGGCGCCACTCGACGTCCAGGCCCTCCTCCGCCTCGAGGGAGGAGACGATCTTGATCGACTCCTGGCAGATGCGGATCTTGGCGGGATCGGAGTGCGTGGCCCTGAGGCCGCCTATCGCGGCCCGGTTCTGGCCGCGGCCCCAGGAGGCCTCGCGGTCGACCACGCAGACCTTCAGGCCCTTCTTGGCGCAGTAGTAGGCGAGGGGCACGCCGACGGAGCCCGAGCCCGCGATGACGAGGTCGTAGGAGCGGCTCATTTCCGGCCCCCTTCCGTCCCCGCCGCGCCCCGGCCGCGCGCGATGTCGCCCATCGGGACCTCGACCGCCAGGGGCCGGAGCGAGCCCGCCGTTACCTCGGCGGGATCGACGCCGGCGGCGCGGAATACCGCCGGGTAGATGGTAGAGCAGGTCTTGGAGCCGCAGGCCCCCATGCCCGCCCGGATCGACTTGAGCTGGTTGATGTCGCGGATGCCGTTCTCCTTCACGAAGCGCACGAGCTCCCCGAAGCTCACCCGCTCGCAGCGGCAGACGACCGCGTCGTCGGCCGCGCAGGAGAAGCGGGGGGAGGGGAGGGAGGCGGTGGCCTCCGGGGCCTGCACGCGGATGCCGATGGCCTTGGGCGCGTTGGCCGCGCTCACCTTGAAGCGGAGGATCCAGGTCTTGTACTTCTTGCTGAAGGACTTGCCCAGGAGCTCCGCCTCCTCGAGCTCGCCCCCGTCCCGGTCCAGGAGCCCGAGGCGCGAGCCCGGCTCGAAGGGGGCCTCGAACTCGTAGGGCAGGGCGACCTCGCACCAGGGACCCTCGAGGGCCCGCACGAGCGAGATCGCGAGCCCCGGGCAGGCGGCCACGCAGGCCGTGCAGCCCTTGCAGCCGCCCTTGGCGAGGCGGGGCAGGTCGCGCATGTCGCCCAGCCTGCCGGAGAGCTCGATGCAGCCCGAGGGGCAGACCGTGGAGCAGGGGTTGCAGGGGATCTCCTCGTCGCAGAAGAAGACCGGCTTCCACTCCTTCCCGGGGACCTCAGTCTCGCGCGTTATGCGCTCCCCGGGGCGCGACTTGAGGATCTCCCGCTTGGCCGCCCAGGAGGCGTCCAGCTCGACCTTCCGTCCCATGATCTTGGCCAGGGCCAGGGCGGCGATCCGGCCGCCGAAGAGGGCGCTCGAGGCCTCGGCGATCTCCTCGGCGTCGCCCGCGACCACCGCGTCGAAGCCGAAGGAGCGGGCCTGGCGGTAGAACTCGTCGCAGGGCGAGAGGCCCGTCGCCACGAGGACGGTGTCGACCTCGTAGGTCCGCGCCGTCTCGAGGAGGGGCTTGAAGTCGGGACCCACCTGGGCCACCGTGGCCCGCTCGACCTTCCCCTCCCCCTCGACCGACACCACCGTGGTCGAGAGGTGGATGGGCACGCCCATGCGGACGATCTTGTCGCCGTGGACCTTGTAGCCGTTCACCTTGGGCAGGAGCTCCACGATGCCCGCCACCTCGATCCCCGCCTGGAGGGCGTGGTAGGCCCCGATGAGTCCCACGTTGCCCGATCCCACGATGAGGACCCGCTTGGCCGGCCGCACGAGGTCGCGGTTGACGAGGGTCTGGAAGGCGCCGGCCCCGTAGACGCCCGGCAGGTCGTTGCCGGGGAAGAGGATCGAGCGCTCGCGGGCCCCCGCCGCGACGACGAGGCCCTGGAAGCCCACGAGGGTATAGGAGGAGCCGCCCTCGTAGATCCCCGCCACGCGGTCCTTGTACAGGCCGACCACCGGCGAGCCCGAGAGGATGGTCGCGTTCGGGTAGGAGGCGAGCTCGGAGGAGAGCTTCCGCGCGATGTCGATGCCCCGGGTGCCGGCGTAGCAGTCGGCCTCGGAGCCGAAGAACTTGTGGGTCTGGAGGACGAGCTTGCCCCCGAGGCTCTCCTTGTCGTCGGCCACGACGACCCGCATCCCGAGCTTGGCCAGCTCGATGGCCGCCCCGAGGCCGGAGGGGCCGCCGCCGATCACGAGGACCTCGGCCTCGAGGCGCCGGGGCCTCGAGGCGGCCAGGCCCTCGGAGGGCTCGGGCAGGGCCGGCAGTCCCTCAAGGGTCCTGAGGTCCATGCCCGCGGCGAGGGGGGTGACGCAGGCCTTCCTGGACAGGCCGTCCACGAGGATCGCGCACTGGGAGCACTGGCCGTTGGCGCAGAAGATGCCCTGGGGCGCGCCGTCCTTGTGGTGGGTCGAGAAGCGCCTGACGCCGTTGGCGAAGAGGGCCGAGGAGAGCATCTCGCCCTCGTAGCCGCGCAGTTCGGAACCGTCGAAGCGGAAGGCAACCTCCCGCCTGCCCTCGGGGGGGGCGACGATCGGGTGCCGCTCAATCCTGTTCATGTGCCTGCTCCGGATTCCCCGGCGAGTCGCGCTAGGCTCTGGAGTCGTTCCGAGCCGGGGCGGAATCAGGATGCCACGGCTCCCCGGAGCTGTCAAGACAATTGATATACCATTGATATATCAGTTCTATACAAAGAATCGCCCCGCGGTTGCGCGCCGCGGGGCGGGATGCTCGGGAGGAGCGTGCGCCCCTCCCGCGCTCAGGAGTCGAGGTAGGCCAGGAGGAGCTTCAGGGTGTTGGCCAGGCCGTCGAGGTGGGTCCGCTCGTAGTGGTGGGTCGCGTCGACCCCCATGCCGATGCAGGCGAAGTTGACCTCGAAGCCGGCCATGGCGGCGAGGGAGGCGTCGGAGCCGTAGCGGTAGTGCACGTCGACCCGGTAGTCGACGCCGTTCCGCTCCGCCAGCTCGACCAGGCGCCGGCGGAAGCCGAAGTCGTAGGGCGTGCGCGAGTCCTTGGCCACGATGGTAGCGCAGCGCTCGTCCGAGGTATGGCCCTCGCCGACCGTCCCGATGTCGAGGGCGAGGAACTCCTCCACCCCCTCGGGGAGGAGCGAGATGCCGTGGCCGATCTCCTCGTAGTTGCTCAGGTAGAAGTGGGTCCTGCGGGCCGGCAGGCTGCCCGTATCCCTGTAGCGCTTGATCGCGGCGAAGAGTATGGCCACGCAGGCCTTGTCGTCGAGGTAGCGCGCCTTGACGTAGCCGTCCCCCGCGAGGCGGGGCTTGGCCTCGAAGTTGACGAAGTCGCCGACCCTGATCCCTAGGGCCTCGACGTCGGCCGCGCTCCGCGCCTCGGCGTCGAGCCTAAGCTCCATGCTGTCCTCGGTGCGGGGGGACTCCCGCACCTCGTCGGAGAAGATGTGGATCGAGGCCTTGTCGGGGAGGAGGGTCCCCTCGTAGCTCTTCCCCCCATGCGCGGAGACGATGGCGTTCTCCCCCTCGAAGGCCTGCCAGGCGAAGCCGCCTATGGGCGAGAGCCGGAGCCGGCCGTTGGGCTTGATCGCCTTCACCATGGCCCCGAGGGTGTCGACGTGGGCGGCCACCATGCGCCCGCCGCCCTCGCTCCGCCCCGGGAGGGTCCCGACGAGGGCGCCCTTGCGGGTGGGGATGGCCTCGATCCCGAGGGACGCGAACTCCGCGCGCATGCGCTCCATGATGGCCCGCGTGTCGCCGCCGCAGCCGGGGATCGCGAGGGTCTCCAGGAGGAGGTCGCGCGTGTAGCCGATGTACTGGTCCATATTCCTTAGTTTCCTTTCTTCTCGCCGAGGGCGTCGTAGTAATGGCAGGCCACGAAGCGCCCCGCCCCGACCTCCCTGAGCTCCGGCGTCTCGGCCGCGCAGCGCTCCCTGCGGTAGCGGCAGCGGCCGCAGAAGCGGCAGCCCGGGGACGGCTCGATCGGGCTCGGCACGTCGCCCTCGAGGATGATCCGCTCCTTCCTCCGCTCGGGCCTCGTCGTCGGGATCGCCGAGAGGAGGGCCTGCGTGTAGGGATGCAGCGGCTCGACGAAGATGGACTTGTAGTCGGAGAGCTCCACGATCTTGCCGAGGTACATCACCGCGATGCGGTCGCTCACGTGCTTCACGACGCTGAGGTTGTGCGATATGAACAGGTAGGTGAGGCCGAGCTTCCGCTGGAGCTCGGCCATGAGGTTGAGGATCTGGGCCTGGATGCACACGTCGAGGGCCGATACCGGCTCGTCGAGGACCACGAACTCGGGCTCCACCGACAGGGCCCGGGCGATGCCGATGCGCTGCCTCCGCCCCCCGTCCAGCTCGTGGGGGTAGGAGTCGATGAGCCGGGCCTCGAGGCCCACGAGCTCCATGACCGCCGCGACCCGCTCGGCCTCCTCCGGCTTCCGCGCGTAGACGCGGTTGACGCGCAGGGGCTCGGCGATGAGCTCCGCGACCGGGAGCCGCGGGTTCAGCGAGGAGTAGGGGTCCTGGAAGACGATCTGCATCCTGCGGCGCATGGCCTTCATGCGCGCGGGGGAGAGCCGCGTGACGTCCTCGCCGCGGTAGAGGACCTGCCCCGAGCTCGGCTCGTGGAGGCGCAGGATGGCCCGTCCCGTCGTCGACTTGCCGCAGCCCGACTCGCCCACGAGGCCGAGGGTCTCGCCCTCGCGGATCGCGAAGTCGACGCCGTCTATCGCGTGCAGCATGCCTTTCTTGGTCTCGAAGTGCTTCTTGAGGCCCTTGACCTCGAGCAAGGCTTCGCTCATCGCGCCCTCCCTCCGCTCCCGTGCAGGAAGCACCTGACGAAGTGCCCCTCCTCGATCTCCACCTTGGGCGGCGCCTGGGTCGAGCAGGCCCCCTCGGCCCGGGGGCAGCGGGGGTGGAAGGGGCAGCCCGGCGGGAGGTCCGTGGGGTCGGGCGTGAGCCCCGAGATCACGTTGAGGCTCTCCGCGTCGCTCTCGATGTCGGGGACCGAGCCGAAGAGCCCCTGGGTGTAGGGGTGGGAGGGCCGGGCGAAGAGCGAGGCCTTGTCCGCGTACTCGACGATGTTGCCCGCGTACATGATCGCGGCCTTGTCGCAGGTCTCCGCGACCACGCCGAGGTCGTGGGTGATGAGGATCATGGAGGTGCGGTACCGGTCCTTCAGCTTGCGCATGAGGTCGAGGACCTGGGCCTGGATGGTCACGTCGAGGGCGGTCGTCGGCTCGTCGGCGATGACCAGGGCCGGGTTGCAGGCCAGGGCTATGGCGATGACCACGCGCTGCTTCATGCCGCCGGAGAACTGGTGGGGGTAGTCGCCGCTCCGCTCGGCGCGGATGCCGACGGTCTCGAGCATGGCCTGGGCCTTGGCCAGGGCCTCCCGCCTCGACACGCTCTCGTGGAGCCCGATCATCTCGGCGATCTGCTCGCCGACGGTCTTCACCGGGTCGAGGGAGGTCATGGGGTCCTGGAAGATCATGGAGATCTTGCTGCCCCGGATGGAGCGCATGTCCCGGGGGCTCTTCTTGAGCAGGTCCTCCCCCTCGAAGATGACCTCGCCGCCGCAGATCCTCCCCGCGGGCTCGGGCACGAGCCGCATGACGGCGAGGGCCGTGGTCGTCTTGCCCGCCCCGGTCTCCCCGACGAAGCCGAGGGTCTCGCCCCGGGCGAGGCTCAGGTCGAGGCCCTCCACGGCGCGGACCTCGCCGCCCTGGGTGCCGTAGCGGACGGTCAGGCCGCGTATGTCGAGCAGCATAGTGGTTTCGCTCATCGCGCGCATCTCCTAATCTAGCGGGAGCTCTTGAGCCGCGGGTCGAGCGCGTCCCTGAGCCCGTCGCCGAGCACGTTCAGGCCGAGGATCGTGAACACGATGGCGAGGCCGGGGAAGAGGGTCATGTACCAGTAGTCGCGGATGTAGCCGCGCCCCCCGGAGAGCATGGCCCCCCACTCGGGCGTCGGGGGCTGGATCCCGAGGCCGATGAAGCTCAGGCCCGCGGCCGTGAGTATGGCCGTGGCCACGCCGAGGGTCGACTGGACGATGATCGGGGCGAGGCAGTTGGGGACGATGTGCCGGAAGATGATGCGGGCGTCGCCCGAGCCCGCGGCCCGCGCCGCCTCGATGTACTCGCGGTCCTTGATCGAGAGGACCGAGGCCCGCACGATGCGGGCGTAGCCCGGTATGGAGGAGATCCCCACCGCGATCATGAGGTTCCACAGGCCGGGCCCCAGGGCCGCGACGATGGAGATGGCGAGGAGTATCTGGGGGATCGACATGAGGACGTCCATGAAGCGCATGAGGACGTTGTCGATCCGCTTGCCGTAGAAGCCCGCTACGGCGCCTATGGCGCCGCCAATGACCACCGAGAAGCCCACCGCCAGGAAGCCGACGCTGAGCGAGATGCGCGATCCGTGGATCACGCGGCTGAGGATGTCCCTCCCGAACTCGTCCGTGCCGAAGAGGTGGGCCCGGCTCGGGAAGGAGAAGGTGTTCTCGAGGTCCTGCTTGTCGCTCGGGAAGGGCGCGACCAGGTCGGCGAGGAGGGCGGTGAGGAAGAGGACGGCGAGGATGGCGAGGCCCGCCATCGCGAGCCGGTTCCGCTTGAGCCGCCTCCAGACCTCGAGGACCCGTCCCTTCCTGCCCCGCCGCGCGGCGGCCGGCTTCGCGTTCGCGTCGTTCATAGCTTGCCCCCCGTCACTTGTACTGCGACTTGATGCGCGGATCGACGTAGGCGTAGAGCAGGTCCACGGCCAGGTTCACGAGGCTGAAGGCGATGGCGATGAAGAGCACCCCGCCCTGGACGACCGGGTAGTCCCGCATCTTGATGGAGTCGACGAGGAGGCGCCCCACGCCGGGGATCGAGAAGATGGACTCGGTGAGCACCGCCCCTCCCAGGAGCCCGCCGAACTGGAGCCCGAGGACCGTGATGATGGGGATCAGGGCGTTGCGCAGGCCGTGGTCGAGGATGACGACGAGCTCCCGCTGCCCCTTGGCCCGGATGGTCGCGATGTAGTCCTGCCGCACGACCTCGAGCATGCTCGAGCGCGTCATGCGCGCGAGCACCGAGACCGACTGGGCGCCGAGGGCTATGGCCGGGAGGATCATCTGCCGGAGGCTCGAGTAGCCCGAGGCGGGGAGCCAGCGCAGCCGGACCGCGAACAGGAGGATGAGGAGGAGGCCGAACCAGAAGACCGGCATGGAGATGCCGACGAGGGCGAAGACCATGGTGGCCGAGTCGAAGAGGGAGTACTGCTTGACCGCCGAGACGATCCCGATCGGGATGCCGATGGCCATGGCCACGAGCATCGAGGAGAGGGCGAGCTTGAGCGTCGAGGGCAGGCAGCTCAGGATCTCCTTGGCCACGGGCCGCTTGGTGACGTAGGACTTGCCGATGTCCCCGCGCAGGACGAGGTCTCCCAGGTAGTCCGCGTAGCGGGTCAGGAAGGGCCGGTCGAGCCCCATCTGGCTCCGCAGCCCGGCGACCGCCTCGTCCGTGGCCGACTCGCCCAGGACCAGGCGCGCCGGGTCGCCGGGGGTCAGGGCCAGCATCGTGAAGACGATGAAGGTCACGCCCAGGATCACCGGGATCAGGAGCAGAACCCTCCGGAAGACGTACTTGATCATTCCCACCCCCGTCGCTCGTCTCTATGCCGCCGGGCCGGTCGTCCCGGCCCGGCGGCGCGCGCGCTGTTCGCGGGGGCGCGCGCGCATGGCCCCGCCATCCTTACTCGAAGTAGGTGTTGGCCTTGTAGTGGAAGCCGAAGACCGAGGGCTTGAAGCCCCTGACGCCCTTCCGCGCGCCCACCACCTGCTCGCCGTTCATGAGGAAGACCCAGGGGGCCTCGGCGATGATCAGCTTCTGCAGGTCGAAGTAGGCCTTCTTCCGCTCCGGGCCGTCCTTCATCGTGCGGGCCTTCATGATCAGCTCGTCGACCTTGGGGTTGGAGAAGAAGGCGTAGTTGCCGCCCGCGCCCTTCTTCGAGGAGTGGAAGGGGGCGTAGACCGCGAGGTCCGGGTCCGGGGACTGGCAGGTCCAGCCGACGATGTACATGTTGTGCTCGCCGGCGTTCATGCCCGTGAGGTAGGCGCCCCACTCCATGACCTTGATCTCGACCTCGATGCCGACTTCCTTGAGCTGGCTCTGCATGATGGTCGCCATGTCGACGCGCTCTTTCTTCTCGTTGGTCCAGATCGTGGTCTTGAAGCCGCTCGGGAAGCCGGCCTCGGCGAGGAGGGCCTTGGCCTTGGCGACGTTGTACTCGTGGGGCTTCAGGGAGGGGTCGGAGTAGTTGACGTTGGGCGCGATCGGGCCGGCCGCCAGCTTGCCGATGCCGCGCCAGGCGGTCTCGACGATGGTCTTGGTGTTCAGGGCGTAGCTGATCGCCTGGCGGACGCGCACGTCGTCGAAGGGCTTCTTCTGCGTGTTGAAGCCGAGGTAGGCGGTGGAGTTGTCGATGACGCGGAGGACCTGGAGATCGGGGTCGGAGAGGGCGCGCTTGAGGTCGTTGGCGCTCAGCTCGTAGGCGATGTCCACGCCGCCGGACTCGAGCTCGATCATGCGGTTCGTGGGCTCGGGGATGACCTTGAGGACCATCTTCCTGAACTTGGGCTTCGCGCCGTGGTAGCCCTCGAAGCGCTCGAGCTCGATCATGTTGCCCTTGGCCCAGCTGACGAACTTGAAGGGGCCGGTGCCGACCGGGTTCATGGCGTAGGACTCGCCGGCGGCCGTCACCGCCTTCTCGCTGACGATGTTGCCCGCGGAGAGCACGAGGCCCCCGAGGAAGCCCGTGGCCGGGTTCTTGAGCTTGAAGGAGACGGTGTAGGCGTCGGGAGTCTTGAAGCTGTCGACGTCGATGTCGCCCGCGATGTGCGACACCGCGGGGGCCTTGGCGGCGCGGACGAGGCTGAACTTGACGTCGCTGGCCTTCATCTCCTCGCCGTTGTGGAACTTGATCCCCTTGCGGAGCTTGAACTCGTAGGTCGTCGCGTCGAGCTGCTTGAAGGACTCGGCGAGCATGGGGACGACCTCGCCCTTGTCGTTGAGCTGCACGAGGTTCTCGTAGATCTCGCACATGACGTTGGACGAGGCGACGTCGTTCGTGGCGACGGGATCGAGGGAGCGCGCGTCGTAGGCCGTCGCGACGCTCAGCACGTCCTTCGCCTTCGCGGCCTGGGCCCCGGGGACGAAGAGCAGGGCGGCGGCGGCGAGGGCCATCGCCCGTAGCATCCGGACTCTCATGTTTTTCCTCCTTGGAAAACGATTGCAGCTTATCCGCTCGAGGCGGCTAAGGATCGGGAATCGGGGCGGGGCCGCCCCGCGCCGGGGCCTACGCGGCCCGCGCCTAGCCCAGGAGCCTCGCGGGATTGAGGCACTCGAGGTCCTCGGCGACGAAGAGCCCGTCCTTGCGCACGAGCTCCCCGTCGAAGTAGATCTCGCCTCCCCCGTACTCCGGGCGCTGGATGCAGATGAGGTCGAGGTGGATGGCCGAGACGTTGCCGTTGGAGGCGTTGTCGTAGCACTTGCCCGGCGTGAGGTGGAAGCTGCCGTGGATCTTCTCGTCGAAGAGGATGTCGCCGATGGGCGACTCGATCCGGGGATGGACGCCGAAGGCGAACTCGCCCGTGTAGCGCGCCCCCTCGTCGGTGTCCAGGAGCCTGTTCAGGCGCGCGGAGTCGTTGGCCCGCGCGCCGACGACCTTGCCGGCCTTGAACTCGAGGACGATGTCGGTGTAGACGAAGCCCTCGTAGGGGATGGGCGTGTTGAAGGACACGACGCCGCTTATGGAGTCGCGCACCGGGGCCGTGTAGACCTCGCCGTCGGGGACGTTGATGTGCCCGTCGAGGACGACGGCGGGAATGCCCTTGATCGAGAGCTCGAGCTCGGTGCCCCGGCCCGTGATGCGCACCTTGTCGGTCCGCTCCATGCGGTCGGCGAGCTTGCGCATGGCCGCCGAGAGCTTGGCGTAGTCGAAGAGGCAGGCGTCGAAGTAGTAGTCCTCGAAGCGCTCGGTGCTCATCTTCGCGAGCTGGGCCATGGCGTCGTTGGGGTAGCGGATGACGGCCCACTTCGTGTGGTTGCAGCGCTGCTTCAGGTGGACCGGACCGAGGTAGTTCCTCCGGTAGGCGGCGACCCGCTCGTCGGCCAGGTCGTTCCACTCGCAGAGGTTCTCGGTCGCCCGGAGGTCGATGTAGGCGTCCATGTCCTTCATGCGGGCGAGGTCGTAGGCCGCGATCTCGGCCATGTGCTCGTCGTCCATGCCCGACAGGAGGGCCCGGTCGAGCTTGTAGTCGTAGAGCTGGAGGAAGGGCTTGGCCCCCGCGGCGTAGGCCTCCTCGACGAGGGCGCGGGCGAGGGGTATCTCCCGGCCGTGGACCTCGATGAGGAGCTTCTCGCCTTTCCGCAGGCGGAGGGAATAGCCGATCAGGAACCTGGCGAACTCGCGTATTCTTCTATCTTCCATGGATATGGAGTACTCCTCGTGCTGCCGTTACCACGTAGAGATACCCTGCCGCAGTCTTCCTGTCAATGTTAGGGGAACGCGAGAAACTCAGTTTGGAAACGATTTTTGTTGACAGATTACTATACCGATCGGTATAGTGCCTTCATGGACCAGGCCCCGGGCAACCGCGAGCAGCTCATCTCGACCAGCCTCCGGCTCTTCGCGGAGCGGGGCTACGAGGCCGTGGGCGTGGCCGAGCTCGCCGAGGCCGCGGGCGTCACCAAGCCGACCCTCTACCACTACTTCGGCTCCAAGCGCGGCCTCCTCGGGGCCATCATCGCCGAACGGGGCGGGCCCCTCCTCGAGCGCCTGCGCTCCATCGCGGCCGCCGCCGATCCCGGGGACCCGCCCCTCGTCCTCGAGCGCCTGGCCACGGCCATGGCCGCCGCGGCCAGGGCCGACCCCGCCTTCGCCCGTCTCCGCCTCTGCCTCGCCTTCGCGCCCCTGGGGAGCGAGGGAGGGGCGGCCGCGGGGGCCTTCAACGCCGAGCTCTTCGGCCTGGTCGAGGCCTACTTCCTCGCCGCGGCCGAGCGGCACGGTAACATGCGCGGCCGGAGCCGGGCCTACGCGGGCACCTTCATCGGCACCGTCGACAGCTACGTGGGCTTCTACCTGGCGGGCCAATCCAAGCTCGACGAGGCCGTGGTCCGGGCCCTCGTCCGGCAGTTCCTCTACGGGATCTTCTCCTAGGCCGAGCTTCCAACAGGCTTCGAGGCAGCTGTATTTCTTGATGTATACCTACCGGTAGGTAGAAAGGAGCGAACATGACCGAGCACTGGGCCTGGGACGCGGTCTTCTACCACATCTATCCCCTAGGCTACTGCGGGGCCCCCGAGCGGAACGACTTCAGCTCCCCGCCGGCACACCGCCTCGCCGAGATCGAGGGCCGCCTCGGCGCCATCCAGGCCCTCGGCGCGAACGCGATCTACCTCGGCCCGGTCTTCGAGTCCGAGTCCCACGGCTACGACAGCGTCGACTACCGGATGGTCGACCGCCGCTTGGGCACGAAGGAGGATCTGACCCGCCTCGCCAGCGCGATCCACGGCCGGGGCATGCGCCTCGTGCTCGACGGGGTCTTCAACCACGTCGGCCGCGCCCACCCCTGGTTCCGCGAACTGCGCTCCGGGGGGCCAGCCTCGGCCGCGGCCGCGCGCTTCTCCGGGGTACGGGCCGGAGCGAGCCCCTACGGCGACGGCTTTAGCTACGAGGGCTGGGGCGGCCATTTGAGCCTGGCCAAGCTGAACCTGCGCGACGCCCCCACGAGGGCTGAGCTCATCGCCGCCGCCACCTCCTGGATCGAGGACTATGGCATCGACGGCCTGCGGCTCGACGCTGCCGACTGCCTCGACCTGGGCTTCCTGGCCGAGCTGGCCGCGGCCTGCCGCGCGCGCAGGGGCGACTTCTGGCTCTTCGGCGAGATCATCCACGGGGACTACCGGCGTTGGGCGAAACCGGGTCCCCTCGACGCGGTGACCAACTACGAGTGCTGGAAGGGCCTGTGGTCGAGCCTCGCGGAGCGCAACTACTTCGAGATAGCCTACGCCCTGAACCGCCAGTTCGGGCCCGCGGGCCTCTACCGCGGGCTCCCCCTCTACGCCTTCGCCGACAACCACGACGTCGACCGCGCCGCCTCCCTCCTCCCCGAGCCCGCCCTCCTGTATCCCCTGTACTGCCTCCTCTTCACGATGCCGGGGGTGCCCTCGGTCTACTACGGCTCGGAGCTCGGGGCCCGGGGCCGGAAGGGAAGGGGGGAGGGGGCAGACCGGCCCCTGCGCCCGAGCATGGCCGAGCTCGAGTCCTCCCCGCCCGAGCCCGACCTGGCCCGGGCCATCGCCCGCCTCGCCGCCCTGCGCCGCCGCCTGCCCGCGCTGCGCCGCGGCGGCTACCGCGAGCTCCTGGTCCGGCACGAGCAGCTAGCCTTCGAGCGCGCCTCTCCCGAGGGCCGCGTCATCGTGGCGCTCAACGCGTCGGCCTCGCCGGTCGAGCTCGAGCTCCCCGTCGGCGGCGGGGCCTCGGCCCTCGTGGACGAGCTCGACGAGGGGAGGGAGGCTTTCGCGGTCCGGAACGGGGTAAGCCGCATAACGCTCTACCCGAGGTGGGCGAGGGTGCTGGGGGTGCTGTGATCGATCGGGATTCCCGCCGCTTCGAATCTTCGAAGCGGCGGGAATCATGGGCTATCTCATCGTGAACGAATATGGCCCAAAGTATACCGTAATCGTTCTGCGAAGAATAATGTTGTAATACGAGTAGTTATACTTCCAGTAATAGGTTTTGCCCCGTTCAAGAGTAACGCCTTTATAGATGGGTATCGTGGTTTCGGCGCTGTCCTCGTCGGCTTCGATGGATCCTGTGTAGAGCCAGGTGTACTGCTGCGTCTTCACGTTGTAGGTGCCGAAGGACAGGTTGATCGTATACGCGTAATCCGGGAAGCAGAGCGTTGGTCCCGAGGATACTGACGCGGTTCCCGAAAGCGGGCTGATATCCGCGGTGAAGCTCGCGCTGGCGTACGAAGAGTAGTTGCCGGCTGCGTCGCGCTCCCTCACCTGGATCGTGTGCGAGCCTGTCGCTGATACGTAGGGATAGCTCGTGTTAGTCCTGTTCGTGTACAAGGTGCCGGAGTCCATCTGGAAGTCATAGTAACCAGCGCCTCCGTTCCCTCCCGATGTCCAGGTCGGAACAGAGGTGGCGCTCGTAGTGATGACGGGGATGCTGGGCGGCGCCGTGTCGAGGATGATATCGGCGTGATAGACGGCGGAGCGTGTGCCCGTGCTCGTGGCGAACTGGTAGTAGAATGATTTGGTGCCGTCCCCCGATAGGAGAGTACGGGAAAGGGAGGAGGGAACGGAGCCCTCCCACGACACGGACTCGTCATCTTTGGCGAAGGCGTTGGGAGATATACGGATATTGAATGCCAAGCTGTTTTTAGTGATGGTCAAGGTGACGGCGGTGCTGTTCGTATATGCCGCGCCTCCGTTTATTTTCAATGTCCCGCCAGGCAGGTTCATCGTGGAAAAGGACCATGAGAGCGAATCGCGCAGTGTGCTTCCGTCGCTACCCGCGAGACCTCGATCCGACCCAAGAGTGATCGTATAGGGACTTCCGCCCTCCATGCCAGCTTGCCATAGAGTGAGCTCGCTCGTTGCCTCGTTATATGTCCAAGTCCAATCCACCTCCGTTCCACCGCCAGTGGGAATGATCGAGGCGATTGTAGATGTTATCGTCGTCTCGTCGAGGGCCCGGTCGAATTGGATGATCACGGGGCTGCTGGGGTCGATCACGCTGTTCTTCGCCGGCGTTACCGAAACCACCTCCAGGTATAGATCCTTGGCCGTCATCACCTTGTCCTCGACCTCGGCGTTGAAGTCGATGGGGTTGGAGCAGGCGGCGAGGACAAGGAGGGCGGCGGCCAGGGCCGCGGCGGCCGGGGCTACTCTTCGTCGGACCATGCGGATACCTCCTTGTCGGCGCCGGCGGCGCGGCCCATGCCGGACTGGGGAAGGGTCGCGGCCATCGAGGGGGCGACGCGCTGCAGGCGCGCGAGGGCGCGCGCGGTCTCGTCGGCCTTGCCCAGCTCGGTGCCCGAGCGGACGAGGCCGAGGAGGGCGATGGGGCTGTCGGCCTTGAGCTTGAGGGCCTTCTCGTAGTAGCTGAAGGCCTCCTGGTTCTTGCCGCCGAGGTAGGCCAGGTTGCCGAGGTTGATGAGGGGGGCCGCGTCCCCGCCCTTGGCCGCGGCCTCGAACTGGGCCTTGGCCTCGGCCTGCATGCCGAAGCGGGCGTAGAGGACGCCGAGCTTGTTGAGTGCCTTGGGAGCGTCGGCCGACTTCTTCGCGTCGGCCTGGAGCTTGGCGGCCTTGGGCGCGAGCTCCCCGGCGATGATGCGGTCGATCTCGGCCGCGTAGGCGGCGTAGACCTTGTTGGGATCGGGCGGGGCTATGGCCTCGCGCACGAGCTCCCCGGCGTTGGCCGGCTCGTAGGTCGCCCAGGCCTCGCGCACGGGGTAGAAGCCCGCGCTCCCCGAGGCCTGGGCCGAGCGCCACTGCTGGGCCCCGGCCTTCCAGGCCTTGTAGAAGCCGTCCTTGAGGCGGGTCACCTCGATGGGCATCCAGGCCCCCTCGGGCCTGACGATGAGGTCGGCCTCGCTGAGCAGGCTCTTGGCGCTCGCCACGTCGAGCTCGAGGTCGAGGGCGACGAAGATATGGCCTGGGGTGGTGACGAAGGCAGCGCGGGCCCCGGCGGCCTCGAGGAGGGCGGCGTAGAGCACGGAGAGGTCGTCGCAGTCCCCGCCCCGGTAGGCGAGGGTCTGGGCGGGGAACTGGACGAAGTCGACGCTCTCCTTGTCCTCGACCCGCTCGGCGAAGGAGGTGGAGGGGTCGGTGACGTAGCCGACCCCGTGGAGGTTCAGGGCCCCGAGCATGGCCACGGCGCTGCGGAAGGAGGCGCCGAGGATGGGCTTGCCCTTGGAGCGGGCGTCGGCGGCGAAGCGGAGGGCGAAGGCCCTGATGTTCGGGTCCTTGGCCGTGACGAAGGCGGCCGCCTTGCGGGTGTCGTCCCAGGTCATGCCGTTGCGGTTGTTCACGACCACGGTGAGGGGGAAGCTCTCCGAGTACTCCTTGCCCAGGCGGTGGTAGGAGACGATGACCTCGCCGGCCACCTTGGTCCCCTCGGTCACGGAGAAGATCGAATCCTTGAAGAGGGCGTAGAGGGGTACCTCCGCCGAGTCCCCCGCGCCGAGCTTGGCGGTCTTCCAGGCCGGCTTGGGCTGCTCCATGAACTGCTTGACGAAGAAGGAGACGCTGAGCTCCTCGAGGGCGTCGGCGCCCCCGTTCGTCAGCTTGGCCGAGCCTACGGGGTTCTTGTCGTAGTAGCTGTAGAAGAGGGGAAAGACGGGCTCGACGCTCGGGACGAGGCGGATGCCCGATCCGGCCCTGCCCCCGAGGCGCCAGCGCATGCCGAGGTTCACGCCCAGCCCCGAGTACACCAGGCCATCGGGCGAGAGGAGGGCCTTGTAGGCGGCGCCCAGGCCCAGGCTCGAGCTGGGGCCGAGGCTATAGCTCAGGTCGGCCTGGCCGGCGGCGAAGGGATTCGTCACCGTGCCGGCCTCGATCATGCCCGCGTAGAGGCCGCCCCGGCCCGCGAGGGAGAGGGCGAGGCGAGGGGAGAGCTTGGCCCGCAGGCCGAGCTGGGGGCCGACGCTCAGGAAGGTGGCCGACTCGCCGGCGGAGTTGATCGGGGCCAGGTCGGCCTCGGCCGCGAGCCCGGCGAAGAAGCGGGGCGCGAAGGGGAGGGCGTAGTCGGCCTGGATCGATACCCCGCCCCCGATGCCGTAGTAGGCGGTGCCGTCCGAGAGCTCGGGGCCGAGGGGGAAGTCGATGGTCGGGAAGACGGAGAGGGAGAGGGCCCCCTGGCCAAAGGCCGGCAGGGCCGCGGCGAGGAGAGCGGCGAAGGCGATGCGGCTGCGCATCGGTATCCTCCTCCACCCGGGAAGGTGGGTCGGGACAGACTTTTAGCGTGATGCTTATATGAGTATAGCCCCATTCAGGGCGAGGGACAGGGGGATTCGGCCGGCTGGCGCTATTTATACGATGCTTGGAATCGCGCGATGAGCCCGATTACCTCCCGGAGCCTTTCGGTCGGGGGGAGGATAGTCGTGCGGAAGTGGGCCGTGCCGGGGAGCTGGCCGAAGCCGGTACCGGGCACCACGCAGATGCCCGTGGCCTCGAGGAGGTCCAGGCAGTAGTCCTCGTCGCTCTTCCCCGGGGGCAGGGCGATCTTCGGGAAGGCGTACATGGCCCCGGCCACCTCGTTGCACTGGATGCCCGGGATGGAGCCCAGGCCCTCCGCGAGGAGCTTGGCGCGGGAGCGCAGCTCGTCGAGGACCCGGCCCTTCTCCTGCCGGTACAGCTCCCAGCTCGGCTCGCCCTCTTTCGGCGGATCGACCATGCAGTAGACCGCGACCTGGCCGGGGAGGTTCGAGCAGATGCTGATGGACTGGAGCTTGGTGAGCTGGGCGGTTACGTCGGCGGGGAGGTTGCGGACCTCCATGTAGCCGCCCCGCTGCCCGCACTCGCCGAGGAAGCCTTTTGAGACGGAGTGGAAGGAGAAGAGGCTGACTCCCTGCTCGCCTTTCTCGGCAATGACCTTGGCGAAGGAGGTGAACTTCTCGCCCGCGCGGTAGACGTTCTCCTGGTAGACCTCGTCGGCGAGGATGGCAAGGCCCCGCTCCCGGGCGAAGTCGAGGATCATGGCGATGTTGTCCCGGTCGAGGACGGAGCCGGTGGGATTGCCGGGATTGATGACGCAGATGGCCTTGACCTTGACGCCTTCCCGGGCGGCCTGGGCCGTGGATTCCTCGAGGTGGCGGCGGGAGAGGCGCCAGTCCGCCCCCTCGTCGAGGTAGTAGGGAACCGGGGAGCCCTCGTAGAGGGCGATGGTCGCCGAGTACAGGGGATACTGGGGGATGGGGATCATGATCCCGTCCTTCGGCCCCGCGATAAGGAGGCGGAGGGCGGCCTGGACCCCCTTGGAGGCCCCGTCGGTGAGGTAGACGGCCTCGGGGTCGGCCGCGATCCCGTCGCGGCCGCGGATGAAGGCCGCCACCGCCTCGCGCACGAAGCCCAGGCCCTTGGATTCCGAATAGGCCCCGAGGCCGTGGGCCGAGCCGGCGAGGAGGGCCCGGGCCTTCTCCCTGACGTCGGCGGGGAAGGCCGCGGGCGCCTGCTCGAGGAGCTCGGGGTACTCGCAGAGGGCTATCATCTGGCGCACGTAGGTCAGGGGTTGCTGCTCGAGGGCCTGGGGGTTGCCGATGTTGCAGTAGATGATCTTCCGGCCGGCCCGCTCGAGCTCCTTGGCCCGGGCCACGATGGGGCCCCGCACGGCGTATTCGGCCTTGAGGACCGCCTTCCCGAGATCGGCCATGGTGATGGACATCGGTTGCTCCTTGCCAAGCGGCTGGGTCGAGTTCAGACTGGAGCATGAGCATAGCCCTTCCCCGACCGTCCTGGCAAGCGCGAGCGGGCCGGCGCGGGGGGCCATCGAAAGCGCAGGAAGCCCCATGACCGATGCCCTCCTCCTCCTCGCGGCGGCGCTCCCCCTCGCTGCCCTCCTCGTCCTGGCCCTCGGCCGCCTGGCCTACGGCTCCATGATCGGCATCGAGATCCTCGAGTCCCGCGCGGTCGAGGCCGAGTCGATCGCCCGGGGCGACCTCTCGCCGGGGGAGCTCGAGCTGCCCTGGGAGGAGGCCCGGGTCGAGTCCCCCCGCGGCTACTCTCTCGCGGTCCGCGCCCTCCGCGGCGAGGAGCCCCGGCTCGCGGTCTTCCACCACGGGATCTGCTGGACCTGGGTGGGCATGATGCGCTACATGGCCCTCTTCCGGGAGCTCGGCTGGAGCGTGGTCGCCCTCGACGCGCGGGGCCACGGGGCCTCGGGGGGCGGGAAGCCGAGCTACGGCATCCTCGAGCGCGAGGACCTGGGCGCCGTCGTGGACTGGGCCCTCGCCACCTATCCGGCCTCGGGCGGCCTCGTCCTCGTGGGCGAATCCATGGGCGCGGCCACCGTCCTCCAGTACCTCCCCCTGGACGAACGGATCGACGCCGCCGTGGCGGACTGCCCCTACTCGAGCGCGGTCGCCGAGCTTGACCACCGCCTCAAGCGGAGCCTCGTCCCCCGGCCCCTCCGCCCCGCCGTGATACGCGCCGCCGACTGGTTCTGCCGCCGCCGCGAGGGCTACTCCCTCCGCGAGGCCGACAGCGCCGCGGCGATCCTGCGCTCCGACGCGCCCCTGCTCCTCGTCCACGGCCTCGAGGACGACTACGTGCCCTGGTCCATGTCGGTCGCCATGGCCGAGAAGCGCCGCCGCGCCCGCCCCGAGGCCGTCACCGAGCTCCGCCTCGTCCCGGGGGCGCGGCACGCCCGCTCGGTCTCCGTGGACCGGCAGGGCTACGCCGAGAGCCTGGCCTCCTTCCTCGCGGTGGCCCTGGCCGCCCGGGGGAAGGGCTGAGCGATCGCCAGGCCTAGGGCCTCAGGCCCTGGGCCAGGGCCGTCTCGATGGCCTTGAGCATCACCTTCGAGCTGCCGGTAGCTCCCGAGACGGCGTCGACCCGGAGGCTCTGCGCCTCGATGACCCGCCGGGCCACGGGAGCGCCGGAGCGCTTCTCCCCGGGACCGTGCCGGTGCTCCTTGATCTCTATGTCGAGGACCTTGCCGCCCTCGACCCGCACGGCGACCCTCGCCGTGTCGAGACCGTAGTCCGCGTAGGCCTCGTAGATCCCGTCCGCCACCTTCGAGAAATCGAGCTCGGCGATCGAGATGGACTTGATGCCCTCGGCCTTCCGCTGGGCCTCGGCTATACCCTCGCAGGACGAGAGCCCGAGCGCGACCGAGGCCGCGACGGCTATCAGGCAATAACCTCGCTTCATCTTCCCTCCTTCCCGCCCCGCGGCGGCTTCAGAATCGGTAGGCCAGCCGGAGGCCGGCGCTATAGCTGGGCACGAGCGCGAGCCCCCCGCCCGGGGCTGGGCCGTCGACCGCCAGGTAGGCCCTGGCCAGCGGCTCGATGGCGAGATCGCCGCCGAGGAGGGCGAAGGCCCAGCCCAGCTCGGCCAAGCCGAGGGCTCCCAGGCGGGTCTCGCCCTCGCCAGGCTCCGGCTCGAGACTCGCGTAGATCGCCCCGAGGCCGAGTCCGGCGAAGGGCCCCCTCCCCTCCATGGCGGGGCGCCACCTGAGGATCCCCGCGAGGTCGAGCTGGAGTATCCGACCCTCCGAGCTCGAGGGCGCGCTCAGGTAGAGCCCGACCTCCGCCCCGACGGAAAGGGCGCCGCCCCAGGGGGCCGGGGCCTCGAGGCCCAGCTCCCCGCCCAGCCGGGCATGGACGGCCCCGAAGAGGGCGCCCATGCCCAGGGAGCCGGCGTCGAGGTAGGCGGCTGCCGGCTTGTACCCGGCGGGGGAGCCGGCAGGGGCCTGGGCGGAGGCGGCCCGGGCGCTGAGGCTCCCCGCGGCGAGGACGAGGGCGGCGAGGAAGCTTGGCTTAATTGAGCAGCGCATCTTCCACCGCCTTCATGAACGCGACCGAGGAGAAGGTCGCCCCGCTGATCGCGTCGACCGCGGGCGAGCCCGCCGCCACGATCCTTGCGGCCAGGCGCGGGACGAAGTCGCCGTCCTCCCCGAATTTCCTCGGCTCGATCGCCTCGATCCCGGTTATCATCCCTCCGGCCACGGTGACCTCGACCGTCCAGCTCCTGGTCATGGCCAGGGCCCCCGGCGGGAGCGCCAGCTCGTAGCTCCCTCGATGGACCCCGTCGGCGTAGCCCGAGGGGCTCGAGATGGGGATGGACTCGGCGTAGTCCCCGATCGAGACGGCCGCCGGGCCCACGCAGCCCGATACGAGCGCTGCGGCCACGGCCCACCCTCCTAATCCGCGTCGCGGCCTCGGCGGCCGCCTCGAGACTCTGTCAGTTTTCACTGCTCCCTCCTTCGCCTTCCCCGGGGACCCCGCTCCGCGCGGGCTCCCGGGGCGCTTCATCGTCGACGATCCGGATCCCGACCAGGGCGCAGCGCATGCCCTCGAGCAGGCGGATGGCCCCGTAGATGGCGGCCTCGTCCGCTTCCCTGAGCGTGATGAGGGTGCCCGTCCCCTGGGCCCGCAGCTCGACGCGGTCGAGCCACTCGGCCCAGTCTGGATCGAGCCTTCCTTCGATGCTGATCTGGTAGGTATGGCGTCCGGATTTCATGGCGAGGCGGAGTATGCCGATCAACCGTCCCTCGAGGCCATCGATCGAAGGATGGAATCTCGCCGGATCAACCGGGCTTCGCCGGCTTAGCGTCCGAGGAGGCCCCGCTCCCGGGCCCGGGCGAGTATGGCCGTCCGGTTCCCCGCTCCGAGCTTCTCGGCGAGGTGGTGGAGGTGGGTCTTGACCGTGGCCTCGGATACGAAGAGGCGTTCGGCGATATCCCGGTTTCCCAGGCCTTCCGCGAGGAGCCCCAGGACCTCGAGCTCCCGGGGGCTCGCCGTCCTCGCGGCAGCCTCCCGGGCCGCCTCGGGGAGGCCGCGCTCCCGCCTCGCCGCCGCGAGGACGAGCCTGGCCTGGGCGGCGCGGGCCGGGACCGGGTCCCCGGCGGCCAGCTCCTCGAGTAGGGGCTCGAGGGCCGGCCCCAGGTCGGCGTAGCTGCGCACGAAGCCCTCGGCCCTGCCAGCGTCCAGGGCCCGGACGAGGAGCTCGCGGGCCCGGTCCGGCTCGCCCGCGGCGGCGAGGCCCCCGGCAGCCAGGGCCCAGGCGGCCAGGGCTATGGCGAGGCCGCCCCCGCGGCGGGCCGCCTCGGCGAGCTCGAGGCCCCGGCGAGCCGCCTCGGCCCCTCGCTTCCGGGCCAGGAGGATCCGGAGATCCGAGAGCTCGAAGAGCCAGCGCACGCCGCGGAGCTCCTCGCCGGCCATGGCCTCGGCCGGCTCGGCCTCGGCGAGGGAAGACGCCTCCTCGATCTTGCCCTCGGCGAGGGCGGCCTGGATCCGGATATCCCTGAGCACGGCCCGGCCCCGGGGGAAGGCCTCGATCGGGCCGGCCATCTCGACGATGCGGGCCAGGAGGCAGCGGGCCGCCTCGAGCTTTCCCTGGGCCAGCCGGAGCCGGACCGCGGGGCTGAGGACCATCAGGATGTCGGTGGGCAGGAGCCAGGTGCCCTCGCCCTCGAGCCGGGGCTCGAGGAGCTCCTCCATGGCCTCCAGCTCGTCCCGCTCGTAGAGGAGATCCGCGTAGTTGCCGTGGATCTTCACGCCCGAGCCGACGCTCCCGATGCCCCTGCGCCTAAGGTCGGCGAGGGCCCCCTCGTATGCTTCCCGGGCCCGCCCGAGCTCGCCCCTTGCGAGGGCGCAGGTCAGGACCTCGTTGTAGGCCATGACGACCGTCCAGGGCTCGCCCCAGCCGAGGGCCAGGGCGAGGAAGCTCTGCATGAGCTCCGCGGCCCGCGCGAACTCCCCGGCCGAGCGGGCGACGAGGCCCTTCACGAAGTAGAGGACCGAGCGCTCGAAGAGGCGCTCCTCGCCGAGGAGCCCCTCTGCCTCGGCCGCCCGGGCTCGCGCCTCCGCGAGCCGGCCCCGCATGCACAGGAGGAAGGCGCGCATCACCGTCGCCGAGCAGCGGAGCTCCCGGCCAGGACCGGGGGCGGCCCGCGAGGCCGCAGCCTCGATCCGGCCGATCAGCGGCTCGGCCTCGGCGGGCCTGCCCGAGAAGACGGCGAGCCAGCCGGCCGCCTCCGCGAGAGGGGGGCGGGCGAGAATCCTCTCCTCGCTCAGGAGGGCGAGGCGCGAGGAGAGGGCCAGCCGTTCCCCGCGGGCGAGCATCTCGAAGGCGTGTGCCGAAAGGACCTCGGCGGCCGACTCCGGGTCCCCGGCCTTGAGGTAGAGGCCGACCGCCTCGTCGCCCTCTCCCCGCCCCTCCCGCCAGGCGGCGGCCGCCTTGAGGATCGCCCCCTCCTCCCTTAGCCCCGCGCAGCCGGCGGCCGGCTTGGCGCAGGCCCTGCGGCGGGCCCTGAGGGCTTCCCCGAAAAGGTGGTGGTAGCGGAACCAGCTTCCCTCGTCGTCGAGTGGGACGAGGAAGAGGTTGCCCGCCTCGAGGGTCCCGACGAGGCGCCTCGCCTCCTCCTCGGGGATGCCCAGGGCGGCCGCGCAGAGGGGGGCGCAGAAGCGCTCGAGGAGGGAGCTGTCCAGGAGGAAGGCTCGGAGCTCGTCGCACTGCGCGGCGAGGACCTCCTCGACGAGGAATTCCAGGATGAAGCGATCGCTCCCGGAGAAGCTCTCCACGAAGGCGGCGGCGTCCTTCCCCCTCGAGAGGGAGAGGGCCGCCATCTGCAGCCCTGCCGCCCAGCCTTCGGCCTTGCGGTCGATCCTGAGGACCTGCTCCCTCGTCAGGATCGGCCCGCCGGCCTCGCGCGAGGCCCTCGCGAGGAGGAGCTCGGCCTCGTCGGGGCCGAAGCGCAGCTCCTCGGCCCGGAGCTCGGCGCAGAGGCCGCGGGCCCGGAAGCGGGCGAGGGGGAGGGCGGGATCGCTCCGCGAGAGGAGGATGACCTGGAGCGAGGCGGGCATCCGCTCGGCGAAGCGGGCGAAGGAGCCGAGGAGCTCGGGCGAGGATAGGAGGTGGAAGTCGTCCAGGACGAGGAGGGCCGGCGCGCCGAAGGACTCGAGGGCCTCAGCGAGGGCCGCCGCCAGCTCGGGGCCGGCGGGACGCAGCGAGGGCGGGAGCTCGGCGAGGGCCGCGAGGCCTTCGAGGGCCGCGCCGGGCCGCGCCCCTTCCAGGGCGCGGAGGAGGGCGGCCGCCGCCGAGCTCCAGAAGCGCCCCGGCTCGTCGTCCTCGGCCTCGAGGGAGAGCCAGGCCGCGGCGGGGGCCTCCGCCGCGGAGCGCAGGGCGGCGAGGTACTCGGCGGCGAGGGAGGTCTTGCCGAAGCCCGCCGGGGCCGAGATCAGGACCAGGGGGGCCCGCGCGGCGCGGAGCCTTTCCACGAGGGCCGGCCTCGGGATGAGGGAGCGGGGCGGCCGGGGGGGGCGGGTCTTGGTCGCGAGGATGAGGTCCATGGTCGGGCTGCCCGCATGATAGCTCCGATCGCGGGCCGGGGGAAGGGCGCCTAGCCCCCCGGATCGGGCTCCAACAGCCTTCGAGGCACTCGATCCCCCATTCGAGCGATGGACAGTCCTCCCCCCGCGTAGTACCTTCTGCCTACCCTATGACCGAACTCCAAGAAACCGCGGCGCGCGCGGAGCGCGTCTTCCTCGTCGGCGTCCAGACCGACGCCGTCTCCAAGACCGAGGCCGAGTCGCTGCTCGCCGAGCTCGCCGGGCTGGCCTCGACCCTCGGCCTCGAGGTCGCCGGCAGCCTCCTCGCCCGCGTGCGCGAGCGTAGCGCCGCCACCCTCTTCGGCTCGGGCAAGGCGGAGGAGATCGCCGCCGCGGCCAAGGCCGAGGACGCCGACTCCATCGTCTTCGACCACGCCCTGTCGCCCGTGCAGCAGCGCAACTGGGAGGCCCTCTCCGGCCTCAAGGCCTACGACCGCTCCGAGCTGATCATCCGCATCTTCGCCAGCCGCGCCCGGACCAAGGAGGCCAGCCTCCAGGTCGAGCTGGCGCGGCTCCAGTACGCCCTGCCCCGGCTCGCCCACTCCTACGAGGACCTGTCGCGGCAGCGCGGAGGGAGGTACGGCACCAAGGGCTCGGGCGAGCAGAAGATCGAGCTCGACCGACGCGAGATCGAGCGCCGCATCCACGAGATCAAGGAGGAGCTCAAGGTCGTGCGGAAGAGCCGCGAGACCCAGCGCAAGCGGCGCGAGAAGGCGGCGGTCCCGCGAGCCGCCATCGTGGGCTACACGAACGCCGGCAAATCGAGCCTCCTCAACGCCCTGGCCCGTGCCGATGTCCTGGCCGAGGACAAGCTCTTCGCCACCCTCGACCCGACGACGAGGCGCCTCGCCCTGAGCTCGGGCGGCTCCCTCCTCCTCACCGACACGGTCGGCTTCGTCCGCAACCTGCCCCACCACCTCGTCGAGGCCTTCAAGGCCACCTTGGAGGAGGCCGCGGCCGCCGACCTCGTCGTCGTCGTCGCCGACGCCTCCGACCCCGAGCTCGAGCGCCACATGGCCACCACGGACAAGGTCCTCGCCGAGCTGGGGCTCGGCGCCGAGCTGGGGCTCGGCTCAGGCGGCGGCGCGGGGCCCGATTCGGCCGCCCCGCCCCGGATCCTCGCCCTCAACAAGATGGACCTCGTCGCCGATCCCGCGGCCCCGGCCCTCGAGGCCTTCCGCGCGCGCTATCCCCGGGCCGTGCCCATCTCCGTCAAGTCCGGCGAAGGCCTCGACGCGTTGCGCGCCGCCATCGAGGCCGGCCTCACCGCGGGCTCGCCCGAGCTCGAGCTCCGCGTCCCCGACGCCGAGTACGGCATGGTCGCCCTCCTGCGCCGCGAGGCCTCCATCCTGGCCGAGTCGCGGGAGGACGACGCGACGCTCCTCCGCGTCCGCCTGCCCGAGCGGCTCGTTTCGAGGTTCGAGCCCTACCGCATCGCGCCCCGCTAGGCTGTGAGGTTATAAATCCAGGATAAATAGCGCCACAGAGGCACACAGAAGAATCCGGAAGAAACCACAGGACACAGAGACACAGAGAAGAAATTGAGAGGGTGGGAAAGGAATCTTCCTTTTCCACCCTCTTTCCTTATTCCCTCTGTGTCTCTGTGGTTTACTTCTCTTCAATGAGGCGCGGAGGCGCCCCGCCGTCTACTCGCTCGAGCCGCTCGGGGTGAAGAACTGCAGGAGCTGGACCATGTAGTAGATCTTCTTGTAGACCTCGACCATCCACTCCTTGAGGGGATGGGGGCTCTGGCCCTCGACTTCCTTCCAGTTCAGGATGAGCTCGTGGTGGGGCCTGCCCAGGTCCTCGACGAGGGACTTGATGATGCGGCCCGTGCCGATGAGGCTCATCGCGGCCCGGGAGACCATGCCCGTCGCCCGGTCGTTGACGTCCTTGAGGAGGGTCCGCAGGTACTTGACCGCCTCCTTGTCCCGGTCGGCCTTGGCGAGGGCGGAGCGCAGCTTGGTGCCGAGCTCTCCCTCGTCCGCGAGGGCCTCGTCGAACTGGACGATCTGGTCGGCGATCTCGAGGAGGGCGTGGTAGTTGTCGGAGAGCTGCTGGGACTGGATGCTCGTCGTCCACTGGCCGCGGATGATCAGGAGGTCGGCGAGCTCGCGGATATCCTTCTTGAAGTAGTCGAGGAGGTAGGCCTTGAGGTAGTTCATGGACTGGGACTGGGTGAAGCCGCCGAGCATCTTCTTGGCGAAGACGACGTTGGCCTTGTCCGTGTAGTTCTTCATGCGCAGGACGACGGAGGTGCCGAAGATCTGCTTGGCGGCCTCGTCGATCTTGCCGTTGCGGCGCTCCTGCACGAGGCCCTGGAGTATGGTCTCGATCTGGGTCTTGAGCTTCTGGAGGAAGGGCTCCACGATGCGCTCGCCCGGGATGCGCGGCTTGGCCGCCCAGTAGGGATCCTTCTTGACGTGGCGCACGATCTGCTCGAGGACCTGGCTCTGCCTGAGCTCCTCGGCGACGGGGGCGAGCTTGGCCCAGGCCTCGGGCTGGACGACGTCGACCTTGCGGTAGTCCTTGAGGGCGC
>JAKLFE010000015.1 GCA_022711355.1 Spirochaetota bacterium | reverse complement strand
CCGATGATCGCGCCGACGATGGTGCCGATGCCCCCCGTGGCCGAGGCCCCGCCGATGAAGCAGGCCGCTATGGCGTCCAGCTCGAAGTTCTGGCCGGCCAGGGGCGAGGAGGCGTTGAGCCGGGAGGAGACCGCTATGCCGGCCACGGCCGCCATGACCCCCATGTTGACGTAGGCGAAGAAGAGGACCTTGTTCGTGTTGATGCCCGAGAGCTGGGCCGCCTTCTCGTTGCCCCCCATGGCGTAGAGGTAGCGGCCGGGGACGGTCCTCGAGGTGAAGAAGGAATAGGCCACGATGAGGGCGCCGATGATGATGAAGATGATCGGCAGGCCGCGGTAGGAGGCGAGCCAGTAGGAGGCCAGGGCGATGACGCCGGTCACGAGGACGAGGCCGCCGGCGAAGATCGGGACGGGCGTCGACTCGTAGCCGTTCCTCCGGCGGTAGACCCGCTGGCGGAGCTGGGCCAGGATGTAGAGGGCGGCGACCGCCGCGCCGGCGGCGAGGGCCAGGAGGTTCAGCTCGGACTCCTCGCCCCCGATGAGGTCCGGCACGAAGCCCGAGCTGATCATCTGGAAGGACTCGGGGAAGGGGCCGATGGTCAGGCCCTTGAGCATGAAGACGGTGAGGCCCCGGAACACCAGCTGCCCCGCCAGGGTGACGATGAAGGAGGGGAGCCGCACGTAGGCGATCCAGAAGGCCTGCCAGACCCCGATCCCGAGGCCGGCGAGGAGCGAGAGCGCGATCCCCGCCCCCACGCTCATCTTCATCGTGATGACGAAGGTGCCCGCGAGGGCCCCGACGAAGGCCACGATGGAGCCGACCGAGAGGTCGATGTTGCCGCCGGTGAGGATGGTCAGGGTCATGCCGATGGCGAGGATGAAGACGTAGGCGTTCTGCAGGACGAGGTTCGTCACGTTCATCGGGACGAGGAGGACCCCCTCCGTGGCCACCTGGAAGAAGAGCATGATGCACAGCAGCGCGATGAGCATCGCGTACTGCCGGACGTTGTTCCGCAGGAACTCCCTAAAGCTTCCCATTCCCGCCCTCCCCGACGCTCTGCATGATGCACTTCATGATGCCTTCCTGGGTGGCCTCCCCGCGCTCGAACTCCCCGACGATCCGCCCCTCGTTCATGACGTAGATGCGGTCGCAGACGCCGAGGACTTCCGGGAGCTCCGACGAGATGAAGATGACCGACTTGCCCTCGTCGGCCAGCTTGTTGATGATGGTGTAGATCTCGTACTTGGCGCCGACGTCGATGCCCCGCGTGGGCTCGTCGAGGATGAGGACGTCGGGCGCGGTGAAGATCCACTTGGACAGGACCACCTTCTGCTGGTTGCCGCCCGAGAGGTTCCCGGTCTTCTGCCGGATGCTCGTCGACTTGATGTTCAGCTTCGCGCGGTACTCCTCGGCGACGCCCGCCTCCCGGTCGCGGTCGATCACCGAGCTCCTCGCGACCTTGGCGAGGGCGGCGATCGTGATGTTCTCCCTGATGTCGCCGATGAGGTTGAGGCCGGCCGTCTTGCGGTCCTCGGTGGCGTAGGAGATGCCCTGGTCGATCGTCTGCCGGATGCCCTTCAGCTCGATCGGCCGGCCGTCCTTGAAGGCCTGGCCGCTGACGTTCAGGCCGTAGGAGCGCCCGAAGATGCTCATGGCCAGCTCGGTCCGGCCCGCGCCCATGAGCCCGGCGAGGCCCACGACCTCGCCCTTGCGCACCTTGATGCCGACGCCGTT
The DNA here is from genome assembly GCA_022711355.1 of Spirochaetota bacterium. Taxonomy (GTDB): domain Bacteria; phylum Spirochaetota; class Spirochaetia; order Treponematales; family Rectinemataceae; genus JAKLFE01. The sequence continues at coordinate 78,260 of JAKLFE010000015.1, read as the reverse complement.
GACGGCCTTGCGCTCGGGGTTCAGGGGATTGTAGGCGGTCCAGTCCCGCACCTCGAAGGCTACCTCGCCGATCCGGGGCGTCCGCTTGGGGAAGCGGTCGACGAGCTCCCGCCCGACCATGCCCTTGATGATCCGGTCCTCGTCGATCTCGTCCCTTCCCTTGCAGAGGGTCTCGATCGTGGCCCCGTCGCGGATGATGGTGATGGTGTCCGCGACCTCGACGATCTCGTTGAGCTTGTGCGAGATGAGGATCGAGGTCATCCCCTTGGCCTTCAGGTCCACGAGGAGGCGCAGGAGGTGCTCCGAGTCGTCCTCGTTGAGCGAGGCCGTGGGCTCGTCGAGGACGAGGAGCTTGACGTTCTTGCCCAGGGCCTTGGCGATCTCGACGAGCTGCTGCTTGCCCACCGAGATGTCCTTGACCAGGGTGCGCGTCCCCTCCTTGAGGCCCACGAGCTCGAGGAGCCTCGCCGCGTCGCGGTGGGTCTCGTCCCAGTCGATGACGCCGCCGCCCGAGCGCTCGTTGCCGAGGAAGATGTTCTCGCCGATGGAGAGGTAGGGTATGAGGGCGAGCTCCTGGTGGATGATGACGATGCCCTTGCGCTCGCAGTCGTGGATCTCCCGGAACGAGCACTCGGCGCCCTCGAAGACCAGCTGGCCCGAGTAGGTCCCGTGCGGGTAGACCCCCCCGAGCACGTTCATGAGGGTGGACTTGCCGGCCCCGTTCTCGCCGACGAGGGCGTGGATCTCGCCCCGCCTGACCGAGAAGGTGACGTCGTTCAAGGCCCGCACGCCGGGGAAGAGCTTGGTGATGTTCCGCATCTCGAGGATGGTGTCGTCCACGCCCGCGCCCTCCTTCCGCCCCCGCCCCGCCTTCGAAAGGCCGGCCCGCGCGCCTCCTGGCGCGCGGGCCGGCTCCAAACGGCGGGGGCCTTCCCTGATTGTACTACTGCAGATCCGCGGCGGTGTAGTAGCCGGAGTCGACGAGGAGGGCCTTGTAGTTGTTCTTGTCCGCGAAGACGGGGTCGCAGAGGAATGAGGGGACGACCTTGACGCCGTTGTTGTAGGTCTTGGTGTCGTTCACCGGCGCCTCCTTGCCCTGCATGATGGCCTCGACCATCTCGACGACCTTGGCCGCGAGGGTGCGGGTGTCCTTGAAGACCGACATGGACTGCTGGCCGGCGATCATGGCCTTCACGTTGGCCTTGTCGCAGTCCTGGCCGGTGAGGACGGGGTAGGGCTTCTTCGCGGTGCCGTAGCCGGCGTTCTTGAGGGAGGCGACGATGCCGATGGCGAGGCTGTCGTTCGGCGACAGGACGGCGTCGAGCTTGGTCTTGCCGGCGTACTTGGCGGCGATGAGGTTGTCCATCCTGGCCTGGGCCTTCTCGGAGCTCCAGCTCTGGATGGCGATGGTGGTGAACTCGGTCTGCTTGGTGGGGACGACGAGCTTCTTCGCGTCGATGTAGGACTGGAGGATGCTCATGGCGCCCTTGTTGAAGAAGAGGGCGTTGTTGTCGTCGGGCGAGCCGGCGAAGAGCTCGATATTGAAGGGGCCCTTCTTGGTCTTGAGGTCGAGGGCCTTCTCGATGTACTGGCCCTGGATCACGCCGACCTTGAAGTTGTCGAAGGTCGCGTAGTAGTCGCAGTTCGGCGTGTTCATGATGAGGCGGTCGTAGGCGATGACCTTGATCCCGCCGTCGTGCGCCTTCTTGAGCACGTCCGAGAGGACCGAGCCGTCGATCGAGGCGATGACCAGGACCTTGGCGCCCTTGGTGATCATGTTCTCCAGCTGCTGGATCTGGGTGTTGATGTCGTTGTTGGCGTACTGGAGATCGACCTTGTAGCCCTTCGCCTCGAGCTTGGACTTCATGTTGGCGCCGTCCTGGTTCCAGCGCTGGAGCGACTGGGTCGGCATGGCCACGCCGATGAGCTGCTGGCCGAAGGCGGACGACAGGGCGAGCGCGAGGCCCAGGATAACGAGCAGGCACTTTTTCATCTCGAGTCCCTCCTTGTGAAGAGTAACCACGACTTAACGCAAGGATAGGGCCCGTTTCCGCCTGGGCACTATGGGGAATTTTGATATAATATAGCCGAAATTGATATCGGCATTCGCGGGCGGGCCCGCCTCGTTGACGGCCGCCCCCGGAGGCATATGATTCGGAGGAAGTGGAAAGCATGGCCGAACCCAGCGAGGAGATAGAGCGCCTCCTCCGCTCCGACCCCGAGCGGGCCCTCCTCCTGGCCGAGGCGGCCTGCGAGGAGGCGCGGCGCGAGCCCGGGCAGGAAGGCCTCGCCCCCGCGTCGGCCCTCGCCGCCTACGCCTGCCTCTCCCTGGGCGATCCCGACCGGGCACTGGGCTTCGCCGCCCAGGGCCTGGCCCATCGCGGCCTTCCGCCCTCGCTCCGCGTCCGCCTCCTCTGCGCCCAGGGCATCTCCCACTTCCAGGTCGGCCGCTACGCGGAGGCGATCGCCCGCCTCGAGCGGGCCCACCGCCTCGCCCGCCGCGCGGCCGACCCGGCCTCCCTCGCCAGGGCCCTGGGCAACCTCGGCATAGCCTACCAGGAGGCGGGCCGCGCGGAGCGGTCCGCGGCCTACCTGCGGGAGGCCCTGGCGCTCGCCGGCGGCGGCGCCATCCCCGGAATCCCCGCCGCCTCGATCCGCCTCGCCCTCGGCTCGGCCCTGATCGCCTCGGGCAGGATCGAGGAGGCCCTCGAGGCCCTCTCCGGCGTCGAGGCGGCGGCCGAGGCCGAGGGGAGCGGCCTGCTCAGGGCGGAAGCCCGGCTCGGCCTCGGCGAGGCCCTCCTCGTCGCCGGCCGCCGCGACGAGTCCCTCTACGCGGTCGAGGAGGCCCTCGCCCTGGCGAAGGGAGGCGGCTTCGCCATGGTCGGCATCCGCGCGGCCCTCCTCCTCATCCGCGTCGGGATCGAGGAGGGCGACCTCGAGGGGGCCGAGTCCCTCGCCGAGGAATGGCTGCCCCGCGCGGCGGCCGGGGACCTCGGCCGCTACACCGAGCTCCTCCGCCTCCGGGGCAGGATCAGGGCACTCCGCGGCCGCTTCCGCGACGCCTACGAGGACTCGGAGCGGGCCGCCCTCCTCGAGCGGCGGGACGGCGGCCCCTCGGCCTCCGAGGCCAGCCTCGAGCGGGAGCGGGGCTCCCTCCGGCGCAAGGCCCGGCGCCTCTCCGAGCGGGTCGAGGGCTGGGCCGAGGCGGTCACCCACGCCCTCGCCGACCTGATCGAGGCCCGGGACGAGCGCACCGGCGCCCACATCGACCGGACCCTCGAGATCGCGCGGGTCCTGGGAGGCCGCCTCGTCGAGCGGCGGAGCATCCCCCGCCTCGGCCCCGGCCTCGTCGAGACCATCGCGCGCATGGCCCCCCTCCACGACGTCGGCAAGATCGCCGTGCCCGACGCGGTGCTCCGCAAGCCCGGCCCCCTCGACCCGGAGGAGCTGGCCCTGATGCGGCGCCACGTGACGGTGGGCAGGGAGATCCTCCTCGAGGCCTCGCGGAGGATCCGCTACGACCCGCGGGTGACCGTGGCCGCCGACATAGCCGGCTACCACCACGAGCGCTGGGACGGGGAGGGCTACCCCGACGCCCTCGCCGGCGAGGACATACCCCTCGGGGCGAGGATCGTCGCCCTGGCCGACGTCTACGACGCCATCCGCTCCGAGCGGCCCTACAAGCCCGCCCTGGGCCGCGAGGCCGCCTCGGCCTACGTCCTCGAGAACGCGGGCCGCCACTTCGACCCGAGGGTCGTCGAGGCCTTCGCCGACCGCGAGGCGGAGATCGCCGGCCTCTTCGGCGGGGCGGGGGCCTAGGCACCCATGCCCGAGCTCCCCGACCTGGTCCGCATCGCGAAGGCCCTCGGCCCCGAGCTCGAGGGGCGTCGCATAACGCGCGCCATCGTGAAGGAGCCCGTCGTGCTCCGCGTCCTCGCGCCGGGGAGCTTCGCGGGCCTCCTGGAAGGCGCGGCCTTCGGCCCCCTCGGCCGCCGGGGCCCCTTCCTCCGCTTCGAGCTCGCGCGGCCCGAGGGCCTGCCCGAGCTCGACCTCGTCATGCACCTCATGCTCGCCGGCCGCCTCCGCCTCGCCCCGCGCGGCGGGAAGGCCCTGCCCTCCACGGCCTTCTCCCTCGAGCTCGAGGACGGGAGGACCCTCCACTACGGCGACGAGAAGCGGATGGGCAAGATCTACCTCTGCCCCCGCGGCCGCTACGAGGCCATACCCGGCTACCTCGGCCAGGGCCTCGACGTCCTGTCGCCTGACTTCACCTACGAATCCTTCTCGGCCCTGATCAAGGGCAAGCGCTGCCAGGCCCGGGTCTTCGTCATGGACCAGGCCTCCCTCTCGGCCATCGGCAACGCCTACGCCGACGAGATCCTCTTCGAGGCGCGGATCCACCCCAAGGCCCCCTGCCCCTCCCTCTCGGCCGAGCAGCGCCGCGCGCTGTACGACGCCATCCGCTCCGTCCTCGCCTGGGGCATCGAGGAGGTCGAGAAGGCCGGCGCCCCCCTGGAGGACAAGGTCCGCGGCCATATGCGCGTGCGGGGCCGCGCCGGCCAGGCCTGCCCCCGCTGCGGGACCACGATCCGCGTCGCCGGCGTCCTCGGCTACGACGCCTTCTTCTGCCCCGCCTGCCAACCCGACAGGACCGGCCGCGGCCTCGACTGGACCAAGCTGCCCAAACCCTGATCCCCGGCGCGACGGCCATTACCCCAAGCGCGATGCGCGCCGAAGCGCGAGCGCCCCGCATGCGGGACCGCCTTGAACTAAGCGCGACGCGCGCCGAAGCGCGAGCGCCTCAGCCTGTGTGACGGTCCTGAGCCCAAGCGCGACGCGCGCCGAAGCGCGAGCGCCTCAGCCTGCGCGACAGTCCTGAGCCCAAGCGCGAGCGCCCCGCATGCGGGACCGCCTTGAACCAAGCGCGACGCGCGCCGAAGCGCGAGCGCCTCGCATGCAGGACTGCCTTGAACAAAGCGCGACGCGCGCCGAAGCGCGAGCGCCTCGCATGCAGGACTGCCTTGAACAAAGCGCGACGCGCGCCGAAGCGCGAGCGCCTCAGCCTACAGGGCCGCCCAGAGCTCAAACGCGAGCTACTTCTACGCGTGGCAGCCTGGTTGGGTGAGGGAACGGCACTTCGCGTCGCACGGCCCCCGAGACGGGGCGCCGCGCGGCGACGCGTCGCGCGATCCTAGCGCGATGCGCCGCGGCGCGAGCGGGGCCCCGTCCTCGGAACCGTCCTTCGCGAGTAGCACGGTCTCACTGTACCCGTACTAGGCCGCTCAGCGTAGATCAGTACATCCCCGTCACTTCCACGTCGCCCCAGAACGAGCTGTAAGCCTCGAGCCTCCCCGCGCTCTCCTCGTAGAAGCTCTGGAAGGACCAGCGGCGGTCCTTCGCCACGCGGCGGCCCTTGGGGGCCATGGGCGCGAGCACGGCCACCCCGCGCGAGAAGGCGATGTGGCGGTTGTCCTGCGAGCCGAGGTAGCGGCTCCGGTCCTTCCAGAGCACCTCGACCCCGGGCTCGGCCCCCGAGCCGAGGACGGGATCGAGGGGGACCCAGCCGAGCCCGTAGAGGTAGACCTCGACCCAATAGTGGCGGACGGCCTTGCGGCTCGGCTCGACGAGGTAGCCGGCCACGGGCAGGGAGGGCACGCCCGCGGCGCGGAGGAGGGCGCAGGCCAGGAGGGCGTAGGAGTGGGCGTCGGCCGACTTGGAGGCTAGGGCGTCCTGGGCCCGGGCCTGCTCGCGCGCGGGGTTGTAGGCCAGGTTCCGGACGAGCCAGTCCCAGACGAGGCGGGTGGCCCTCCAGGGATTGCGCTCCCCGCCGACGATCCGCCTCGCGAGGGCCTGGACCTCGGGGGCGTCGGAGGGCACGCGGCCGTCGGGTGCGAGGTAGTGGGCCATGAGCGCGGGCGGGTCCTTGGGCTTGAGGGCGATCCGCTCGGCCGCGATCTCGGTCTCCACGGCGTAGACCTGCACGAGGTAGCTCTGGCGGACCGAGAGCTCCGAGCCCGCCGCGAGGTCCTTGAAGCGGAAGATGGCGGTGCCCCGGTAGTCGGGGACGAGGGGCGCGGGCTCCCGCGAGAGCGCGGCCGCCCGCTGGTAGGCGGTCTCGACGGGCTCGGGCGTCCAGAGGTAGAGCTCGTTCTCCCCCGAGGCCTTGATCTTGTTGACGCTGATCGAGTGGGAGAGGGAGTAGGTGCGCCGGTCGGTGTAGCGCTTGATGCCCGGGGCCTCGGTCACGCGGAAGAAGACGCCGTTGCCCCGGTCCTTGCCGCGGAGCACCGTCACGGCGCCGGAGGCGGCCCCGTCGGGGACGCGGACCCTGATCTCCTTGTCGGACCAGAGCTCGTAGCCGAAGTCGGTCTCGGCGTTCTCGACGCTCGAGACGGCGGCCTGGGGCCCGGGGAGGGCCTGGCCCGCGTCGACCGACCAGGAGAACTGGACCGAGGCCCCCTCACGGCTCGCGCCGAAGTCGAGGCCGGAGAGGACGAGGAGGGAGCCCACGGGCCCGCCCTCCGAGGAGGCGGAGGCGATGAAGGGGCCCGAGCGCCCGGCGAGCTGGTTCTCGGCCCGGATGGGCAGGCGGGCGCGGTTCATGAAGAGCTTGGGATTGGAGCGGCCGTGGCGGGTGACGAGGTAGATCAGCCCTGAGTCCACCGCGGCCGGGAGGCGCAGGGAGAGCTCCTCGTCGCTCCAGGAGAGATAGGAGGAGGCGGTGGGGGAGACCCCGTCGGCCTCGATCCGCGACTCGCCGCGCTCGGCGCCGAAGTTCCTCCCCTCGATGCGGATGACCTGGCCCGGCTCGCCGACCGCGGGATCGATCCGGTCGATGCGGGGGCGGGACAGGAGGCCGTAGAGGAGGTAGGCGCCGAGGGCCGCGGCGAGGCAGGAGGCCGCGGCGATCGCGAGCCGCTTGAGCGCCGATCGGAGGCGGGGCGGGGCCGAGGGCGGCCTCGCGCGCTCCGCGAACAGGCTCGAGGAAGGCGGCAGCTCGAGGCTCATCGCTTGGGCTTGGGGGCTTCGGGGGGCGGGGCCTGTACCGCGGGGGCCGGGGCGGGGCCCGGCTGGGGGGGCTGGGGCGCGCCGGCCTCGCGCGCGGGGAGCTCCGGCTCCACCGGCCGGCGGCTGACGGAGATCTCGAGCCTGAGGGGCGACTTGCCCCCGGCGTCGACGCCGAGGGGATAGAAGAACACGGTCTCGCCCAGGGAGAGGGTGACGGTCTCGAGGGTGCTGCGGTAGGTGATGCTGCCGCGGGCATTGCGGGCCCAGACCTGGCCCTGGGCGACGAGGCTGAGCTTCCCGTCGCCGCGGTCGAAGGGGGTGATCTGGGTCATGACGACGAGGTTGGTGCCGACGAGCTTGACGCCGACGGGGATCCCGGGGAGGGTGTACTTGACGCTCTCCTCCTGCCAGGCGACGCCGGTCCCCTGGAGGCCCTCCGCGCCGCTTCCCGGCACGAGGGCATGCACCTTGACGGCGAGGCTGCCTTCCTTGAGCTCCTCGACCCGCTCCTGGGCCGAATTCCGGAGCGGGGAGACCGCGAGCCCGGCGAGGGCCAGCAGGGCGAAGGCGCGGTTCACGGCGCTTCGCCTTCCGCGGCCTGGACCGGCCTGACCTTGGGAGCCCGCACGATGACGGGGGTCCCCGCCTCGCCGAAGTCCGTCTCGGAGGGGAGGTTGATGGTGAGGGTCACCTGGGCGTTCTGGCTGTCGAGGTAGCGGAGTATCCGCTCCATGCTCGCCTGCTCCGCCCCCTCGGGGGCGATCTCGGCGGCGGCCAGGGCGGGCCGGGCCTCCCTGCCTCCCGCGAGGAGGTTGGCCGTCGTGAGGCCGGCGAGGAGGAAGAGGACGAGGGCGGCCGCGGCCGCCAGGGGGAGGGGCAGGGAGAGGCTCCGGCCCCAGGCCCTTCCGGCGCGGGGGAGGGATCCGAAGGCGGGGGCGGTCCGGCCGGCCGCCCGGGCGGCGAGCTCGCGCTCGAGGCGCTCCCTGCCCCGGGCGACGATGGCCTTTTCGTTCGGGAGCGGCTCCGAGGAGAGCCGCCGGCCGAGGGAGGCGTAGCGCTCCAGGGCGGAGCCGCAGGCCGCGCAGCCGGCGACGTGCTCCGCTATGCGCGCGTTCCAGGGACTGGGCACCTCGCCGTCCGCGTAGGCGGAGAGCAGGCCTCGATCAGGACACATGCTTCGAACCCTCCCCGAGCCTGGCCAGGAGCGCCTCGCGCGCCCTGAAGGCCCGGACTTTCACGTTGCCCTCGCTGATCCCGAGCACTCGTCCAATCTCCTTGTAGTTCAAGCCGCCGTACTCCTTGAGCACGAGGACCGCCTTGAGCCCCTCGGGGAGGGTCTCGAGGGCGGCCTTGAGCTCCTCGGCCGACTCGCCCTTGAGCAGGCCCTCGTCCGCCGCGGCCGAGCTCTCCCGCTCGCCCCGCCACCAGCGCTCGTAGGCGCGGGCCTCGCGGCCCCTGCGCTTGGCGTAGTTGAGGGCGCCGTTCTTGACCACGCGGATGAGCCAGTACTTCGCGTCGTCGAGGCTCGGGAAGGGGAGGCGCTTCTGCACGATCTGGACGAAGGCGTCATGGACTATGTCCTCCGCGGCTTCCTCGCTCCCGGCGATGCGGCAGGCGACGCGCACGAGCATGGGCGCGGTCGCGTCGTAGAGCCTGCGCAGGTCCTCGTCGCCGGGTGGTCCGCCACTAGAAAACAATCCCGCCCTCCTCGGGTTACGCGAGCTTCCAGGCCGTGCCGCCGGCACCGTCCGCGAGGACGACGCCCTTGGCCGCGAGCTCGGCGCGGATCGCGTCCGCGCGGGCGAAGTCCTTGGCCTTCTTGGCCGCGGCCCGCTCCGCCACGAGGCCCTCGATCCAGGCGGCGAGCTCGGGGTCGACCGCGGCCGCCTCGGCCCGGCGGGCCCCGGCGAGGCCGAGGCCGAGGATTCCGTCCATCTCGAGGGCGAGGGCCAGGGCCTCGGGGGCGGGGAGCTCCGGGTCGCGGAGGGCCCCCCAGAGCTCGGCGAGGGCCCGGGGCGTGGCGAGGTCCTCGGCCATCGCGGCGACGAAGGACTCGAGCCGCGCGCGGGCCGCCGGGCCGATCGAGGCGATCGGGGCGGCGTGGCCCTTTTCCGCGAGGGCGAGGACCCGGTCGAGGAGGGAGCGGCGCGCCGAGCGGGCCGAGTCCAGGCTCTCCCAGGAGAAGGCGAGCTGGGAGCGGTAGTGGGCCCCGAGGAGGAAGTAGCGGTAGTCCAGGGGATCGTAGCCCTTGTCGACCAGGCTCTGCAGGGTGAGGAACTCGCCCGAGGACTTGGCCATCTTGAGCTTGCCGAAGTTGAGGAATTCGTTGTGGACCCAGTAATTCACCCACTTCTTGCCGGTCGCGGCCTCGGACTGGGCTATCTCGTTCGTGTGGTGGATGGGGATGTGGTCCACCCCGCCGGCGTGGATGTCGAACTGCTCCCCGAGGTAGCGCATGCTCATGGCCGAGCACTCGATGTGCCAGCCGGGATAGCCCCGGCCCCAGGGGGAGTCCCAGACCATGGCCTGGTTGCCGAACTTGGACTTGGTGAACCAGAGGGCGAAGTCGGCCGGGTTGCGCTTGTTCGGGTCGACCTCGACCCGGGCGCCGGCCTTGAGCTCGTCGAGCTTGAGGAGGGCCAGCTCGCCGTAGGAGGGGAACTTGGTCACGTCGAAGTAGAGGTTGCCGCCGGCGGAGTAGGTGTAGCCCTTGGCCTCGATCCGCTTGATGAGGGCGATCATGTCCGCGACGTGCTCCGTGGCCTTGCAGACGACGCTCGGCCGGGCTACGCCGAGGCGCTCGGTGTCGCGGAAGAAGGCCGCCGTGTAGAACTCGGCTATCTCGTAGACCGACTTGCCCCGCTCCTCGGCCCGCTTGAGCATCTTGTCCTCGCCGAGGTCGGAGTCCCCGGAGAGGTGGCCGACGTCGGTGATGTTCATGACGTGGGTCACCTCGTAGCCGAGGTAGCGGAGGCTGCGGACGAGGATGTCGTGGAGGACGTAGGGCCGCATGTTGCCGAGGTGGGCGTAGTCGTAGACCGTGGGGCCGCAGCCGTAGAAGCCGACCTTGCCGGGGACGAGGGGGACGAAGTCCTGGAGCTGGCGTCCCAGGGTGTTGAACAGGCGAAGCGTCGGCATCGGAACCTCCACGCTGGTCCTCCCCGTTGCGCCTTCGGGACGCGGCGGGTAGTATCGCAATCATGCCAACACTACGGGACTTCCTCGAAAAAATCAATATAAGGGCGGATATCGCCTGGGAGGAGCCCCTGGCCGGCCACACGAGCTTCCGCCTGGGCGGCCCCGCCGAGCTCCTCGTCCGGCCGGCCGACGAGGAGTCGGCCATCGCCCTCGTCCGCGCCGCGCGGGAGGAGTCTATCCCCCTCTTCGTGCTCGGCGGGGGCGCCAACCTCCTCGTGGGCGACCGGGGCATCCGCGGCATCGTCCTGGATACCGGTGCCCTGCGGGGCCTCAGGCTCGAGGAGCCCTCCGGCACGGAGGGGGGCGCCTCCCTCCTCTCGGCCGGGGCCGGCCTCCCCGTCGACGAGCTCTGCCTCGAGGCCCTCTGCCTCGGCTTAGGGGGCCTCCAGGACTTCTCGGGCCTGCCGGGGAGCGTGGGGGGGGCGGCCTACATGAACGCCCGCTGCTACGAGCGCGAGATCTCCCAGGTCCTCGAGCGGCTCCGCTACCTCGCGCCCTCGGGCGAGCTGGTCGAGCGCCGGGTCCTGCCGGGGGAGTGGGACTACAAGCGCTCGCCCTTCCAGCCGGGCGGGCCCGCCGCCGGCGCCCTCGTCCTCGAGGCGACCTTCCGCCTCGAGGGCGCCGAGAGCGCCGAGATCGCGGCGACGATGCGCGCCCGCCGCGCCGACCGGGAGGCCAAGGGCCACTACCGCCTGCCCTCGGCGGGCTCGGTCTTCAAGAACGACCGCCGCCTCGGCGCGCCCACGGGCAAGCTCCTCGACGGCCTGGGCTTCCGGGGCCGCGCGGTCGGCGGCGCCGCCGTCTCGGCCTGGCACGCGAACATCTTCGTGAACGCGGGCGGCGCCACGGCGGCCCAGATGCGGAAGCTCATCGAGCTCGCGCAGCGCGAGGCCCGCGAGCGGCTCGGCGCCGAGCTCGAGCCCGAGGTCCTCTTCGTCGGCGAGTTCTGAGGGCCGCGGGCCGCGCCCGTCCCGGCCTCACATGCCCAGGTGCTCCATGAGCTTGTAGACCACGAAGACCGGCCAGACGAGGGCCTTCAGGAATCCCAGGATCCCGGCGCCGAAGCTCGCGGCGTGGCCGATGTAGTAGATTACCGCGGCCAGGAAGCCCAGCCCGTAGATCCCGCCCGAGGCGGCCGCGCCGCCCTTCCCGTGCTCAGCCATGTCGTACCTCCTCGCCGGACCGGCCGGCGCTCATTCCGGGATTTCGAAGACCCCCTCGAGGACCTGGCGCGGCGCGTAGGGGAAGCGCCCGAGGTCGGCGCGCGCCGTGACGCCGGAGAGGACGAGGACGGTCTCGATCTCGCTCTCGATGCCAGCCACGATGTCCGTATCCATGCGGTCGCCGACGATGACGGTCTCCTCGCGCGTGGAGCCCAGGCGCTTGAGGGCGTGGCGCATCATGAGGGGATTGGGCTTGCCCACGAAGTAGGCCTTGCGGCCCGTGGCCAGCTCGATGGGGGCGACGAGGGCCCCGCAGGCCGGGACGAGGCCGCCCTCGTCGGGGCCGGTGAGGTCGGGGTTGGTGCCGATGAGCCGGGCCCCGCCGAGGACCAGGCGCACGGCCTTCTCCACGCTGTCGAGGTTGTAGCTCCGCGCCTCGCCCACGACGACGTAGTCGGGGTTGGCGTCGTTCATCGTGTAGCCGGCCTGGTAGAGGGCGTTGATGAGGCCCGGCTCGCCGATGGCGTAGGCCGAGCCCCCGGGCCGCTGGCTCGTGATGAAGGCGGCCGTGGCCAGGGCGCTCGTGTAGAAGTGCTCGGCCCCGACCTCGACGCCGAGCCTCCCGAGCTTCTGCGAGAGCTCCTCGGGGGAGCGCTCGCTCGAGTTCGTGAGGAAGAGGAAGCGCTTCTCCTCGCGCCGCAGCCAGGCCACGAGCTCGGCCGCCCCGCGGAGGAGGCGGTTGCCGTGGTAGATCACGCCGTCCATGTCGATGATGAAGGCGCGCTTGCCGCGGACGGTCCGGATGCCCTCGCTCATGGGGGGAGTCTAGCCGATCGCGGCCCCGAGTCCAAGGGTCCCGCCGCGCTATCGCCTCGCTACTTGGCCTCCTGGTGCACCCCCGCCACGGCGCGGCCCGAGGGGTCGGCCATGGAGGCCCAGGCCGCGTCCCAGCGGATGGCGGCGGGCGTGGAGCAGGCGATGGAGGGGCCGTCCGGCACGAGGTCGACGGCGCAGGGGTTCGGGAAGTGCTTCTCGTAGATCGAACGGAACCAGTAGGCTTCCTTGGTCGGCGGGGTCTTGCGGGGGAAGCGGTAGCGGGCGTTGGCCATGTCGGAGTCGGAGACCTCGCGCTCGGCCGCGGCCTTGATCGAGTCGATCCAGGAGTAGCCCACGCCGTCGGAGAACTGCTCCTTCTGGCGCCAGAGGACCTCCTCGGGGACCCAGCCGTCGAAGGCGGCGCGGAGGATGTGCTTCTCCATCCTCCCCTCCCGGGCGGGGCGTCCCGCCGGGGCCTTCCTGATCATCTTGCGCTCCGGGTCGACGTTCATGGCGAGCTCGAGGAACTCGGGGTCGAGGAAGGGCACGCGGGCCTCGACGCCCCAGGCGCACATGGCCTTGTTGGCCCTTTGGCAGTCGTAGAGGTGCAGGAGCGAGAGCTTGCGCACGAGCTCCTCGTGGAACTCGGTCGCGTTAGGCGCCTTATGGAAGTACAGGTAGCCGCCGAAGATCTCGTCCGAGCCCTCGCCGGAGAGGATCATCTTGATGCCCATGGAGCGGATGAAGCGCGACATGAGGTACATGGGCGTGCCCGCGCGGATCGTGGTGACGTCGAAGGTCTCGAGGTGCCAGACGACGTCGGGTATCGCGTCGAGGGCCTCCTGGACGGTGAACTCGATCTCGTGGTGCTGGCTCCCGATGGCCTTCGCGACCGTGCGCGCGTACTTGGTATCGGGCGCGCCGGGCAGGCCGACCGAGAAGGAGTGGATGCGGGGCCACCAGGCCTTGTCGGCACCGCCCGACTCGACGCGCCGCTCGGCGTGCCGCGCCGCGATGGCCGCCACGATGGAGGAGTCCACCCCGCCGGAGATGAGGAGGCCGTAGGGCACGTCGCACATGAGCTGGCGGGTGACCGCGGCCTCCAGGGCGTCGCGCAGCGCGCCGAGGTCCTCCTCGCCCTTGGGGACGAAGCCGGGGGCCGCCCAGCCCGGCTCGTACCATCTGACGAGGCGGCCTTCCTTCGAGTCGTAGTAGTGGCCGGGAGGGAAGACCTCGAAGGAGGTGCAGACGTCGTGGAGGGCCTTCATCTCCGAGGCGACGAAGAGGTTGCCCGAGCCGTCGCGGCCCCAGTATAGGGGGTTGATGCCGATGTGGTCGCGGGCGATGAAGAAGGATCCGTCGCGGGGATCGTAGATGACGAAGGCGAAGATGCCGTTCAGGAGCTTCACGAAGCCGGGCCCGTGCTCGTCGTAGAGGTAGAGGAGGGGCTCGCAGTCCGACTCGGTCTTGAAGGCATGGGGCCGCGCGAGCTTCGCGGCGCGCAGCTCCTTATGGTTGTAGATCTCGCCGTTGACCGCGAGGACGCGGCCGGTGCCCGCGTCGACGAGGGGCTGGGCCCCGTGGGTGACGTCGACGATGGCGAGGCGCTCGTGGCAGATGATCGCGCGATCGTCGGACCAGACCCCCGACCAGTCGGGACCCCGGTGCCGGATACGCTTGACCTGGCTGACGGCGAGCTTGCGCAGCTCGATGGGATCGCCCTTGAGGTCGAGGATGGTGAAGATGCCGCACATGCTGTTACTCCCTGAAGTAATTTCGGGGAGTATGGCGTAAAGCGGGTAGGCCCGCAAGGCCCTTTCAAGCGGATGGCCCGGCCGCGCGCGTGAGCTGCCTAAAGGAGGCACCATGTGCGAGCACGCTTGCTTCCGCCGCCGCGGCCGCGGCGGCCTCGGCGGCCGCGGAGCCAGGCGGCTTCGGGCCGCCGCCATCCCGTTCTTGCTCGGCCTCTCGTCCTGCCTGCCCGACCCGGCCTCGCCGATCCTCCCGCCCGCGGACCTCAAGCCCCCCCTCGTCCTCGAGGCCGGGCCGGAGGGGGCGAGCTCCTTCCTCCTCCGCTTCGACGAGGCGGTGGAGCCGGTGGAGGGGAGCTTCGGCCTCGAGCCGGGGCCCGCGAGCCCCGCGGCCCGGGCGGAGGGGGACTTCCTCCGCCTCGAGTTCGGCGCGGAGCTCGAGCCGGGGGCGGACTACGCGGTGACGGGGGAGGCCGAGGACGGGGCGGGCAACGCCACGCGCTTCTGCTTTTCCTTCGCCGGCTGGAACGGCCGCCCCGCGGCCCTGCGGCTCTCCGAGGCCCAGGCCGCCAAGAACTCCTCGGCCTCGCGGCCCCACCGCGACTTCCTCGAGCTCGTCGTGGAGGAGGCCGGGAACCTGGGCGGCGTCGAGCTCTGCTGGGCCAACGCCGCCAAGCGCTTCTCCTACCGCTTCCGCGGGGTCGAGGTGGGCGCGGGGGAGTACCTCGTCCTCCACCTCGCCCCCGAGGGCAGGGCGGAGGAGATCGACGAGCTCGGAGCCGATCTCGCGGCTTCGGGCGGGGTGGACGCCTCGCCGGGGGCTCGGGATTTCTGGTGCGGGGCGGGAGGCCTGCCCGACGCGAGCGGGGCGGTGGCCCTGCGGCCCCGGCCCGGAGCGCCTGTGGCCGATGCCCTGTTCTACGCCGATTCCGGCAAGGAGGGAGCGCTCGGCGACGACAAGCTCGCGGCCCTCGTGGCCGAGCTCGGCGAGGCCTGGCCCCTGGGCGGGACGTCTGCTGCCTGGGAGGATGCCTTCCGCTGGAAGCCCTCGACGGCCCGCTCCCTGTGCAGGCGCCCAGGCTCGGAACGGGGGGCCGAGGCCTGGTACCTCGGGGAAGCGAGCTCCCAGAGCCCCGGCGGCCCCAACGACCCGCCGGGGGAGTAGCTAGAGGGCGTTCTTGATGAGCTTCTCGATCTCGGCCTTGGGCAGGGCGCCCGAGTGCTGGACCTGCACCTGCCCGCCCTTCAAGACCGCGAGGGTCGGTATGGAGACGATGTTGAAGCGGGCGGCGAGGTCGGGCTCGGCGTCGACGTTGACCTTGCCGACGGCGACCTTGCCGGCGTAGGCCTCGGCGATCTGCTCCACCGAGGGGGCGATCATCCTGCAGGGCATGCACCACTCGGCCCAGAAGTCGAGGAGTACGGGGAGGGGGGACTCGGCTACTTCCTTCTGGAAGTTGGCGGCGGTGACGGTGATCTCGTGGCTCATGGCTAGATAATACGAAGCCGGGCCGCCCGATGTCAAAGGGAAGCTTGGCCGAGTCCGGACCGGAGGTTGGGCTGTCAGTGCCTGTGAAGACGCGAAGCGCGACCGGGGATTTTTAAACCACAGAGGCACAGAGGGGAGAGGGAGAGGAAAGAAGAAAGAAGGAAAAATGGAAGTGAGGCACGGAGGGAGAGGGAGAGGAAGAGAAGGAAGAAGAGAATGGAAGAGAGGCACAGAGGCACAGAGGCACAGAGAAGAAAGAGAGAGGAAAGGATGATAATCCATACTCTCTTTTCTTAACTCTGTGTCTCTGTGCCTCTGTGGTTTATTTAGCTAGATGAACAAGTTTAGCGTATCAGTGCGCTAGCTCCCTGCGCCCAGGAGGCCCTTCGCGATGCGCCCGAGGCGCGCGAGGTCCTTCTCGGTCTTCTCCGACCAGGCCGCCGCCGAGAGCCTGATGCAGTCGCGGTACTTGTGGGTCGGCGAGAAGATGTGGCCGGGCGCGATCGTGATGAGGGACTTCACCGCCTCGCGGTAGAGGAGGAGTGAGTCGAGGCCAGCCGGCAGGCGTACCCAGATGACGTAGCCTCCCCCCGGCTCGGCGATGCGGGTGCCCTCGGGGAAGCTCTCCATGATCGCCCGGGACATCCTCGCCACCTTCTGCGCGTAGGCGCGCCGGATCTTGCGCAGGTGGAGGTCGTAGCCCCCCGACTCGAGGTAGCTCGCGATGGTCAGCTGGGGGAGGACCGAGGTGCCGTTGGCGAAGGCGAGCTTGAGCTTGTTGACGTCCTGGAAGAACCTTCCCGGCGCCACCCAGCCGATGCGGTAGCCGGGGGAGATGTCCTTCGAGAAGGAGGAGCAGAGGAGGACGGAGCCGGAGCGGTCCTGGGCCTTGGCGACGCCCGGCCGCCGGTCGCCGAAGTAGAGCTCGCCGTAGATGTCGTTCTCGATCAGGGGAACGCCCTTGCGCTCGAGCATCTCGACGAGCTCGCGCTTGGCCTCGTCGGGCATGCAGGAGCCCAGGGGATTGTTGAAGTTGGTCATGGCGACCACGGCCCGCACGGGATGGTTCTCGAGGGCGAAGGCCAGGGCGTCGAGGCTCATGCCCGTGCCCGGGCTGGTCGGTATCTCGAGGGCCTTGAGGTGGAGGGCCTCCATCTCGAGGAGGATGCCGAAGTAGGTCGGCGACTCGATGGCGACGAGGTCGCCGGGCCGGCAGACGGCCTGGAGGCAGAGGGCGATGGCCTCGCTGCAGCCGGCCGTGATCACGAGGTCGTCGGGGCGGATGGAGCAGCCGTAGCCGAAGGCCCGTTGCGCCACCTGGACCCGCAGCTCCTCGCAGCCCTCGGGGTAGAAGGAGGAGTCGAGGGCGAAGCGCCCCTGCTTGGCGAGCTGGATGAGGATCCGGTCGAGCTTGGCCATGGGCAGGAGCTCGGGGTCGGGCGAGGCGGCCCCGAATTTGGCGAAGTCCGGATCGTGGGTGTCGCGGAAGAGCTGCATCGAGAGCTCGTCGGTGCTGACCTGGGTGGGGTCCTCCCGCGCGGGGGCCGGGTCGGCCTGGAGGCTCCGCCCGCTCGGGCGGTATTTCACGTAGTAGCCCGACTGGGGCCTGGCCTCGATGATGCCCCTCGTCTCGAGGAGACGATAGGCCTGGAGGACGGTCGAGAGGCTCAAGGAATGCTGGATGCTCGACTCGCGGAGGGCGGGGATGCGGCCGCCTTCCGGGAAGGTTCCCGCCTTGATCTGGGCCTCGAGCTCGAGCGCGAAACGCTCGTATAAAGGTAGCTTTTTGTCCACAAATCCCACCTTCGTAGGAAAATAATGTAAAACGATACAGTTTGCTGTCAGAATGCCATAACAGTCGCTCATTAATCAGATTGTTATGTACATAATTTCATTTTTCTGGTGCTGTTATTATTCACCGATTCTCCCTATTTTACAAGCGTGAAGCGCCAGCTTGTTTCAGGCGCCTCGCGGGAGGTTCCTATGAAGAAGTTCCTGTTCGGTCTCGCTGGCGCGGGGCAGGTCACGATCGCCGAGGCGGTTTCCGAGAAGGGCAGCCTGGTCGGCGGCCAGACCTTCGCGCTCCGCGGGGCCAAGGGCAGGCGGGTGACCTGCAACTCGGGCGTCCTCTGGGTGACCGTCGAGGGGGATCGCGAGGATCACCTCCTTTCCGCCTCCGAGAGCATGGTGATCCCCGGCAGGGGCAGGGTCCTGTTGAGCCCCCTGGGCTCGGCCTCGTACCGCCTGGCCTGAGCGGCCGCGTTTCCGACCGGGAGGCGAGCCCCGGCCTCCTTGACGATCCCCGCCCTTCCCGCGGATCATGCGGCTCCGGAGCGTGAGCATGAGCGTGATTCCTAGGACGACCATCGAACTCCTCGCCGCCTCGGCCGACGACTGCGTCGCCGCGGCCCGGCTCGGCGCCGACCGCGTCGAGCTCAACGCGAGCATCGGCGCCGGGGGCCTGACGCCGAGCGCGGGGAGCCTCCGCGCGGCCCGCGCTCGCGCGGCGATACCGATCGTCGCCATGCTCAGGCCCCGGCCGGGCGCGTTTCTCTATTCCGATGCCGACTTCGACGCGATGCGCCGCGACGCGGCCCTCCTCGCGCAGGAGGGGGCCGCAGGCTTCGCCTTCGGCTTCCTCTCGGCCGATGGCCGGATCGACGAGGCGCGCTGCGCCGCCCTCATGGCCGAGGCCCCCGGCCTCGAGTGGGTCTTCCACCGCGCCTTCGACCTCGTGCCCGAGCCCTTCGAGGCCCTCGAGGCCCTGATCGGCCTCGGCGTCAGGCGCCTCCTCACCAAGGGCCGGGCCAACAGCTTCGAGGAGGGCGAGCCCCTCCTCCTCGAGCTCCGCGAGCGCGCCGCCGGCCGCCTCGAGATCCTCGTTCCCGGGCTCAGGCCCCACAATATCGAGCGCGTCGTCGGCGCGGACGGCTTCCGCCAGCTCCACCTCGGCCGCTTCGTCGAGCGGCTCGATCCCTCGGCCTCGGGGAATCCGGCCCTGCGCTTCGGCTCTGGGGCCGAGGGCGGGGGCGCGGCCTACCAGGTCCTCGACGAGGACTACGCCCGGGAGATGATCGGCAAGATCCGCGCCGCGGAGCCCGCGGCCCACCGTTCAGGGCGCTGAGCGGGAGCCGAGCCGGCCCGGGTCCTCGATCGCGGCCTCGATGAAGCGATCCCGCGCGGCCAGGGCGGCCCCGATCGCCGGGGCACGCCGGCCGAGGGCCGAGAGCCTGAGCTCGCAGCCTCGGTTGAAGTCCATGGCCTGGGCGGCTACCCGGTCCCGGAGCTCCGCGAAGAGCCGGGGCAGGGCCTCGAGGAGCTCGCTGGCCAGGACGAGCGCGTTAGGCGAAAAGAGGTTGACCAGGCCGGCTATGCCGCCGGCCAGGGCGCCGGCGTAGTCGGACAGGCAGGCGCCGACCCGCGGATCGGGCCCCGAGCCGAGCTCGACGATCCGCTCGAAGGGGAGGGGCGCGCTCTCGCCGAGCGCGGCGGCCAGGTCCGCGGCCAGGGCCGTCTCGGAGGCGTAGGCGGCCCAGCAGCCCCGGTTCCCGCAGGAGCAGGGCCGCCCTCCCGCGACGAAGGGCAGGTGGCCAGCCTCCCCGAAGTAGCCCCGCGGGCCGGCGTAGAGCTCCCCCCCCAAGTAGGCCCCGAGGCCGATGCCCTCGCCGACGATGAGGCAGAGGAGCTCCTCCTCGCATTTCCCGCGCCCCCCCGCGATCCGCTCGGCCGCCGCGGCGAGCTTGGCGTCGTTGCCTACCCAGACCGGGCAGCCGCAGCGCCGGGCGAGGGGCTCCCGTACGGATACCCCCTCCCAGCCCAGGCTCGTCGCGCGGAGCACCATCCCGCCCTCGGCCTCGACGACGCCCGGCACGGAGAGGCCCAGGCCCGCCAGGCCGTAGCGCGGGCGCGGCAGCTCGGCGAGGGCCCGGTCGAGGGCTGCCCCGATGGCCTCGACCGCGGTCTCGGCCGAGGGGGGGGCGGGGAGGGAGCAATCCCGCGCAAGGCGCTCCTTCCCGGCCAGGTCCCGGATCGTCAGGCGGAAGGAGCGGGGGGCCAGGGCGACGCCGGCGGCGTAGGCCGCGCCCCCGTCCAGCTCGAGGAGGAGGGGTTTGCGGCCCAGCTCCGCGGGGCCGATCCCGGTTTCCACCACCAGGCCCGCCTCGATGAGCTCGGCCACCTGGCTCGAGACCGTCGCCTTGTTCAGTCCCGTCGACTTGGCGATGTCGGCCCGCGACTGGCTCGATGCCTCGAG
The DNA here is from genome assembly GCA_022711355.1 of Spirochaetota bacterium. Taxonomy (GTDB): domain Bacteria; phylum Spirochaetota; class Spirochaetia; order Treponematales; family Rectinemataceae; genus JAKLFE01. The sequence continues at coordinate 58,583 of JAKLFE010000015.1, read as the reverse complement.
GGCCGCGAGGATGAGGCCCCGGTTGACCGAGCGGATCATCCTTCCCCCCCCAAGCTTCGTGACAGCCGCCATCGGCCCTCCTTGCGCCTCGTTCGCGCCCGCGCTAGTATCGCATATATAGTTTAGCCACGCAACAAACTGAGTATGAGCTTCGGGAGCTGCCATGCGAATCGCCCCAGCCGGGATGTTCTACGAGACGAGCACGCCTATTCCCCTCGCAAGGGGCAGGGCCGAGTACCGCTTCCAGGACGAGGACAGCAGCTATGAAGCCTGAGGCCCCGGCCTACCTCGGCCTGGATATCGGGGGACAGACCGTCAAAGGCCTCAGGCTCGAAGCCGACGGCCGGATCTCCCTCCGCACGGTCCGGCCCACGCCCGCCTCGAAGAGCGCGGCGGCTGTCCTGGACGCGGCGCGGGAGGTGGTCGAGGAGCTCCTCGGGCCGGGTCCCGCCGCAGCGCTCGGAGCCGGGACCCCGGGGGCCGTGGACGCGGCGGGCCGAATCGCCGGAGAAGCGGTGAACATACCCGGCTGGAGGGGCACCGAGCTCGGCGAGGCCCTCGCTGGCTTCGCCCGCGCCCCTGCCCGGGTGCGCAACGACGGGAACCTCGCGGCCTACGCCGAATGGGCGGCTCGGGGCGGCCGGGCAAAGGCCCTCCTCTTCGTGGGCCTGGGCACGGGCATCGGGGGCGGCTTCGTCGAGGACGGGCGCATCCTCCCCGGGATCGACGACCGGGCCGTCGAGATCGGCCATCTCATCGTCCACTACGGGGGCAGACCCTGCGCCTGCGGACGCTCGGGCTGCGTCGAGACCTACGCCTCGGGGCCCTCGATCGGGAAGATAGCCGCCGAGCTGGCCCTGAAGCCTGAATGGGGCGGGAGCGATCTGGCCCAGGCCCTCAGGTCCCCGGGCATCAGGGCCGACGCGCGGGCCGTCTACAAGGCCTTCGCCAAGGGGGACGAGCTCGCCCGAGCGGTCCACCGCATCGCCGCCGAGGCCCTGGCCCGGGCCATTGCCTCGGCCCTGGCTCTCCTGGCCCCCGACACCGTGGTCCTCGGCGGGGGAGTCCTGGCCGGGGCCGGGGCCCTGGTCGAGGAGGTAGCCGCCCTGGTCCCGAGCTACGTCTACGCGACCGCCTGCGAGGGCTGCCGCTACGAGCGGGCCCTCCTCGGCCCCGAGGCCGGCCTCCTCGGCGCGGCCCTCTACGGGGCCTCCTTCCGCCTCGAGCGCCCCGGCTTCCTGGAGCTCTCGAGGGCCGCCCTCGGACAGTAGCCTCGGCTGTCTCGAATCCTGTTGGAAGGCTAGGGCTTGGCTCCCTCGACCAGGGGGCCGGGCCAGCGGGAGATGCCGCCGAAGTCGACGATCCCCCGGTAGCCGAGCTCCTCGAGGGCGGCGGCGGCCCTCGCCGAGCGCGCGCCCGATCGGCAGTACAGGATGATGAGGGCATCCTTGCGCTCCGTCGGGGGGCGGGAGGCCAGCTCCTCCACCGGGATGTTGATAGCGCTCCGGATGTGGCCCGACTCGTATTCCTCCGGCCTGCGGACGTCGATGAGGAGGTAGGCCTCGGCCTTGCCGTCGATGAGGGCGGCGAGCTTGGCCGGCTCCGCGTAGTCCTTCCAGGGAAGGCCCACGCCCAGGTACGAGCAGGGGCAGTCCTCGAAGCCCTCGTAGGGCGATTCGGCCCCTGCCCGGCAGGGCCGGAGGCCGAGGACCAGGGCCAGGCCGAGGAGGAGGGCGAGGCGGGACGCGGGAGCGGCCGTGAAGCTGGGTTTCATGCGAGGCCTCCTATTCTAGCTATACGCGGCCTTCCGGCTCCCGGCAAGGCCGCGCCTCCCCGAGGCCTTCGCTTCGCAAAAAGCGACCGCCCGGTCGATAAACGCCCGTTGCGCCTTTCCGGGAGCCGATGCTAGCATCGACGGGATATGCCCGCGGCCCGGCCGAAGCCCTCCCTCCTACGCCTCCCCCGCGCCTCGCGCCTCTTCCTCCGCTACTTCTCCTCCTACTCCCTCATCCTCCTCATCCCCTTCTGCATCGGCGCGGCCCTCTATTCCTCCTCCGTCCGGGTCATCGAATCGAGCGCGACCAGGTCGGCCCAGGCCATCCTCGAGCAGACCCGCGACATCGTCGACACGCGGATCGCCGAGCTCGACGCCACGGCCCGGCAGCTCACCCTGAGCCAGCAGTGCCTCTCGGTCCTCGCCATGGGCCGACTCGAGGAGGGCTCGCCCTCCTACTACGCCCTCTGGAGCTTCTGGCAGGGCCTGCCCGACTACTCCCTCGCCAACTCATTCATTTCCGCCTTCTATATAATACCCCGCCGCGCGGGGGTCGTGGTCTCGGCCCGCCAGGTCAGGGCCGACGACGAGGCCCAGTACGAGCGCGAGCTCAAGTACCGGGACTGGAGCTACGAGGCCTGGCGCTCCTACCTCTTCGGCCGGCAGCGCAACCGGGCCTTCCTCCTCGGCGCCTCCCCCCGCCTGGGCGCGACGCCCTCCCGCGGCCTGTACTACGTCCAGTCCCTGCCCATCGAGAGCGGCCGGAGCCCCGCGGGGGCCCTCGTCGTCTTCATCGACGAGGCCTCGGTCGCGGGCCTGCTCAAGCGGCTGGATACCGGCGAGCGGGGCCTGGTCCTCATAGCCGACGGGGAGGGCGAGCTCGTCGCGAGCATCGCGGGAGCCGAATGCGGCCTCGACGCGGCCGCGGCCGCCCGGGCCGTCTCGGGTGCCGAGGCCGCCGCCGGCCTCGCCCGCCTCGCGCGCGCGGGCTACATCGTCTCGCGCGCCGTCTCCGGGCTCTCGGGCTGGAGCTACGTCTCGATCCTCCCGACGCGGACCGTCCTCGCCGAGGCCCGCCGCGTGCGCGACGCCTCCCTCGCCCTCCTGGCCGCGGGCCTCGGCCTCGGCCTCGGCTCGGCGGCCTTCCTGGCCCGGCGCTCGGCCGCGCCGATCCGAGCCATCGCCCGCAAGCTCACGGGCCTGGCCTCGCCGGCCCTGCCCGAGCCCTGCCGCGACGAGATCCAGTACCTCGGCCAGGCCTTCGAGGGCCTCATGGCCGACGACGAGGGCCTGCGCGCCGAGCTCGCGCGCCAGTCGCCCGTCGTCCGCGCCGACGTCACGCGGCGCCTCCTCCTGGGCCTCTACGGCAACGAGCGCGAGGCCTTCGCCCTCGCCCGCTCCGCCGGCCTCGAGCTCGAGGCCCGGCGCTTCTCCGCCGCGGCCATCCGCATCGAGGGCTACCGCGAGCTCGGCGGGGCCCTGCCCCTCGACGAGCTCAAGGTCCTGCGCGCCGCCATCGCCGAGGCTCTCCGCGCGGCCCGCGGCTTCGAGGCCCTGAGCTACGAGGAGGAGGAGGACCTGGTCGGCGTCCTCTTCTCATTCCCCGCCGCCGAGCCTGCGGCCTTCCTCGCCGAGCCCCTCCTCGCCGAGGCGAGCGAGGCCCTCGCCCAGGGCTACCGCGCCCGTCTGGCCTGGGCCACGGGCGGCGAGGCCGCCTCGGCCGCCGAGCTCCCGGTCGCCTACCTGCGCGCGCGCCGCGCCCTGGCCTCGCCCCGTCCCGCGGCCGAGGGGCGGGCCCCCGGCCTCCCGGCCCCCGCGGCCGCCGGCGAGGATCCCTTCTGGTTCCCCATCGAGGCGGAGCTCCGCCTCGTCGCGGCGATCCGGGGCGCCGACGCCGCGGGCCTGGGCGCCTTGCTCCGCGAGGCCGAGGCCGAGAACCTCGAGGCCCGCGCCCTCGCCGATCCCATGTTTCGGGACTTCGCGGCCGCCTTCCGGGTCGCCGTCCTCCGCGGCTTCTGCCCGGGCCCGGGGGGCCGCGGATCGCCCGAGGCGGCCGAGCTCGCCCGGGCCCTGACCGGCCTGGACGAGTCGGACCGCCGGGCCTGGTTCGCCCGGGCCGGCTCCGTCCTCGGCGCCTTCCTCGAGCTCCTCGCGAGCGAGCGCACGAGCGAGCGCCGCGAGCTCGCCGCGGCCTTGGCCGCGAGGATCGGCGAGCTCTACCCCGATCCCTCCCTGACCCTCTACGCCCTCGCCCGCGAGTTCGAGCTCTCCGAGTCCTCCCTCTACCACTTCTTCCGCGACGCCTTCGGGCGGAGCTTCGCCGACTACCTCGAGGGCCTGCGCATCAGGGAGGCCTGCTCGCGCCTGTCCGCGGGGGGCGCGGCCATCAAGGAGGTGGCCGCGGCCGTCGGCTTCGCCTCGGACACCACCTTCCGCCGCGCCTTCCACCGCGTCGTCGGCGCGAGCCCGAGCGAGTACGCCGCCGCCGCGAGAAACGACCGCTCCTGAAAAAAGCGATCGTTGCGGATTCCCGGGAAGGGCCCCTAGGATAGGCCTGAGCGCGGCCCCTCCTCCCCGAGCCCGGGGCCGGCGCCGGGAGACCCAGGAATGTCGTCCATCGAGGCGCCCCCGCGGGGACGCTCCGCCCTCGGCGCCGCGGCCAGACTCGCGCGGCGCCACTGGCAGCTCTACCTCATCCTCCTTTTGCCCCTGGCCTACGTCGCCCTCTTCAACTACCTGCCGATGTACGGGGCCCAGCTCGCCTTCAAGCGCTTCTCCGCCTCCAAGGGCATCGCGGGCAGCCCCTGGGTGGGCCTGCGCTACTTCAAGCTCTTCTTCGCCTCCCCCTCGAGCCTCAGGATCATCCTCAACACCCTGTCCATCAGCCTCTACTCGATCGCGGTCAACTTCCTCTTTCCCATAATCCTCGCCGTCGCCCTCAACGAGTCCAGGCGCCGGGCCTTCCGCAAGGCCGCGCAGATGATCACCTACGCCCCTTACTTCATCTCCACCGTCGTCATGGTGGGCCTCATCCTCCAGGTCCTCGACCCGCGGCTCGGCATCGTGCCCCGCCTCGTCGCAGCCCTCGGGGGAGGCGAGACCAACCTCATGGGGAGCCCCAAGGCCTTCCAGTCCATCTACGTCTGGTCGGGCCTCTGGCAGGGCATCGGCTACTCGGCCATCATCTACCTCGCGGCCCTGGCCGGCGTGAGCCCCGAGCTCCAGGAGGCCGCCATCATCGACGGCTGCAGCCGCGGCCAGCGCATCCGGCACGTCGACATCCCCGCCATCATGCCCACCATCGTCATCATGCTCATCCTCTCCTTCGGCTTCGTGATGAGCGTGGGCTTCGAGAAGGTCTACCTCATGCAGAACGACATGAATCTCTCGAGCTCGGAGATCATCTCCACCTACGTCTACAAGGTGGGCCTGGTGAACGCCGACTTCGGCTTCGCCACGGCGATCGGCCTGTTCAACTCCCTCGTGAACCTGGCCCTCCTCGTCTGCGCCAACGCCGCCGCGAGGCGGGCCGGCCAGGGGGGGCTCTGGTGAGGCCCGGCATGCGATCGCGCAACCTGTACGTCACCCGCTCCGACCGGGCCCTCACCCTCTTCCTCGACGGCTTCCTCTGGTTCTGGACCCTCGTCGTCGCCTATCCCCTGGTCTACGTCCTGTCGGCCTCCCTCTCCTCGCCCCAGGCGGTGATCGGCGGCAAGGTCTGGCTCCTCCCCGTGGAGCCGACCCTCAGGGCCTACCAGGCCGTCTTCCGCAACAAGATGATCCTCGCCGGCTTCGCCAACTCGACCCTGTACATGGTCCTCGGCACCGCGATCAGCCTCGCGCTCACCGTCTTCGCGGCCTTCCCCCTCTCGCGCCGGGAGCTCGCCGGCCGCAAGGCCCTCAACGCCCTTTTCCTCTTCACCATGATCTTCTCCGGCGGCATGATCCCGACCTACCTCGTGGTCAAGGACCTCGGCCTGCGCAATACCGTCTGGGCCGTCGTCCTGCCCTCGGCCTTCTCGGTCTGGAACATGATCATCACCCGCACCTACTTCCAGACCAACATCCCCGACGAGCTCTACGAGGCGGCCCAGCTCGACGGCTGCTCGGACTTCCGTTTCCTTCGGCGCGTTGTCCTCCCCCTCTCCGGCCCTATCCTCGCGGTCATCGGCCTGTACTACGCCGTGGGCCTGTGGAACGGCTACTTCAACGCCCTCCTGTACATCGACTCGCAGCGCCTCTACCCCCTGCAGCTCGTGCTCAGGGACATCCTGGTCCTGTCCAACATGGACATGTCGATGATGCAGGACTTCAGCGAGATGCTCCGCAAGCAGGGCCTGGCGAGCCTCCTGAAGTACGCGGTCATCGTGGTGGCGAGCCTGCCGGTCATGCTCGCCTATCCCTTCGTCCAGCGATTCTTCGTCAAGGGCGTCATGGTCGGCGCCATGAAGGGCTAACGCGTAACCGGCCGGATCATCGCGGCCGACGTTTATATCGCGCAACCTGTGATTCATCGCGCCCGCGACGCGGGCGCGCATCGGATAAGGAGGCATCGAATGACGAAACGGATCCTCGCCCTCGTCCTCGCCCTGGCCGCCGCGGCCTCGGGGGCCTTCGCCCAGAAGGCCGAATGGCTCTCCAAGCAGCCCATGCCGGTCAGCAAGGAGAAGGTCGCCTTCAAGATCTTCGTGCCCCAGCGGCCCGAGATCGAGGACATCACCAGGAACTGGTTCACGTCCTGGTACGAGGCCAAGACCAACGTGCACGTCGACTGGCAGCTCGCGCCCAACGAGACCTCGGCCCTCCGCCAGAAGCTCAACCTCGTCATCGCCGCCGGCGACCTGCCCGACGCCTTCCTCATGGCCAACATCGACGCCAACCTCGAGACCCGCTACGGCGTCGACGAGGGGCTCTTCCTCCCCCTGAACGAGCTCATCGACAAGCACATGCCCAACCTCAAGGCCTACCTGGCCAAGAACCCCGGCGTGCGGGGCATGATGACGGCCATCGACGGCAAGATCTACGGCCTGCCCAACGTCAACGAGTGCTACCACTGCGGCCTGTCGCAGAAGATGTGGATCAACAAGGCCTGGCTCGACAAGCTCGGCCTCAAGGCCCCGACCACCACCGAGGAGTTCTACCAGGTCCTCAAGGCCTTCAAGGAGAAGGACCCGAACGGCAACGGCAAGCGGGACGAGATCGCCCTCATGGGCTGCACCGACTCCTGGCAGAGCTACGTCGACTCCTTCCTCATGTGCTCCTTCGTCCTGGACACCGGCATGCAGTACTCCTTCGGCAACACCGAGGTCCGGATGTACTACGACGCGAAGACCGGCAAGGTCATGTCGATCTACGACCGGCCCGAGTACAAGGAGGGCCTGAAGTACCTGAGGCGCCTCTACGCCGAGGGCCTGATCTACTCGGGCTCCTTCACCCAGAAGCAGGACCAGTTCAAGCAGATCATCGCCGCCGAGCCGGGCGTGGTCGGCGCCTTCCCCAACGGGGCCAGCGTCGTCGTCCTCGACCCCGTCGCCCAGTCCGCCCTCTACCGCCAGTACGTGGCCCTCGCCCCCCTCAAGGGCCCCGCGGGCCTCCGGCAGAGCCCCTACTACTACGACGGCGTGGCCGGCATCAACCGCCTCGTCATCTCGAAGTCCTGCAAGGACCCCGTCGCCCTCGTGAAGTGGGCCGACGCGATGTACAGCCACGAGATCCAGCAGTACCGCGCCTGGGGCGAGCTCGGCAAGAGCTGGCGCTGGGCCGCCGCGGGCGAGAAGGGCCTGGACGGCAAGGACGCCATCTGGGCCAACCTCGTGCCCTACTCGGCCGATCCCCAGAGCCTCAACTGGCAGCAGCTCGGCATCGAGTTCCAGTCCGCCGAGAACCGCTTCGGCCAGGCCACCAAGCAGGGCGTGGACCTCTACTCCGCCGAGGGCCTGGAGACCATGCTCATGAAGGCGACCAAGGAGCTCTACGAGCCCTACGCCGGCAAGTCCCAGCTGATCGTCCCCAAGGCCCTGCGCTTCAGCACCGCGGAGGCCGACGAGATCCAGACCCTCCTCGTGGAGCTCAACCGCTACGCCGTCGACCGCAAGATGGCCTACGTCATGGGCGGCGCGGACATCGACAAGGAGTGGGCCTCCTACGTCAAGAAGCTGAACGACCTCGGCCTGCAGAAATTCCTCGCCATCCAGCAGAAGGCCTACGATAGGCAGTTCGGGAAGAAGTAGGAGAAGATTGAAGATAAGCCACAGAGGCACAGAGACACAGAGGGAAGAAAGAAGAGAATACAAACGGGATGAGGATGGGGCGCCTGCTCTTTTCCTTTCTTCCTCTCCCTCTTCTCTGTGCCTCTGTTGTGTTTATTACTTCTTGCGGGTTAGTCGAAATAATCAAAGCGGGGAGGGGAACCTTCCGGAAGGTTCCCTCTCCCCGCGCCCCACCCTTCCAAGCGCCCTTCCGCGCGCGGGCCGAGGGAGTCCCTAGGCCAGCTCGATCTCTATGACCGTGTCGTCCTCGTCGGGCAGGGGATGGGTCAGCTCGGCCGGCTCCCCGAAGTTCACGAAGGCGCAGTCCTTGAAGAGCTTGGTGTTCCATGCCTCGTTCTCCCTGAGCTCGGAGCCGTCGGCCAGGAGGCGCATGCGCGCGATCTTGCCGCCCCCGAGGCCCGGGAGGCAGAGGGAGCCGATCGGCGTCTCGAAGACGTGGGCGTAGAGCTTGCCGCCCTTCGCGGTGAAGTAGCCCCACTCGGGCTTGGGCCTGCGCGCGTTGCCGCAGCCGTAGATCGACGGCGAGTTGCGCGACATCCATCGGCCGATGGCTTCGAGCGCCCGCGCCGAGCCCTCGGGAATCCTCCCCCGGGCGTCGGGGCCGACGTTGAGGATGAGGTTCCCGCCCTTCGCGACGCACTCGACGAGCTTGCGGACGAGCTGCCGGGGGCTCTTCCACTGCCGGTCGGCCGCCGAGTAGCCCCAGTGGTTGTTCATGGTCACGCAGGCCTCCCAGGGCAGGGGCTTCCCGTGGACGTCGGTGACGCCCTCGGGGGGCACGATCTGCTCGGGCGAGGCGAAGTCCCCGGCGTACTCGGTCGGGTGCCCCGAGTACATCGACCCCAGGCTCTCGCCCGAGGCCTCGAGGCGGTTGTCGATGACCGCGTCGGGCTGGAGGGAGCGGACCATGCGGATGAGCTCCGAGGCGCCCCATCTCTCGCCGGACATCTCGCCGTAGGAGAAGTCGAACCAGAGGATGGGGAGCTTGCCGTAGTTCGCGCACAGCTCGCGGACCTGGCCGTGCAGGTACGCGAGGTAGCGCTCCCAGCGATGCTCGCGGCCCTTCCAGGCCTCGTCGTCGCGCTGGGGGTGGTGGCGGTCGCCGTAGTGGGGGTAGTCGGGGTGCTCCCAGTCGATGAGCGAGAAATAGAGCCCGGCCTCGATGCCCTCGGCGCGGAAGGCCTCGAGGTACTCGGCCACGAGGTCGCGCCCGGCCCTCGTGTTCGTCGCCTTGAAGTCGGTGAGCTTCGAATCGAAGAGGCAGAAGCCGTCGTGGTGCTTGGCCGTGAGGACCGCGTACTTCATGCCCGCGCGCTTGGCCAGCCGGGCCCATTCCCGCGGCTCGAAACCGGCCGGGTCGAAGCTGTCGAAGTACTCCCGGTAGGCCTCCGGCCCCATGCGCTCGACCGAGCGGACCCACTCCATCTTGGCGGGGATCGAGTACAGGCCCCAGTGGATGAACATGCCGAAGCGGGCCTCCTGGAACCACTGCACGCGGCGCTCCCTCTCGGCGAGGAGATCGGTCATAGGCCCTCCCTGGATACGGCTATCGTATGCATATTCAATACCAGCGCCAGGTCGATAGCTATATATATATTGATCAAAACCTAGGTATAATCGGCTCATGAGAGAGGCCTTTCCCCTGCCCGCGCTCAAGATCGTCCTCGTCGATTTCGCCGCGGGCCTGTCCATCTGGGACTATCCCGACTGCGCCGCCCCATTCTGGCGCCTGTACTGGAACGCGGCGGGGCGGGGGAGGCTGGGCCTCGGCGGGAAGCGCTACGCGCTCGAGGGGCCGAGGGTCCTCCTCATCCCGCCCGAGACCCATTTCTCGGCCCGCGCCGAATCGCCCATGGACCACCTCTACGTCCATTTCCTCGCGGGGCCCCCCTTCGACCGGGCCGAGCCCTGCGTGCTCGCCGCGAGCGCCTCGCGGGCCGAGCTGGCAGCCCTGCGCGCGCTGGCCGACGCGGCGGAGGGCCTCGCGGGCGGCCCGGATCGGGCCCGGCTCGGCGCGGCGGGCGACGGCGCGCCGAGGGCCAAGGCCTCCCTCCTGGCCGCAGGCCTGATCTACGGCCGACTCGCCGCCTTCCCTTCCTCGCGCCTGCCCGGCTCGGCGGAGGGCGGGGAGCTCGCGGCCCGGGTGGCCGCCGCGGTGCGGGCCTCGCTCGCGAGCCCGCCTTCGAACGCTGAGCTCGCCCGCGAGCTGGGCATGAGCGTGCCCAGCCTCGAGCGCGCCATGCGCGCCCAGGTCGGGCTCTCGCTCCATGCCTACTCGCTCAGGATCAGGATCGACGAGGCCTGCATCATGCTCCGGCACACGGACTCGACCATCGAGGAGATTGCCGAGGAGCTGGGCTTCTCCGACCGTCCGCACTTCAGCCGGACCTTCGCGCGGCTCAGGGGCGAGAGCCCCGCCGCCTACCGCGCCTCCTCGGCCTGATCGTAGCCCCGACCGCTCGTAGATAACCGCAGCGGCGCAGAGGGGGCTAGGGCGTTTGCTGCTTCTCTCGCCTCAGCGTCTCTGCGGCTGTATAAGAGAGAGACGCAGAGGCGCAGGGTGAGAGAAGGCTCTTTTTAACACCCTCTTCCATCCACCTCTCAGCCTCTCAGCTATCTATTCGTTTTCTCTCTGCCGCCGACGAGCCGGCCCCCGGTCCTACTGCGCCTCTCCGAGGTATGCCTTGCGCACCCGGTCGTCGGCGAGGAGCTCGGCCCCGCTGCCCTGGAGGGTGATTCGGCCGGTCTCCAGGACGTAGCCCCGGTCCGCGATCTCGAGGGCGGCCTTGGCGTTCTGCTCGATGAGGAGGACGGTGACCCCGGTCCTGTTGATCTCGCGCACGATGCCGAAGATCATCTTGACCACGATGGGCGCGAGCCCGAGGGAGGGCTCGTCCATCATGAGGAGCTTCGGGCGGGACATGAGGGCCCGCCCCACGGCGAGCATCTGCTGCTCCCCGCCGGAGAGGGTGCCGGCTTTCTGCCTCTTGCGCTCGTCGAGCCTGGGGAAGAGCTCGAAGACCCGCTTCCTGTCCGCGGCTATCCCATCCTTGTCCTTGCGCGCGTAGGCGCCGAGGGTCAGGTTCTCGTCCACCGTCAGGTTCGCGAAGACGCGCCGGCCCTCGGGCACGAGGACCACGCCGCGCTCGACGATGTCCTTGGTCGGCAGGCCCGTGAGGGCCTCGCCGTTCCAGCTCGCCGTTCCCGAGCTCGGCTTGACCAGGCCGACGATGGACTTGAGGGTCGTGCTCTTGCCCGCGCCGTTCGCGCCGATGAGCGAGACGATCTTGCCGTCGGGCACCTCGAAGCCGATGCCCTGGAGGGCATGGATGCCGCCGTAGTGCACCGAGAGCTTCTCTATCGCGAGCATCACTCCACCCCCAGGTAGGCTTCGATGACCTTCTGGTCGCGCTTGATGGCCTCGGGCTCGCCCTGGGCGATCGTGAGGCCGTAGTCGAGGACGTACATCCGCTCGCATACCCCCATCACCACCTGCATGTGGTGCTCGATCAGGAGGATGGTCAGGGAGAACTCGTCGCGCACCTTGCGGATGAAGTCCATGAGCTCCAGGGACTCCTGCGGGTTCATGCCCGCCGCGGGCTCGTCCAGGAGGAGCATCGAGGGCCGCGTGGCGAGGGCCCGCGCGATCTCGAGCCTGCGCTGGACGCCGTAGGGCAGCCCCGTCGCGCCCTCGTCGGCGAGGGCCGCGAGGCCGGTCTGCCCGAGGAGCTCGAGCGCGAAAGCGCGCGACTCGCGCTCGCGGCGCCGGTACCCGGGCAGCCTGAGGGTCGAGCCGACGAAGGTCGGGCGCTCGCGCAGCGCGCAGCCGACGAGGACGTTCTCGAGGGCGCTCATCGTGCCGAAGAGGCGGATGTTCTGGAAGGTGCGGGCTATGCCCGCCTCGGTGATGCGGTGCGGGCTCCAGCCGGTGATGTCGCGGCCGTCGAGGAGCACCCGCCCCTCGGTCGGCGCGTAGACGCCGGTGATCATGTTGAAGGCTGTGGTCTTGCCCGCCCCGTTCGGGCCGATGAGCCCGACGATCTCGCCCGGCTCGATGGCCATGTCGAGGCCGGAGACGGCGGTCAGGCCCCCGAAGCGCATGGTGATCGACTTGGTCTCGAGCTTCATGCCGCGCCTCCCTTCCGGCGGCGGGGCAGGAGCCCGGAATCGGCCAACGCGTCCCAGGTAAGCTCCCGATCCCCCATGAGGCCCCGCTGGCGGAAGATGACGACGGCCATGAGCATGGCGGAGAAGACGACCATGCGGAGGCCGGGCAATCCCTCGGTCTTGACGAGGCCTAGGTTCAAGGGTCCGTCGAGGAAGCGCATCGCCTCCATGAGCACCGTCACCGCGATCGACGCGATGACCGATCCGGTGATCGAGCCGTTGCCGCCGAGCACGACGATGAGGAGGATGTTGAAGGTCAGCATGAAGGTGAACATCTTCGGGTCGATGGTGGTGATCATGTGGCCGAGGAGGGCGCCGCCCACGCCGGCCATGAAGCTCGAGATGGTGAAGCTCGCCACCTTCACGCGGAAGACGTTGACTCCCATCGCCTCGGCGGCCACCTCGTCGTCGCGCACCGCCTTGAGCATGCGGCCGTAGCTCGATCGGGTCAGGAGGGCCATGAAGGCGACGGCCAGCGCGGCCGTGCCCCAGACCGTCCAGGTCGTGGCGCTCTTGGGGATGTTCTTGAGGCCCTGGGCCCCGTTCGTGAGGCTCTGCGCGTTCGTGATCAGGACGCGGATGATCTCCGAGAAGCCGAGCGTGGCGATCGCGAGGTAGTCGTCGCGGAGGCGCAGGACGGGCAGGGCGATGACCAGGCCCGCGAGGGCCGCGCAGAGTCCCGCCGCGGCCAGGGCGGGGATGAAGGGCAGCCGCAGGCCGGCCAGGGCCGGCGCGAGGGGCTCGAGGAAGAAGTTCATCTCCTTGACCTCGGGGCTCATGGTGAGCAGGGCACTCACGTAGGCGCCTACGGCCATGAAGCCCGAGGAGCCGAGCGAGAAGAGCCCGGTGAAGCCGTTCAGGAGGTTGAGCGAGAGGGCGAGGACGACGTAGATCGCGGAGAGGTTCAGGATCCGCATCGCGTAGCCGCCCAGGTAGCGGCTGCCGAGGGCGAGGAGGCCCGCGAGGAGCGCGGCGGCCGCGAGGGTAAGGATGGCGTTTCTCTTCTTCATGGCTTCACACCTTCACCGCTTGGCGCTTGCCCAGGAGGCCCGAGGGCTTGGCCATGAGCACGACGATGAGGAGGACGAAGGCGAGGGCGTCGCGGTAGCCCGTGAGCTGGGGAAGGAAGGCCACCACCATGATCTCGATGAAGCCCAGGAGGAGCCCCCCGAGAACGGCGCCCGCGATGTTGCCGATGCCCCCGATGACGGCGGCGATGAAGCACTTGAGGCCCGGCATGACGCCCATGAGGGGGTTGAGCTGGGGGTACTTCATGGTCCACATGATGCCGCCCAGGGCCGCGAGGAGGGAGCCGACCCCGAAGGTGAAGGAGATGACGCGGTTCACGTCGATCGCCATGAGGCGGGCCGCGTCGACGTCCGTCGACACGGCGCGCATCGCCATGCCCGTCTTCGTCCGGCCGACGATCCACAGGAGGACCGCGAGTATGAGCCCCGTGAACACCGGGATGAACAGGCTCACGGAGAGGACGGAGACCGAGCCGAAGTGCACGACCGTGTCGAACAGGGGGATGCTGGCGAAGCTCTTGGGCCGGCCGCCGAAGACGACGACGCCGAGGTTCTCGATGAGGAAGGAGGCGCCGATGGCGCTGATCATGATCGAGATCTTCGGCGAGTCGCGCAGGGGGCGGTAGGCCACGCGCTCGAGCCCGATCCCGAAGAGGCCGGTGAGCCCGATGGCGACGGCGAAGGCGGCCCACCAGGGCATCGCCGCGGCCGAGACGGCGTAGAACGCGATGTAGGCCCCGAGCATGAAGACGTCGCCGTGGGCGAAGTTGATGAGCCTCAGGATGCCGTAGACCATCGTGTAGCCGATGGCGATGAGGGCGTAGAGGCTCCCGAGGCTCAGGGCGTTCGCTAGCTGCTGGAAGAGGAGGGAGCGGTCCATGGGCTGTTCCTCGGCTCGCCGCGCGCGCGGGCCCCGGCGGGCTTAAGGGGATACGGCCCCCTCCCCTCGGGATGGGGGAGGGGGCCGCTGGGAAGTTGCGAGAACCTAGGGATTGACGGTGGTCTTGAAGACGAACTTGCCGCCCTTGACTTCCTTGATGACGGCGCTCTTGATCGGGTCGCCGTTCTCGTCGAGGGTGACGACGCCGGAGGCGCCCTCGAAGCCCTTGGTCTTGGCCAGGGCGTCGCGGATCTTGACCGGGTCCACGCTGTTCGCGCGCTTGATCGCGTCGATGGCGAGGAGGTAGCCGTCGAAGCCGAGGACCGCGGTGCCCGAGGGGAGCTTGCCGTACTTCTTCTGGTACTCGGTCACGAAGACCTTGGAGAGCTTGGTGAGGGGGGCGTCGTTGTCGAAGAAGGTCGACATGACCGCGCCCTCGACCGCCGCCTTGCCGACGTTGATGAACTCCGCGATCTCCCAGGTGTCGCCGCCGAGGAAGGGCGTCTTGATCCCGAGCTCGCGGGCCTGCTTGACGATGAGGGCGCTCTCGGTGTAGTTGCCCGGCGCGAAGATGACGTCCGGCTTCAGGCCCTTGACCTGGGTGAGCTGGGCGGAGAAGTCCTGGTCGCCGGTGTTGTAGTTGAGGGTCGCGAGCACGGCGCCCTTGTCGCCGGTGAGCTTGACGAAGTTGTCGGCGAAGAACTTGGCCAGGCCGACGGAGTAGTCGTTGGAGACCTCGCGGATGAGGACGGCCTTCTTGGCCTTGAGGTTGTTGAAGGCGTAGGTCGACATGACCGTGCCCTGGAAGGGATCGAGGAAGCAGACGCGGAAGTAGTAGTCGTTGTCCTTGGTGACCAGGGGGTTCGTGCAGGACAGGCCGATGGCCGGGACCTTGGCGTCGCGGAAGATCGGGCCCGCGGCCATGGAGAGGCCGGAGCCCCAGGAGCCGAGGACGACCTGGACCTTCTCGCGGTCGACGAGGTTCTGGCCGGCGTTGGCGGCCTCGACCTTGTCCGACTTGTTGTCGGCGATGGCGAGCTCGATCTTGTACTCGACCCCGCCGGCCTTCACGGTCGGATAGAGGGACTGCGCGAGGCGGATGCCGTCTAGCTCCTCGGCGCCGCCGGCGGCGTTGGCGCCCGTCAGGGGCTCGAATACGCCGAATTTCACCGTCTTCTGGGCGAAGGCGGCCCCGGGCAGGGCCGCGAGAAGCAGGAGCAGGGCGAGGAGCGCAGCGAATTTCCTCATCGAATACCTCCTTGGTGAGTCGCTCCCTCCCCCTCGGGGGCCGGAGCGCCCCCTATGGTAGGGCCTGAAAAAAGGCTTTGTCAATTTTAAAATGCCGCGTCCGCCCCCTCGGGCGCGCCGGTATTCCAAAATAACCTTCCGCGGCGCGGATTTCGGAACGCCGATGCCCCCATGGCCGCTCCGGCCCCCTCGCGCCGCGGCCGCGGCGGCGGTATCATGCTAAGCCGTATGCGGACGAAGACGCGGATGAACGGCCGGCCCCATATCGGCTTCGTGCTCGCCAGCCTCCACACGGGGGCGAGCGCCGACGTCTGGCCGAGCGTGGCCGACGAGGCGGAGCGCGCCGACGTCAACCTCTTCTGCTTTCCCGGCGGCCGGGTCGGCCTGCGCGAGGGGCACGAGGCCTCGCGGAACTTCGTCTTCGAGCTCGCGGCCTCGGGCCCCCTCGACGGCCTGCTGCTCTGGGCCTCCTCGCTCAGCGGCGGCGGGAGCCTCGAGCTCCTGGAAGGCTTCATGCGGGGCTTCCGCGACCTGCCCGCCGTCGCCCTCTCGGCGGGCGCGGGCGGCATGCCCGCGGTCACCATCGACTACTACGACGGCATGGCCCAGATCCTCGCCCACGCGATCGAGGCCCACGGCTACCGCGAGCTCGCCTTCCTCCGCGGGCCGGCCGCCCACCACGGCGCCCAGGAGCGCTACCGCGCCTACCTCGACGGCCTCGCCGCGAGGGGCATGGCCCTCGACGAGCGCCTGGTCGCCTCGCCGGCGGGCTGGGACGCCGGGGACGCCGCCATGCTCGAGCTCCTCGACGGCCGGGGCCTGGTCCCCGGGCGCGACTTCCGCGCCGTCGTGGCCGCGAGCGACCTCATGGCCCTCCGCGCGCAGCGGACCCTCCAGGCCCGGGGCTACCGCGTGCCCGAGGACGCGGCGGTGTTCGGCATGAACGACTCCGTCGAGAGCCGCCTCGCCGCCCCGCCCCTCACGACGGTCCACGGGCCCTTCGACCGCCTCGGCGCCGAGGGCCTGCGCAGCCTCCTCGCCGCGATAGGCGGAACCGAGCTCCCGCCGCTCAGGCGCCTCCCCGCCGCCCTCGTGCTCAGGCGCTCCTGCGGCTGCCCCTCGGCCTCCTTCCTCCTCGCCGGCGAGCAGCCGGCGGGCGAGGCCGCGCCCCCGGGGGAGGGCCTCGCCGCGGCCATCCGCTCGGTCGTGGGCGGGCCGAGCCGCGTCGAGGACGAGTGGATCCGGCCCCTCCTCGAGGCCTGGGAGGCCGCCCTCGGCCCGGGCGCGGCGGAGGCCGAGGGGCGCTTCTTCGACCTCCTCGGCCGCCTCGTCGACCGGCTCATCCGGGCCGGGGCCGAGGTCGGGCCCTGGCAGGGGGCCGTGTCCCTCCTCAGGCGCTCGAGCCTCGCCTCCGCCGGCGCGGCGAGGCGGGCCCGGATCGAGGACCTCGCCGGCCGCGCCCGCGTCCTGGTCGCCGAGGGCGCGGAGCGGGCCATGGCCATGCGGGCCTGGGAGGAGGACCGCCGCGCCGACGAGCTGCGCGCCCTCGACCACGAGCTGCTCATGGCCATGGACATGGGCCGCCTGTCCCGCACCCTGAGCGAGGCCCTGCCCCGGCTGGGCATCATGAACGCCTGCCTCTGCCTCTACGACGAGGGCGAGGAGGGCATGGCCCGCCTCGCCTTCTGCCTCCGGGACGGCAAGGAGATCGAGGGCTTCCCCGGGACCTTCCCCGCGGAGGAGCTCGCCCCGCCCGGGGCCCTCCCCGAGCGGCGCTTCTCCTTCGTCGTGGAGCCCCTCTTCTTCCACGACAGCCGCATCGGCCACGCCCTCCTCGAGCTCGGCCCGCGCAAGGGCTCGTTGTACGAGGAGCTGCGCGGCTCGATCAGCGGGGCCCTGCGGAGCGTCATCCTCTTCGGCAAGGTCGAGGAGGCGCGGGCCCGCGCGGAGCGCGCCGACGAGATCAAGACACACCTCCTGTCGAACGTCTCGCACGAGCTGCGCGCGCCGGTGAACATCGTCCTCGGCTGCCTCGACCGGATCGGCTCGGCCTCCCCCGGCCTCCCCGCCGAGGCCGCGGCCGACCTCGAGCGGGCGAGGTCGAACGTCGAGCACGAGCTCTCCCTGGTCAACGACCTCCTCGACCTCTCGCGCGCGGAGATGGACGAGCTCGACGTGAGCCGCGAGCCCGTCGACCTCGGGCCCATCCTCTCGGGCGCGCTCTCCGACTTCGCCGCGGGGGCCGCGGGCCGGGGCGAGGTGGAGTGGCGCTCCCGCCTCCCCGAGCGCCTGCCCCTGGTCATGGCGGACAAGCTGCGGATCAAGCAGGTGGTCTACAACCTCCTGGGGAACGCGCGCAAGTTCACCGAGCGCGGCTCGATAACCCTCTCCGCCGAGGTGGTGGCGCCTAACCTGGTCATCGAGGTCTCCGACACGGGGCGGGGCATAGCGGCCGACCGCCTGCCCCACATCTTCGAGCCCTTCCTCTCGGCCCAGGGCGGCTCGGGCCGCTCCGGCGCCGGCCTGGGGCTCAGCATCACGCGGCACCTCGTCGCCCTCCACTTCGGCTCCATCGAGGCGCGGAGCGAGGAGGGCAAGGGCAGCTCCTTCCGCGTCATGCTGCCCCTCCCGAGCCTCGAGGGCCGCCTCCTGCCCGCCGAGGGACGGCTCGCCGGCGAGGCGGCGCCGGGAGGGGACTGCCTCCTCGTCGTCTCCTCGCGCGCCGAGCTCGATCCCGAGCTCGAGGCCCTCGCCGCGCGCTGCGGCCTCGCGCCGCGGCGCGTGGGGCTCGAGGAGGTCGAGGCCGGCGGCCTCGACGCGGCCCATCCCCGCGCCATCGCCTGGGACCTCGCCGCCGCGGGCAGGGCCGAGTGGAGCGTGTTCCGCAAGATCCGCCAGAAGCCGGCCCTCAACGGCCTGCCCTTCATCGTCCTCGGCGCCGAGGGGGGGCAGGCCGCCTTCGCCGCGAAGGGGGCGGCCAGCCTCCTCGAGGCTATCATGCTCAGCTGCCCGCAGGGAGGGGACGCGCCGATCCTCGTCGCCGACGACGACCCCGAGGCCCGCGCCGCCCTGCGGAAAGCCATCGGCGCGGCCCTGCCCGGGCTCGAGGTGGTCGAGGCCCCGGACGGGGCCGCGGCCTGGGAGCTCCTGGCCGCCCGCCGCCCGCGGCTCGCCGTCCTCGACCTCGTCATGCCCTCGCTCACGGGCATCGACCTCGTGGAGCGCATGCGGGCGGACGAGCGCTTCCTCTCCACCCCGGTGCTCCTCCTGACGAACAAGGTCGTGACCATGGAGGACGTCAGGCGGCTCGAGGGAAGATCGCGCGTGGTCCTGCAGAACAAGGGCATCTGGGACGCCTCCGAGGCCGGGGCGGGCATCTCGCGCCTGCTTCACGGCGAGGAGCCCGTGCCCGAGCCGACGAGCGCCATAGCCAAGCGGACGGTCGCCTACCTGAACGCGAACTACGCGGCCAACGTCACGCGCTGGAAGCTCGCCGAGGCGGTCAACGCCTCGGAGGACTACGTCTCGCGGGTCTTCCACCGCGAGCTCGGCCTGACGCCCTGGGAGTACCTGACCAGGCTGCGCGTCCAGCATGCGAAGGAGCTCCTGCGCGCCAGCTCGCGGAGCGTGGCCTCCGTGGCGGAGGCCGTGGGCTTCTCGGACCAGGCCTACTTCAGCAGGGTCTTCAAGAAGGCCGCGGGCACGACGCCCCAGGCCTACCGCGAGTCGTCCCGTCCTTAGGGACGGGGCGTCCCTAGGGACGGGGCGTCCCTAGGCGGGATCCTCGGGGGAGCAGTGGGCGGCGGACAGGCCGCTCGAGCCCGAGATCTCGAAGGCGGGACCCCGGTGCCCGGAGATCCGGACCCCGAGGAGCATCATGTTCGAAACGTTGCGCGCCACCAAGCCGGAGCGCGAGCGCGGCTCCACGAAGTCGGCCATCTCGGGGGGGGCGGGCTCGTCCTCGCCGCCCATCTCGATCGAGACGTCGGAGAGCGATAGGCCCTCCACGGGGGACTCCGGGAGCCCGTCGATCCAGGCCGCGGCGACCCGCGCGCCCCAGGCCGTGATCGAGGAGAGGGCCAGGCCGCGGATCGACGGCGTGCCCGGGCCCCGCTCGCGGCGCCCGAGGTCGGAGACCTCCGGGTCTCCCCAGGCCCCGCAGCCGTAGCGCATGTTGATCGCCAGGGGGCAGAGCACGTCGGTCATGACGAGGTTGGATGCGCGGACCCGCTCCACCGAGCCGCCGCGGCCGCGCCTGGTCTTGACGCGGATGCCCCGGTCGGTGCCGCGGAGCACGCAGTTGGAGATCGCGACGTTGCGCACCCCGCCGGACATCTCGCTGCCGATGACGACGCCGCCGTGGCCCCGCTCGAGCACGCAGTCCGCGATCACGATGTCCTCGCAGGGCCGCACGAGGTGGCCGCGCTCGTCCTCGGTGCCGGCCTTGATGGTGATGCAGTCGTCGCCGACGCTTACGTAGCAGCCGAGGATGCGCACCTGGGAGCAGGAGTCGGGGTTGATGCCGTCGGTGTTCGGGGAGTCGGGGGGATTGCGGATCGTGAGGCCCTCGATGAGGACGTCGCGCGAGCGCTGGGGATTGACGGTCCAGCTCGGCGAGTCGAGGGCGGAGAAGTCCCGGAGGAGGATCCCCTCGCAGTCCTCGAGGGCGATGAGCCGCGGCCGCGGGCGCTCGAGCCGCTTCTCGCGGAAGGCCTGCCACCAAGCCTCGCCCCTCCCGTCGATCTCGCCCCGGCCGGTGACGGCGATCCGGCGCGAGCCCGAGGCGTGGATGAGCGAGGCGTGGACGAGCTGGGTGCTGCCCTCCCAGCGCGACTCGACGAGGGGGTAGTCCCGCGGGTCGCGGCTGCCCAGGAGGCGGGCCCCGCCCTCGAGGCGGAGCTCGACCCGGTCGCGGAGGAAGAGGCTGCCGGACTCGTAGCCCCCCGGGGGGAGGAGGACGGTCCCGCCGCCCGCGGCCGCGACCGCGTCGATCGCGGCCTGTATGGCCGGCCCGTCCTTCGAGCGGCCGTCGCCCCGGGCGCCGCGGGCCTTGACCGAGAGGGCGCCGGAGGGCTCGAAGCCGAGCTCGCCGCTCATCCGCGGCCCCGCGCGCGCTCGTACTCGATCGAGGCGAGGACGAAGGGGCCGACGCCCTTGTAGTCGTCGTCCTTGCGCGGCTCGCGCACGTAGTACTCGTAGCTCCCGTCGCGGTAGGGCACGCCCCCGAGCCCGGCGACCGAGCAGGTGCCCGTAAGGCGGGCCCGGCCCGGGCCCGCGGGGAGGAGGAAGGTCGCGGTCGCCGCCTCGAGGGCCCGGGAGGCCAGGCTCCCGTACTCGGCCGGGGGGAGGAGGCCGAGGCGGAGGGCCTTGGCCAGGGAGTAGGCGAACATGGAGGAGGCCGAGGCCTCGAGGTAGTTGCCCTCGCGGCCGCCCTGGTCGAGGACCTGGTACCACAGGCCGCTGCCCGGGTCGCGGACGGCGGCTATCGCGGCCGCGAGCCTGCGGAGGATGGCGCCCAGGACGCCTGAGCCGGGATGGCCCGCGGGGAAGAGCTCGAGGCAGTCGACCAGGGCCATCGAGAACCAGCCCATGGCCCGGCCCCAGAAGTGGGGCGAGCAGCCGGTCTCGGGATTGGCCCAGAGCTGGCGGCGGCTTTCGTCCCAGGCGTGGTACAAAAGGCCCGTCCTCGGGTCGCGGGCCTTCGATTCGACGAGGGCGAACTGCGCAGCGACGTCGTCCAGGTACTCGGGCCGGCCGTATTCGATCGCATAACGCGTGCGGAAGGGCTGGGCCATGTACAGGCCGTCGAGCCACATCTGGTCGGGGTAGATCCTCTTGTGCCAGAAGCCGCCCGAGGCGGTGCGCGGCTGGGAGGCGAGCTGGGCGTCGAGGCGGGAGAGGGCCGCGCGGAAGCGGCCGTCGGGATCGGGGAGGTCGAAGAGGTTCTTGCCGGGATTCACCTGGTCGAGGTTGTGCTCGTCCTCGCGGTAGCCCTCGATGGAGCCGTCCGCGCGGATCAGGGAGCCGGCGAGGCGGGAAGCCTCGGCGGCCATCGCCCCGTCTCCCCACTCCTCGCCCGCGGCCCGGAGGGCCATGAACAGGAGGCCGTGCTCGTAGTGCCAGCTCGCCTTGCCCGGAGCGTAGGCGCCCAGGACCGAGCGCCCGAGCGCGAGGCCGGCCTCCCGGCCCGGACGCAGGGCCGACGCCGGCCCGGTCTCGCCTGTATCTGCCATCTTCGTAAACCCCTGAGGATAAAGCGGCGCGCCTGAGCCTGGATGCCCCGGCGGGCCTACGCTATTCGGCCCATATTATGGCGAGGTATCGGGAGTAATTTTCCGGACTACTTTTGGACAATACCGCCGCGGGGCCCCGGGCGGGGCCCCTCCCCGGGCCGAGCGGCCCGGGGTCTCGGGGGGAGCCGAGGGCCCCTGCCGGGCCTTAATCCATTATGCCCGGCAGTCCTGCCGGGCCCTAATCCATTATGCCCGGCAGTCCTGCCGGGCCCTAATCCATTATGCCCGGCAGGGCGAAGTAGTCCCGGGCGTTGCGGTAGGAGATGTCCTGGACCATGGACCCGAGGAGCTCGAAGTCGGCGGGGGCCTCGCCACCCTCGACCCAGCCCCCGACGAGGCCGCAGAGGATGCGGCGGAAGTACTCGTGCCGGGGGAAGGAGAGGAAGGAGCGCGAGTCGGTGAGCATGCCGACGAAGCGGGAGAGGAGGCCGAGGTTGGCCAGGCTCGTCAGCTGCCGCGTCATGCCCTCGATGTGGTCGCAGAACCACCAGGCCGAGCCGAGCTGGATCTTGCCGGGGACGGAGCCGTCCTGGAAGGCCCCCATGACCGTCAGGAGGGAGTCGTAGTCGCCGGGGTTGAGGGAGTAGAGGATGGTCTTGGGCAGCCTTCCCTCGGCCTGGAGGGCGTCGAGGAAGGAGGCGAGGCCCCGGGCCAGGGGGAGGTCGTCGGAGGCGTCGTAGCCCGTATCCGGCCCGAGGCTGGCGAACTGGGCCGAGTTGAGGTCGCGCAGGGAGCCCATATGGAGCTGCATGGCCCAGCCGCGCCGCGCGTCCATGCGGCCGACCTCGGCGAGGAGGGCCGCCTTGAGGGCCTCTGCCTCGGGGCGGGGGAGGGCCTTCCCGGCGAGGGCCGCGGCGAAGGAGGCCTCGGCGGCCGCGGCGCCGGCCGGCCGGGCCAGGGGGGCGAGGACGGCGTGGTCCGAGGAGCGGCAGCCCAGGGCGTGGAAGGCCTCGTGGCGCTTCTCGAGGGCCTCGACCAGGCCGCGGCAGCTCGAGATCGCGGATCCCGCCGCGGCGCCGAGGCGCTCGAGGTAGGCCTTCCACTTCGCCGAATCCTCGAAGGCGAGGGCCTTGTCGGGCCTGAAGGTAGGGACCATGACGGGCTCGCCGGGCTTGCGTCCGGCCGCGTAGGAGCGGTGCCAGGCGAGATCGTCCGCGGGGTCGTCGGTCGTGGCTATGGCCCGGACCTTCATTTTCATGAGGAGGGACCGGGCCCCGAAGCCGGGCCCGGCGAGCTGGGCGTTGCAGGCCTCCCAGATCGCGGGGGCGCTCCGCTCGGAGAGGAGCTCGTCGACGCCGAAGTAGCGGCGCAGCTCGAGGTGGGCCCAGTGGTACAGGGGATTGCCGACGAGCTTCGGCACGGTGCGTGCCCAGGCGAGGAAGGTCGCGTAGTCGGGCTTGCGGCCGGTGATGTCGGCCTCGGCCACGCCGTTGGCCCGCATGGCCCGCCACTTGTAGTGGTCGCCGCCGAGCCAGGCCTCGGCGATCGTCCCCAAGGGGGCGTCGGAGGCTATGGCCGCGGGCGGGAGGTGGCAGTGGTAGTCGATGATCGGCATGGCCTCGGCGTAGCCGTGGTAGAGCCGCCGCGAGCTCTCGTCGCGGAGGAGGAAGTCCCGGTCCATGAACGCGCTCATAGGGTCACCCCGTCCTTGAATATGGCTATCTCTCGGTAGCCGTTCTGCTCGGCCCTGGCGGGCCGGCCCTCCGCCGTCGCGATCGCGAGGCCGAGGAGCTCGACGGCCAGCTCGTCGAGGCTCGCGCCCTCGAGGAGCCTGCCCGCGTCGAAGTCGATCCAGCCGGGCTTGCGCCGGGCCAGCTCGCCGTTCGTGGCTATCTTGAGGGTCGGGGCCGCGGTCCCGTAGGGCGTGCCCCTCCCCGTCGTGAACAGGACGAGCTGCGCGCCGGCGGCGACCAGGGCCGTGCTCGACACGAGGTCGTTGCCCGGGGCGTAGAGGAGGGAGAGGCCCTTGGCCCGGGCCGCCTCGCCGTAGCCGAGGACCTCGGCCACGGGCAGGGCCCCCGACTTGCGGATGCAGCCCAGGGACTTCTCCTCGAGGGTGGTGATGCCGCCCTCCTTGTTGCCCGGCGAGGGGTTCTCGTACACGGGCTGGCCGTGGGACTCGAAGTAGTCCTTGAAGGAGTTGACGAGCCTCACCGTGCCCTCGAAGGCGGCGCGGTCGGCGGCCCTCGCCATGAGGACGGTCTCGGCCCCGAACATCTCGGGCACCTCGGTCTGGAGGATCGAGCCCCCCGCCGCGGCAAGGAGCTCGCTCGCCCGGCCCACGACGGGGTTCGCGGTGATGCCCGAGTAGCCGTCCGAGCCGCCGCACTTCACGCCGATGGACAGCAGGGCGAGGGGAAGCTCCTCGCGGCGCCGGGAGGCGAAGGCCGGCGCGGCGCGGGCGATGAAGTCCCGGGCCGCGGCCTCCTCGTCGTCGACCTTTTGGAGCTCGATGAAGCCGACCCGCTCGGGATCGAAGGGGCCTAGCTCGCGCTTGAACTCCGGCAGGGTGTTGTTCTCGCAGCCCAGGGAGAGCACGAGGGTCGCGCCCGCGTTGGGGTGGGCAGCGAGGCGGGCCAGGAGGCGGCGGGTCGCGTCGAGGTCGCCCCCGAGCTGGGAGCAGCCGTAGGGATGGGTCAGGGCGAGGGCGGGGATGCCGAACTCCTCGCGGGCCATCCGGGCGAAGCGCTCGGCGCTCCCGTTGATGCAGCCGACCGTGGGGATCACCCAGAGCTCGTCGCGGACCCCGGCCCGGCCGTCGGGCCGGCGGTAGCCTCGGAAGCTCGGCCCGAGGCCCGAGCTCCGGAGGAGGGCCTCGGCCCCGGCCCGGCCGGGCCATTCGTAGGGCGGCGAGGCCTCGTAGTCCTGGCGGCCGGCGAGGGCGGTGGAGAGGTTGTGCGAATGCACCCAGGAGCCGGCCGGTATCCGGGCGGAGGCCCGGCCGATGGGGCGGCCGTACTTGAGCACGGCGCCTCCGGCCTCGACGTCGCGAAGCGCGATCTTGTGTCCCGCGGGCACGGCCTCGAGGGCCGCGGGGCAGGGGGGCGAGCCGGCCCCCGAGACCGAGGGCCGGTCGCCCGGGGCGAGGGGATCGACGGCCACGGCCACGGAGTCGGCGCCGTCGAGGAGGATGGCGCGCTTGGCTTCGCCCATCGCGGCCCTCCCTAGCGCCCGAGCGAGCGGGCCGTCGCGGCCCGCAGGGCAGCCTCGGGCCCCTCGGAGCGGATGGCGGCGAAGGACTCGGCGACGGCCTCGCGGAAGCCCGCGGCCGCGGGGAGCTCGCCGTCCCAGATAGAGGCGTCGGAGAGGGCGGCCTTGGCCACGGCCCGGGCGTCGCCGGCCTTCGCGGCCCGGGCGAAGCCCGCCAGGACCCGCTCGTCGTCCTGGACGGCCGCGCCGGAGCTGTAGCGCGCGATCAGGGCGGCCATCGAGTAGGCGACGAGCTCGGGGACCCGGCCGCGCTTGGCCGCGTAGGCGGCGAGGCTCGGCTCGAGGCGCGTGCGCCACTTGGAGGCCGAGTTCAAGGCGATGCTCTCGAGCTTGTGCTCCATGTAGGGGTTGGCGTAGCGGTCGAGGATCTTCGCGCAGTAGGCGCGGGCCTCGGCCTCGGGGCGGTCGAGGGAGGGCACGATCTCGCCCTCCATGAGCTGCCGCAGGGCAGGTCCGAGGACGGGGTGCTCGAGGCCTCCGCGCACGCTCTGGACCCCGAGTCCCAGGCCCGCCATGGCGAGGAAGGTGTGGCCGCCGTTGAGGATCCGCACCTTGAGGGTCCGGTAGGGCGTGAGGTCCTCGGTCCAGACGACGTTGAGGCCCGAGGCCTGGTAGGGCAGGATGTCCTCGCGGGGCCTGCCCTGGATCACGAAGATGTAGTAGGGCTCGGTGACGACGATGAGGGGATCGTCGACGCCCTCCTCGCGCTTGAGCGCCTCGCGGGCGGCCTGGTCGTAGCCGGGGACGATGCGGTCGACCAAGGTGTCGTAGAAGGAGCAGTCCTCGGAGAGCCAGCGCTCGAAGGCGGGGTCGGCGTACCAGCGCCGCGCGTGCTCGAGCACGTACTTCCGCAGGGTCTGGCCGTTCTTCTCGATGAGCTCGCAGGGCATGACCAGGAGGGCCGACTCCCTGGTCCCGCCGAGCGCGAGGTAGCGGGCCCGCAGGCCCTGGGTCAGCTTGCCCGGGTAGGAGGCGGCGGGCCGGTCCCCGGCGCGGTCGGTTTCGCGCATCGCGATGCCCGCCTCGGTGGTGTTCGAGGTGACGACCCGCAGGTCGGGGTCGGCGAAGGCCGCGAGGTAGCCCTCGAAGTCCTCGTAGCCGTTGACCAGCTTCGAGATGACCTCGACCTTGTCGCGGTCGCTCGCGACCCGCTCCCCCGCCTTGCCGCGGACGACGACGCGGTAGGAGCCGCGGCCCGCCTCGAAGTCGGGCGCGAAGGGGCCGGGGATGGTCTTGGCCACCGCGACCGAGCCGTCGAACCTTCCCGCCTCGCGCATCTTCTGGAACATCCAGTCCATGAAGGCGCGGAGGAAGTTCCCCTCGCCGAACTGGAGGACGCGGACCGGGTATCGCTGCTCTTCGTTGCTCATCTGGGACTCCTCGTGCTAGCGGCTGACGCGGCCCGAGCCGTCGCCCGAGGCGAGCCTCTCGACCTCGGCGCGGCTGACCAGGTTGAAATCGCCGGGGATCGTGTGCTTGAGGGCCGAGGCCGCGACCGCGAACTCGAGGGCCTTGGCCTCGTCGGCGTACTCGAGGAGGCCGAAGATCAGGCCCGCCGCGAAGGAGTCGCCGCCGCCCACGCGATCGACTATGTCGCACAACTCGTACTTGCGCGAGACCCGGAAGCCGCCCTTCCCGTCGAGGGCGGCAGACCAGCCGTTGCGGTCGGCCGACTTTGACTCGCGCAAGGTGATCGCGACGACCGAGAGCTTGGGGTAGCGCCGCCTCGTCTCCGCGGCCAGGGCCTTGTAGGACTCCGCGTCGATGCCGCCGCCGGCCTTCGCCCCGGGCGCCTCGATCCCGAGGCCGAGCTGGATGTCCTCCTCGTTGGCGATGAGGACGTCGGCGAGCTCGGCGAGCCTGCCCATCATCTCGGGGGCGGCGACGCCGTAGTTCCAGAGCTTCTTGCGGTAGTTGAGGTCGACGGAGACCTTGGCGCCGGCCTTCCTGGCCGCGGCCGCGGCCTCGATCGCCGCCTCGGCGGCCGAGCGCGAGAGGGCGGGGGTGATGCCCGTGACGTGGAACCAGTCGGCCCCGGCCAGGATCGAGGCCCAGTCGAAGTCGCCCGGCTTCATGGCCGCCGCGGCGCTGCCCGCCCGGTCGTAGACGACGTTCGAGGCGCGCTGGTCGGCCCCCGTCTCGAGGAAGTAGATCCCCGTGCGCTCCTTGGTCCTGCGCACCCGGGAGACGTCGACGCCCTGGGCGCGGAGGCTCCGGAGGGCGGCGTCGCCGACCGCGTCGCTCGAGAGGGCGGTGACGTAGCTCGCCTCCATCCCGAGGAGGGCGAGGGAGACGGCGACGTTGGCCTCGCCGCCCCCGAAGGTGGCCTCGAGGAGGGGCGACTGGAACAGGCGCTCGTGCCCGGGCGACTTGAGCCTGAGCATGAGCTCCCCGAAGCTGACTATCCTCTTCATCGCTGATCCTCCCGGGCCTCGGGCGGCGGCGAGCCGCTGCCTCGAAGCTTGTTGGTCGGGGCCGCGGCAGGGGCCCGCCCGCCCTCGACGTATTCTAGCGATTATGCTATAAGTGTCAATATATTTGGAACGATGGTCCATTTTTGGAGGATAGCGAGATGAACGAGCTCCTTGCGCGGATCGGCGAGATCGGCATCGTCCCCGTGATCAAGATCGAGTCGGCCCAGGCCGCCCCGGCCCTGGGCAGGGCCCTCGTGGCGGGCGGGATCCCGGTCGCCGAGGTGACCTTCCGGACCGCGGCCGCCGGGGAGGCCATCAGGGCCATGAGCGCCGAGGTCCCCGGCCTGGTCGTGGGCGCGGGCACCGTGCTCAGCGTGGCCCAGGCGGCGGCGGCCAAGGAGGCCGGGGCCCGCTTCATCGTGAGCCCCGCCTATATACCCGCCGTGGTGGACTACTGCCTCGGCGCCGGCCTGCCCGTCCTGCCCGGGGTCACCGGCCCCGACGGCATCGCCGCCGGCGTCGAGCGCGGCCTCGAGGTCTTCAAGTTCTTCCCGGCCGAGGCCTCGGGGGGCCTTCCCATGCTCGACGCCCTCTCCGCCCCCTTCGGCGGGATCAAGTTCGTGCCCACGGGCGGCATCGACGCGGCCAACGTCGGCGCCTACGCGCGCAAGGCCTATATCCTCGCGGTGGGCGGCTCCTGGATGGTCAAGGCCGATCTGATCGAGGCGGGGGACTGGGCGGGGATCGAGCGGCTCTGCCGCGAGGCGGTCCTGGCCCTCCACGGCTTCTCCTTCGCCCATATGGGCGTCAACGGAGCGAGCGAGGCCGAGGCCCGGGAGCGCGCGCGGCTCTTCGCCGAGCTCTTCGGCATCCCGGCCAAGGAGGGGGCCTCCTCGATCTTCGCCGGCGAGAGCGTCGAGCTGACCAAGTCGCCCTTCCCCGGGGAGCGCGGCCACATCGGCATCCGCTGCAACGACGTGGAGCGGGCGGCGGCCCGCTTCGCCGCCCTCGGCGTGAAGGCCAGGCCCGAGACCGCCAAGTCGGACAAGGGCAAGCTCAAGGCGATCTACCTCGAGCTCGAGATCGGCGGCTTCGCGATCCACCTCGTCAAGGCCTAGGCCGCATCAGGTCGGGGACCCGGCGCGCCTCCGCTCGGAGGCGGGCCTTCCCGCGCGCCGAGGCGAGGATTCCGGGCGCCCCGGCCCGGGGGATGAAGCAGGCTCCCATAGCGACGAGGCCCCCCTGGGCGAACAGCTCCAAGGAGGATCGGTCGAGGAGGGCCCGGAGCTCGAGCCGCCGCGGGCCGCCTGCGGCCGCGCCGGGCGCCGCGCAGCGCGCGACCCGGCCCGCGCAGGAGAGCTCGCCGGAGCCGGGCCTCCAGACGAGCTTGAGCCCCCGGAAGTCGATGGCCACCGGCGAGTCCTGGGCGGCCTCGATCTCGAGGCGCAGGTCGAGGGCCTCGCCCGAGGCTATCGGCCGGGGAGCCTCGCCGAGCTCGAGCTCGGCCGGCGCGCCCTCGGCGGCCGAGGCCCCGTCGAGCTCCCGGACCGGCCGCCTCGCGATCCTCGGCCCCTCGGGCGTGGGGGCGAGGGAGAGCTCGGTCGGGATGCCCATCTGCTGGCTGAAGGCCTCGCCGGGGTAGCTCCCGCCCCGCATCCAGGCGACCTGGATCCGCCGCCCGTCGGGGACTTCCGAGAAGGTCTGGGGCGCGTAGAAGTTCGGGCCCAGCTCCGGGGCGAAGGGCCCCGATTCGATCGCGTAACGCGTCCCGTCGAAGCTCCCCAGGCAGTAGCCTCCGTCCGCCGCCATGAGGACCCAGGTCTCGCCCCCGCCGGGGGCCGCGAGGGGGAAGAGGTCGGGGCACTCGCCGGAGCCGGGCAGCTCGAGGTCCTGGATCCTCTCCCAGGAGCGCAGGTCCTCGGAGGCGAGGAGGGCGAAGCTCGTGCCCTCGATGAAGAGGGCCATGATCCAGCGGCCGCTGGGCTCGTGGCGGAAGACCTTGGGGTCCCGGCTCATGAAGCCGATCGGCGCGAGGACGGGGTTGCGCCTGTCCTTCTCGAAGCTCCGGCCGTCGGCTGAGTAGGCGAGGCACTGGGTCGAGCGGCGGCCGAGGGAGCGCAGCGAGGTCGAGCCGGCCGCGGTGTAGGCCAGGACGAGGCGCTCCCCGCCGGGGAGCTCCGGGCCGCGCTGCACGACGGCGCTGCCGGAGAACATCGTGCCCAGGCGGTCCGGCGAGAGGGCCAGGGGGAGCTCCTCCCAGGACAGAAGGTCGCGCGAGACCGCGTGGCCCCAGTGCATGTTGCCCCACTCGACGCCCTTGGGATTGTGCTGGAAGAAAAGATGCCATTCGTCTTTGAAGAAGCACAGGCCGTTGGGATCGTTGAGCCAGCCGCGGCGGGCGCTGAAGTGGTAGGCGGGGCGGAGGAGCTCGGCCCCGGGCCCCCGGGGGATCCTCCGGTAGATGCCGCGCATCAGGCCTCCTTCCGGCTTTCCGCGGCCGCGAAGAGGGGGAGGGCCGCGAGGAGGGTTCCCGCGGCCGCCACCTGGAAGAGGAGGGGCGTGGGTATGAAGCCGGCCTTGCCGTCGATCACCGTGGGCAGGCCGTAGCTCGAGGCCAGCCAGCCCCCGATGAGGGGGCCGGGGATCATCGTGGCCGTCACGCGGAAGAAGAGCTCGTAGCCCTGGAACTGGGCCCTCGACTCCTCGGGGA
Organism: Spirochaetota bacterium; assembly: GCA_022711355.1. Taxonomy (GTDB): domain Bacteria; phylum Spirochaetota; class Spirochaetia; order Treponematales; family Rectinemataceae; genus JAKLFE01. Next base: position 28,590 of record JAKLFE010000015.1, on the reverse strand, counting down.
AGAGGTCGCGGCACCAGGCCCCCGTGGCGATGCTGAAGGCGGCGATGGGGAGGATCCAGAGCACCCCCGTGGCCACGAGGGCGGGGAAGGAGCGCGAGAAGGAGAAGAGGAGAAGCCCGGCGAACTCGCCGGCCACGGCGAGGAGGGCCAGGGGCTTGCGGCCCCACTTGTCCGCGGCGCGGCCCAGGGGGTAGGCCATGGCGATGCCGCCTACGAGGATGGCGACGGCGACGAGGGCCGAGGAGGCGGCCTGGTCCAGCTCGAGGAAGCGCTGGAGGTAGATCAGGAGGTAGGAGAAGAAGACGTTGAAGGAGAGGTTCCAGACCGCGACGCCGACGAGGACGAGGAGGAGGTTCCGGTTCTCGCGCAGGACCTCCCAGCGGAAGGTGCCGGCGATCTGCCGCCAGTAGCCCTCGCGGGGGGGCTCGGGGGGCTCGGGCTCGCGCACGAAGCGCCCGCCGGCGAGGCCCATGGCGACGACCAGGCCGCCGACGAGCCAGAAGAAGGCCGAGTAGCCCCAGGCCTGGACGACGAAGCCCGCGCCCCCGTAGGTGACCAGGAGGGCTATCCAGCGCAGGGCCTCGAGGGCCCCGAGGGTGGAGCCGCGGTTCTCGACGGTGGTGATGTCGGTGACGTAGGCGTTGAAGGCCGCGTCGTTCGAGGTGGCGCCGAAGAAGGTCATGACGCAGTCGAAGAGGATGGCCATTGCCACGCCGAGGTAGGCCGGCTTGAAGACGGCCGCGAGGGGGAAGAGGGCGGTCACGGCGCCCCAGGCCAGGTAGCCTCCCACGAGGAAGAGCTTGCGGCGGCCCCAGCGCGCGCTCCGGCTCCGGTCGCTCAGGGTGCCCATGAGGACCGTGGTGAGGAAGGAGACCACGGCGGTGATGGCCACCATCCAGGAGATGGGCCGGGGATCGGGCATGATCTCGTCGTAGAGGAAGGTGTTGAAGAACTGGTTCTCCACCGCCCAGGCGAGCTGGCCGGAGAAGCCGAAGAGGAAGAGCCCCGCCCTCGTCGCCGGGGAGAGGCCGCCCGCCTTGCGCCGTCGTTCCATGTTCCTTCCTTTCAGACGAGGATCCCGGCCTCGAGCTCCCGGCCGCCGAAGCGTCCCAGGGCCCTGCCGCCGATTATAAGATCGACTAACGCGTCGCCGAGCCCTGGGGCCTTCATGAGGAGGGGCCCCGGGGAGCGCTCGAGCTCGAGCTCGATCCGGCCCGGCCCGACCGAGGAGGCGAGGACGCGGCAGCCGTCGACCGCGAGGGCCCTGCCCCGGGGCGCGTCGACGAAGAGGTCGCCGAAGCCCAGCCGGGCGAGGGCCGCCGAGCTGGCGGCGCTGCCCGAGCCCCAGTCGGGCATTATATACCCGGGGATGGGGGCGTCGAGCCCCGAATGCCCGTAGTTCTCGGGCAGGGCGCCCCGGTCCTCGTCGCCCTCGAGCCGGCGCATGAGGGCGAAGGAGGCGCGGAGGGCGGCGGCGCCGCGGAGGAAGAGCTCCTCCTCCCCGCTCCGCGCGTACCAATCCATGAGGAGGTTGGCGAACTGGGCCTGGCGGGCGTCGCTCCACTCGGCGTCCGTGTTCATGACGCCGAAGCCGCCCGCCGCCCGGAATCCGATGAAGGGCGGGGACCAGAGCTGCTGGTGCAGGAGGAGGAGGTCGAGGGCGGCCCTTCCATAGCGCGCATACCGCGGCTCGCCGGTGGCGTCGGCGAGGGAGCCCAGGAGCTCGGCCGCCCAGTGGAGGCAGAGGCTCCCCTGGGGCGGGATGCCCGAGCGGCGGTCCCGCCACCCGAGCCGCTTGGGCGAGCAGGAGTAGTGGACCTCGGGATCGGACCAGGCCTGGCGGGGGAAGACCTCGCGGACGAGGAAGTCCGCGACCCGGGCCGCCCCCGCGCGGTACTCCTCCCCGGCGCCCGAGTCGGCCAGGGCCGCGAGGAACATGCCGGCCGCGGCCGCCGTGGCGCCCTCGCGGAGCTCGGGCCGCGCCTCGGGCCGGCCCCGGCTATCCACCTCGACCCAGGCGGGTATCGCTCCGGAGGGGAGCTGGGCCCGGAGGAGGAAGGCGCCGAGCTCGAGGCAGCGCCCCAGGAGCCGCTCGTCGCGCTCGAGGTGGCGGTAGGTCCTGAGCATCCACAGCCCCGTCCAGGCCGCGTCCGCCGTGCCGTAGGCGGAGCCGAAGCGCCAGACCCTCGTGCCGGGCACCCAGCGTCCCCCCTCCCTCGCGGAGGCCAGGACGGCGGGGAAGATGCCCCCGGCCGAGGGCGCGGCGAGGGCGAGCTCGCGCATCGCGCGGGCCTTGGCGAGGAGCCCCTCGTCGGCCCAGAGCCCGCCGTAGTACGCGAGGCCGAAGGCGGTCCTGACCTGGTTGAAGAACAGGCCGTTCCAGGCCTGCTCGAGGAGGCCCCGCGCGCTCGAGCCGGCCAGCTCGAGCTTGTCCCGGAGGCGGAGCGTGGGCGTGAGGAGGTAGTTGAGGGCTATCCGGGGCGTCGGGTCGTTCCGGAGGGGGAGGCCGAGCGCCTCGAGGCGGGGCCGGACGATCCGGACGCAGAGGAAGCCGGCCCGCCGCGGCCCCTCGGGGCCGGGGAGCTCGCAGTCCCGCCATAGGCCGTAGCGGCCGACGAGGCAGCCCAGGGCCTCTCGGACCAGGAGCTCGAGGCGGGGCTCGCCCGAGCCCGGCTCCGGCCCCGGGCTCGGCGGCGAGGCCGCCCGGCCCAGGCCGCTCCGGGACCAGAGGAAGCGGAGGAGGGCCGAGGGGGCGAGGGGATCGGCCTCGGTCTCGAGGATGAGGGAGTAGGCGAGCTCGATGCAGCTCCCGGGCTCGAGGCGGGCGGGCCTTCCCGTCAGCCGGTAGAAGACGTGGGCCCGGGGCTCCTGGCCGGCGGCGCCAAAGGCGAGTCGGGCGGGCTCCCCGGGGCCTCGCCTGGTCTCGAGCCCGAGGAAGCGGGGCAGGGGGGAGGCCGTCCAGGCCGGGCCGAAGGCGGGGACGAGGGAGAGCTGGAACTTCCCTCGCCGCAGGATGGCGCAGGGGGAGCGGAAGCTGTGCTGGCCGGCGACGTCGCCCGCCTCGGGCGCGAGGTTGGGGAGCCAGGCGCAGTCGGGCTCGCCTTCGGGGAGGAACTCGTACTCGCAGCTGATGGAGACGAGCTCGAGGCCCTCGCGGGCGCGGAGGCGGAGCCGTATATCCCAGCCGGGAAGCTCGGCCGCGGGAGAGAAGGCGGCTTCGATCCCGAAGGCCGGCCGCTCGAGCCGGGCCGCGAAGGCCCCGCCTGCGAGCGCCTCGGCCGCGTCGTAGCCCAGGCTGAGGGGGGCCGAGCCGCGAAGCTCGACGAGGAGGCGACCCCGGGCCAGGGGGCGGCCCGAGGCCGCGTGCTCCTCGCGCAGGCCCCCGCCGCCGGCGGCGAAGCGCAGTTCGGACCCGCTCACGGGGCCTCGAAGGCGAGCTCGTCGACGAGGAGGACCCGGGGGCAGCCGGGGACCCGGCGCCAGGCCTCGTCGTTGGTCAGGACCGCCCCCGCCCCGATGGAGGCGGCGGTGGCGATATGGAAGGCGTCGGCGAGGCCGAGGCGGGGCCTCGTCGAGGCGAGGAGGAGGGCGGCCCCCTCGGCGATGGAGACCTCGATCGGCTCGAGGCGGATCAGGGAGGAGTCGGCGAGGAGGGAGCGGCAGGCCCCCGCCCCGGCGGCCTCGCCCTTGGCCAAGGCCCCGGCGAGGAGCTCGGTCCAGGCGAGGGCCGAGGCCGCGAGCCGGAGGCCGCCCGCCCGGGCGGCGGCGGCGAAGGAGGCGAAAACCGAGCCTCGGGGGCTCCCGGGCCCCTCCTCGAGGTAGTAGACGAGGGGGCCTGAGTCGACGAGGACCAGGCAGCCTTCCGGGAGATCGAGCTCGCCGAGGTCGATCATGGAACGAGTATACGGTGCAAGCATTGGCGCTTCAATGGCGCCGGGGCCGCGCATGCCTATACTGGAAGCAATGGCGCTCAGTACCGGCTCCCTCATCCTCGCGGCCCTGCTCCTCGGTCTCTTCGTCCTGGTCCTCCGGGAGCAGCGCCGCAAGGCCCGATACGCCGAGGCGAAGGCGCGGGAATACGCCGCCATGTCCGAGGCCCTCGTCCTCAACTCCCCGCGGGGCGTCCACTTCTACGAGCTCGACGAGGGCGATCGCCTCGTCTTCTCGGGCTACAACCGGGCCGCCGACCGCATCCTCGGCATCGACCACGCGAGCCTCATCGGGAAGAGCATCGGCGAGGCCTTCCCCGGCCTCGTCGAGACGGAGGTACCCGCCCGCTACCTCGAGGCCGCCCTCGAAGGCAAGGCCTGGCAGACCGAGCAGGTCCAGTACGAGGAGGGGCGGATCAAGGGCGCCTACGAGGTCATCGCATTCCAGACGAAGCGCCGGGCCATGGCCGCCGTCTTCTCCGACATCACCGAGGCCAAGCGCGCCTCCGAGGAGCTCGAGCGGCAGCGGGCCTTCACCAAGGCCCTGATCGAGAGCCTGCCGGGCATCTTTTACCTCTACGACTACCCCGGCCTCAAGCTCCGCTGGTGGAACCGCAACCATGAGACGGCTTTCGGCTACGCCACGGAGGAGCTCGCCGGCATGGACATCCGCTCCTGGCACGTCCAGGAGGCGAAGGCCGCGGTCCTCGAGGCGGTGGAGGCCTGTATGCGGGAGGGCTCGGCCCAGGTCGAGGCCCCCCTCGTGGCCAAGGACGGGAAGCGGACTCCCTACCTCCTCACCGGGACCCGCTTCGAGTCGGGGGGCGAATACTTCCTCATAGGAGTCGGCATCGACATCTCCGAGCGCGTCGAGGCCGAGGAGGAGCTGCGCCTCCTCAACCAGGAGCTCGAGGAGCGGGTCGTCGAGCGCACGAGCCTCCTCTCCGAGGCGAACGCCAACCTCCAGGGGGCCCTCCGCGAGCTCAAGGCTTCCCAGGCCAAGATCCTCCTCAGCGAGAAGATGGCCGCCCTCGGCCAGCTCGTCGCCGGCCTCGCCCACGAGCTCAATACCCCCCTCGGGGCCATCCTCTCCTCCTGCTCGACGAGCAGGTCGGCGGCCTCCTCCCTGCCCGGCCTCCTCGCCCGGCACCGCGCCCTCTCCGAGCCCGAGGCCGCGGCCTTCGCCAGGATCTCGGCCGGCCTCGCCTGCGATCCCGTCTGGGCCGACCGGGCCGAGGAGCGCCGGCGGCGGAACGGGCTCAGGGCCTGCCTCGAGGCGGCCGGCCTCGCCGAGGCCTCCCTCCTGGCCGAGCAGCTCGTGGACTCGGGCTACGCGGGCTCGGGGGAGGAGCTCGCGGAGCTGGCCCGCCTGCCCCGCTTCGACGAGATCGTCGAGATGGCCCACGACATCGGCTCGATCTGCCGCGCCGACTACATCATCCGGACGGCGGCCGAGAAGGCCGCCCGGGTCATCCTGGCCCTCCGCACCTACGCCCGCAGGGAGGAGGACGAGCGGCTCTCCCTCGCCGATCCCCGGGAGCAGCTCGAGACCGTCCTCGTGATCCTCGAGAGCAAGCTCAAGCGGGGCGTCGAGGTCCTGCGCGACTACGGCGAGCTGCCCCCCGTCCCCTGCCATCCCGACCGCTTGAGCCAGGTCTGGATGAACCTCGTCAACAACGCGATCCAGGCCATGGACTACCGCGGCCGCCTCGAGCTGGTCGCCCGGGCGATCCCTCCCGCCGGGGGCGGCCCGGGGCTCGGCTCCGTGGAGGTCTCGGTGATCGACGACGGGCCGGGCGTGCCTGAGTCCATCCGGGAGCGGATCTTCGAGCCCTTCTTCACGACCAAGGCCTCCGGCGAGGGCAGCGGCCTGGGCCTGGACATCTGCCGCCGGATTCTGGAGGAGATCGGCGCTACAATTGACTTCGAGAGCAGGCCGGGCAGGACTCGCTTCACCGTGAGCCTCCCGGCCGGGCCGAAGGGAGTCGCATGGCCGAGCGGCGGGCTATCCTCATAGTCGACGACGAGTTCATCATCCTCATGGCCCTCAAGCAGGAGCTCATCTCGCGCTACGGCCGCGAGTTCCTCCTCGAGACCGCCCTGGACGCCGCCGAGGCCGAGGCCGTCATCGACGAGCTCGCGGGGGAGGGGGTGAGTGTCATCCTCGTGATCTCGGACTGGCTCATGCCGGGCATGAAGGGCGACGAGTTCCTCGCCGAGGTCAAGCGCCGCCACCCGGGGGTCCGCTGCATCATCGTGTCCGGCCAGGCCGATCCCGAGGCCATAGCCAAGGCGCGGGAGCTCGTCGCCCTCGACGCCTTCATCCGCAAGCCCTGGGACCGCCGCGAGCTCCTCCAGGCCGTGGACAGCTGCGTCGACTCCTAGGCCCCGGCCCGGCCGCGAGACGCTCCCCGCCCCCCCGTGCTAGCATCGCCTCCATGCGCATCAAGACAGGAGGGGAGGGCGCCGGCCTGGCGGCCATGGCCGGCTGCGCCGTCCTCTGGAGCCTCGCCGGCATCTTCATCAAGCTCGTCGACTGGAATCCCTTCGCCATCGCCTGCGGCCGCAGCCTCATCGCCTCGGCCTTCCTCGCGGCCTGGATCGGGAAGCCCAAGCTCACCTTCTCCCGCGTCCAGGTCGGGGCGGCCCTCGCGAGCGCCGCGACCATGCTCCTGTTCATCTACGCGAACAAGGCGACGAGCTCGGCCAACGCGATCCTCCTCCAGTACAGCTCGCCGGTCTACACGACGGTCATCGGCCTGGTCCTGCTCAAGGAGCGGCCCCGGGCCGAGCAGTGGGTCGCCCTCGCCGCCGTCCTCGGCGGCATGGCCCTCTTCTTCATGGACGAGCTCGGCGGGGGTCAGCTGGCGGGCAACCTCGCCGCCGCCGCCTCGGGCCTCAGCTTCGCCCTCTACATCGTGCTCATGCGGGCCCAGAAGGAGGGCTCCCCCCTCGAGTCGGCCCTCCTCGCCCACCTGGCCACCGCGGCCATAGCCCTCGGCGTCGCCCTCTTCCTCCCGGCGCCCCGCCTCACGGCCCGCGCCCTGGGGGCCATGCTCGGCCTGGGCATCCTGCAGATCAGCCTGGCGACGGTACTCTTCTCCTACGGCATCAAGCGCATCACCGCCGTGCAGAGCGTCCTCGTGGCGGGCCTCGAGCCGGTCCTCAATCCCCTGTGGGTCTTCCTCGCCACGGGGGAGAGGCCGAGCGCCAGGACCCTGGCGGGGGGCGGCGTCATCATCGCGGCGGTGCTGGCCTCCTCGGTGATCACGGCGCGGCGGGACGCGGCGGCCGCGCGGCGGGCCTCAGCTCGGCAAGCCGAGGACGAGGCGGGGCCGGCCCCCGGGACCCTCGGCCGAGGCGGCGAGGCCCCAGGGCGATAGGCCCAGGACCACGCTGTCGGCGGCGATCCGCGCGCCGAGCTCCCCGGGCCCCTCCCACTCGAAGGCGAGGAGGGCTTCCCCTCCGTCCTTCTCGAGGCCGACCGAGACTCCGCCGCCGCCCGCGGAGAGGGCGGCGATGATCTCGGCCACGGCGATGGAGAGGCCGATGGCCGCCTCCGAGGGGATGGGGTAGGAGAAGGGCTCGAGGACGATCTGCTCGCCCTTCCTGCGGGAGGGGCGGAGCGACTCGATCGCCCCCGCCACGAAGGCGCGGAGCTCGACCTCCTCGGCCCCGGGGGCCGAGAGGAAGGCCTCGTTCGCGAGGGAGAGGGCCCGGACCCGGAGCCCCATGCGCTCGACCGCCCCCGCTTCCCTGCCCTCCTCGAGGCGGAGGATCACGGACATGACCTGGATGTTGTTCCTCACCCGATGGTTGAGCTCCTTGAGGAGGGCCTCCTTGGCCCCGATCTCGGCGCGCAGGGCCTCGTCGGCCGCGCGCGCGGCCTTGAGCTCCTCGCCGAGCCTGCCCGACAGGCGCAGCTCGGCCTCGAGGGCCCGCTCGAGTCCCTCCACGAGGCGGCGCGAGGTCGAGGCGACGAGGAGGCCGACCAGGAGGAGGTTGGCCGAGGTCGCGACGAGGCTGAGGATGTCCTGCCCGTGGGGGGCGCGGCCGAGGAGGATGAGGAGGCCGTAGGCGGCGAGGATCCCGACCGCGAGGGCGGCCGTGGCCGCGGCGAGCCGCGTCGAGCCGAGGAGGGAGGCGGAGAAGACCGCGCAGAGGAGCCAGACGTAGCCGGCGCCGAAGGGCCCGGTCGCGTAGAGCACGGCCGCCGCGACCGCGAGGCTGATCCCGATGAGGATGCGGAGCTTGGCCGCGTAGCCCAGGCGGCGCGAGCGCGAGGCGGCGATCATGCCGAGGAGGGCGAGGCTGTCGACCGCGGCGAGGGCCCAGAGCCGGGCAGCGACGCTGGCGTAGAGGCTCGGCAGGTAGGCCACGAGCCCGGCGGCCGCGAGGATGCGGAGCATCTGGTCGAGGATGGACGAGCGGGTCTCCGCCGATCGCTGCATGGCCCAGCCTAGTGCCTCGCCCCCGCCCGGGTCAACGCCCGGGCCGCCGGGCTCAATCGCGGTCGAGGATGGCCTGGGCGGCGGCGGCGCTCCGCTCGAGGAGTCCGAGGAGGGAGGAGGCCGACTCGGCGAGCTCCGGGGGGAAGGAGGCTACGCGCCGGGCGGCCGCGCTCGCCGCCTCGACCCGGCCCGCGAGGCCGGCCAGGGGAGCGGCGCAGAGGGAGAGGGCGCAGCCCTTGAGGCCGTGGGCCGCCCGCATGAGGGCGGCGGCGTCTCCCGCGGCCGCGGCGGCCTCGAAGGCCCCGCGCCGGCCGGGGCTCTCGTCGACGAAGATGGCCAGCAGCTCGCGCATGAAGGGCCGGTCTCCCTCGAGCCGCTCGAGGAGGGCCGCCTCGTCGACGAGCTGCTCCCCCTCCGGCGCCTTCCCGGCCGCCGGCGCGAGCGCCCCCGCGGCCTCGGCGCCCGTGGCCGCCCCGCGCGAGAGCGAGGAGGCGGCGCGGGGGCCGAGCCCGGCGGTCTCGGCCGCCACCCGCTCGAAGAGGCGCTCGAGGGCGGCCGGATCGACGGGCTTGGCGAGGCAATCGATCATGCCGACGGCCGCGCAGGCCGCCCTGAGGTCGGGATCGGCCCGGCCGGTCATGGCCGCGAGGCGCGCCGCGCCCCTCCCGTCGGAGCGGAGCCGCCTCGCCGCCTCGAGGCCGTCCATATCGGGCAGCCCCAGGTCGAGGAGGACGAGGTCGAAGTCCCGGGCCGCGGCGAGGGCGATGGCCTCGGAGCCCGAGGAGGCGCAGGAAACGGAGCGGCAGGAGCGCTCGGCGTAGCGCCGGGCGACGGCCGCGTTGACCGGCTCGTCGTCGACGACGAGGACGTCGAGGGGGTAGGCGTAGGCGCCCAGGGGCTCGGCGAGGCTCTCCGGGGCCGCGGCCGCGGCGCCCGCCGTTCCCGGCTCGAAGCGGGCGGTGAAAACGAAGGCGCTGCCCTCTCCCTCGCGGGAATCGACGGAGATCCAGCCTCCGAAGAGGGCGACGAGCTTCTTGCAGATCGAGAGGCCGAGGCCCGTGCCGCCGTAGCGCCGGCTCACGCTCGCGTCGGCCTGGGAGAAGTCCCGGAAGAGCCGGGGCAGCTTGTCGGCGGCCATGCCGATGCCCGTGTCGCGGACGGCGCAGCGGATGCCGAGGCTCCGCCCCTCGCCTTCCGGGGGCGGCTCCTCGAGGGGGGCGAGCTCGACGAGGACGGCCCCCGAGTCGGTGAACTTTATGGCGTTGCTCACGAGGTTCATGAGGACCTGGCCGAAGCGGAGGCTGTCGCCGCGGACGAAGCGGGGCGTGCCCTCGGCCAGGACCGCGTCGAGGAGGATGCCCTTCTCCCGCGCGGCGCCGCGGAAGCTCCGGAGGATGGTGGAAAGCGCTTCGTGGAGGTCGAAGTCCGCGCTCTCGAGCTCCATCTTGCCCGCCTCGATCTTCGAGAGGTCGAGGAGGTCGTTGACCAGGCCGAGGATGAGGTTGCCCGAGGAGCGGATGACCTCGAGGTCCTCGCGCAGGCCCTGGGGCAGCTCGGAGCGGAGGTTCAGGTCGGCGAGGCCGATGATCCCGTTCAGGGGGTTGCGGATATCGTGGCTGACGAGGGCGAGGAGGGAGCTCTTGGCCGCGTTGGCCGCGTCGGCCCGGGCCAGGGCCTCCTCGCGCTCGCGGCCTGCGCGGGCCATGGCGCTCACGTCGCGGAAGAGGTAGATCAAGCCGCGCCAGCTCCGCTGGCCCCGAGTGACCGGGTGGCAGGAGACGAGGTAGTCGACCTCCCCGCGCGACCAGGGGAGGGGGCTCCCGTCCTTCCCGAGCCCTGCGAGCCCGGGGAAAAGCTCCGCGAAGCGCGGCCGCTCGATCTCCACCTCGGCCACGAGGGCTTGCGCCTGGGCGTTCCCCCCGACGACGAAGCCCTCGGCGTCCGTGACGACGAGGGGGGAGTCGAGGGCCTCGAGGACGGCCTCCTTGGCGTAGGGTATCTCGTCGAGGAGGTTGAACTGGGAGAGGGCCAGGGAGAAGGCGAGGCCCGAGAGGGAGAAGGCGAGGGGGGTCGGGTCGAAGGGGCCGAAGGCCGGCATGAAGAGGTGGTAGGCGAGGTTGGTCCCGAAGGGGAGGCTGAAGAGGACGGCTACGAGCCGCATCCAGCGCTTGAAGAGGCCCGCGCTCCGGGCCGCCAAGCGGCGAAGGATGACGATGCTCGCCGCCGACTCCGCGTAGATGAGGACCAGGTAGATCCAGTAGGCCGCGGCGGGGGAAGGGCCGTAGGGCTCGAAGCTCAGGCCCCGCTCCGCCCACATGAGGCTATGGAGCTCGTTGGTCGAGATGAGGAGGAAGCCGGCTATCCCGGGGAGGTAGGCGGCGAGGGCGGCGAGGCCCCGCAGGGGGCGGCGCTCGAGGGCCCGGGCGAAGGCGTAGCCCGCCCCCGGCACGAGGCCCACGCCGAGGAACTGGAGGCGGAAGGCCAGGGAGCGGTCCTCGGGCAGGTCCACGTACCACAGCACGATCTTGAACAGGCACCAGGCGAAGACCCCGAGCTCGAAGAGGGCCAGCCTCCGCGCGATCTCCCTCCTGGTCCCGAGCCAGGCCCGCGCGGCGAGGAAGACGGAGAGGAGGGCCGAGGCCGCGAGGGCCCAGACATAGGGATGGAGGGGGAAGAAGAGGCGCATGGCTCAAGTATAGCGGTTCGGGGGCTTTTTCATCCCCCCGAGACGATCGAGAAAAAGCTCACGATATCGCCCTCGGCCAGGGGGGTCGAGGGCTTGGCCCGCCGGTAGTTGACCATGCACAGGGGCAGGCGCGAGAGGGGGAAGGGTACCTTGAGGGCCGCGAGGACCTCGCCCAGGCGGGCGCCCTCGGGGAGCTCGAGCATGCCTTCCCGGTCCAGGCAGGCGTCGTCCCCGAAGGCCGGGGCGAAGACTCGTACCTTCATCGGATGAATGTAGGGCCTCGGGGCTCCGAGGTCAAGCCGAGGCCGCTTTGAAAAAAAAACCGCGGCGGCCGGAGCCGTGCTATGATGGCGAGCGATCCGCGCCCCGCGCCTCGAGCGGCGCGCGTTGAGCGACGAAGGGAGGAAGCCGATGGCGAAGCTCCGGCATCTGTGGTACAGGACCTACCAGGCCGTCATGCGGGCGGCCAGCTGCTTCCTCGACTTCTCCCAGCCGGAGCTCCTCGAGGGGCCCGGCAGCGTCCGTCGGCTCCCTGCCTTCATCGCCGCCAAGGGCATACGCAAGGTCCTCGTCGTGACCGACAAGGGCCTCATGGCCTTCCGCCTCCTGGACGGCCTGTTCGGGGAGCTCGAGGCGGCGGGCGTCGCCTACGAGCTCTACGACGGGGTCCAGGCCAACCCGACCATCCCGAACATCGAGGAGGCCCGGGCCCTCTACGAGGAACGGGGCTGCCAGGCCATCGTGGCCTTCGGCGGCGGCTCGTCCATGGACTGCGCCAAGGCGGCCGGGGCCCGGGTCGCGAACCCGGGCAGGAGCGTTCGGAAGATGCGGGGCCTGCTCAAGGTGGCCCGGCGGCCGCCCCTCCTTTTCGCCGTCCCGACGACCGCGGGCACGGGCTCGGAGACCACCTTGGCCGCCGTGGTCACCGATCCCGAGACCCACGAGAAGTACGCGATCAACGACCCCAAGCTCATCCCCCCCTACGCCGTCCTCGACCCCGAGCTCACGGTCAAGCTCCCCGCCCCGATCACCGCGGCCACGGGCATGGACGCCTTGACCCACGCGGTGGAGGCCTACGTCGGCCGGAGCAACACGAGGAACACCGCCGCCATGGCCGAGAAGGCCGTCAGGCTCGTCTTCGCCAACCTCGAGGCCGCCTACCGCGACGGCTCGAACCTCGAGGCCCGCTCCAACATGCTCCTGGCCTCCTATTGCGGCGGCGTGGCCTTCACCCGGGCCTACGTCGGCTACGTCCACGCCATAGCCCACAACCTCGGGGGCCTCTACGGCCTGCCCCACGGCCTGGCGAACGCCGTCATCCTGCCCTACGTCCTCGACTACTTCGGGGGCGCGGCCCAGGCGCGGCTGGCCGCCCTGGCCGAGCTCGCCGGCCTGCCCTGCGCGGGCCTGGACGAGGCGGCCAAGGCGGAGGCCTTCATAGCCGAGATCCGCGCCATGAACGCGCGCATGTCCATCCCCTCGAAGTTCGCCCAGATCAAGGAGGAGGATATCCCCCTCCTCGCGCGGCGCGCCCTCCGCGAGGCCAACCCCCTCTACCCCGTGCCCCGCATCATGGACGAGGCCGACTGCGCGGCCCTGATCCGGCGGCTCATGGCCTAGGGCTGCCTGCGCCGCGGGCGAGGCCTGGTCCGCGGCGGCGGCGATTTTTCCCCACGGCTCGCCATTCCTGGGGTAGAATCGTGTACGTACACGAGACGTCGACGATGGAAGCTCAGGCAGCCCTGGGGCCCGGCCCCTTCCCCGCCCCGGCCGGGCCTTCGACGCTGAGGGCCAGGTCCCTCAGCCTCCGGCTCAAGCTGATGGTCTACTTCCTCCTCATCCTCGCCCTCCCCCTCGTCACCCTCGGCGTCATCGGCCCCTCCCTCTACGCGACCTCCATCGAGCGCGAGACCATGGCCCACACCGGCCGCATGATCAGCCAGGTCACGATGAACATCGAGCTCCGCGTCCAGGAGATGGAGAAGCTCATCGACCTGGTCGCGAGGACCGGCGCGGTGGCCGCCTTCCTCGAGGGCGGGGAGGCCTCCGAGGCCGGGCGGGCGGCCATCCGGGAGGCGGTCTCCGCCGTCGTCGCCACCCACCCGGAGATCGCCGGCCTCCTGGTCGTCACCGAGCGCGGGGCCTGGGAGAGCGAGGGCTTCTCGCGCACCACCCGCGACAGCCTCGCCGACGAGCGCTGGTACGCCGAGGCCCGCGGGGCCCCGGGCCAGGTCCGCCTCATGGCCAGGCCCATCGGCCGGAACATCCGGAGCACGCGGCGCTACGGGGCCGACGAGGTCGTCTCCGTCGTGAAGGCGGTCACCGGGGCCCGGGACGGGGCCGTGCGCGGCGCCGTCCTCGTCGACATGAAGCTCTCCTCCATCGAGGAGCTGTTCAAGGACGCGGCCCTCGGCAAGGCCGGCTTCCTGTTCATAGCCGACGGCTCGGGGGAGATGGTCTACGCCCCCGTGAACGAGGTCGTCTATCGCGTCCCCCTCGAGGCCCTCGAGGACGGCGCGGCCGCGGTCCGGGTCGCCGGCGCGGACTACCAGGTCCTCGCCCAGGAGTCGGCCTATACCGGCTGGAGGACGGTCGGGGTCTTCTCGCTCGACGAGACGCTCAAGGAGGTGAGCCTCGTCAAGTACTGGACCTTCCTCATTGGCGGCCTGACCATGGCCCTCGCGATCGTGGCCGCCATCTTCTTCACCTCCTCGGTCGCCAAGCCCGTTCTCCGCCTGCGCAGCCTCATGAAGCGCGTCGAGCAGGGCGACCTCGCCGTCCGCTTCGCAGGGAAGGGCGGGGACGAGATCGCCGAGCTGGGCCTGGGCTTCAACGAGATGATCGAGCGGATCCAGAGCCTCATCGACCAGGTCTACTCCGAGCAGCAGTCCAAGCGCGAGGCCGAGCTCCGAATCCTGCAGGAGCAGATCAAGCCCCACTTCCTCTACAACACCCTCGACACGATCCAGTGGATGGCCCAGGAGCACCGCGTCGAGGACGTGGTCACCATGGTCGGCGCCCTGACGAGCCTGTTCCGCATCGGCCTGTCCAAGGGCCGCGAGATCATCTCCCTCACCGACGAGCTCGAGCACGTGCGGAGCTACCTCTGCATCCAGAAGATGCGCTACGAGGACAAGTTCGACTACTCGGTCTCCGTCGAGGAGGGGCTGCGGGGCCTGCGCGTCCTGCGCCTCGTCCTCCAGCCCCTCGTCGAGAACGCCATCTACCACGGGATCAAGGAGCGGCGGGGCTCGGGCAGCCTCTCGGTGACCGGGAGGCTCGAGCGGGGGGAGTCCGGCCCCGAGCTCCTCCTTGCCGTGCGCGACGACGGGGTCGGCATGGACGCGGCCCTCGTCGCCCGGCTCAACGCCTCCCTGGAAGGGGGGGGCGAGGGCTACCTCGGGGGCTACGGGATCCGCAACGTGCACGAGCGGATCAGGCTGACCTTCGGCAAGCCCTACGGCCTCTCCTTCCGGAGCGGCCTGGGCGAGGGCACCGAGGTCACGATCCGCCATCCGGTCATCGGTTCGGAGGACTAGGACATGTGGAAGGTGCTGATAGCCGACGACGAGCCCAAGATCAGGCGGGGCCTGCGCTCCCTCGTCGGGAGGTGCCGGGACCTCGAGGTGGTCGCCGAGGCCGAGGACGGGGAGCTGGCCTACGAGCTGGCCCTCGAGCACGAGCCCGACATCCTCCTCGTCGACGTGCGGATGCCCTTCAAGAACGGCCTCGAGCTCATCGAGGAGATCAACGCGGCCCTGCCCGGGCGGATCTTCATCATCGTCTCCGGCCACGACGAGTTCGAGTACGCCCAGGCCGCGGTCAAGCTCCGGGTCTTCGACTACGTGCTCAAGCCCGTCGACGCCGAGAGCTTCGTCGCGGTGATCGAGCGGGCCGCGGCCGAGCTCGAGTCGCGGAAGGAGGACGGCAAGTACGCGGCCTGGGCCAGGGAGCAGCTGGAGCGCAACCTGCCCGTGCTCCGCGAGCGCTTCCTCAAGGACTGGGTCTCCGGCTCGCTCTCGCGGACCGAGGTCCTCGAGGGCCTGTCCTTCCTCCGGATCGAGCTCTCCTCGCCCTCGACCCTCGTCGCGGCCCGCTTCCCCGAGCGCTCGCCCTCAGGCTCGGCCGGCGGGGAGCGGAGCCGCCGCCTCGCCCTCGTGGCCCTGCGCACCCTCCTCGAGGAGGCCCTGCCGGCGGGGACCTACGTCTTCGAGGACGAGACCGAGACCCTCCTCGCCCTGGCCCCGGCCCTCCCCGAGGCCCGGCTCGCCGACGCGGCGGGCGAGGTCGAGCGGCGCGCGGGGGAGCAGGTCTTCCAGTCGCCCTCGGTGGCGACGCGGGCGGTCCCCGACCCGGCCGCGGGGATCTGCGACGCCTACGACGAGCTCCGCGCCGAGCTCGCCGACGGCGACAACTGCGAGGCCTTCGTGGTCCTCGCGCGCAACTACGTCGACAAGCACTACTGGAACCCCGAGCTCTGCCTCGAGGACGCCGCCGCCGAGCTCCAGATCAGCCCCGGCTACCTCTCGCGGCTCATGAAGCGCGAGACGGGCTTCTCCTTCGTCGAGTACCTGAACCGGATCCGGGTGCGGAAGGCCGCCGTCCTCATGAGCGACCCCGCGGCCAAGGCCTTCGAGGTGGCGGAGCGGGTCGGCTACCGGAGCCAGCACTACTTCAGCCGCGCCTTCAAGAAGGTGACGGGCACCACCCCGACCGACCATCGCAAGGGGCCCGCCTCGTGAGCCGCGCCTCCCCGCCCGCCGCGGCGCTCAGGAGCGCGTTAGGCGCCCTTGCCCTGGCCGCCCTCGCGGCGCTCCTCCCCTCCTGCGGCCGCGCCGCGCGCTCGGACGCGGACGGGCGCTTCCTCGTCGGCGTCTCCCAGGCCAACCTCACCGAGCCCTGGCGCGTCGCCATGACCGAGGAGATCCGCGAGGAGGCCGGCCGGCAGCGGCGGCTGCGGATGATCTACGCCGACGCCGCCGACTCGAGCGCCCGGCAGATCGAGGACGTCAGGCGGCTCATGGGCTTCGGCATCGACCTCCTCATCGTGTCCCCCACCGAGGCCGGGGCCCTGACCCCGATCGTGCGGGAGGCCTACGCGAGGATACCGGTCATCGTCCTCGACCGGGCCGTCGAGGGCTACGACTACACGCTCTTCATCGGGCCGGACAACGAGCGCCTCGGCCGCGAGGCGGGGCGCGTCGCCTCCGGGCTCCTCGGCCGGCGGGGCGGGAACGTCCTCGAGATCGAGGGGCGCTCCGGCTCTCCGCCCTCCCTCGAGCGGAGCTCGGGCTTCCGCGAGGAGATCGGCAAGCGGGCCGACGTGCGGCTCTTCGAGCCCATCGTCGCGGACTGGCTCCGCGACCGGGCCGAGGACGAGCTCGCGGCCCGGGGCCCCTCCCTGCCGCCGGTCGACGCGGTCTTCGCCCAGAACGACGCGATGGCCTACGGGGCCTGGCGCGCCTTCCGCGCCGCGGGCCGGGCGGGGACCGCCTTCATCGGCATCGACGGCCTGCCCGGCCCGATGGGCGGCATCGAGCTCGTCCGCAAGGGCATCCTCTCCGCCACCTTCACCTGCCCCACGGGGGGCAAGGAAGCCGTGGGCTACGCCATGGACCTCCTCCTGAAGAAGGAGGGCATCCCCAAGAAGATCTACCTCAGGCCCCGCCTGGTCACCGGCGAGTCCCTGGCCGGGGGAGCCTCGAGCGAGGCCCGGGCCGGCCCCGGCGCTTCGCCCCGGCGCGGGCCCATCGTCCTCGGCTTCGCCCAGGTGGGCGCCGAGAGCGAGTGGCGCGTCGCCAACACCAAGTCGATCAAGAGCGCCGCGGCCAAGGCAGGCATCGAGCTCCTGTTCGAGGACGGCAAGCAGCTCCAGGGTAACCAGATCGCGGCGATCCGCTCCTTCATCGCGCGCAAGGTCGACGTCATCGCCTTCTCCCCCGTGGTGGATTCCGGCTGGGACGAGGTGCTGCGCGAGGCCAAGGAGGCGGGCATCCCGGTCATCCTCACGGACCGGAGGATCGGCCTCAAGGACGACTCCCTCTGGCTCTCCTTCATGGGCTCGGACTTCGTCGAGGAGGGGCGCCGCGCCGCCCGCTGGCTCGTCGAGACCCTGAAGGACCGGGACGAGGTGAACATCGTGGAGCTCCAGGGGAATCCCGGCTCGGCCCCCACGATCGACCGGAAGCTGGGCTTCGAGGAAGTGATCAGGGACCGCCCGAGCTACCGCATCATCGCCTCTGAGTCGGGCGACTTCTTCCGCGCCCAGGGATACTCGGTGATGAAGGGCATCCTCGCCGCCGAGGGCCGGAGGATCGACGCCGTCTTCTCGCACAACGACGATATGGCGATCGGCGCGATCCAGGCGATAAAGGAGCGGGGCCTCAAGCCCGGCAGGGATATCGTCATCGTCGGGGTCGACGGGATCAAGGACGCCTTCAAGGCCATGGCGGCCGGCGAGATGAACTGCTCCGTGGAATGCAACCCCATCCTCGGTCCCCAGCTGATGAAGGCCGTGCAGGACTACATGGCGGGCAAGGACCTGCCCATCCGGATGATCACCTCCGAGGGCGTCTTCACGGCCGCGACCGCCCGCAGGGACATGATCGGCAGGGAGTACTAAGGCCGAGACACGGCCCGCTACGGCGAATAGTCCACAGAGGCACAGAGGCACAGAGGCACAGAGAAATAGGGAAAGGGTTGGAATTCACTCTCCTCTCTTCTCTTAACTCTGTGCCTCTGTGCCTCTGTGGTTTATTCCTTGCGTCTTCGTTTCCTTCATTCGTCCCCTCGGCCATCCTCGAATAGTGCCCTAAAAAACCGATTTGTCTAAAGCGCGTTTGGCGAAACGGGTTTGAAATAGACAGGAGCGAGGGCTAAGGCGGAGAGCCGGGCGAGGCCCGGCCCGGGCCCGGACGGCGGATCGGCCGATGCGCGGCGTTGCCGCGGCAAAAAGTGCAGTCGTTTCGAATCGATGGAGGTACGGAATGGCATTTCGAGCGAAGACGGTATTGACGGTTCTCGTGCTGCTGGCGGCGGTCGGCGCGGCGTTCGCCGCTCCCGCGATCAAGGTGGGCATCGTCAACCTGCCCCCCGAGGAGTCCGGCTACCGGCAGGCCAACGTCGAGGACATGAACAATGTCTTCTCGAAGGCGAACGGCTACGACGCGAAGCAGACCAACACCGGCGACAACAGCGAGCAGATCGCCGCGGCCCAGGGCTACATCCGCGACGGCGTGGACTACCTCCTGATCTCGGCCGCGAACGCCTCCGGCTGGGACAACGTGCTGCAGTCCGCGAAGAAGGCCGGCGTGACGGTCTTCCTCTTCGACCGCCTCATCGACACCGACGCCGCGAACTACCGGGCGGCTCTCGTCTCGGACATGGCCGCCGAGGGCGAGAACGCCGTGAATTGGCTGCTGAAGCAGAAGCTCGCCAGCTACAACGTGATCCTCATCCGCGGCCAGCTGGGCTCCGCGGCCGAGCTCGGCCGCTCGGGCGCCCTGCTCAAGGCCCGCGACGCCGGCAAGCTCAAGATCGTGGCCGACGGGACCGGCGGCGACAGCTGGAGCCTCGAGGAGGCCCGCAAGGTGGTCGAGGCCGCGATCACCGCCGGCAAGGATTTCAACGTCATCTACGCGGAGAACGACGGCATGGCCCAGGGCGCCGTCCAGGCCCTCGACGCGGCCGGCATCAGCCACGGCAAGGGCGGCAAGGTCAAGATAATCGGCTTCGACTTCAACCGCTTCGCGCTGCGCAACGTGCAGGCCGGCTACTGGGATTGCGACGTCCAGTGCAGCCCCCGCCAGGCCGCCGAGATCGCGACCTGGATCAAGGCCGGCAAGAAGGCTCCCACGGGGAAGGTCTTCCAGAAGGAGATCATCGCCGATACCGCCACGATCACCGACAAGCTCATCGCCGAGAAGGGCATCAACGCCGACCCCGGCAAGGGCGTGATCACGAAGTGACGTTCCCCCGTCCCGGGATCTCGTAAGTCACACCAGCGGTGCGGCGTTCGGAGGAATCCGGTGCGCCGCACCGCGATTATTGTGTATACTGCGTCGGGAGAGAAGCAATTGCAAACGCCGAATGTGCTGGAAATGCGGGGCATCTGCAAGTCGTTCCCCGGGGTCAGGGCCCTCCATGACGTGAGCTTCACGCTCCGCTCAGGCGAGGTCCACGCCCTCATGGGCGAGAACGGGGCGGGGAAGTCCACGCTCATAAAGGTCATGACCGGGGTCTACGAAAAAGACTCGGGCCAGATAACGGTGGAGGGGAAGGCCATGCATTTCCGGTCTCCCCAGGACGCCCAGGCTTTCGGGGTCGGCACCGTCTATCAGGAGATAAGCCTCTGCCACAACCTGACGGTCGCGGAGAACATGTTCATCGGCCGAGGCCGCTACGCCTTCGTCGATTGGAAGGGGATGAGGGAGAAGACGGCGCGGCTCCTGGACTCGCTCGGCATCCCGGCGCGGCCGACCCAGCAGCTCTCCAGCTGCTCGCTCGCCGTCCAGCAGATGATCGCGATCGCCCGCGCGATCGATATGGACTGCAGGATCCTCATCCTCGACGAGCCCACCTCCAGCCTGGACGAGGACGAGGTGCGGAAGCTCTTCTCCCTCATGCGCGAGCTGAAATCGCGTGGCGTGGGCATCGTCTTCGTGACCCACTTCCTCGACCAGGTCTACGAGATCTCGGACCGGATCACAGTGCTCCGCAACGGGGAGTTCATCGGCGACTACGACGCCTCCTCGCTGCCCCAGCTCGAGCTCGTCTCGAAGATGATGGGCAAGGCGCTGGACGATGTCTCGCAGATCAAGAAGCGCGAGGTCCCCGCTCTCGAGGGCGGCGCGCCCGTATTCGAGGCGCAGGGGCTCTCGAGCGCCGCGGGGGTCCGGCCCTTCGACTTCGCGATCCGGAAAGGCGAGGTGAACGGCTTCACCGGCCTGCTCGGCTCGGGGCGCAGCGAGAGCGTCCGGGCGATCTACGCCGCGGACAAGGTGACCGGCGGCGAGATCAAGGTGCATGGGAGGAAAGCCAGGATCGGCGAGCCGATACAGGCGATGAAGCTGGGCATCGGCTACCTTCCCGAGGACCGCAAGGGCGACGGCATCATCGCCGAGCTCTCCGTCCGGGATAACATCATCCTGGCCCTGCAGGTCATGAAGGGCTTCTTCAAGCCCTTTTCCCGGAAAGAGGCGGAGTCCTTCGCCGACGAGTACATAGAGCGCCTGAACATCAAGACCGCGTCCACCAGCACCCCCATCAAGTCGCTCTCCGGCGGCAACCAGCAGAAGGTCATCCTCGCCCGCTGGCTGCTCACCCACCCCGAGTACCTGATCCTCGACGAGCCCACGCGGGGGATCGACGTCGGGACCAAGGTGGAGATCCAGAAGCTCGTGCTCAAGCTCGCCGAGGAGGGGGTCAGCGTGACCTTCATCTCCTCCGAAATCGAGGAGATGCTCCGCACCTGCTCCCGCCTGATCGTCATGAAGGACCGGGCGATCGTGGGAGAGCTCTCCGGGGAGAGCTTGACGGAACGGGATGTCCTGCACGTGATCGCCGGCGGGGGGGAGTAGCCATGGCCCGAATGCGGAGCCGCGGGTTCCAGGTCTTCCTCCCCTTGTCGGTCCTGGCGATCCTGATCCTCATCAACCTGATCAAGGGCGCCGATTACTTCAGCATCTCGATCATCAACGGGGCGCTGTACGGGAACATACCGAACATCCTCTTCGGCGCCTCGGAATTGGTGATCCTTTCGATCGGCATGACCCTGGTCACCTCGTCGTCGGGCGGCCAGGACATATCGGTCGGCGTGGCTGGCGCCATCACTTCCAGCGTCTTCGTCCGGCTGCTCTTGAGCTCCGGCGGGATCACCTGGGCGGCCATACTGGCGGCCTTCCTGGCGAGCTGCGCGGTCGGTATCGCCATCGGAGCCTTCAACGGCGCCCTGGTCGCTGTATTCAAGGTCCAGCCCATGGTCGCGACCCTCATACTTTTCACCGCGGGGAGATCGGTGGCGTTCCTGATCGACGGGAGGCTGTCTCCCATCCTCGCGAACGACCTCACGAGCCAGGTCGGCAGCGTGATACCGGGGGTGCCCATACAAACACCTATTATCCTGACCGCCGTCTTCATCGCGCTCTTCGCGGTCCTCCTCCGGACCACGAACCTCAAGCTCTACTCCCAGTGCGTGGGGATCAACCAGAAGGCCGCGCGCCTCAACGGCATCAATCCGGTGCGGATCAAGTTCCTGACCTACATGATCCTCGGCGTCTGCTCCGCCGTCGCGGGCTTCATCGCCGTCACCAAGGCCGGCCGGCACGACTCGGTCAACCTGCTCAAGTACGTCGAGATGGACGCGATCCTCGCGGTGGCGATCGGCGGGAACCCGCTCGGCGGGGGCACGTTCAGCATCGCCGGCTCCATCATCGGCGCGTATACCATAGAAGTGCTGAACCGGACCCTGCTCCGGCTCGAGGTGGACACCGAGACGATCAAGGCCTTCAAGGCGGCGTTCATAATAATCCTCATGGTGATCGCGTCGCCGGTGGTCAGGCAATTCGCCGCGAGAGGCTCGAGATGGATGCGGGACAGGCTCGGCGGCTCGGCCCAGGCGGGGCAGCGATGAACACGATCAAGCGGAAAGAGACGATATCCAACTCGAACCTCCTGTTCGCCATCGCCGCGGTCATCTTCGCGCTGATGTACGGCTTCGCCGTCCTCCGGTACCCGCGCAGCTTCCTGCAGTACCAGACCTTCTTCGACCTGTTCAACCTGAACGCCCCCCTCATCATCCTGACCCTCGGCCTCTCCATCGTCATGATCGGGGGCGGCATCGATATCTCCGTCGGCGCGGTGACCGGCCTCGTGACCATGTGCTGCGCGGTATTCCTGGAGTCGGGGAGGGGGAGCGTCGGGGGCTCGATGCTCCTGGCGCTGGGCATCGGCTTGGCCTTCGGCCTCCTGCAGGGCTTCCTCATCGCCTACCTGGAAATCCAGCCCTTCATAATAACGCTCGCGGGGATGTTCCTGGCCAATGGCCTCTTGACGACCATCCACAAGGACCCGCTCAACGTGACCATGGCGGAGTTCGTCCGCCTGCGGGATTACAGCATGGTGGTTCCCTGGCTCGGCACCACGAACCGGCTCGGGAATTTCATCCCCCTCGAGGTGAAGCCCGGGACCTTCGTCGCGGCGCTGCTCATAGCCGCGCTCGCCGTCCTCATGCATTGGTCCCGTTTCGGGCGCAATCTCTACGCCGTCGGCGGCAACAGCCAGAGCTCGCTGATGCTCGGCATCAACGTGCGGAGGACCAAGTTCTCGTCATACGCGCTGTGCGGGCTGCTTTCCGGCGTCGCGGGCTTCGTGTTCATCATGACGACCGGGGCCGGCAACGTCGGGAACGCGTCGGGCTTCGAGATGAAGGCGATCGCCGGATCCATCATCGGCGGCACGATGCTCTCCGGCGGCGTGGGGAACCTGATCGGCTCGCCGGTCGGCGCCTTGACCCTCCTCACGATCAACGAGCTGATACGGGCGGCCGGCGTCAACTCGAACTTCCAGGCGATCGTGAGCGGCCTTTTGCTCTGCGTCTTCATCGTGCTGCAGAGCCTCGTCATGTGGCTGCGCGGAGCGGGGGGCTTCAAGCTCGCCCTTCCGGCATGGCTGGCGCCGGGCGGGAAAGGCGGCCGGGCCGGCTAAGGCGGCCGCCGAGTCCTTGGTAGAAGCGGTTCCCGCGGGGCGATACGGGCGTTCGCACCCGGGATCCATCCCGCCGCCCGCCCCCTAAACCTCCGGGGCGGGCGGCTTTTTTTCGCCCCGCCCGGCGCCGCCCCGCGCCGCCCCGCCGGTTAAGCAAACTTGACCGCTCGCGGCGCCGGCCCTATCATGGCCTCGGGCCCATCCCGGCCGGGCGCTCGGCGCCGAGGAGGTTCGGATGAAGGGGAACCGCGGCCTCAGGATACGCGCGAAGCTCGTCACGGCCTTCCTCGCCGTGGCCGCCCTCGGGGCGGCCATGGGCCTCCTGGGCATCGTCTACGTCGCGAGGCTCTCGAGCCAGTCCGCCCGCATGGCCGAGCGGAGCATCGCCCCCCTCGAGGCCTACCTCGGCCTCTACGGCGACGTGCGCGAGGTCCAGATACTCGCGCGCGACCTCGTCCTGGCCTCGGGGCCCGAGGCGGTCGAGGCGGTCGTGGCGAAGCTCGAGGGCCTGGGCCGCCGCATCGTCGAGGCGATCCCCGCCCTCCTCGAGCTGGTCGAGGACGAGGAGGCCAAGGGCAGCGTGGAGTCCCTCCGCTTCATCTGGAAGGATTTCGAGACGAGCCTGGGCAGCCTGGTCGAGGAGGCGAGGGCGGGGCGGGGCCGGGAGGCGGCGGGCAACATGGCCATCCTCATGGGGAGCTCGGGCGCCGCCCTCGAGAACACGACGGCCGAGCTCACCGCCCTCCTCGCCGGGGGGGCCGCCCAGATCGTCGAGGCGAGCCGCGCGTCCGCCGCCCGCTCCTCCCTCGTCATCGCGAGCTTCATCCTCGCGGGCGCCGCCGTCTCGGTCGCCCTCGGCCTGGCCCTGGCCCGGTCCTTCGCCGCCCCCCTGGCCATGGCCGCCGAGGCGGCCCGCGCCATCGCCTCGGGCCGCCTCGGCGTCAGGCTCGACGGCCGCTCGGCCGCGCGCGGCGACGAGCTGGGCGACTTCCTCCGCGCCCTCTCGTCCATGGCCTCGGACCTCGACGGGAGCCTGCGGGCCATCGGGGCCTCGGTCGCCGAGCTCGAGGCCGTGGGCAAGCGCCTCGCGGAGAGCATGGAGAGCGCGGACCGGGCCCTCGCCCGGATCACGGAGGGCGTCGAGTCGGTCAACCGGCAGGCCTTCGAGCAGAGCGCGGGGGTCGAGGAGACCGCGGCGACGGTGCGGCAGATGGCCCTGACCATCGAGTCGCTGGACGCCGAGATCGAGGTCCAGTCGCGGGGCGTCTCGGCCTCCTCCTCCTCGATCGAGGAGATGATCGGCAGCATCAGGTCGGTGACCGCGAGCGTCGAGCGGCTCGGCGAGAGCTTCGCCGCCCTCCTCGCCTCCGCGGAGGACGGCGGCTCCAAGCTCGAGACGGTGACCGGCCTGATCGGCGAGGTCGCCTCCAAGTCCGACCGGCTCCGCGAGGCCAACGCC
This sequence comes from Spirochaetota bacterium, assembly GCA_022711355.1. Taxonomy (GTDB): domain Bacteria; phylum Spirochaetota; class Spirochaetia; order Treponematales; family Rectinemataceae; genus JAKLFE01. The sequence continues at coordinate 4,362 of JAKLFE010000015.1, read as the reverse complement.
GTCGTCTCGAACATAGCGGCCAAGACGAACCTCCTGGCCATGAACGCCGCGATCGAGGCCGCCCACGCGGGAGAATCGGGCCGCGGCTTCTCCGTCGTGGCCGACGAGATCCGCGGCCTGGCGGAGAGCGCGGCGGCCCAGTCCAAGGAGATCACGCGCGACATCGGGGGCATCCGCCGCTCGATCGACGAGGCCGTCGGGAGCGCCGCCGTGGCCCGCGACTCCTTCGGGGCGGTGCGCGAGCGGATCCGGGGGGTGAGCGAGCTCGAGCGCGGCATCAACGGGGCGCTCGAGGAGCAGCGGGAAGGCTCGCGCCTCATCCTCGAGTCCCTCGCCTCGATCAACGAGGTCACGGCCCAGGTCCGCTCCGGCTCGGCGAAGCTGCGCGAGGGCTCCCAGGCCATCGGCGCGGAGATGGGCGAGCTCGAGGAGGCGACCGCCCTCCTCAAGGAGGCGGCCGGCTCCATCGGGTCCGGCATGGGCGAGATCGGGGCGGCCTCCGCGGCGGTGACCGAGCTCGCGCGCCGCAACGAGGCGGCCATCGCGGCGGTGGAGGCCCTCCTCGCGCGCTACCTCCTCGAGCCCCTCCCCGCCGAGGGGCCCGAGCCGGGGCCCGCCCAGGAGGAGACGCTCCTGCGGTAGCCGCAGGTCCGGCAGAGGGGCTCGACGAGGAGCCGCCGCGCGAAGCCCTCGCGGATGGCCCGGGCCCGGGGCGAGGCGAGTATCTCCGCCAAGGGCCGCTCGCGCAGGTTCCCCAGGGCGAGGAGGCCCTCCCCGTCGAGGCAGCAGGGCAGGACGGTGCCGTCGACGAGGACGGCGATCTGGTTGCCCAGGCCCCGGCAGAAGCCCTCGGCCCCTTCCTGGGGCAGGGCGGGGTCGGGCCAGACGAAGCGCTCGGCGGAGTTGAGGAAGACCCGGCGGTCGAGCTCGATCGAGGCCGGCAGCTCGGCGGCGGAGTCCCAGGCGCCCAAGGAGGGATAGCGTCCGCGCAGGAGCTCCCAGAGCCCCTCCGTCTCCGGCGGGAGGAGCCCCGAGCTGCGGCTCCAGAGCCGGAGGCTCAGGGGGAAGGCTGGGCGCTCGCGGTGCTGGTCGAGGAAGGAGGAGAGGCCCCGCCAGTAGGCCTCGAGCCCGGGCGAGCCCGGGGCGCTGTGGAGGGAGACGCTCAGCTTGCGGAGGTTCTTGGCCCCGAGGAGGATCCCCGCCCGCTCGGCCAGGAGGGTCCCGTTGCTCGTCAGGTTCACGGCGAAGCCCCGGGCCCCGGCCGCGGCCACGAAGCCGCCGAGCTCGGGGTGGAGGAGGGGCTCGCCCTTCACGTGGAAGTACAGCTGCCTCCCGAAGCCTTCCAGGGCGCGGAGGTAGAGCCCGAAGTCCTCCGCGGACAGGAAGCCCGCTGGCCTGCGGCGCGGCGGGCAGAAGGGGCACGCGAGGTTGCAGACGTTGGTGATCTCGAGGTAGATCTTATCGAACATCTCCCCCTGTTGTAGCATGGGCCGGGCTTCCGCGCCTCCCCCGCCTTGACTAAGCCCCGCGGTCTTCCGATAAAGAGTACGATGCCGTACCACAACAGACGCCTCAGGCGGCCGCCCCTCCCGGTCATCGCCCTCCTCGCCGCCCTCCTCGCCCCCCGGGCGGCCCTCGCCGAGGCCGCGGAGCCGCCTTCCGGGCCCGCCTTCTCCGAGCTCTGGGCCTACCTCATGAGCGGGGAGGAGCGCTTCTTCGATCCCTCCTGGCCGATCAGCGACCTCGCCTACTTCGCGGCGAGCATCGGCTCGACCGGCTCCCTCGCGGGGGTCCCCGACCTGGACCGGCTTCCGGCCTTCCCCGGGAGGATCCACCTCGTCGTGGCCGAGGTCGGCAACTACGCCCTGAGCCATTTCTGCCTGGACCCGGCCTACCCCCTGCGGGACCAGCTCCTGGTCGACATCGCCATGGCCGCGCGGCCCTTCGACGGGGTCCAGATCGACTTCGAGGCGGTCGGCAAGGCCGATCGCGAGCACTTCGTCGAGTTCCTCAGGCTCCTCAAGGCCGTCCTCGGCGACAAGGTCCTCAGCGTCGCCCTGCCCGCCCGCTACAAGGAGGAGCAGGACCTCTTCGGCTACGAGCGGATCGGCCGGATCGTCGACCGCGTCATCGTCATGGCCTACGACGAGCACTGGAGCGGGGGAGAGCCGGGGCCGGTCTCCTCCCTCGACTGGGCCCGGAAGGTCGCGGAGTACGCCGCCACGAAGCTGCCGCCGGAGAAGCTCGTCATGGGCTCGCCCTTCTACGGCAGGGCCTGGGCCGACAAGAGCCTCTCCCGCGCCTACAAGCACTCGGCCCTCAGCGCCATCATCGAGGAGAAGGGGCTTCCGGCGCTCCGGCGCTCGGGCGAGATACCCTTCTTCGAGTACGACGAGACCGTCACCGTCCGGCTCTACTTCGACGACGCCGCCTCGACCCTGAGCCGGCTCTCGCTCTACCGCGCCGCCTCGGTGCGGAACGTGGCCTTCTGGCGCCTCGGCCAGGAGGACCCGGCCATCTGGGCCGCCCTCGCGGGCGCGCCCGCCGGCGAGGCCGCGGCCGATCCCGCGGAGGCCCCCGCGGCCGAGACCGAGCCCGCCGCCGGCGCGGGAAACGCGGACTAGGGAGGCCGCGCCCATGCAGAACATCCACGTCGCCTTCCCCGGCGGCCGCTTCAAGGCACTCACCCTGAGCTACGACGACGGCCGGGCCTCCGACCGGCGCCTGGTGTCCATCCTCAACGGAGCGGGGCTCAAGGGCAGCTTCCACCTGAACGCCGGCCTCCTGGGCCAGGGCGAGCGCCTGCCCGCCTCGGAGATCCGCTCCCTCTACGAGGGCCACGAGGTCGCCGCCCACAGCCTCACTCACCCGACCCTCGCCCGCTGCCCCCGCGAGCAGGTCGCCCGCCAGATCCTCGACGACCGCGCGGCCCTCGAGGACATCGTGGGCTACCCCGTGCGGGGCTTCTCCTACCCCAACGGCTCCCTGAGCGCCGAGATCGCCGAGCTCCTCCCCCTCGTCGGCGTCGAGTACGCGCGCTGCGTCCAGACCACCGGGGGCTTCGGCCTGCCCGAGGACTTCCTCCGCTGGCAGGGCACCTGCCACCACCGCCAGGACCTCGCGGCCCGGGGCCGGGAGTTCCTCGAGCTGGCCAAGAGCCAGTACCTCTACCTCATGTACGTCTGGGGCCACAGCTACGAGTTCGACAACAACGGCAACTGGGAGATCATCGAGGACTTCGCCCGCGCGTTGGGCGGCCGAGATGATATCTGGTACGCGACCAACATCGAGATCGTCGATTACTGGAAGCGATGGAAGGCGACGCGCTTCTCGAGCGGCTGCTCCCTGGCCCAGAATCCCTCGGCCCTGCCCGTCTGGCTCTCCGTGGGCGGCCAGGTCGTGGAGGTTCCGGGCGGGGCGACGGTCGCCCTTCCGGGCTGAGGCCGTCCGTCTTAGCCCCTTCCTCTCCAGAATCGAGCCGCTTGCTTTCCCGACTCGCCTGGACTATTGTAGTTAAAATTCCAATACTTGCCTCCCGTCGGACCGCCGCTGTCCTCTGGGGGGGTACGTAAGGAGAGGTTCCTCATGGCGAAAAAGCGCAGGCATTTTCCGCTCGTAGCCCTCGTCGTACTCGCGTCGCTGACGATCGTGGGCTGCCCGAGCTCGAGCTCTTCGGACGCTTACACCCTCTCGGGCACCTTGACCCAGCCCGATGCCATCGACGGGCGCTTCGCCTACCTCAAGCTGGTAGCATCGGACGGGGATTCCTCCTCTCCCGCCTTGTACTGGACCAAGTCCACGGCCTTTTCGGGAGGGAGCGCCACGTACTCCCTCGGCGGCATCGAGGAAGGGGCCTACGTGGGCTATGCCTTCATCGATGACAACGGAAACGCCGCCGGCGACGGCACCTCGGAGCCCGATGTTGGCGATTGGGCTACCGAGGGCCAGGCTATCTCGATCAGCTCCGACATGACTGCGAATATTCCTGCGGAGGCGTGGAACTACATAAGCCCGACCTGATAGGAAAGCGTCTGCCCGCCCCTCACCACAGGGGCAGCTGGAGGGCTCCCGAGCCCCGGTCCCGCTCGGCCTTCTCGATCACCCGCTCGACGGGGAAGACCAGGAGCTCCCCGGCCGACTCGAGCCTGAGCTCCTCGCGGAAGCCCCGGGCTTCCGAGCGGAGCCGGGCGAGCTTGTCGTCGAGGTCGGGGCCCGAGGAGGCGCCCCGGTAGCCCACGAGGGAGTAGTCCGCGCCGACCACCCGGTGGCAGGGCACGAGGGGGTAGAGGGGATTGGTGGCCATGAGCCTGCCCACGGCCCGGGCTATGGTCCCCGCCGCCTCGGCCACGCGGCCGTAGGACG
>JAKLFE010000014.1 GCA_022711355.1 Spirochaetota bacterium | reverse complement strand
TCCTTTCGCTCGCCCTCGCGGGCTGCGGGGGCGGGAAGACCATCAAGCTCGGCTTCGACGCCCAGATGACCGGCCCCGACGCCTACGTCGGCCAGGCCGCGAAATACGCCCTCGAGGACCGCGTCAAGGAGATCAACGCCGCGGGCGGGATCAAGGGGCACAAGCTCGAGCTCATAACCTACGACAGCCGCTCCGAGCCGGCCGAGGCCATCACCGCGGCCAAGCGCCTCATGGAGCAGGACCGGGTCGTCGGCATCATCGGCCCCGAGTGGTCCGCGGCGGCGATCCCCCTCGGCCCCATGGCGGCCGCGGCCAAGACCCCCATCATCGCGACGACCGCCTCCAACACCAAGGTGACGGTGGGCGACGACGGCAAGGTCCAGCCCTATATGTTCCGCACCTGCTTCATCGACCCCTACCAGGGCACGGCCCTCGCCGACTTCGCCTACAAGGAGCTGGGCAAGCGCAAGGCTGCCTTCATCACCGACGTCTCGGCGGCCTACTCCACGGGGATCCAGAGCTTCTTCGAGGAGCAGTTCACGAAGCTGGGCGGCGCCGTCGTGGCCAAGGAAGGCTACCAGACCAACGACACCGAGTTCCGCGCCCAGATCTCGAAGATATCGAAGTCCGGCGCCGACCTCCTGGTCGTGCCCACCTCGACCTACCGCGACATCGCCCTCGTGGCCAAGCAGGCGAGCGCCCTGGGCCTGAAGATCCAGTACCTCGGCGTGGACGGCTGGATCGCCGACGAGCTCCTCGGCCTCGCGGCCAACGAGCTCCAGGGAGCCTTCCTCTCCTCGGGCCTGTCGCCGGACGCGCCCCAGTTCGCCGAGTTCAACGCGGCCTTCGAGAAGGCGCACAACATGAAGGCCAACGTCTACGCCTACTACGCCCTCGACGCCCTCTACGCCTTCGAGCACGCGATAGGCGAGGCCATCGCGAAGGACGGCAAGGCCACGGGCCCCGCGATCCGCGACGCCCTCGAGGGCATGAAGGACGTGCCCGTCTTCACGAGCAAGATGACCGTCGAGCCCGAGACCCACAACCCCCACAACAAGCCCGTCATCATCATGACGATCGAGGGCGGCAAGTGGAAGGACGTGAAGGTCTACGAGCCGAAGGACTGAGGACTCTAGGGGCCCTAAAGAAGAATGGAAGGAAAGAGAGACACAGAGGCACAGAGCAGAGAGGCGAGAAGAAGACGGCGTATTTAAAACGCCGACAACGATAGGCAAAACCGTTCCCTTCTTCTCTTCCTCTGTGCCTCTGTGTCTCTCTCCTTTTCTTTTTTTTCTAGATTCCACCGGAGGCGAGTTTGATCCTGTTCCTGCAGCAGCTCGTCAGCGGCATATCCATCGGGGCGGTCTACTCCCTGCTCGCGGTGGGCTACGCCCTGGTCTACAGCGTCTACAACTTCACCAACTGGGCCTTCGACGCCTTCATGGTGACGGGGGCCTTCGCGGCCTTCTACGCGATCACCCTCTTCGCCCTGCCCTTCCCCGTGGCCATCGTCCTGGCGATCGTCCTGACGGTGGGGGTCTCCCTGGCCGTCGAGGTCGGGGCCTACCGGCCCCTCCGCGCGCGCCGGGCCCCGCGCCTGTTCATGATGATCTCGGCCATGGGCGCGAGCATGGCCCTCGTGAACCTCATGAACATCGCCTTCGGCGGGGCCTTCCGCAAGTTCCCCCAGGTCGTGGCCGGGGCCCTCGTCGTCGGCGGCGTCTCGATCAGCAAGATGGACCTCTTCGCCGCGGTCTTCTCCTTCGCGGTGCTGGGCCTCCTGTGGCTCCTCCTCGAGCGCACGCGGATAGGCCTGGGGATCCGCGCGAGCGCCCTCGACACCCTGACCGCCGGGCTCATGGGAGTCGACAACAACGGCGTCGCCTTGGTGATCTTCGGCATCAGCGGGGTCCTCTCCGCGGTGGCGGGCATCTTCTACGGCGCCAAGTACGCCGTCTATCCCTACCTCGGGCTGGTGACCATCAAGGCGATGATCGCCAGCATCATAGGCGGCATCGGGAGCCTCCCGGGGGCCGTCGTCGGCAGCCTCTTCCTCGGCATCACGGAGACCCTCGTGTCGGGCTACATCTCCTCGATCTACCGCGACCTCTTCTCCTTCTCCATACTCGTGGCGGTCCTCCTCTTCTTCCCCAACGGCCTATTGGGCGCGAAGACCGTGGACAAGCTGTAGGGGAGGGGACGTGGGCTACCTCGTGACGATCCTGATCCTCGGCTGCGTGAACGTGATCGCGGCCCTCGGGCTCGCGGTCCTGACGGGCTACACGGGCCTGTTCTCGATGGGGCACGCGGGCTTCATGGCCGTGGGCGGCTACGCCGCGGCCATCCTCTTCGCCCACCTCAAGCTGCCCTTCGCGCTGGCCCTGCCCGGCGGGGCCCTCGTCGCGGGGCTCTCGAGCTTCGTGATCGGCTACCCGGCCTTCCGCGGCAGGCTGCGCGGCGACTACTTCGCCATAGCGACCCTGGGCTTCGCCGAGGCCGTGCGGCTGCTGTTGAACACCACCTACAAGTACGTCGGCGGCTCCTACGGCTTCACGGGCCTGCCCCAGCTGACGAGCCTCCCCGTGGCCCTCGCCGCCACCGCGGCGGCCCTGGTCCTCGCCCACCTCTTCGTGACCTCCCAGCACGGGAAGAACTGCGTGGCCCTGGGCGAGGACGAGACCGCCGCCGAGATGATGGGCGTCAACCTCCTGCGGACCAAGCTCGCCGCCCTCTTCGTGAGCGCCTTCTACGCGGGCCTGGCCGGGGGCCTGTACGCCTTCTTCATGGCCTACCTCTCGCCCTCGATGTTCGGGATCGGCAAGTCCTCGGACCTCCTCGCGGCCGTCGTCTTCGGCGGCATGCAGTCCCTCGTCGGCCCGGCCCTCGCGGCCTTCATCCTCGTGGCCCTGCCCGAGGCCCTCCGCTTCCTCCTGAACTGGCGCCTGGTCATCTACGGCCTTTTGTTCGTGGTCATCATGGTCTTCCGGCCCCAGGGCCTCCTGGGCTACAAGGAGATGAACGCCGATTGGCTGCGCCGGATGCTCGGCCGCGGCCCGGGCGCGGCCGGCCAGCGCGATGGGGGGGGGCGATGAGCGACTGCGACGGCGGCGTCCCCGGCCCGGTCCTCCTCGAGCTGCGCGGGCTCGGCGTGAGCTTCGGCGGCGTGCGGGCGGTGCGGAACGTCTCCCTGAGCCTGCGCTCGGGCGAGCTCGTGGGCCTGATCGGACCCAACGGGGCGGGCAAGAGCACCCTCCTGAACCTCATCACCGGCTCCGCCAGGCCGAGCGCGGGCCAGATCCTGTGGAAGGGCCGGCCCATCGCCGGCCTGTCGCCCGACCGCCTCTGCCACCTGGGGATCGGCCGCACCTTCCAGAACATCAGGCTCTTCCCGAGCATGACGGTCTTCGAGAACGTGGCCCTCGGCATGCACTCGAAGCCCCTGTACTCCCTCGCCGAGGCCTTCGTCCGCGGGAGGCGGGCCCGGGCCGCCGAGGCCGAGGTGGCGCGGCGCACGGCCGAGCTCCTCGAGCTCGTGGGCCTCGGGGGCCGCGGCTCGGAGCGCGCGGGGGCCCTGCCCTACGGCCTGCAGCGGCGCCTCGAGCTGGCCCGCGCCATGGCGACGGGCCCCGAGCTCCTCCTCCTCGACGAGCCCGCCGCGGGCATGAACGAGGAGGAATGCGCCGGCCTGACCGGCCTGATCCGCGGCATCCACCGCGAGTTCGGCTACGGCATCATCATCATCGAGCACCACATCAAGGTCGTGATGGAGCTCTGCGCCGAGTCGCGGATCTACGTCATGAACCTCGGCGAGATCCTGGCCGCCGGCTCTCCCCGGGAGATCCAGGGCGACCGGCGGGTCGTCGAGGCCTATCTCGGGGAAAAGAGGGAAGCACATGGGCGAAGGCGGCGGCGGCTTGCTCGAGATAGCTGAGCTCGAGGTCTCCTACGGGGGGATCAAGGCCCTGTCGGGCGTCTCGCTCCGCGTCGGGGCCGGCGAGATCGTCGCCGTGATCGGCGCGAACGGGGCGGGGAAGTCGACCCTCCTCAAGACGATCGCCGGGGCGAAGGCGGCAGACTCAGGCTCGATGCGCTTCGAGGGCAGGCCCCTGCCGAAGAGCTCCCACGAGGTCGTGCGCCAGGGCCTGACCCTGGTGCCCGAGGGCCGGCGGATCTTCCCGACCCTGACGGTGCGCGAGAACCTCCTGCTCGGCGCCTACTCCTGCAAGGACCGCTCGCGGGTCCCGGCCTCGCTCGAGCGCGCGCACGAGCTCTTCCCGGTGCTCGCCGAGCGGGCCTCCCAGGCGGGCGGGACCCTGTCGGGGGGCGAGCAGCAGATGCTCGCCGTCGCGCGGGCCCTCATGTCCGAGCCGCGGCTCCTCCTCCTCGACGAGCCCTCCCTCGGCCTCGCCCCCATGGTCGTCGACCTCGTCTTCGATACCATCATCAGGCTCAACGAGGAGACGGGGCTCACCATCCTCCTCGTCGAGCAGAACGCGGGCATGGCCCTCGACGTCTGCGACCGGGCCTACGTCCTGGAGACCGGGCGGATCAAGCTCGAGGGCCCGGGCGAGGAGCTCCTCGCGGACAGGCGCGTCCAGGAGAGCTACCTGGGCGTGGGCGCCTGAGGAAGGGGAGAGCGTGGCCGATCGATTGGTGCTCTACGGCGGGAAGGTCTGCGGCCCCGCGGGCCAGGCGGGCTCGGCCACCGCGCTGGCGGCCGAGTTCGGCCGCATAACCTACGTGGGCGACGACTCGGGCGCCCTCGAGCTCCCGCGCGGGAAGGGGACCGAGCTCCTGGACCTCCGCGGCGCCCGGGTCCTGCCGGGCCTGACGGACGCCCACCTCCACTTCCGCGACCTCGCCCTGGGGCTCAGGCAGGTGGACGCCGAGCTGGCGACGCCCGGCGCCGTGGCCGAGGCCGTCGCCCGCCGGGCCGCCGAGGCCGGGCCGGGGGCCTGGGTCATCGGCTACGGCTGGAACCGCAACGCCTGGGACGGGGCCTTCCCCTCCAAGGGAGCCCTCGACGCGGCCGCCCCGGCCAACCCCGTCTGCCTCCAGGACAAGAGCGGCCACGCGATCTGGGCCAACTCCGCCGCCCTCGCGGCCGCGGGGATCTCGGCCGGCCGGGCCGATCCCCCCGACGGCAAGATCCTCAAGGACGCCGCGGGAGAGCCCACGGGCATACTCCTCGAGGGCGCCATGGCCCTGATGCTCTCCCGCCTCCCCGCGCCGAGCGTCGAGGAGATCGCGGCCGCGATGGGCGACGCGATCGCCAAGGCCCAGCGCTTCGGCCTCGTCGGGGTCCACGACCTGGACGGGGCGGACTCCTTCGCCGCCCTCCAGCTCCTGCGCTCGCGGGGGCGGCTGGGCCTCCGCGTCGTGAAGAGCGTACCCCTGGCCCTCCTGGACCAGGCCATAGCCCTGGGGCTGCGCTCGGGCCTCGGCGACGGGCGGCTGGCCGTCGGCCCGGTGAAGATGTTCGCCGACGGGGCCATGGGCCCGCGCACGGCCTGGATGCTCGAGGGCTACGAGGGAGCGCCGGAGGACCGCGGCATCTGCGTGACGCCCCCCGAGGCCCTCCGCGAGGCCGTGGCCAAGGCCAACGCCGCGGGCCTGGCCTGCGCGATCCACGCGATAGGCGATCGAGCCAACCGCGAGATGCTCGGGATCTTCGCCGCGGCCCGCGAGTCTACCGCCGCGGCCCTCCGCGCCGGGGCGGCTGCCCCGGCCGCGCCCAACCGCATCGAGCACGCCCAGGTCCTCCACCCCGCCGACATCGCCCGCTTCGCCGAGCTCGGCGTCGTCGCCTCGATGCAGCCCATCCACGCCACCTCGGAGATCGGCTACACCGACCGGAACCTCGGCGCGCGGAGCGCGGGAGCCTACGCCTTCGCCTCACTCCTGCGCTCGGGGGCCGAGCTCGCCTTCGGCTCCGACTGCCCCGTGGAGACGATGGACCCCCTGGCGGGGATCCACGCCGCGGTGACCCGCCGGAACGCCGCCGGGGAGCCGGGACCCGAGGGCTGGCGCCCGGGGGAGCGGCTCTCCGTGGCCGAGGCCGTGCGGGCCTACAGCCTCGGGGCCGCCCGCGCGGCGGGCCTCGGGCGGGAGCGGGGAGGGATCGAGGTCGGGAAGCTCGCCGACCTGACGATCCTCGACCGCGACATCTACGCGATCCCGCCGATGGAGATCCTCGAGGCCAAGGTCGCCGCCACGGTGGTCGGGGGCTCCTTCGCCTACCGCGCCGGCTGGCTCTGAGCCGGCCCGCCGCCGCGCGGCCAGGCCGCCGCGGCGCCGATCCTACTCGTAGCTGGCGCGGAGGTGGAGGATCCTGAGGTCCGCCTCGAGCTCGGCCGCGCCCGGGACCGCGCCGCCGGGGCCGGGTAGGTAGCGCAGCCGCCTCGACTCGCCCGCGCCCAGGTGGAAGCCCCCGTCCTCGAAGCGCCCGCCCAGGGAGCCGAGCTCGGGGGAGACGAAGAAGGCCGGAGCCTCGGCCCGGAGCCCGAGGACCGGGCCCTCGGGCCCTTCCTCGACGCGATAGGCGATCTTGGGATCGGGGAGGGCGCAGCGCTTGGGCTCCGTCAGGAAGAGGAGGGAGCGGCGCTCGGGCTTCCCCGGCCAGGCCGGGCCGGGGCCGGCCGAGAGGCGGGCCTCGAGGTAGAGCTCCTCGGGGGCCGCCGGCAGCTCGGACAGGGCGGCGCTCCAGAGGGGGCGGGCCGCCGCGGCCGGGAGCTCGGCCTCGAGCCGGGCCTCGAGGGCCGCGCTCCCGTCGAAGCGGCGCAGGGCGAGGGAGAGGCGGCAGCCCAGGGCCGAGCCCGAGTCGTTCACGCCGACGGCGCTGACCAGGCCCTCCCTCTCGTAGAGGGCGAGGAAGACCGGGTCGAAGAAGCGCCGGGCCTCGTAGTGGAGGAGCTTCCAGCCCCCGTCGTAGTCGAGGCTCGACCAGCTCGAGCCGGGCCAGACGTCGTTGAGCTGCCAGTAGAGTATGCCCATGCAGCGGGGCTTCTGGGCACGCCAGTACGAGACGGCCGCGCCGATCGCGAGGGCCTGCTGCGCCTGCGAGAGGTAGAGCGTCTCGCGGAAGCCCGAGGGCATGCGGAAGTAGCGGGACATGGTCTCGAGGATGATCGAGTTGCCCCGCGGATGGCGCTGGTGCTGCTCGAGGACCGGGCTCGTGACGTTGCGCTGGTCCTCCGGGGCGAATGAGGCGGCGGCCCGGGCCGAGGGCAGGGACTGGAAGCCGAACTCCGAGCAGAAGCGCGGCCGCACGGCCAGGTACTCGGAGAAGCTCTTGCCCTCGTGCCAGACCGACCAGAAGTGCATGTCGCCCCGCGAGTCCGCGTGCCAGTTGTCCGCGTAGTCGCCCGGGCCCGCCGAGGGCGAGGAGGGCCACCAGGTCCGGTCGGGGTCGATCTCGCGGATCGCGCGGCCGAGGACCCCCTCGGTGAGGGCCTCGTAATCGGCCTTGTAGCGCGCCGGGTCCTTCCGCGACTCCTCGAACCAGCTGATGGCCCCCAGGGCCTCGTTGTTCCCGCACCAGAGGGCGAGGCAGGGATGGTCCATGAGGCGCCTAACCTGGTGGCGGATCTCGGCGTCGACCTCGGCGAGGAAGGCCGGGTCGGCGGGGTAGAGGGCGCAGGAGAACATGCAGTCCTGCCAGATCATGATGCCCAGCTCGTCGCAGAGAGCGTAGAAGTCCTCGGATTCGTAGCGGCCCCCGCCCCAGACGCGGAGGCAGTTCATCCCCGCCTCGACGGCCGAGCGGAGGAGTCCCTCGAGCCTAGATCGGGTGCAGCGCGAGGGGAGGGCGTCGGCGGGTATCCAGTTCGCCCCCCGGCAGAAGACGTCGCGGCCGTTGACGCGGAAGACCATGGAGCGGCCCTCGGCGTCCTCCTCCGAGAGCACCCGCAGCTCGCGGAAGCCCAGGCGCTTGCGCAGCCGGTCGCCCGATCCGGAGCGGGCCGGCGCGCTCCCGGAGCCCGCGCCGGCGCGGCCCTCGGCAGCCGGCGCGCCTTCCGGCGAGCAGCGCAGCTCGAGCTCGTAGAGGGGCCGCTCGCCCAGCCGCGCGGGCCACCAGTCCCCGACGCCCTCGACCTCGAGCTCGAGGCGCAGGGCCGAGGGCCCCGCGGGGAGCTCGGCCTCGAGGGAGGCCCGGGCCCCGGCGAGCTCGGCCTTGAGGCGGGCCGGGCCCGCCGCGGCCGCGTCGAGCTCGACGCGGAGCTCGACCTTCCAGGAGCCGGGGCCCTCGCCGCGGCGCATCCTCGTCGTGGCGTACTCGATCGAGGGGCCGTCGAAGGCCCTGAGCCTGATCCCGTCGTAGATGCCCCCGGTCATGAGGCAGGGACCCCAGTCCCAGCCTGACATGCACTGGGACTTGCGCAGGAGGTTGCGGTGGGGCGAGGAGTGGGGGTACTCGGAGCAGGGCAGGGGGTAGGGCAGGGCCGCCGCGGCCCGGGCCGCGGCCGCGACCGGGGAGGATATCTTCACCGCGAGGAGATTCCGCCCCGGCCGGAGCAGCTCCCTGGCCTCGGCCCGGAAGCGGCGGAACATGTTGGCGCTCGCGCCGAGGAGCCGGCCGTTCAGCCTGAGCTCGGCGACCGTGTCGAGGAGCTCGGCCTCGAGCTGGATCCGGTCCCGCTCGAGGAGGGAGGCCGGCAGCTCGAACTCGCGCTCGAGGAGCCAGTCCTCCTCGCCGATCCAGGCGAGCTCGAGCTCGTTCTTCCCGTAGTAGGGGTCGGGGATCTCGCCGGCGGCCAGGAGGGCCGAGACGATGTCCCCGGGTACGGCCATCGGCCTGCGGCTCCCGTCGGCGATGCGTACCAAGCTCCAACTCCCCCCGAGCTCGAATGACTCCATGATCGCTCCTCCGATTCTTGGTTGACGGTCCTTCGTGTACATGGTATACCTTAATTGGTTGACGTTATCAATCAACCAGCTAGAACCAGCATATCGAGGTGGAGCATGCCGAGAGGAGCCGGGCCGGTCACGCAGACGGCCGCCCGCATCGTCCGCACGATCTGGCAGAATCCCCGGATCAGCCGCGTCGACATAGCCGAGCACCTCGGCCTCGATAAGTCCACCGTGACCAACCAGGTCAGCCGCCTCATCGCCCTCGGCATTATAAAGGAAACCTCCGAGGGAGAGGCGGGGGTCAAGGGGGGGCGCCGCCCCATCCACCTCGCCATCGACCCTTCCTACGGCCTCGTCCTCGGCATCGAGATCCAGGCCGAGTCCTACGTCGCCCTGGCCGTGGACCTCGTCGGCGGCATCGTCGGGCAGCGCCGGGGAAAGCTATCCTTCAGCCCGGCCTCCTTCGCGGAGAGCGCCCTGGACCTCATCCGGAGCTCCTCCGCCGAGCTCTGTCCCCAAGGCTCCCGCCTCCTGGGCATCGGGGTGGGGGCGGGCGGCCTCATCGACGCGAAGCGGGGCCTGATCAACTACTCCGTGCCCCTGGGCATCGACCGCCCGGTGGACTTCGGCAAGGCCGTCGCCTCCCGCCTCGCCCTGCCCTGCCTGGTCGAGAACGACGCGAACTGCTGCGCCTGGGGCGAGCTCGCCTGGAACAAGGACGAGGCGCTCCGCGACTTCCTCTTCGCCCTCGTGGAGTTCCGCAAGGACGGCCGCTCCCTCGGGCGCTTCGGCGGCCTGGGCGTCGGCTTCGGCGTTGCCCTCGGCGGCAAGGTCTTCGCGGGGGCCCACGGCCACGCGGGGGAGTTCCGCTCGGCCTTCTGCGAGGGCCCGGGCGAGCTCCAGTTCGCCCTGCCCCGCGAGACCCTCGGCCGCATCGACGAGGACGGCGAGGCCCTCGAGGCCGCCTCCGACGAGCTGGCCCGCAACATGGCCATGCTCGTCAACACGATGGACTTCGACCGGGTCTACGTGGGGGGGGACATCGAGTCCCTGGGCCTGGACTTCCCCTCCCTCCTGCGCCGCCGCCTCGCCGAGAACTGGATGTACTCCACGCCGAAGGAGGTCGATATCCGCTTCTCGAGCCTCGGCGGGAGGGCCGTGGCCTACGGCGCGGCGGGCATGGTCCTCGACCGCCTCCTCTCGGGCAGGATGCTCCCGGAGCTCGGGGGCCGGGCGGCGCGGGGGCAGGACTAGCATGGTGAAAGCCGGCGCCGGGGCCCTGGGGCCCGGCGGCGCCGTATCGATCGTCACGGTATCCCAAGGAGGAATGGCATCATGAAGCAGAAGAAGATCCTGTTCGCCCTCCTCGCGGCGGCCCTCATCTCGAGCCTCGCGCTCGGCGGCTGCGCGAAGAAGGCCAAGGTCGTGACCCTCAAGGTCATGAACTACCAGCAGGCGGACCAGGCCGGCTACAAGGAGGACGTGAAGATCTGGGAGGACTTCCAGAAGGCGAATCCCGACATCAAGCTGGATATGGAGGTCCTGTTCAACGATCCCTACCACGAGAAGCTCCAGGCCTACGCCGCCGCCGGGACCCTCCCCGACGTCTTCTACGTCTGGCCGGGCTCGCGCAGCGCGGTCATCCACGAGAAGAAGCTCGCCAAGGACCTCGGCGTCATCCTCGGCACCGAGTACCTCAAGGACTTCTCCGCCGCGGCGACCAACCCCGCCAACCAGCTGGGCATGTACATGGCCATGCTGCCCCAGGCCTACACCTACACCTCCGTGATGTACGTGAACAAGAAGCTCCTCGCGGACAACGGCTTCGAGGTCCCGAAGACCTACGCCGAGCTCAAGGCCATGGTGCCCAAGCTCAAGGCCAAGGGCATCGCCGCCGTCATGCTGCCGAACAAGGACGGCTGGCCCATGCAGTCCTGCCTCTTCTCGACGGTGGCCGGCCGCGTGGCCGGCGACGCCTTCCTCCGCGACGTCAAGGCGGGCAAGGCCAAGTTCACCGACAAGCCCTTCGTCGACTCCCTCGCCGTGATCGAGAGCCTGTACAAGGACGGGATCATCGCCCGCGAGGACAACCAGGTCGGCTACGGCGAGGCGGCCGGGATCTTCGCCTCCGGCAAGGCCGCGATCTACGTCGACGGCGACTGGCGAGCCGCCGCCTACATCACCGACAAGAGCTCCGGCAAGGCCCTCATCGACCCGAAGGCCCAGGAGAGCGACTTCGTCCTGGCGCCCTTCGTGTCGATCCCCGGCGAGCAGAACCCCGGCGTGGTCTCCGCCGTCGCCGGCTGCGGCTGGTCCATCAACGGCGCCCTCAAGGCCGGCTCCCCCGAGGAGCAGGCGGCCGTCCGCCTGGTCAAGTACCTCTACTCCCCCGAGGTCCAGGCCATCCGCTTCGCCACCGGCCAGTACGTCCCCACCCGCAAGGGCGTGAAGGCCGACGTCGAGCCCCTCGTGGCCAAGGTCCCGGCCTTCTACGCCGAGAACGACAAGACCTGCTACGTGGTCGACGGCGTCTTCGACCCCGCCGTGTACAACGTGCTGAACAGCGGCCTGATCGCCATCGGCCTGGGCACCAAGAAGCCCGCGGCCGTCGCGGCCGAGATCCAGAAGGCCTTCGACGCCTGGAAGGCCGCCGCGAAGTAGCGTAGCATGGGGCGGTCCGGGGCCTTCGGCTCCCGCGGCCGCCCCCTTCCGCGGTCACGGCCTTTCCGCCCGGTCCGCCTGATCCCCGAGCAGGGAGGCTGCAATGTCCAGCGCTCGACAGATCCACGGAGAGGAGGGCCGGGCCTACTGGGCCATGGTCCTGCCCGCCTTCCTCGTCTACCTCCTGGTGATCGGCTTCCCGATCGTCCTCTCCGTCGTCCTCTCCGTCTCGGACTACTCGGGCGGCAAGATGTTCGGCGGGGAGAGCTGGGGCTTCGCGGGCTTCGGGCAGTACGCCCGCATCGCCTCCGACCCCTTCTTCTGGAACGCCCTCAAGAACAACCTCTACATCGTCCTGGTCTCGGTCTTCGGACAGCTTCCCCTGGGCTTCGTCTTCGCCTACCTCGTCTACCGCAAGCTCGTCGCCCGTCCCGGCTTCTGGCAGGGCATCCTCTACCTCCCGAACATCATCTCCATCATCGTCGTGGGCCTCCTGTGGCAGACCATCTTCTCCCCGCGGGGCCCCATCGGCGCGGTGATGAACGCGGCCTACCGCCGCGAGTTCCAGGACGCCCTCGCCGCCCTCTTCGCCAGCCGGGGAGGCTTCGCCCCGACCGAGGAGATCGCCCGGGGCATCCTCGAGCTGGCCGGGCCCGCCGGCCGGGCCCTGTTCTCCGACCCCGTGGCCGAGCTCCGCGAGCTCCTCCTCTCCTACCCGGCCGGCGGCATGCCCGAGGTCCTGGACGGCCTGGCGAACCTCTTCGCGCGGAAGTGGAGCCCCGAGTTCCTCACCCGCCCCGACGTGGCCATGCTCCCCGTCCTCTTCGTGATCCTGTGGATGTACACGGGCATGTACCTCATCCTCTTCCTGGCCAACATGCAGAAGATCGACCCCCAGGTGATCGAGTCGGCGCGCATCGACGGGGCCCGCGACGGGCAGGTCATGCGCTACATAGTCCTGCCGGCCCTCTCGGGCACCATCGTCAACTCCGCCATCCTGGCCATCTCGGGCTCCCTGTCGAGCTTCGCCCTGATCTACTCCATGACCGGGGGCGGGCCCTCGCGGGTGACCGAGATCCTCTCCATATACATGTACAACAACGCCTTCCTGGGGCGGCCGAACTTCCCCCTGGCGAACGCGATATCCCTCGTCATCGTGGCGATCAGCCTCGGCCTGATCGCCGCGACCAAGGCCGTCGAGAAGCGCCTCGGCGGGAAGGAGGAGTGAAAGCCATGGCCGAGGGAATCCCGACCGGCGCCGCGGGACGCGCTGCCCAGGCGATCGCCAAGGCGGCCGCCTACGCCCTCATGTCGCTCTTCGCCCTCATGACGGTCTACCCGATCCTCTGGCTCGTCATGAACTCCTTCAAGACGACGAGGGAGTTCCAGGTGAACCAGCTCGGATGGCCGGCCGCGCCGACCCTCGCGAACTACGCGGAGGCCTGGAGCTACGGCGAGTTCGGCAAGCTCTTCCCCAACTCCCTGCTGTATACCTTCGGCGCGACGGCCGGCATCGTCCTGCTCTCCGCCCTCGCGGGCTTCGCCTTCGCGAAGCTCGGCTCGCGGGCCACGAGGCCGATCTACGGGAGCTTCGTCATCGGCATACTCCTGACGGTGAACACCCTCATGATCCCCCTGTTCATCGAGGTCAACCTCCTCGGGATCTACAACACCCGCCTGGCCGTCCTCGTCGTCTACGTCGGCCAGGGCCTGCCCATGGGCGTCTACCTCATGACCGAGTACATCCGCGGCATCCCCACGGCCCTCGTCGAGTCGGCGCGGATCGACGGGGCCGGCTTCGGGAGGATCTTCCGCAGCGTCATCCTCCCCATGGTCCTCCCCGTGGCGACGACCATCGCCATCCTCAACATCTCGGGGATCTGGAACGAGTTCGCCCTCATCAACATCCTCGTGTCCAAGACCGAGCTGAAGTCCCTGCCCCTGGGCATCTACAAGTTCTCCGGCTCCCTGTCGAGCGACTACGGCAAGCAGTTCGCGGCCCTGACCATCGGGATGGCGCCCATGCTCCTGTTCTACCTGGCCTTCCACAAGCAGATCACCCAGGGCGTCTCCGCCGGTGCGGTGAAGGGATGAGGCCCTTCCTCTGGGGCGCGGCCACCGCGGCCTACCAGGTCGAGGGCTCGGCCGGGGCCGAGGGCCGCGGCTCCTCCATCTGGGACGAGTTCTGCCGAAGGCCCGGCGCCGTCCTGGGCGGCATGACGGGCGACCTCGCCTGCGACTCCTACCGCCGCTGGCCCGAGGACCTCGAGCTCCTGAAGCGCCTCGGCGTCGGCTCCTACCGCTTCTCGGTGGCCTGGCCGCGGATCCAGGCCGAGGGCTCGGGCAGGCCCCTCCAGGCCGGGCTCGACCACTACCGGAGGCTCTGCGAGGCCCTCCTCGAGGCGGGCATCGAGCCGGCCGCGACGATCTACCACTGGGACCTGCCCTCGGCCCTCGAGGCCGCGGGGGGCTGGCCCGAGCGGGACACCGCCCGCCGCCTGGCCGACTACGCGGACATCCTCTTCGGCGCGTTAGGCGACCTAGTTGGCCGCTGGTTCACGGTCAACGAGCCCTGGTGCGCGGCCTTCCTCGGCTACGGCCAGGGCCTCCACGCCCCGGGGCGGCGGGACGAGGGCGAGGCCTACCGCGCCGCCCACCACCTCCTGCTCGGCCACGGCCTGGCGCTGCGGGCCTACCGGGCACGGGGCCTGGCCGCCCCCATCGGCATCGTCCTCAATCCCTCGACCCCCCGCCCGGCCACCGCCCGAGCCGAGGACGCCGCCGCGGCCGAGCGGGCCGGGGCCCAGCGGACGGCCCTCTTCCTCGACCCCCTCTACGGCCGCGGCTACCCCGAGGCCCACCTGGCTCTCCATCCCGCGGCCCGCCCGCCGGTCGAGGAGGGGGACCTCGAGCTGATCGCCGGGCCCTGCGATATGCTCGGCATCAACTACTACGACGAGGACGCCGTCGAGGCCGCTCCCGCGGGCCCCGGCCGCCTCGAAGCTTGGAGGAAGGCCCCGAGCTGGCGCGAGAAGACCGACATGGGCTGGGATATCGTGCCCGAGGGCCTGTACCGCCAGATCATGGCCCTGACCAGGCGCTGGCCGATCGGCGCTCTCTACGTGACGGAGAACGGGGCGGCCTTCCGCGACGAGCCCGAGCCCGCCCCCCCGGCCGGCGGCTTCCCCCCCTCGGCCGAGCCGGGCCCGGCCTTCCGCGTGCGCGATCGGGGCCGGATCGAGTACCTGCGCTCCCACGCGGCGGCCTGCCTCCGCGCGCGGGCAGATGGCGCCCCGGTCGAGGGCTACTACGCCTGGTCCCTCCTGGACAACTTCGAGTGGTCCCTCGGCTACTCCAAGCGCTTCGGCCTGGTCTACGTGGACTTCGCCAGCGGGGAGCGGATACCCAAGGACTCCTTCTGGTTCTACCGCGACCTCGTCGCCGGCCAGGAGCTCGGCGCTCCCCCGGCCGGCCTTTCGGGCGGGAGCTGAGATGGGCGGCGAAAGCTCCCTGATCCCCGCGCCGCGGCGCCTCGAGGCCAGGCCGGGCTTCCTCGAGCTCGGGCGGGACGAGCTCGTCGCGGCTCCGCCCGAGCTGGCCGGGGCCGCCGAGCTGGCCGCCGCCTGGCTCGAGGAGGGCTTCGCCCTCGCCCGGGCGGGGGCCGCGGGCCAGGCGGGCCCCGGGACGCTCGCCGCGCCCCCCTGCCGCTTCCGCGCGGCGGGGGCCGCCGCGGAGGCGCGCCTCGCCTTCCGCCTCGAGCCCGGCCTCCGCGAGGCCGAGGCCTACGCGCTCGACATCGGCCCCGCCGGCGTCCTGGCCTCCTGCGCCGACTACGAAGGCGCCGTCCGCGCGGCCTCGAGCCTGCGCCAGCTCGCCCTCTCGGCCGCGGAGGACGAGGGCCCCCGGCTGCCCTGCCTCCGCGTCGAGGACGGGCCCCGCTTCGCCTGGCGCGGGGCCATGCTCGACTGCGCGCGCAACTTCTTCCGCGTGGAGTTCCTCGAGCGCTTCCTCGACCTCATGGCCCTCCACAAGCTCGACCGCTTCCACTGGCACCTCACGGACGACCAGGCCTGGCGCCTCGAGCTCCCGGGCCTGCCCGAGCTGGCCCGGATCGGCTCGCGGCGGCGGGACCTTCGCGTCTCGGAGGAGCGCTGGAAGGGCGGCAGCTACTCGCCGTCCGATGTCCGCCGCGTGGTGGACTACGCCGCGAGGCGGGGCATCGTCGTGGTGCCCGAGATCGAGAGCCCCGGCCACGCCCTGGCCCTCCTCGCCTCCCACCCCGAGCTCTCCTGCCGCGGCGCCGCCGCGGGAGGGGGAGCCTTCGAGCCCGAGGACCGCTACGGCGTCTTCGAGGACATCCTCTGCGCGGGCAAGGAGGGGGTCTTCGAGCTCCTGGGCCGCGTCTACGACGGAGTCGCCGAGCTCTTCCCCGGCCCCTGGGTCCACGCGGGTGGGGACGAGGCGCCCAAGGCCCGCTGGCTCGCCTGCCCCGCCTGCCGCGCCCGCATGGAGGAGCTCGGCTTCCGGGAGGGCTCGGGGGCCTACGAGCCGGAGCGCCTCCAGTCCTGGTTCATGAACCGCGTCGCCGAGCTCCTGGCCGAGCGGGGCAAGCGCCTGATCGGCTGGGACGAGATCCTCGGGGAGGGCCTGCGCGAGGACGCGATCATCATGTCCTGGCGGGGGGCCTCGGGCGGGCTCGAGGCGGCCCGCTCGGGCCGCGCGGCCGTCATGTGCCCCCAGACCGCGGCCTGCTACCTCGACCACCAGCACCTCGACCTCCCGGAGGAGCCGGGCCAGCTCGGGGTCTGCCGGGTCCGCGACGCCTACGAGTTCGAGCCCCTCCCCGCGGGCCTCTCCGCGGCCGAGGCGAGGCTGATCCTCGGCGGCCAGGGCAACCTCTGGTCCGAGCTCCTGTATTTCGGCAAGCAGGTCGAGTACATGGCCTTCCCCCGCCTGGCCGCCCTCGCCGAGGTCTTCTGGAGCCCCCGGGAGGCCCGGGATTTCGGGGACTTCGCGAGGCGGCTCGGGCCCCATGGGCTCAGGCTCGACCTCCTCGGGGTGAACCGCTACCGCGGCAGCCTCGACTAGGGCTCGGTCCAGCCGCCCCCGCCCTTGGACGGGTGAGCGCGAGAGGGAGACCTTGGGGAAGGTCTCCCTCTCGTTTTTCCCGGCGCCAACAATCTTAGGGACAGTGGCAGTGGATGGAAATTAAGTATTTATTACGATATTCTATGTTATACTTGTTATACGTTCAATGTAAACATAGTTATTTATTAATGTACATATATATGTTTCCTGTTTAGCTTCTATTAACCAAGTCCGATTCCTAAAAAGTGGATCCGTACTCATGTCCTCGCCCGGCGCGAGGAGGGGGTGTAGGTATATGAAAAAGGCTCGACCGTATGCTGCCCTCCGCGCGATCCGCCTGGGCGCCGCCTTGGGAGCCTGCTTCTCCGCCTGCCTGACCCTCAGCACCTGCGACCTGTTCAAGGTCGGCCTGGGCAACAAGGTCGACATCGACGCCCCGGTCCTGACCTTCAGCTCCCACGCCCAGAACGAGAACGTCAACGAGGCCGACTTCAGCCTCGCCGGCACGGTCAGCGAGGATACGGGCCTCGCCTCCCTCATCATAAGCTGGTCGGGCGGATCCATGCCCGCGACCGTCTCCGGCGGGAAATGGAGCGCCCAGGTCGGCCCCCTCGTCGAGGACGGGCGCCAGGTCTTCACCGCCACGGCCACCGACAAGGCCGGCAAGAGCGGGGTGGCCAACCTCTCCCTCAACGTCGACCGCAGGGCCCCGAGCGTCCTCGTCTCGAGCCCCCAGGGCTACGGCTCAGGCCGGCCGAGCCAGACGAGCTATATCGACATCAAGGGCGAGGTCTACGACGCCTCCACGATCTCCCGGGTCGAGGTCGAGCTCCTCGATCCCTCGAACGCCATCGTCAAGACCAAGACGGCCGACGGCACGAATTCCTGGAGCGTCCGCTTCCTCCTCGGCGACGGGCCCGCCGACGACCTGGCCCCCCTCGACGGGGCCGTCTACCGCTACGACGTCAAGGTGACCGACGCGGCCGGCAACGTCAACGCCTACTACTACCATGCCCAGGACTTCTACGCGGTCCTCGCCGCCGACGAGACCTTCCCCGCCATGTCGGACATCGGCAAGACCGACCAGGCCGGCTCGGGCTACGTCGATTCCGTCCCGGCCCTCGGCTACGCCTACCTCGCCGCGCATCGGCACGGGGCCGCCGCGGGGAGCTGCGGGGACTTCCTCTACGACGCGGCCGGCGACAAGCCCGAGATCAACCTGACCAACGTCGACCCGGGCAGCGCCGTCCTCGACAACGTGCTTTCGTCCAACGTGCCCGTCACGGGCTACGTGGCCGTCGGGGCCGCGAACTACGCGGTCGACGCCTCCTCCATCGCGGCGACGATCAAGGCCTACGGCTCGGCGGACGCGCCGACCCCCATACCCGCCCGCTGGATCTCGAAGAAGAGCATCTCGAGCTCGGTCAGCTTCGCCATCGACCTGCGGAGCTCCGACGCCGACGGGGCGCCCTGGATGGCCAACGGCCGCTACGAGCTGGCGATCAGCGCCCGCTCCCAGGGATCGGCCTCGACGCGCAGCCGCTCCGTCGGCTTCATCATCGACTCCGGGGCCCCCAAGTTCACCGAGCTCCTGCCCGAGCTCGCGGAGCCCTCCTTCATCAAGCGCCAGTCCCTGAGCTTCTCCAGCGCCCCGGCCGGCCGCGAGGGCGTCCGGGTCGAGGCGGTCCTGAGCGACGACAATCCCGGGGCCGAGCTGAGCTCGGTCCGGGCCTGGACCGGGCTGGCCCCCGCCTTGGTCCCGATCGACGCCTCCTGCATCGAGTACGAGCTCCTGTCGAGCTCGGGCGACGGCCTGACGCGGCGCTACGGCATCGACATCGAGCTGGCCTCGGGCGTGACGGATGTCAGCCTCGAGATCGAGGGCTCGGACGCGACCTCGCGGAGGGCGACCGCGAGCCCCCACTACAGCATCGACGCCGACCTGCCCTCGATCGACATCGGCCTCCCCGCCGCCGGGGCCTGGCTCTCCGGGACGGCGACGACCCTGAGCGGGACGGCGAGCGACAACGACCAGGTCGTGCGGGTCGCCTACTGGGCCGGGCGGACGGGGACCTTCCCCGGCACCGCGCCCTCGGCCTGGGCCTCGGCGGACGGGAGCTCCTCCTGGACCGCGACCATGAATTTCGCCGCGGGCCAGGGCTCCTACCAGATCCGGGCCGCCGCCATCGACCGGGCGGGCAACGCGAGCCTGGTCGCGGTCCGCGAGGTCTGGAACGACGAGGCCTACCCCCTCCTGACCGAGTCCTCCATCGGGGGGGCGACGCCCCAGGCGGCCTCGGCCTCGGGCTGGCGGAACGCGGACTTCACCCTCGCGGGCACGGCGAGCGACAGCTACGCCCTGGCCGCGGCCGATCCCCTGACCGTCTCGGTCGACGGCGGGGCGGCCGTCCCCGTGGCCGTGGCCGCCGACGGGAGCTGGAGCTATCCCGAGGGCGCTCCCTACGACGCCGACGCGAACAACGGCGTGCGCGTGTTCGTCTTCACCGCCAAGGACGCGGCCGGCAAGACGAGCCAGGTCGAGCGCCGGGTCACGATCGACACCCAGGCGCCGGCCATCTCCTTCCTCGAGCCCAATCCCGCCCTCAACACCGCGGGCCGGCCCGACGTGAAGACGGTGAACGGCACCGTCGCGCTCCAGGGCAGCGTCACCGAGAACAACTCCATTACGAAGCTCGAGCGCAAGCTCGGCTCGGAGCCCTGGGCGAGCTTCGCCACCGAGCTCTACGGCTTCTCCCTCTCGATACCCACCGCGGCCCTGCCCGACAAGGCCGACTACGTGGTGCAGATCCGCGCGACCGACGCGGCGGGCAACGTCGCCCTGGCCTCGAAGACCATGTACGTGGACCAGAGCTCGGACGAGCCGACGATCTCCTTCAACGGGGTCGCGACGGCCAGCGCCGCGGCGGCCAACCTCTTCCTCGACGACGCCAAGCTCCAGGGCTGGGCCGCGGACGACGACGGGCCGGTGGCCTCCGTCTCCGCGGCGGTGGACGGGGACATCGATACGGAGAGCTACGCCTCGGTGAGCTCCCCACCGACGAGCACCTCCACCTTCTTCGAGCACTCCCTCGCCGCCCTGCCGGCGGGCGAGCACCGGCTCAGGATCCGCGCCGCCGACGCGGCGGGCAGGACCAAGACGAGCGATACCCTGCGCTTCTTCGTCGACCGGGACAGGCCGGCGGTGGCGATCAGCTCGCCCGCGAGCGGGGGCTACCGCAGTGCCTCCTTCGCGATGAGCGGGACGGCCTCCGACGCCAACGGGCTTCGGAAGGCCGACCTCGACTCGAATCCGGCCACCCCCGACCTCGCCTTCGTCGAGGTCTACGCGGCCGGCCCGGGCTGGGAGCGGATCGACGCCTCGGACGGGACCTGGGACTACGCGGTCCCCGCTTCCTTCGTATCGACCGGGGGCGACGGGGCCCGGACGGTCCGGGTGCGCGCCTACGACGTCTTCGGGCGGGAATCGGCCGCCCCGGCCGAGCTCGCGTTCAACGTCGACCAGACGCCCCCGGGCCTGGCCCTGGCCCCGGCGGCCGCGGCCGCCCTGGCGGGCTGGCAGCAGTCGCGCAACGTCTCCCTGAGCGGGAGCGCCTGGGACCTCGGGACGGGGGCGAGCGGCGTGGTTCGGGTCGAGTACCGGATCAACGGCGCGGCCTCCTGGACGGCCCTCAGCGGGACCACGGACTGGAGCGGGGTCGTCACCTTCCCGAACGGGGCGGCGAGCAGCCTGGAGCTCCGCTCGGTGGACAACGCCGGGAATGAGAGCGCGGTCTCGTCGTACACGGTCAAGGTGGACGACACGGACCCGAGCCTGGGCCTCGATGCGCCCTACGACGCGGCGACGAGCGCGGAGACCAACGCGGCGATCCTCTTCTCCGGCACGATCGGCGACAACCTGGGCCTCGACGGGACGGCCCCCCTGAGCGTGAAGCGGAAGAAGGACGGGCTCGACGCTCCCGACGGCGCGCCGAGCCTGGGCGCGGGAACCTGGAGCTACGAGTTCCCGGTGGACGCGGCGACGAACGGCGACGACGGGACCTGGGAGCTGACCTTCACGGCCACGGACGGGGCGGGGCGCACGAGGAGCCTCACGCGGCGGGTGACGGTGGAGACGAAGAAGCCGGTCATCGCCTTCAACAACGTCCCGCCCTACGAGGGCCTGGACCTGGACGGCGACGGGGATTTCGTCGACCCGGGCGAGAAGGCCCCCGCCTACAACGGGAGCGCGAGCCTGAAGGCCTCGATCGTCGACGACAACAGCATAGCGAGCCTCTACCGCGCCTGGACGACGGCGCCGGCCGCCCCGGCCTATACCCTCAACGCGAACCTGACGGTGAGCGGCGCGGCCTGGACGGCCTACGGGGGGGCGAGCAGGAACGCCTGGTCGGAGAGCGTCGACACCGCGGCCCTGGGCGACGGCGGGCACTACCTCTGGCTCCTCGCCGTGGACCGCTTCGGGAACGTCGGCATCCTCTCGGACGGGATCCGGGTCGACCAGGAGACCGATCGGCCCGAGATCGGCTTCGTGAACCTGAGCGCGGGCGGCGCGTCCCTGGGGAACAACCTCGGCGCCGGCCTCGTGCTCAACGGCACGGCCTCGGACGACGACGGGATCGACCGGGACAGGATCTTCATCGGCATCGCCGAGGACGCGGACGCCGACGGGGTCCAGGACGCGGGCGAGACCTTCTCCTTCGCGGCCGTGAGCGGCAAGCCGGCCGCGAGCGGCAGGGCGGTTAGCTTCAGCCACGACCTGGGCTCCTTGACCAAGGAGCGGTACTACCTCGTCCAGATCCGCGTCGGCGACACGACCTACGCCGGGAGTATCGGGACCGAGGTCGACTGGGCCGCGACGAACCGGGCCCGGAGCGGCGTGGAGCGCTTCGTCCTCGACACCCAGTCCCCCGACCTCGCGCTGGGCCAGCCCAACGCCCAGTACCGCAGGGGGACCTTCGCCCTCGGCGGGACCGCCGCCGACGAGTTCGGCATTCGCGGCGCGGGCTACGGGGAGCTGAGCGTCGACAAGAACGGCGACGGCGACTTCGCCGACCCCGGCGAGATCGTCGCCCTCGACGCCGCGGGGGCATGGAGCACGACGGTCGACACCGCCGCCTTCGGCTCCGACGGGGACAAGTCCTTCCTCGTCGCGGTCACGGACGGGACCGGCAGGACGAGCAGCACCTCCTTCACCTTCAAGCTGGATACGACCCCGCCCTCGCGGGGCGTCGCTTCCCCCGCGGCGCTCGCGAGCTCCGAGAGCGCCTACTGGCATCGCGGCGTCATCACCCTGGGCGGCCCGGCCGAGGACGGGACGGGCTCGGGCGTCGCGAGCGTCTCGATCGCCGTGACCGCCAAGGGCGCGAGCCCCCTCGCCGGGGACTGGAAGGCCGCCACCTTCGGCGGCAGCGCCTGGAGCTACACCTACGACTGCGGCGCGGCCTCCGAGGGGGAGAAGACCATCCACCTCGTCGCGGCCGACGCAGTCGGCAACGCCCTGGCCGAGGCGACGCGCGACTTCGGCGTCGACCTCAACGACCCGACCCTGAGCGGCCTCGCCATCGACGGTATACCCTACGCGGGCCTCGTCTACCTTCCCTCCAAGACCCTGCGGCTCTCCGGCCTCGCGGCGGACAGCCGCGAGATAGCCAGCGTCCGCATCGAGGAGAAGAAGCCGGCCGACGCCGACTATACCCTCGTCCAGACGATCGCCGTGAGCGCCGGCGTCGAATGGAGCTACGACCGGGTCCTCGACGCGGCGGTCAGCGAGGGCCTCTTCCTCTACCGCGTCGTCGCCTACGACTCGGCGGGCAGGGCCAGCGCCTCGAGCGCCGAGGCCAGCCTGAGCCTCCACTACGACCGGACGCCCCCCGCGGCGCCGAGCGTGACGGCCCCGATCGCGGAGGCCTGCTTCGGCGAGGGCAGCACCCAGCTCAAGGGAAGCCAGGAGGCGGACTCGGGCTCGGGCCTCGCCCGCGTCGAGTGGTCCTACGATTCGGGCGCGAGCTGGCTCTCCGCCGAGGGCACGAGCTCCTGGAGCGCCCTCCTGGACATCGGCTCGGGCTCGGCGATTCCCGCCTTCCAGGCGGAGGGACGCAAGACGGTCCTGGCCAGGTCGGTCGACCGGGCGGGCAACGCCGGCGCCTCCGTCTCGAGGAGCTTCTGGATCGATCGGGCCGCGCCCGGCGCCTCCTTCGAGGCCCCGGCGGCCAACGCCTACGTCAACGGCTCGGGCGCTCTCGCGGTCTCCGTGCGGGCCAGCGACGCGAACGGCATCTACGAGATCAAGCTCAGGGCGGGCGACAGCGACTTCGCCGGCGCGGACCCGAATACGGTCTCGCAGGCCGGGGATGTCTACAGCGGCGAGCTCCCCCTGGCCTCCATCCTCTCCCTCTCGGACGGCAACCACGAGATCTTCGCCCGCGTGACCGACAACGCGGGCCGGAGGACCCTGCTCAGCCGCCCCGTCATCGTGGACAAGACCCTTCCCCTCGTCGCCTTCGGCTCGCAGGAGCAGGGCGCGATCGTGAACAAGCGGATCACGATCTCGGGCACGGCCTCCGACGAGCGCTCCCTCGCGGGAGTCTCCCTCGCGATCTACCATGCGTCGACCTCCTCCTGGACCCCCCTCGCCGCCCCCCTCGGGACCACGAGCTGGAGCCTCGCGGACTTCGATACCGAGGCCTACGATACCGCCGACTACGACACCGACGCGGCGGCCGCGGGCTACCAGGTGCGGATCCGCGCCCTGGCCGCCGACGCCGCGCAGAACACCAACCTCAGGACGGGGGCCCTGCGCCCCGACGCGACGAGCCTCCGGGACCCGGCCCTGGTCGGCAGCTCCCTCGTCGCCCTGGACCAGCTCATCGTCGTCGGCGATTCCCTGCGGAGGGTGAGCAGCTGGGCCAGCGCCACCGGGACCATCGGCTGGTCGGGCGAGGTCGATACGGCCCGGACGAGCTACTCGCTCTCGGCCTCGATCCTCGAGCTGACCATCGACCAGGCCAGCGACATCCCCGAGGTCAAGCTGAGCAACCTCGTGACGGACTCCGTGGGCACGGCCGCGGCCGTCGATCCCGGCGCGGACCTCGTCCTGCTCCCGGGCCACGGCCTGAAGGCCGGGGACGCGGTGGGCTTCCTCGCGGACGAGCTCCCCGGCGGCCTCGAGGCGGGCACGACCTACTACCTGCGCGCCGCGAGCTTCTCGGCTGGCGCCTTCGAGGTCGCGACGACGAAGACCGGGGCCAAGGTCGACATCGCGAGCCCCGGCGAGGATCTCCGCCTCGTCTACGGGGGCGCCTATCCGACGACCCTCAAGATGGTGAATACGGTCTACGGCGTCGTGAGCGACGACGACGGGAGCCTCTCGAAGTTCGAGGTGAGCCTGGACGGCTCGAGCTGGACCGAGCTCGCCCTCTCGGGCGGCACCTGGAGCTACGAGCTGTCGACGATCGACGGCTCCAAGAACCTGTATTTCCGCGCCACCGACGCCAAGTCGGCGAGCTTCTCCTCCGAGCTCCGCGTCCTGCGGAGGACCCTGCCGGCGAAGAGCTACCTCGCCCCGCCCGTAGCCTTCAGGATCGACACGGTCGTCCCGGAGATCGGCTCGGCGGTCTACGTCGACAAGAGCCCCTCCCCGCTCTTCGACTTCGGCGACCAGGTCGAGCTCAAGGCCGGCACCGGCGTCTTCGGCGGGCCCACGGACAGCTTCGCCCTCAAGGCCTCGGCCACCGACCAGAACGGCATCAAGTCGGTGCGCGTCGACATCACGGGCAAGGACGCCGCCGCCCCGGCCTCGAACAAGACCGTGAGCTACCCGGCCTCGCCCGCCGGGGGGAACGACTTCGCCACCGGCGAGATCGACCTGAGCGCCGACTTCGCCGACGGGGCGGCCACGGTGGCGGTCTACGTGACGGACAACTCCGGCCTGAGCTCCTCGGCGACGCGCTCGATCACCATCGACAACACGGCCCCGGCCATCAGCTTCGTGACCCCGGCCAACGCCGAGGTCGTCAACGGCGAGCTGACCGTCCGCGGCCTGGCCAACGACGGCTCCGGCTCCGGCCTCCGCTCCCTCAGCTACCGGCTCGGCCTGAACTACGCCTCCAAGACCCCCGCGAGCGTGGACGACATCTTCGTCCCTTCGATCGCCTTCCTCTCAGGCAACGGACCCGGAGGGACCAACAACAAGATCGATACCTACGCCTCCTGCCTTTCGGGCAAGGTCGACCGCGCGGCGGGCGAGGAGCGGGGCTTCACGGCCCCCGCCCTGGCCGGCAACGCGGACATCGCTGCGGGCAAGGCCATAAAGATCGCCGGCGAGTACCGGACCATCTCCTCATGGAACCAGGCGACCGGCGCGCTGGGCTGGGCGGGCGACGAGGTCGCTATCGGCCCGAACCAGGATTACGAGGTCTACACCGACGTCCAGACCCTCCACGACGCCTCGACGGGGGCCGACCTCTTCATCCTCCCCTTCGTCCTCACGGCGACCGACAACGCGGGCAACGTCGTCGAGACCGCGCCCATCGCCGGCGCGGGCGCGACGCGGGGGAGCGCGACGAGCCTTAGGCACGCCTCCCTCGTCGGCAATCCCCTCGTCGCGGTCGGCCAGCTCGTCCATATAGGCGGCCTCTCCCGGATCGTGACCAGCTACGCCGCCGCGACGGGCGCCATCGGCTGGTCCGGGGCCGTCCCGACGGCGGCGACCTCCTTCACCCTCTATCCCTACTGCCTCCGCATCGATCCCAACGGGGACAAGCCCGTGGCCTCGATCGGCTATCCCGAGCAAGGGAAGATCTACGGCGGCAAGATCCGCGTCTACGGCAGCGCCACCGACGACGACGGGGTGGGCCAGGTCTACCTCCAGATCGACTGCGACGGCGACGGCGACTTCGACGCCGCCGACGCGGCCGGGGGCGTGGACTGGTACAACGGCGGCGAGGGCCAGCTCGCCGAGGGCTCGGTCAACTGGAACCGTACCATCAACGCGGCGAAGGAATTCGATCCCGACGGGGACATCCCCGAGACCATCGCCGTCCGCGCCCGGGCCAAGGACGTCTACGGGACCTACGGCCCCTGGTCGGCGGCCACCTCCTTCTCCATCGACAAGAACGTGCCCAAGATCGGCACGGCCTACGCCCTCAAGCTCGACCCGGACTCGGACCCCGGCAACGGCAACGAGCTGCCCTACGAGTACGGCATGTACCTCGCGGGCTCCTGGTACCTGCGCGGCAGCATCGAGACGGAGACGGCCCTCGACACGGTGGAGCTGACCGGGGACATAGCCAGGTCCATCTCCTGGAACGGCTCGGCCTACGCGGGCGATACGGGCTCCTTCGAATTCGTGTCCCAGGGGACCGGGGGCTACTCGAGCCAGTACAGGCGGATCGACCTCGCCATCCAGATAGCCTGCCCCGCCGACACGGCCGACCCCCTCGACTTCGAGCTCTACGCCGAGGACGTGCGGGTGCCCGCCCTCTCGAGCGCCCAGACCATGCGGATAAACGTCGACACGAAGGCGCCCACCGCGCCGACGGGGCCGGCGTATTCCCTGGCCATCCCCGTCAAGCAGGTGGACTACTGGGCCAAGGTCGGCGGCACCGCCAACGACATCGGCTCGGACGTGGACCGGGTCGAGGCCTACTTCGTCCGCCGGAACAAGGACGGCACGGCGAGCAAGGATCGCTTCTACAACCCCCTCGTCTCCAAGGCCTACACCGAGCGGGGCGGCCCGCTCTTCAGCTACGCCGAGACGGGCGACTACGCCTATATGCCGCGCGTCGTCGGCTCGGCCAGCTCGCGGCCCTCGACGGCCTCCCTCGTCGACGCGGCGATCGCCGGCAACCCGATGATCAACGTGGGGCAGAAGATCGTCATTGGCGGCCAGACCCTCACGATCTCGGACTGGGACGAGGCCTCGGGCGAGATACGCTGGATGGGCGGCGCGGTCGAGACCGGCGTCCTGGCCTACTACGTGGACGTCGCGATCCGGATCGACCACAAGGACTCGGGAACCCCCGAGTCCCACCACGACACGGCAGGCGGGCCGGAGGTGGACGACGACGACGTCGACGGCTACGCCGAGTACCTCAAGCAGACCTCGGGCACGACCTACAGCTGGTACGTCGACATCAACTCCCTCAACATCCCCGACGGCCTCCTGGATATCCACTACGTCGTCTACGACAAGGCGGGGAACCGCCTGCACCGGGTCGTCTCGACGAGGGTGGCCAACAATCCCCAGGTCTTGAGCAGCCTGACCCTCGGCAGCGACCTCGACGAGGACGGGAGCTACGGCGGCCCTTCTACGGGCGAGACGGGCAGCTTCTCCCTGCCCGGGGCCGCGGCCACCGGCTTCAAGGTGAAGATGGCCCCGGCCACCCTCTACTTCGCCGTCACGGGCGGCAACGGCCAGCTGGCCTACCGCCTGAGGAGCGGGGCCGCGACGGTCCAGGTCGGCAAGCTCCGCGTCGGGGGCTCCCTCCAGACCATCGAGCTCTCCCTGGCCAAGCTCAAGGCCCTCGGGGAGGGCGCCGTTACCCTGGGCCTCGAGCTCTGGGACTCCACCGATGAGACGGTCAACAGCACGACCGAGGCCCTGCCCGACGACCCGAGCAGCTGGAACCCCGACTCCTGGACCAGCCCGAGCGTCTCCGCGAGCTTCGGCTTCGTGGTGGACGTCGCGGACGCCGAGGCGCCGGGGGCGAGCATCGCCCCCCTCGCCGACGCCTCCTCCCCATCCTCCCACATCGAGACCGGCCCGGGCGACCCCTGCGTCTCCGGCTCGGTGTCCTTCACGGGCTCGGCCTCGGACGACCAGGCTATCTCGGCCCTCTGGGCGCGCCTTCCCGGCTTCTCCTTCCCCCACGCGGCCGGCGCCCTGGCCTCCAAGGCCATCGGGAGCGGCACGGCGGTCACGGGCCTCAGCGGCGGGACCTTCGCCGCGGCCGGCCATGGCCTGGTCGACGGCGACACCGTCGCCTTCACCTCGAGCTCGGCCATCGCGAACATCGCGGCCGGGACGACCTACTACGTGGTCAACGCCGCTGCCGACGGCTTCCAGGTCGCGGCGGAAGCCGGCGGCCCGGCCATAGCCGCCTCGGGGGGCTCGGGCATCGCCTTCGCCAAGCCCTACTACCGCGTCGCGCGCTACGATCCCAACGGGACGGCCGAGGCCGGCTTCATTAAGCTCGCCAGCGGCTTCATCGTGCCGACGGCGGCCTTCGCCGCCGACGGCTGGGCCTTCGCGATCAGCTCCTCGAGCTTCTCCCAGGCCGGCCACTCGGTCTCCTGGCGGCTCGACTGGAACAGCGCCAAGCTGGCCTACGGGGCCATGCCCGACCGGGAGCTCGAGCTGGTCGCCGAGGACCGGGGCACGCCGGGCGCGGCGGCCCGCCCCGACGCGACCCGCCTGACCGACGCCTCCCTGAGCGGGAAGTCCATCCCCTACGGGACGGCCCTCCTCGTGGGCTCGACCTGGACCTTCGCCACCGCCTTCGACGGCATCGGCACGGTGACCCTGCACGACAGCGTCGCGTTAGGCGAAACCGAATATCGCCTCCGCAACGCCGGCGCCCCCGCGGCCAGCCGTGTGGACGTCGTGCCCTACATACTCGACGTCGAGCGCAAGGATCCCTTCGAGGGCCGGCTCACCCTGCCGGGCCGGCAGGGGCGCTATCCCCTCTACCAGGGCTCGGCCAGGGTCGAGATCAGCGGCCTCAACCTCCCCTACGCGGGCCCGGCCACGATAGCCGGCTCGGGCTTCCTGACGATAGCCGGCAAGGACGTGAGCGGCGGCGTCACGGAGGCGGACCCGGATCGCCGCTCCCTGTACATCACGGTACCCCATGGCCTCAAGAGCGGGGAGCTCCTCGCCGCGGCCCTGGCCTCGGGCCTGCCCGTGGCCTCGGTGTCCGGCGGCGTCTTCTCCGCGGCGGGCCACGGCCTGGCCGACGGCGAGCTCGTGAGCTTCAGCTCCGGCGGCTCCGTCTCCGGCATCGCGGACTACGCGCCCTACTACGTGCGGGACGCGGGCGCGGACCTCTTCTCCGTGGCCGCGCGGCCCGGCGGCCCGGCGATCGCGGCCTCGGGCGGCTCCGGCGTCCGGCTCCTGCGGACGGTCGGCTCGATCAACAACCGCAACGACAACGCCAAGCCGATCAACGTCGAGGGCGCCTTCAGCGACGACCGCGTCGTCGACATCGACGAGCGCCTCCCGAGCGCCGCGATCTCGCCCCTGGGCCGGCGGTACGGCGCGGGAGGCGACGACGCGGCCAAGCAGCTCTCCTCTCCAGCGGCCGCGGTCTACGCCGACTACGCGGTGGCCGGCAAGGGCCACGTCGAGTACGCCGAGCACAGCAGGATCGACCCCGTCCCCATAAGCGGCATCGCGACCGACGCGACGGGCCTGGTCACGGCGGCCGGCCACGGCCTCGAGGTCGGGGAGATGGTCTGCCTCGGCTACACGGGCGCCGCGCCCACGCGGAGCGGGGGGGCTGCCATAGCCTCGACCGAGGTCTTCTACGTGCGGAGCGCGCCCAGCTCCTCGACCCTCACCCTGAGCGAGTCCCCGGGCGGGGCCCTCCTGACCTTCGGGAGCGCGGGCAACCTGCCGACCATCCTCGACGCCGAGGTCTCGGGCGAGGTGGTCTTGCACGGGAAGGCCTACGACGATCAGCGCATCTACTACATAGCCTGCTCCATCACGGGCTTCGACGGGGGCGGCGGCGTCGGCCAGCCCTTCACCGTCTACAGCACGACGACCGACCTCTCGGAGGGCGGCTCGGGCCTGCCGGTAGCGAGCTGGGGCGACGCCTGGAGCACGCGCTACTGGAAGATGGAGGACGAGGGGGCGACCGAGACCCTCCTCGACGGGGACGGGCGCGCCGGCCTCGGCCACGTGCTCAACTGGAAGTTCACCTGGGACAGCTCCCGCGTGGCCGGCGTCGCCGCCCACGACGTCAAGGTGCGCTTCACGATCGCGGACTACTACGACTTCGAGGGCTCCGCCGCCTTCGCGGGCGGGGCGACCAGCCTGACCGACCCGAGCCTGGCCGGCAACGGCGACATAGCCGCGGGCCAGCTGGTCCTCCTCGGGGCGGGCGACTACCGCTACCTCTCGGCCTTCGACGCGGCCACGGGCCAGCTGAGCTGGACGGGCGGGACTTCGGCAGCGGGGAGCTCCTACAAGGTCTTCGCGCACAGCTCCTCGGTCGGCCAGAGCCTGGACGTGGTGCCCTACATCAAGTCGGTGACCAGGGGCGGGACGGGGCTCGCGACGATCCGGAGCAAGTACGGGCGCTATCCGATGCAGGTCAACGAGGCCCTCGTCACGATCGAGGGCTTCAACCTCCGCCGCTCCGCGGGGGACAACGTCTTCGTCCGCGCCGCCGACCTGGCCGAGCAGGCGGTCGCCTCGATCACGAGCCCAGCCGCGAGCTCCACCGATCCCCAGACCAGGCTCGTCGTGACCCTGCCGGCCCTGGCCAACGCCTGGTCGGGCCAGCTCATGGTCAGGGTGAACGGGGTCTACAGCGGGAACCACCAGAACGACAACGACCAGGCCTACAACCGCGAGCTCGACTCGGGAGGCTCCATCGCGGGAACCCTCTGGGACGACGACCGCTACCTCGACCTCTGGAGGGTCGGGCAGCGCTTCGGCAACGCGGCCTCGACGGGCGACAGCATCGACCTCAAGCACCCCTCGATGAGCAGGAACGGGACCTCGCTCGTGGGGGCGTGGAGCAACTACGGCAACTCCGCCGCGTACTACGCCACGGTCGGCGCCGCGCGGACCTCGCTCTTCTCCACCTACGACCCGCCCGAGTACACCGATATCTGCTATACGACGGAGGCGACCCCCTCGAGGGTCGTGGCCCTGCTGGAGAACTATTACGGCGGCAACTCCGCGGCCTCGCCGGAGTGGGGAGACCTCGTGGTCTTCATCAACGGGACCTCCTACGTCATAGAGTCCCTCGGGGACGACTACGCCAACGCGCGCAACGTCGGCGACGGCATAGACGAGATGCTCTACCAGTTCCAGAATCCCCGCGTCGCCGCGAACGCCGCCTACGTCTACGCGAGCTACTACGACTCCTTCGCGAAGTGCCTGAAGTACGCGCGGCTCACGATCGGCGGGGGGGCGAACACCCGCAGGTGCACCGACTACGCTGGATACACGGGCGGCGCGTACGTGGTCGCGGGCGAGGAGGTGACGAGCCTCGCCACCGTCCCGGCACTCAACGTGGGCCAGTTCTCCGACATCGGCATAGACGCCTCATCCTCGGTGCCCGTCATCGCCTACTACGACACGACCAACGCCAAGCTCATGGTGGCACGGGGCCAGAGCGCCAACCCGACGGCTCCGTCCCAATGGTCCAAGTTCGAGGCCACTCCCGACGGGAGCGCCATCGGCAAGTACGTGAGCATGAAGATTGAGGGCAGCACGCTGCACCTCGCGGCCTACCAGGAGAGCGAGGGCAACCTGGTCTACATCAGGGGCAGCTGGAACGGGACGGCCTACAGCTTCACCGCGGAGCCCGTCGCGGTCGACTCGATCGGCTCGGTGGGCCAGTGGTGCGACATCGCCCTGGACGCCGCCGGCCGGCCCGTCGTCTCCTACATCGACGCGAGCAACGTGGAGACCTACAAGGGCCTCAAGGTGGCCAACCTGCGCGGAGCGGCGACCGACCCCGAGCTCCAGGCCAACTGGGAGTACGCGACGGTGCCGGCCAACGCGGCCGTGAGCTCGGCGCGCACGGGCGCGGAGGTGCTCGGCGGCTCGAGCCCGGCGCGGGGCACGCCCACGGTCTCGATCGGCTTCGCGGGCCAGTACTTCGAGCTCGTGCAGCGCTACTGCGAATAGGGGCTCCCGGGTCCTCGCCGCGGCGGCGGCGAGGGCTCGGGGCCTCCCTACTTCCGGCCTGCCTCGAGGAGGTAGGCCCGGAAGCGGGAGGCGAGGAGGGCGGGGTCCTTCCCCGAGTCGGCGGCGAGGCCGCCGAGGATCAGGCCGGCCGAGCCGGCCCGGGCCCGGGAGTCGTGGGCTATGGAATCGGGGGCGGGCACGGCCGAGGAGGCCGGGGCCGCGCCCATGGACCTGGCGAGGATCCCCTGGCCCCGCTCCGAGAGGAGGAAGCCCAGGAGGCGCTCGGCCTCCGCGGCCCGCCGCGGCTTGGCCGGCCCGGCCGCGGCGAGGATGCGGGCGGAGAGGGGGGGCGAGGGAGAGCCCTCGCCGAGGACGAGGAGGGAGGAGCCGTAGTCGCTGACCGTCGCGTAGTCGACGGCCCGGCGCTGGGAGAGGAAGCAGGCGAGGAGGGCGGGGCGGCCGGCCTTGAGGTAGCGGAGCGAGGTCTCCCGCCCGTAGCTCAGCCAGGCGGGGGGGAGCCAGCCGGAGCGCTCCCAGGAGGCCAGCTCGTCGAGGGCGGCGGCGAGGCTCGTCGTCCCGCCCCCGCGGGCGGGGAGCCCGGCCTCGAGGGCGTCCAGCGGGTCCTTCGACCTCGCGAGGAGGGCGGCGAGGGCCGCGTAGGCCTCGCCGCCGCCGCGCTCGGCGAGGAGCTGGCCGACGAGGGCCACCAAGGTGGGGTCGTCGGCCCCGGCGACGAGGAGGGGGCCGGGGGCGAGCCGGGCGAGGGCCGCGCAGGCGGCCTCGAGGGAGGCCGCGTCGCGGGGGGGCTCCAGGGCCGCGGCGGCGAAGGCCGGCCTGTTGAAGGCCAGCTCGAGGGGATCGAGGGCGAGGGGGAGGGCGTAGGCCCGGCCGCCCGCGGAGAGGGCCTCGAGGAGGGGCCGCGGCACGAGGCCGGCCAGGGAGGCGCGGGGGGGCTCGAAGCGGGCGGCGAGGGCCGCCGACTCGGCGCCCGGGGCGAAGGCGAGGAGGTCGGGCTTCCAGGGCCCCCGGAGGAGGGAGGCCAGGCTCGAGGCCCGGCGCGCGGAGATGATCCGGGGAGGCTTGCCTCCCGTCGAGGAGTAGGCGGCGCAGGCTTCGCGCAGGGCGGCGAGCTCGCCCTCGCCGAGGCGATAGGCGACGAGGGTGAAGGGCCTGAGGGCCGCGAACGCGAAGACGACGGCCGATGCCGCTGCGATAGCGGCGAGGGAGAGGGTTATGACGAGCCTGCGCTGCACTGGCATCCCCGAGCCTCCTCGGCTACTGTACCCGACTCTCCCCGGGCTGTCCACGAAGCGGCCCTTGCCCGGGCCCGCTTCCGGCCCGGCCGCGGCGCCCGCCTTCATGCTTGCCCTCCCATCGGACGATACTCATACGGAGTCGTCTAGCGACGGTCCCGCTCGATCGGGCCGCCGAGGAGCTCGATGAACATGATCAGAAAACAGACCGCCGCCATCGCCGCCCTGATCCTCTCGCTCGCGGCGCCCTCCCTGGCCGCCCAGGCCGAGGGAGGCTCCCCCGCGGCCGCCCCGGCGGCCTCGCCGGCCAAGGGCTCCAAGAAGGGCGCGCCCCAGGCCGCCGAGGGGCTCGAGAACTGGAAGGCCTCCATCGACCTCTCGGCCTATCCCCCCGGCAAGTACAACCTCGTCGTGCAGGGCCGGGACAAGGCGGGCAACCTCACCGAGTACCCGCCCTTCAACCTCTACGTCGACCCGGCCTCCGACCTCCCCCTCGCGACCATCGTCAACCCGACGCCCCTCCTGCGCGTCGGCGGCGACCTCAACATCGTCGGCACCTGCCAGGACGACGACGCCGTGGCCAGGGTCGAGGTCAGCCTCGACGGGGGCGAGTTCCTCGCGGCCGAGGGCACGGAGTTCTGGTCCCTCTACCTCCGGACCGAGGCCGTCCCCGACGGCCGCCGGAGCCTCGAGGCCCGCGGCGTGGACGCGAACGGCCTCGTCGGCCCCTCGGTCCGCGTCGCCTTCGACCTCGACCGGGCCAAGCCCCTCGTCGAGGTCTCCTCGCCCCCCGCGGGCTCCCTGGCCGCCGGCCAGCTCGCGATCGAGGGGAGCGTCTTCGACCTGAACGGCCCGGCCTCCCTCGAGGCCTCCCTCGACGGCGGCCAGTCCTACGAGGAGGTCGAGCTCCGCGCCTCCAAGGACCCGGCCCGCGCCTCCTTCTCCTACGAGCTGGATACCCGCGAGCTCCCGGACGGGCCCTTCGTGCTCTGGTTCCGGAGCGTCGACGGAGTAGGCTCGGAGGCCAAGGCGGCCTTCCTCGTCTTCGTCGACAACACCAAGCCCCTCATCGAGCTGGCCCGGCCCGCGGCGGGCCAGGCGGTGAACGGCCGCTTCTCCGTGGCCGGCGCGGCGCGCGACGCCGTCGGCATAAAGCGCCTAACCTATTCCCTGGCGGGCTCGCCGCCCGCGGAGATCCCCCTGACCAAGGGGGATCCCTACTTCGCCGTGGAGCTCGACGCGGGGGCGGTCAAGGGCGACAAGGCCGAGCTCGTCCTGACGGCCGAGGACCGGATCGGGAACCTCACGCGGCTCGCCCTCGCCCCGCGCATCGACCGCCGGGCCGACCTCCCGCGGCTGCGCCTGGCCGCCCCCCTCGCCGAGGGCGGCCTCCGCGCGGGGGAGCCGGTCTGGGGCTCGATCGAGGACGACGACGGGGCCGCGGCCCTGCGCTGGTCCCTCGACGGCGGCCCGCCGACCGAGATACCCTGCTCCGAGACCTTCGGCTTCTTCCTCCCTGAGGCCACCGCCTCGGGCCGCCACGTCCTGTCCCTGGTCCCGGTCGACCTGCACGGCGCCGCGGGCGACAAGGTGAGCGCGGCCTTCTCCTACGACCGCGGGCCCGGGGCCGTCAGCTTCACCTCGGTCTCGGGGCCCAAGGGCTCCCGGCCCTTCGTCCCGGGCGTCGAGCTCGCCCTGGACGGGGGCGAGTCCGTGGAAGGCTCCATAGCGTCGGCTAACGTCCTCGTGTCGCTCGAGTACGCCGTCGGCGACGGCCCCGCGAAGGCCCTCCCGGCCAAGGCCGAGGGGGGGAGCTATCCCTTCCGCGTCCCGGTCGACGCCTCCTTCCCCTACGGCTTCTCGAGCCTGGCCCTGCGGGCCAAGGACGGGGCGGGCAACTACCTCGAGGGCCGCAGCCTCGTCTACGCGACGAACTACGGCGCCGTCCGCGAGGAGAGCGGCTTCCGCTTCGTCGATCCCCGCATGCCGGCGGTCGAGCCGGGGGCCGCCCCCGGCCGGGAGCCCGCGCGCGTCGACTTCGGCTCGGGCGGCGACATTCTGGGCGCCTTCTACCGCGAGGAGCTCGCCTCCCTCTCCCTGGTCCCCGACGAGGGCCTCGTCGAGGCCTCCTTCGAGGGCATGGCGCTGCGGCTCGCGCCCAGGCGCGAGGGGCTCTCCGCCCCGACCCGCCTGGTCGCGCGGACCAAGCGCGGCCACGAGTTCTCCGCCGGGCCCTTCGTCTTCGCGACCGACGCGGCCGGGCCGAGCGTCGCCCTCGCCGGCCCCGCCGAGGGCTCGTGGTTCCGCGGCGAGATCGAGGTGAGCGGATCGGCCTCGGACCCGGGCGGCCTCGCCTCGGTCGCCTATCGCGTCCTTCCCGGCGGGGCGAGCGTTCCCCTGCGCCCCAAGGCCGACGGCGCCTTCTCCTTCAAGCTCGCCGCGGCCGAGCTCCCCCCGGGCCCCTTCTCGATCGAGGTCGAGGCCCGAGACGCGGCCGGCAACGCCGCGCGCGCCTACCGCGGCCTCGGCGCCGACGCCGAGCCGCCCCGGATCCGCTTCCCCGGCCTCGAGGGCGGGGCCGAGGCCTGGGGGCCCGAGGACATCCTCGGCCTCGTCGAGGAGGCCTCGGGCATCGCCTCTGTCGAGTACGCCGAGGACGGTCGCTCCTTCGCGCCCATCGAGTGGCGCCCCGGCTTCTTCGTCCATCGCGCCGACCTCGCGGCCCATCCCGGAGCCGCCTATCGCGTCACCGACCTCGCGGGCAACGCCGCCACGGCCCGCCCCGAACTCCGGATCGTCGCGGCCCCCGCGCGGACGCCCCGCTCCTCCTCGATCAGCGCGGAGGCCGCGGCGGGCGAGGGCAGGGTGGAGCTCGCCGGGGCCTCGGGGGGGCGGCAGCTCTCCCTGGCCCTCCCCGCCCTCGGCGAGGCCGCCTTCGCGGCCCTGGGCTTCTCGGAGGGCAAGGTCCCGCCCGAGCGCCTCGCGACGAGGCTCCTCGTCTCCGGCCCCCTCTCCCTCAAGGGCCAGGCGAGCGCCCCCGCCGAGGGCGGCTCCCCCCTCAAGTCGGTCTCGGCCAGCTTCGACGGCGGTTCCAGCTACCAGGGCCTGGCCCTCGTGAAGGATGAGAAGTCGGCCAAGGCTACCCTTGCCTTCTCCCTGCCCGTACCCGCCGCCGCCCTCAAGGAGGGCGAGGCGCGCTGGCTCCTCAAGCTCGAGGACTTCGCCGGCGCGGCCTTCCTCTGCCCGATCTACGCCCTGGTCGACCTCTCGCCCCCGTCCCTCTCCATCGTCTATCCGGGGGCGGAGGCCGCGGCCATGCCCGGCCCCTTCCCCCTCCTGGCCAGGATCGAGGACCCGGTCGGCCTGGCCTCGGCCGAGCTCGCGCAGGGGGCCTCCAAGGAGGCCCTCGACGTGGGGGCCGGCGGGCGCTTCTTCGTCCGCCTCCTCGACCCGGCCTCGGCCCCGAAGGGCGCCCCCCTCGCCATCCAGCTCCAGGCGA
This sequence comes from Spirochaetota bacterium, assembly GCA_022711355.1. GTDB lineage: Bacteria > Spirochaetota > Spirochaetia > Treponematales > Rectinemataceae > JAKLFE01. The sequence goes on along the minus strand of JAKLFE010000014.1, from coordinate 44,775 downwards.
GGGACGAGGCCGGCAACGCGGCCTCGGCGGCCCGCAAGCTCGCCTACGACCAGGCCAAGGACCTCCCCGCCGCGAGCCTGGCCGAGCTCCCCGCCCCCTGCCGCGCGGGCCAGACGATCTCCGGCTCGGCCTCCGACGACGACGGCCCGCCCGCGATCTCCGTCTCGGTGGACGGCAGGGAGCTCGGATCCTTCCCCGGCGGGGCCTTCGCCCTCGCCCTGCCCGCCCTCGAGCCGGGCAAGCGCCGGCTCCTCGTCTCGGCGACGGACCGCGAGGGCCGGCGCTCCGAGCTCGCCCGCGAGCTCCTCGTCGTCGCGGCCCCGCCCGCCTTCGGAAAGCTCGAGTTAGGCGATCCCAAGTCCCGATCGCCCTGGTCGCCCGGCGCGGCCTTCGCCCTCGGCCCCGGCTCCTCCCTCTACGGCTCGGTCTCGGCCCCCAACGGCCTGGCCTCCGTGGAGCTCTCCATCGACGGAGGCCCGCCGGCAAAGGCGACCCTCGCCAAGGCCGGGGCCCCGGGCGCGGAGACGGGCTTCAGCCTCGCCCTGCCTCCCGGCCTCGGCTACTCGAGCCACGTCCTCGGCCTCAAGGCCCTCGACCTGGCCGGCCTCGCCTCCGAGGCCCGCTTCGAGATCCACAAGATCCTGCCCTCGAGCCTCCCCGCCGACGACGCCGAGGAGCTGCGCTTCGTCGACTCGCGGATCGAGGCGGGCGGCGCGGGCGGCGCGGGCGGCGCGAAGGCCGGGAGCTTCCTCCTCGCGCCGGGCGAGGCCATCGAGGGCCGCTTCAACGGCCGCCCGATCGCCGAGCTCTCCCTCAAGCCCGCGGCAGCCCAGCTCAAGGCGGGCTTCGAGGGCCCCCTCGTCAAGCTCGAGGCCGCGGCCGAGGGCCTGGCCGAGGGGGTCGAGCTGGTCGCGCGCACGGTCGACGGGGACCTCTTCGCCTGGGGGCCCTTCTCGGCCAGGGTCGACGCGGCCCCCCCCCTCCTCGAGATCTCGGCGCCCGCCGACCACGAGTGGCGCTCCGGCCGCGTCCGGGTCGCGGGCTCGGCCTCCGATCCCCAGGGCATCGCGGCCCTCGAGCTCTCCGTGAACGGGGGCGCCCCCCTCTCCCTCCTCGAGGCCGGCGCGGCGCGGCGCGGCCCCGCGCTCTTCGACCGGGAGATCGACCTCTCCTCGGCCCCCGAGGGCTCGGTGCGCCTGGAGTTCACGGCCCGCGACGGGGCCGGCCGCGCGAGCCGCGCCCTGCGCTTCGTCAACAAGGACAGCCTCCCGCCCGAGCTGGCCCAGATCCTCCCGGCCCCCGGCGAGGCGGTGAACGGCACGATGACGGTCGTCCTCGAGGCTAAGGACGGTGGGAGGCTCGCCTCGGCGAGCTTCCTCGCGGCGGCCGATCCGAAGGCCGAAGCCGACCCGGCCGCGGCCGAGGTCCGGGGCCTCGCCCTCGCGGCCAAGACACTCGACTTCGCCCGCCTCCAGCTGCCCCTGGCCGAGGGCTCGGGCTTCGTCTTCGCGGACAAGGCGGGCAACCGGGCGATCCTCGCCCCCGACCTCGTCGTGGACCGGGAGAAGGACAAGCCCGTCGCCGAGATCCACGCCCCGATCGAGCTGGAGGTGCAGCGCGGCGACTTCGCGATCTCCGGCGTCGCCTACGACGACGACGGCCTCGCCGCGGCCTACTACCGCATCGACGGCGGCGAGTGGAGGAAGCTCCCCATGGAGGGCACCAGCTTCTCCGTGCCCATCCTCCTGGCCGAGACCTCGGACAACGAGCACCTCGTCGAGGCCAAGGCCGAGGACATCTACGGGGTCCAGGGCGACCTCGTCGCCCGGCGCTTCCGCGTCTCGAAGGAGGAGCCCGTCGCCCGCATGACGGAGCCGCCCATCGCCAAGCCCTCCCGGGGCGTCGTCGAGCTCGTCGGCACGGCCTCCGACGCGAACGGGGTGGAGTCGGTCTCCATCTCCCTCGACAGCCGGGCCAGCTACAACCAGCCCGTCGGCGCGGAGTCCTGGCGCTACCGCCTGGACACCCGCGCCCTCGCCGACGGCCTCCATCCGGTCGCCGTCAAGCCGATCGACAAGTACGGGACCGAGGGCTTCTACGCCTCGCTCGTCTACGTCGACAACAGCCCGCCCTCCGCCTTCATCGACCTCCCCCTCGACGGGGAGGTCCGCTACCGCGACCTGTTGGTCTCGGGGCGGGTCTCGGACAACATGGCCCTGGCCTCCTCGCGGATCGAGATAGCCCCCGTCGGCCGAGGCTCCCCCCCCCTCCTCGTCCAGGAGCTCGGGGTCGAGGGCATCGTCAGGCGGAGGATCGACCTCTCCTCACTCGAGCCGGGGCCCTACACGCTGCGCATCGTCGCCCGCGACCGGGCCGATAACGAGTCCCTCGCCTCCCGCGACATCGTCCTGGCCGGGGGCAGGAGCCCCGACCGCATCGAGCTGCTCTACCCCCTCGAGGGCAGCTCCCTGGGAGGCCGCCTCGTCGTCTACGGCAAGGCCGCGATAGCCGGCCCCGCCGGGGCCGGCGGCCCGGCCTTCGCCGGGGAGATCTCCCTCGCCTCGGGCGGGGCGGCCCTCGGCTCGGCCAAGCCCGACGAGCTCGGCTACTTCGCCATCGCCGTCCCCCCCGAGGCCCTGCCCGAGGGCGAGCTCTCCCTCGTCGCCTCGGCCGCGGACGCCGAGGGCAGGCGGATCGAGAGCCGGCCGCTGCGGGCCTCGTGGAAGCGGCTCGGGCCCTGGATCACCATCGACACCTTCCCGGCCGGCGCCTACCTGCCCTACCGGCCCTACCTCGAGGGCCGGGCGGGGATAGCCGCCGATCCCCCCGACCCCGCGGACAAGGCCGCGGCCGCCGCCTTCAAGAAGGCGGCGAAGGAGCGGGAGCCGGTCGCCGTCGAGCTCAGCTTCGACAACGGCCGGAGCTTCGTCCCCGCCTCGGGCGGCGCGGCGTGGAAGCTCAGGCTCGAGACCCAGGACTACCCCGAGGGCGGGCTCTACCTCATCGCCCGGGCCCGCTTCGGGGACGGCTCGGAGGCCACGGCCAAGACCCTCCTCTTCCTCGACAAGACCAGGCCCGAGCTCGCGGTGGCGGCGCCCTTCGAGAACGGCCGCTACAACGGCCTGCTCTCGGTCTCGGGCACGGCCTCGGACGAGAACGGCCTCGACGAGGTGACGGTCTCCCTGCGCAAGGGCGATAAGAAGAGCTACGCCCTGCCCTCCTTCATCCAGGGCCTCTACGCCGACGCGCGCTTCCTCGGGGCGACGAGCTGGGCCGCGGGGCTCGGGCTCACCTTCTTCGACGACAACGTCAAGCTCCAGGGCAGCCTCGGCAGCGCCCCCGAGGAGGACGGGGAGGGCAACCAGCAGCGCTTCTTCGGCTCGGTCTACGCCGCCAGGCTCATCGCCAACATAGGCCTCTTGCCCTTCGGGGCCCTCTTCGGGCCGGACTGGGACTTCCTCTCCGCCTCCCTGGGCCTCGGCGCGGACTTCTCCTACTTCAGCGAGTCGCAGAGCGGGGGAGGCCTCATCGTGAGCGCGGTCTTCGCCCAGATCGAGTTCCCCAAGCTGACGAAGGGGGACTGGAAGGCCTTCAAGTCCCTCTCGTTCTATACGGAGTTCCAGGTCTGGGTCGTGTCCTCGGACGTCGAGGGGGGCTTCGTGCCCCGGCTCTCCCTGGGGACGAGGCTGGGGATCTTCTAGGCGAGGCCCCGCATGAGGCGGCCGACGTTGCGGTGCGAGAAGACCTCGTCGAGGACGAGGATCGCGGCGCCCGTCGTGCCGCCCCCCCCGGGGAGGGCCGACTTCTTGACCACGAGGTCGGCCGCGGCCAGGGGCGTGGAGCGGCGGTAGATCGACTCGCGGATCGAGGCGATGAAGCGCTCGCCCAGGCCCGTGAGGCCTCCCGAGACGACGATGAGGGAGGGGTTGAAGAAGTTCACGAGCTTGGCGAGGATGTCGCCGATCGAGGCGCCCGAGGAGATGACGAGGCGGATGCACTCCTCGTCCCCCGAGGCCGCGCCCTTGGCCACGAGGGCCGGCGCGATGGGCGATCCCGCGGCGAGCTCCGCGGCGAGGAAGGGGCTCCGGCCCGAGCCCGCCGCCGCCTCGGCCCGCGCCAGGAGGGCCCGGCCGCCGGCCACCGCCTCGAGGCAGCCCCGGTTCCCGCAGGGGCAGAGGGTCTCGTCCCCGTCGATGCCGATGTGGCCGATGTCGCCGGCCGCGCCCTTGGCCCCGCGGTAGATCTCCCCGTCGATGACGAGCCCCGCGCCGATGCCGGTGCCGGCCTTGACGAGGATGAAGCTGCCCCGTCGGCCCACGATGCCCGTGGCCGCCCCCTTGTCCCGCTCGGCGAGGGCCATCACGTTCACGTCGTTGTCCACGAAGACGGGGCAGGTGAACTCCTGGGCTAGGAAGGAGGCCACGGGGTAGCGGTCCCAGCCGGGCATGACGGGCGGGTTCACGGGGACCCCGTTGGCGTAGTCCACGGGGCTCGGCAGGCCGATGCCCACGCCGAAGAGGGCCTGGGGCCCGAGGCCCGCGCTCTCCTCGAGCTCGCGGGCGAAGGCTACCGCCTTGCCCAGGACCTCCTCGGGCGACTCGCGCAGGAGGCTTACGGGGCAGCAGCGCGAGTCGATGGTCTCGGCCTCGAGGTCGCACAGCGCGACATCGAGGTGGCTCTGCCCGAGGGCTATCCCGACCACGTAGCCGGCCGACTCGGCGACCTTGAGCTTGCGGCGCTTGCCCCCCTCGGGTATGTCCTCGCGGAGGAGCCCCACCGAGAGGAGCTTGTCCACGTAGGCCGAGACCGTGGACTTGGCGAGCCCCGAGCGGCGCACGATGTCGTTCGCGTACAGGGGGCCCGAGTCCCTGATGATCTTGAAGATCCGGCCGGGGGTCGTGGATTGGTTGGCCGGGTCCTTCTCTTCCAGCTCGAGCATGCTTGTGGAGCCTTTCGCGCCGAGTATGGCACAGTATCGACCCTCGCTGTCTAGCCGTCAAGCGAAACGGTATTGTATCGGGCCGAAAAGTTCGCGATCCGAACGAAAAAAGATTGACAGTTCCCGGAATGGGCCGTAGGCTTTCCCGGGAGGCCACATGAAGACCGAAGCCCTCTGGTACCTCGGCGAGCGCAAGATCGAGATCCGGAGCGCCGAGCTCCCCGAGCCCGAGGCCCACGAGCTCCTCGTCGAGATGGAGGTCTGCGGGATCTGCGGCTGGGACCTTTTGGCCTACGCGGGCAAGTTCGGCCGCTTCCATCCCTATCCCTTCCGGGCCGGCCACGAGGGAATAGGCCGCGTCATCCGTGCGGGGAGCCTCGTCCGCGGCGTCGAGGTCGGGCAACGCGTCGCGGTCCACGAGCTGCCCATCGACGAGCGGGGCGGGGGCTGCATGGCCCGGCACGCGCTCAGGCCCTGGAACAAGGTCTCCGTCATGCCCGAGCCCTCCCCGATCCCGGTCGAGAAGTGGATCGTCGAGCCCGCCGCCTGCATCGTGAACGGCCTGGCCTACGCCGGCATCCAGGCCGGCGATTCCGTCGCCCTGGTCGGCGCGGGCTACATGGGCCTTTTGATGCTGCAAGGCCTCGCCCGGACCCTGGCCGCCCGCGTCGCCGTCTTCGAGGCGGACCCCGCCCGCCTCGAGCTCGCCCGCGCGGCCGCGCGGCGCTCGGGCGCCGGGCCATGGGACTTCGTCGACGCCCGGCCGGGCGCCGCCGGCCGCGAGCGCTCCTTCGACGTGGTCATCGAGGCCTCCGGGGCCCCCGCGGCCCTCGAGCTCGCCTTCGCCCTGGTGAAGGGCTACGGCATCGTCGAGAATTTCGCCTGGCACCACCACCGCCACGAGTTCGACCTGGACGACTGGCACACCAAGGGCTGGCGCGTCCTCAACGTTCAGCCCCAGATGAATCCCGGCTTCGACGCCCTCTTCCCCCGCACCATCGCCCTCATGGCCGGGGGGATCCTCTCGAACGAGGGCCTCGTGACCCACGTCGCGCCCCTGGCCCGGGCCGAGGAGGCCTACGCCGCCGGCCTCGACCGGACGGGCGGCTACGTCAAGGGCGTGATCGACTTCAGGCGGGGCTGAGAGCCCTCGTTAGGCGATAGCGATTAGCGGAGGAGGCGCGATGTCCCGACCCGTAACCCTCGTCTCCGGCCAGTGGGCCGACCTGAGCTTCGAGGAGATCTGCGCGAAGGCCGCGGCCTTCGGCTTCGACGGCCTCGAGATAGCCTCCTGGGGCGACCATATGGACCTCCGCGCCGCGGCCGCCGACCCCTCCTACGCCGCGGCCAAGAAGGCCGTCCTCGCGAGGCACGGCCTCCGGGCCTGGGCCCTCCAGGCCCACCTCCAGGGGCAGTGCGTCGCTGACCCCTGGGACCCCCGCCTCGACGGCTTCGCGCCCCCCGAGGCCAAGGGCAGGCCCGAGGCGATCCGCGCCTGGGCCGCGGCCGAGATGCTGGCCGCCCCCCGCGCCGCCAAGGCCATGGGCTGCCAGGTCGTCACCGCCTTCATGGGCTCGCCCATCTGGCGATACTGGTACTCCTTCCCCCAGACCACGGAGGCCATGGTCGAGGCCGGCTACGCCGAGGTCGTCCGCCTCTGGTCGCCCATCCTCGACGAGTTCGACCGCCAGGGCGTGCGCTTCGCCCTCGAGGTCCACCCGACCGAGATCGCCTTCGACTACTACAGCGCCAAGCGCCTCGTCGAGGCCTTCGGGGGCCGCAGGACCCTCGGCTTCAACTTCGACCCCTCCCACCTCCTGTGGCAGGGCCTCGACCCGGCCCTCTTCCTCCGCGACTTCGCCGACCGGGTCTACCACGTCCACATGAAGGACGTGAAGCTCCGCCGCGACGGCCGCGCGGGGATCCTCGGCTCCCACCTGGCCTTCGGCGACCTCCGCCGCGGCTGGGACTTCGTGTCCATAGGCCACGGCGACGTGGACTTCGACGCGATCATCCGCGAGCTCAACGCCGCCGGCTATTCGGGCCCCCTCTCGGTCGAGTGGGAGGACGCGGGCATGGACCGCGAGCACGGGGCCCGCGAGTCGCTCGAGCGCGTCCGCGCCTACGACTTCGCGCCCTCCGCCCTGGCCTTCGACGCGGCCATGAGGAAGTGAGCGCGATGGGCGACGTCATCCTGCGCGCCGAGCGCATCAACAAGGACTTCGGCGGGGTGCCCGTCCTCAAGGACGTGGACCTCGAGGTGCGCCGCGGCGAGATCCTCGGCATCATCGGCGAGAACGGGGCGGGCAAGTCCACCCTCATGAAGATCCTGAGCGGGATCTACCAGCCGAGCTCGGGCCGCGTGCTCGTGAACGGCGAGCCCGCGCGCATCGGCTCCCCCATCGAGGCGCGCCGCCTGGGCCTGAGCCTCGTGCCCCAGGAGTTCAACCTCATCCGCGACCTGCCGGTGTACGACAACGTCTTCCTCGGCGCCGAGCTCCTCACGCGCGCGGGGCTCCTGGACAAGGAGGCCATGAAGGCGCGGACGCGGGAGCTCCTGGCCCAGCTCAGCGTGACGATCGATCCCGAGGCGCGGATCGAGGCCATGAGCGCGGCCGAGAAGCAGATGGTGGAGATCTGCAAGGCCCTGGCCTTCTCCGCGCGCGTGCTCATCATGGACGAGCCTACGACCATGCTCACGAAGGTCGAGATCGAGGTCCTCTTCGGCCTGGTGCGCAAGCTGCGCGCCGAGGGCATGACCGTCATCTACATCTCGCACAAGCTCAAGGAGGTGAAGGCCCTCTGCGACCGCGTCGTCGTCCTGCGCGACGGCGAGATCGTGCACGACGGCCCCGCCGAGGGGCTCTCCGTCCTCGAGATGGCGCAGCGCATGGTCGGCCGGGAGCTCGGCTCCATCTTCCCGCCCAAGTCCGAGCCCGGCGCGGAGATCGTCTTCGAGGCGCGCGGCGTCACCGTGCCCGGCTCCTTCGAGGATGTCTCCTTCGAGCTGCGCAAAGGCGAGATCCTCGGCTTCGCCGGCCTCGTCGGGGCCGGCCGCACCGAGGTCGCCGAGGCCGTGCTCGGCCTGCGCAAGCGGACGGCGGGCGAGTTCTACAAGGACGGGAAGCTCCTGCGCATCGAGGAGCCGGCCGACGCCGTGGCCGCCGGCATCTCCTACCTCTCCGAGGACCGCCAGGGCTCGGGGATAGTCACCGGCTTCTCCGTCGCGCAGAACGTCACCCTGGTCTCGCTCGGGGACTACTGCCGCTCGGCCCTCCGCCTCATCGACCGCAAGCGGGAGCGCGAGCGGGTCCAGGGCTACGTCGACTCCTTCCGGATCAAGACCGAGTCCCTCTCCAAGCGTCTCGAGAACCTCTCCGGCGGCAACCAGCAGAAGGTCTCCCTCGCCAAGTCGATCGACACCGAGCCGGAGGTACTCATCGTCGACGAGCCCACGCGGGGCGTCGACGTCTCGGCCAAGCACGAGATCTACGTCTTCATCGGCGAGCTCGCGCGGAAGGGCATATCCTGCGTCTTCATCTCCTCGGAGCTCGAGGAGATCATCGGAATGTGCAACAGGGTCGTCGTGATGCGCGACGGCAAGGTCGCCGGCGTCCTCGAGGGCGACGGCATCGACGAGGAGCGAATCATGTTCTACGCGACGGGCGCGCACGAGGAGGTGGCCTCGTGAGCCTCTCCCCGAGCCTCAAGAAGCTGGATCTCGAGAAGTACGGCTCCCTCCTGGCCCTCGGCGTCCTGTTCGTCCTGGCCTCGATCGTGGGGCGGCCCTACTTCCTCCGGCCGGAGAACCTGATCAACGTCATGCGCCAGGCCTCCTACACGGGCATCATCGCCCTGTCCATGACCTTCGTCATCATCTCCGGCGGCATCGACCTCTCGGTCGGCTCCCTCGCGGCCTTCGTCGCCTCCTGCGGCGTCCTGTTCATGAACCTCCTCGTGAAGGCGACCGGCGGCAACGAGACGCTGGCCATCGCGGGGGGCGTCGCGGTCATGATGGGCCTGGGCTTGTGCTGCGGGGCCCTCAACGGCCTGCTCATCACGCTGGGCAAGATCGTGCCCTTCATCGTCACCCTCGGCACCATGTCGATCTTCCGCTACCTCTCCCTGCAGATGGCGAACGCGGGCGAGTTCGCCTCGCACAGCCAGCGCTTCGGCGAGTTCGGCATGGCCAAGCTCTTCGCCTTCAAGGCCGGCGAGTCGAGCATCTCATTGCCGGTCCCGGTGGCCGTCCTCCTCGCCCTGGCCTTCATCCTCTCCTTCGTCCTCACCCGCACCCGCTACGGCCGCTACCTCTGCGCCGTCGGCTCCAACGCCCGCGTCGCCCAGTACTCGGCGGTCCGCGTGGGGAGGGTGCGCTTCTGGGCCTACGCGATCAACGGCCTGGTCATCGGCATCTCGGCGGCCCTCCTCGCGGCCCGCTTCAACACGGTCTCGACCCCGAACTTCGGCCTCTCATTCGAGATGGACGCGATAGCCGCCGTCATCATCGGGGGCACGGCCATGGCAGGCGGCCGCGGCTCGGTCTGGGGCACGGTGATCGGCGTCTTCATGCTCCAGATCATCCAGAACATGCTCAACATGGCGGGCCTCTCGCCCTACCTCCAGGGCGTCGTGAAGGGCGTGGTCATCATCGGCTCGGTCTACATCCAGAGGCAGAAGCAGTAGCGCTCGGTTCCCAAGGCCCTCGTCGAGGGCTCGAGCCCCTGCGGGGGCTGATATGTCTCGTGATCCTAATAGGAGGCACATGATGAAGAAGCTCCTTCTGGCGCTCCTCATCGTGGCGACGGTCGCGACCATGGGCTTCGCCCAGGTCAAGCGGATCGGCGTGTCCATGCCCAGCGCCACCCACGGGTGGATGGGCAACGCGAACTGGTGGGCCACCCGCGCCAAGACCGACTGGGAGGCCCGCGACAAGAACGTGAAGATCGAGCTCAAGTTCTCCGGAACCGTCAACCAGCAGGTCTCCGACATCGAGGACCTCCTGGTGAAGAAGGTCGACGCCATCGTCGTCTTCCCCCACGATACCTCGGTCACGAGCGTCGTCGAGAAGGCCTACGAGCAGGGCGTGTACGTGGTCGTCCTCGACCGCGGCGTGTCCAAGGAAGGCATCTACGACGTCTACATCACCAACGACGACGAGGCCTACACCCGCAAGGGCATGGAATGGCTCGCCAAGCAGATGGGCTTCAAGGGCAACCTCCTCCTGATCACCGGCATCCCCTCGCCCATCGACACGATCCGCACCGACACGATCAAGGAAGTCTGCAAGAAGTACCCGAACATCAAGATCCTCGACGTGCAGCCCGGCGACTGGAACAAGCAGAAGTCGACCACGGTCATGGAGAACTACCTGCAGAAGTACAAGCAGATCGACGCCGTCTACACCGCCGACGACGACATGATGCTCGGGGCCATGCAGGCCTACAAGGAGTCCGGCCGCAAGGACATCAAGTTCTTCCTCGGCGGCGGCTGCCTCAAGAGCGTGATCAAGGAGATCATGGACGACTCGAACCCCCTCGTGAAGGCCGACGTCACCTACTCCCCCTCGGTCATCGCGACCTCCATCTCCTACGGCGTCATCGGCGCCAAGGGCGACAAGCTCAACCCCTACGTCTACCAGGTCAGGGCCCTTCCCCGCCGCGTGATCCTGCCCTCCGAGCTCGTCACCAAGGCGAACGCGAAGGACTTCTACGTCCCCGAGGCTCCGTTCTGATGCGCGCCGGCCCGCGTGAGGCGAAACTCGCCGAAGCGGGCCGGTGGGATTTTTAAGCGCAGAGGACGCAGAGGGCGCGGAGGAATAATGGAAACGGATAGAGTGGAAGGCGATTGGGCATTCCCGATGCACGCATTCTCGCCTTCTTTCGCTCTTTTCCCGCTGCGACCTCTGCGACCTCTGCGTTGATTCTTTCATGCGAGATCGTCATCCAGGAGGCGCGTCGTGAGTATCAAGATCGGTATCGTCGGGGCAGGGGGCATGGCGCGCTACCACGTTCCGGGCTTCCGCGCGGCGGGGGCCGAGGTCGTCGCCCTGGCCGATCCCGTCCCCGAGGCCCGCGCGAAGGCGGCCGCCGCGTACGGGGTGGCCGAGACCTACGCGGGCCTTCCCGAGATGCTCGCCGCCCGCCCGGAGCTCGACGCCGTCTCCATCCTCACTCCCAACAAGTTCCACCTGCCCCTCGCGCTCGCGGCCCTCGGCGCGGGCAAGCACGTCTTCTGCGAGAAGCCGCCGGCCCTGAACGCCGCCGACGCGGCAGCGATGGCGGCCGCCGCCAAGGCCGCGGGCAGGCGCCTCCAGTTCAACTTCAACAACCGCGCCCGCCCCGAGTCGGTCGCGATGATGGGCTACATCCGCTCGGGCGAGGTGGGACGGATCAACTCGGCACAAGCCGTCTGGTGCCGGCGCTACGGCGTGCCCGGCTTCGGGGGCTGGTTCACCGACAAGTCCGTCTCGGGCGGCGGCCCGGTCATCGACCTTTTGCACATGCTCGACCTGGTCCTCTACTTCATGGGCTACCCCGAGCCCGAGTGGGTCCTCGCCCAGACCTTCTCCGACTTCATAGATAACCACGACTTCCGCGGGCCCTGGGGCATCCCGGACGTGCCCGGCGGGAAGATCGACGTCGAGGCGGCCTGCCACGGCTTCGTCCGCTTCAAGACCGGCCAGGTCGTCATGGTGCGGAGCTCCTGGGCGGAGATGACCGAGCGCGAGATCGTGCAGGCCTCCTTCCAGGGCACGAAGGCCGGGGGCCTGGTGCAGCGCCTCTTCGCCCGCGACGGCATCGACGCGACGAGCACAGACCGCTGCGAGCTCTACACCGTGGAGCACGGGCGCCACGTCGACCGCCGCATCCAGGTGCCCCAGGACGAGAGCATGGGCCGCCTGGCCTCGGCCGGCAACTTCGTCCGCGTCCTCGAGGGGAAGGAAGAGCCCCTCAACACGCCCGACCAGGCCGTGAAGCTCATGAGGATCGTGGACGCCCTGTACGCCTCTTCGGCCCAGGGCCGGCCGGTCCAGCTAGCCTAGCTCACGCGCGAAGGCCACGAGCCAGGAGCGGTTGTCGGCGCTGGCGTAGCTCATGCGCCCGCCCATGCGGCTGAAGGTCTTGCAGTAGCGCAGGTAGTAGGCGGGATCGTCCATGGGCGGCTCGCCGTCCTTGGCCCAGTCCCATGAGGAGCGCGCCAGGTCCACGACGTGGATGGAGAAGTCCCGGATCTCCCGCCCCTCGGCCTTCGCGACGTTGCGCGACATCGAAAGCGCCTTCTCGAAGATCATGGGCGACATCACGGCCGAGCCCACCGAGAGGTAGACGCCCCCCTCGAGGCGGGACACCGAGGCCGCGAACCTGAGGAAGTCGAGGTCGGCGGCGCGGCCGATCGGGGCCCCGCGGTTCAAGGGGTGGGTGTAGATGATGTCGTGGCCGAACATGGGGTGGCAGGTGAAGGGCCTGTCGGCGGCCCACGCGGCCGCGGACAGGCAGTAGCGCTTGTAGGGGTGCTCGACGCGGAGGAAGCCCGGCTCGATCCCGGAGCGCTTGAGCAGGGCGCGGAGGTCGGCCGCCGCCGCGGCCCCGGCGAGCTCCTCCTCGCCCGCCTCGGGCGCGGCGCCCGCGGCTATCGCCCGGGCCAGCTCCGCGTCGGAGGGGATGGGGAGGCCGTCCTCGACGACCATGGCCCCGACGGACTCCCCGTAGCCCAGGCCTCGCCAGGCCCCGACCGCGAGGGCGAGGTTCAGGTAGGTCCCGGTCTCCTCCCAGATGCCGAACTGGCCCTCTCCCACGTAGCGCCTGACGTCCTCCCCGGTCCGGCCCTGGTAGGCGAACTCCCAGTCGTGGATGATGCCCGCCCCGTTCGTCGCGAGGTGGGTGACGCTGCCCTCGGCGAGGAAGCGCGCCAGGAGGGGCCCGAGGCCGTTCTTGATCGAGTGGGCCCCGAAGGCGAGGATGACGGGGGCGCCGCGAGCGCGGGCGGCCCGGGCCTCGCGGGCCGCGGCCCGGGCGTCGGCGAGGGCCTCGGGCGAGAGCTCCGGCTCGTAGGCCGCCGGGTCGACGGCGTCGCGGGCGATGTCGAGCTTGTTCCTTCGCTCGGCGAGGGGGAGGACCCGGATCGAGCCTCGGTCGAAGGGCGATATCATGGGTTCTGCTCCTTCCAAAGGGCGAGGGCCCCGAAGAGCTCCTCGGGGCGCGCCGTGCCGGTCTCGCCGAGGCGGCGGACCGTGATCGAGGCGACGAGGTTGCCGACCAAGGCGGCCTCGAGGGGGGAGGCGCCCGCGGCGAGGGCGAGGAGGGCGCCGGCCGTGAAGGAATCCCCCGCCCCGGTCGGGTCGACGGGGCCCTCCACGCGGATCGCCGGCACGCGGAGCGGGCCGCCGACCCAGACCCCCCGCTCCCCGGCCGTGGCGAAGACCAGCGAGCCCGCGTCTCGTTCGGCCTCGGGAAGGAGCCGCGCGATCTCGCGCTCGTCGAGGAGGGCCCCGGGCTCGGGATGGTCGATGCCCGCGAGCTCGAACTGGTTCATCTTGAGCGTGAGGCCGCGGAAGCGCCGTATGCGCCGGCGCGAGTCGGCCCAGGCCACGCCCGCGAAGCCGGCGACGCGCCGCACGACGGCGTCGGTCACCGCGGGCGTGAGGACCCCGAAGCCCTCGTCCTCGACCTGGTCCATGACGACGAGGGCGTCGAGGTCCGGCAGGAGCTCGTCGAGGGAGGCGACGATGGCCGCCTCGAGGGCCGGGCCCGTGGGCGAGCGGTTCTTGAGGTCGTAGCGGTCGTGCTCGCCGGGCAGGCCCGGGCGATCGCGGTCCCGGGGCTTGAGGTAGGTCGGGGTGCGGCGCCCGGGATCGACGCGGAGGCCGGCCGTCTCGACCCCGAGGGCCGCGAGGTCGGCGCGGAGCTCGTAGCCCTCGCCGTCGTCGCCCGCGAAGCCGAGGGCGAAGAGCTTCCCGGTCCCCAGGGCGGCGAGGTTGGCGGCCACGGTGCCGGCCGCGCCCGGCGAGTGGCGCGAGGCGACGACCTGGTGGGCGACCCTGCCGGTCTCGAGGGAGCTCTCCGCGAGGGAGGGCTCGACCTCGAGGTACTTGTCCAGGAAGAAGTCGCCGAGCACGCCGATCCTGAGGCTCCCGAAACGGGCGAGGAGGGCGGAGAGGCGGGCGCCGCCGAAGTCCCGCAGCTCCCCGCTCATCGGCCCGCGCTCCCGGACCAGAGGTAGCCTACGAGGGCCGCCGCCTCGCGGTAGTCGCCCACGACGAGGTCGGCCCCCGCGCCGATGAGGCGCGCGCGCTTCCACTCGTCGGGCCGGCCCGAGCGCCCCGCCTCGTCGCTCGCGACCGCCACGGCCGTGCCCCCGGCGGCCTTGCAGTCGGCTATCTCCACGTAGCCGTCCCCGAAGCCCAGGAGGGCCCGGCCCTCGACCCGGTTCTCCGCGAGGATGCGGCGGATGACCATCTCCTTGGAGAAGCTCGCGCGGTCGGCCTGGGCCCCGTAGACCCGGCCCGGGGCGAACTCGTCGATCCCGAGCAGGGCGGCCTCCTCGAGGACGTAGCGCTCGTCCGTGCCCGAGGCGACGTAGATCGCGACGCCGCGGCCGCGCAGGAGGGAGAGCATCTCGAGGGAGCCGGGCACGAGCATGTCCTCGCGCCGGATCGAGCCCGAGGCGAGCCCTTCGCGCCTGGACGCGATGCGCGACATCAGGCGCTCGTGGTACTCGGCCTTGTAGTCGGCCGGGTCGCGGGGCTCGCCGCCGCGCGCGCGCACCTCGTCGGCGAGGCGGATCATCTGGTAGATCGTCTGCTTGCCCGTGAGCTCGGCGACGAAGTCGCGGACGAGGGCCTCCACGGACTCGCGCGTCTCGCCATCCCGGGCGAAGCGCCCGAGCTCGTCCGCGAGCATGGGGACCATGATCTCGACCCAGCCCTCGCGGACGAGGCTGAGTGTCCCGTCGAAGTCGAAGAGGGCATGGCGCGGGGGCTCGGCCAGGCTGATCTCGCGGAGGAGCTCGATCGAGGTGCCGGGAAGGTACGAGGGCCGCTCGGGCAGGGGGTAGGTCCGGGAGTAGTCGCGTTCCGCCATGGGCGAGATTGTACCCGCGGCCCCCCGGGACCGCAAGCTCCGGCCCCGCGCCGGGGCCTCGGGGCGGCCTAGCCCGAGTCCCGCCAGCGGCAGAGCCAGCGCTCCGCGAGGTCGAGGAGGAGATAGGAGGCGAGGCCGAAGAGGGCGAGGGCGGCCATCGCGGCGTACATGTCCGCGTAGTCGACCCGGGTCCAGGCGTCGACGATGTACCAGCCCAGGCCCGCCTCCGAGGCGAAGGTCTCGGCGAGGAAGAGGACGGCGAGGGCGGTCCCGAGGCCGACGCGGAGGGAGGAGAGGAGGGAGGGCAGGGCGGCGGGGAGGACGACGTGGGCGGCGAGGTCGGCGCGGCCGGCCCCGAGGGAGCGCACCGAGTCGATCAGGGCCTCGGGGATGGCCCTGGCCGCGTCCCGGGCCGAGACGTAGAGCTGGCCGAACACGATGAGCGATATCAGGGTCACCTTTGCCGCGTCGCCGAGGCCGAGGACCAGCATGATGACCGGGAGGAAGGCGGCCTTGGGGATGGGGTGGAGGACGTAGACGAAGGGGCTCGCGAGCGCGTCGACGCGCCGCGAGCGGCCGGCCCAGAGGCCGAGGAAGCAGGCGGGCGGCGCCGTGACCGCGAGGGCGAGCCCCACGCGGGCGGCCGAGGCGCCCAGGTGGGCGGCGAGGCTCCCGTCCGCGAGCCGCGCGGCCAGGCGGGCCGCGGCGGCCCAGGGCGAGGGGACGAAGGGCGCGCGGGCGAGCGCCGCGGCGGCCGCCCAGCCCAGGACGAGGGCGGCGGCCGCGAGGGCCGTCCGCAGGGCCCCGAGGGCCCGCTCGCGGGGGCTCACCGCGCCCTCCCCGCCGCGCCCGCCGCCTGGGCCCCTTCCTCGAGGGCCCGCCGGACCGCCCCGCAGAGCTCGAGGAAGCGGGGCTCGGAGCGGTAGGAGGGGCCGCGCTCCCGGGGGGCCCCCGCGGCCGGGCCCGCGTCCACCTTCGCGGTGATGGCGCCGGGATTGCGGCCGGTCATCACGTAGACGGCCTCGGAGAGGTAGACCGCCTCGTCGATGGAGTGGGTCACGAGGACCACGGTCATGGCCCTGCGGCCACGGGCCGCGAGGAGGGCGTCCTGCATCGACTCGCGGCTGAGGGCGTCCAGGCTCGAGAAGGGCTCGTCCATGAGCAGGAGGTCGGGCTCGGTGGCGAGGGCCCGGGCGATGGCGACGCGCTGCCGCATGCCCCCGGAGAGGCGGGCGGGGTGGAAGCGCGCGAAGGCCGCGAGGCCGAGCTCCTCGAGGAGCTCGGCCGCCCGCGCCCGCCGGACCCGGGCCGGGGCCCCGCGGAGGAGGAGGGGGAGCTCGACGTTGGCCTCCACGGTCTTCCAGGGCAGGAGGCCGTAGTCCTGGAAGATGACCGCCGTGCCCGGCCTGATGCCCGCGAGGGGCGCGCCCCGTACGAGGAGCCGGCCCGAGCTCGGCTTAAGGAGGCCGGCCATGGCCCGCACGAGGCTGGTCTTCCCGCAGCCCGAGGGCCCGACGATGGAGCCGATCGAGCCGGGGGGGAACTCGGCGCTCGAGGCCGCGACCGCGTCGACCCGCCCCGCGCGCGCCTCGGCCGCGGGGTAGGAGAGGGACAGGTCCTCGAGTCTCAGCATCGCTCCGCCGGCGGGCCGCGCCTAGCGCGCTGCCTCGATCGCCCGGGCGTCGAGGAGGGAGGCGGGATCCAGGTCCCTGGTCAGGATGCCCTTGGCCCGCATCCAGTCCAGGGCCGAGGCGAGGTCCCGCTCCGAGGGCAGGCGCGGCTTGGCGTAGCGCACGAAGGCGAAGGACTCGCGCGCCTCGGCCGGGAAGCCAGCCTTCTCCACGAGGAAGGGGCGGTAGCGCGCGGTATCCGCGTTGATCCGCTCGGCGGCCTTGGCGTAGGCGCGGTAGAAGGCGGCCACCTCGGCCAGGCGGGAGTCGAGGACCGAGGCGGGGAACATGAGGACCCCGGCGCCGAGGCCCGCGTCGTCGCTCGCCGCCACGAGGACGGCCCCCTTGGCCTTGGCGACGGTGAGGAGGGGCTCGGGGAGGCAGGCGGCCTTGAGCTTGCCGGAGAGGAGGAGCTCCATGCGCAGCTGGATGTTCGGGACCGCGAGGCCCTGGATCGAGGAGGCTGGCAGGCCGGCCCGGGACAGGAGGCTGTCGACCGCGTACTGGATCACGGTGTTCGTCGAGATTCCGATCGGGACGCCGGCGAGGTCGGCGGGTTTGGAGATGCCCGAGCCGGGGGCGGCCACGATGCCGTAGCGGCCGTCGGTCAGGCTCGCCACGCGGAGCTGGAAGCCGGCCTGGGCGGCGAGGGCCGCGGCGAGGAGGTCGGCCACGGCCCCGTCCACCGCCCCCGACTGGAGGGCGGCGTCGCGCTCGACCGCGGCCTTGAAGGGCAGGAGCCGCACCGCCACGCCCTCGGCGGCGAACAGGCCCTCGGCCTCGGCCACGAGGAGGGGGAGGGAGTCGGCGTCGGGCAGGACGGCGATCCTGAGCTCCCTGGCCCCGGCGGGGGCGGCGGCCAGGGGCGCCGCGGCGAGGGCCGCCAGGGCCGCGGCGGCTAATACTACGTTGCGCGATCTCATTCTCGTTCCTCTCCCTCGTCCTTCCACCTCAGCGCGCCGGGGGCCGGCGCGCCGAGGCGGTCGAGGACGCGTTGCGCGATTTGATCGACGAGCTCGTCGACGGTGGAAGGCTTATGGTAGAAGGCCGGGCAGGCCGGCAGGATGACCGCCCCGGCCTCGCTGAGCGCGACGAGATTTCGCAGGGCCACGAGGGACAGGGGGCTCTCCCTCGGGACGAGGACGAGGGGCCAGCCCTCCTTGAGGGCCACGGCCCCGGCCCGCTGCACCAGGTTCGCGGACAGGCCCGCGGCGAGGGCTCCGGCCGTGCCCATCGAGCAGGGGACGATCACCGTCCCGTCGAGGCGGAAGGAGCCCGAGGAGACCGGGGCCGCGAGGTCCCCGGCCTCGTGGAGGCGCACGAGGCCCCCGAGCCGCGGCCCGAGGGCGGCGAGGTGGGAGCCGAGCTCGGAGCCGGTCTCCTCGCGGAGCACGGCGCGGCCCCAATCGGTCGCGACGAGGTGGATCTCGGCCCCCTGCTCGGCGAGGAGGGCGAGAACCCTGAGGCCGTAGGCTGCCCCCGAGGCCCCGGTCATGCAGACGAGGTAGCGGCTCATGGCTCGATTATACCAGATACAGCTCGAGGCAGGCGAAGGCCAGGAAGGCGATCGGCAGGACCTCGTTGATCCCGTAGGCCGCTATCCTGATGTGGCGCTCGGTGCCGCCCGCGGCGACGAGGTGCTCGGCCGCGAGGAGGGCCGCGACCGCCCCGACCCCGGCGAGGTAGGCCGCGCCGAGGCCGCGCCAGAACAGGGGGGCGGCGGCGAGGAGGAGGACGGTGCCGAGGTGGCAGGCAGCCGCCATGAGACGGGCGAGCCGGGGCCCGAAGCGGGCCGGGAAGGATCGCAGGCCCTGGGCCCGGTCCACCTCGACGTCCTGGAGGGCGTAGACGATGTCGAAGCCCGCGACCCAGAGGGCGACCGCCGCCGTCAGGACGAAGTAGCGGAGCTCGAAGCGGCCCGCGAGGCCGAGGAAGGCGCCCATCGTGGCCGCGGAGCAGGTCAGGCCCAGCCACCAGTGGCAGAGCCAGGTGAAGCGCTTGGTGTAGGAGTAGCCGAAGACGAGGATCCCGGCGGCCGGGAGGAGGGCGACGCAGAGCCAGTTGAGCATGGCGGCCGCGAGGACGAGGAGGGCGAGCATGGCCGCGGCGAAGATCTCGAGCTCGCGCGGCGCGAGCTTGCCAGCGGGCAGGTGGCGGCCCGCGGTGCGGGGGTTGGCCGCGTCGATCTCGCGGTCGACGACCCGGTTCAGGGCGTTGGCCGCGTTGCGCGCCGCCGCCGCCGCGAGGAGGATCCAGGCGAGCTTGGCCAGGGGCGGCCTGCCTCCCGTCTCGATGAGGACGGCGGCGAGGGCGAAGGGGAGGGAGAAGAGGGTGTGGCGGACCATGATGGCGTCGCCGATCGCGCCGAGCTTGCGCAGGCCGCCGGCGAGCGCGGCCGGGGGCCTAGAGGCCATACTCGGCCCAGCGCCGGCTCACGAGCTCGACGATCCGCCCGTCCATGGCGAGGGCCTCGGGCCATCCGCGGAGGTGCCCCTCGTCGGGCCCCTTGCGCGTGGCGTCGACGCCCAGGCGCGCGCCGTAGCGGGGGAGGGGCGAGGAATGGTCCAGGGCGTCGAGGGGGCCGTCGGAGACCACGAGGTCGCGCCGCGCGTCCACGTTGTTGAAGGCCCGCCAGGCCACCTCGGAGAGGTCGCGCAGGTCCACCTCGGCGTCGACCACGACGATGAGCTTGGCGTACATCATCTGGCCCATGCCCCAGAGGAAGTTCATGACCTTGCGGGCCTGGCCGGGGTAGCGCTTGCGGATGGAGACGACGACGCAGTTGTGGAACACGCCCTCTATGGGCATGCGCAGGTCGGCGATCTCGGGGCAGAGCTGCTTCAAGAGGGGGAGGAAGAGCCGCTCGGTGGCCTTGGCCATCCAGCAGTCCTCCTTGGGCGGCCGCCCGACGATCGTGGCCGGGTAGACGGGCGACTTCCGGCGCGTTATGCGCTCGAGGTGGAATACGGGGTACTGGTCGGGGAGGGAGTAGTAGCCGGTATGGTCGCCGAAGGGCCCCTCCAGGCGCGACTCGGCGGGGTCGACGCGGCCTTCGAGGACGAACTCGGCGTCGGCCGGCACCTCGATGTCGCTCAACGTTGCCTTGGCGACGCGGGCCGGCTTGCCGCGGAGGAAGCCGGCGAAGGCGGCCTCCCACAGGCCCTCGGGCAGGGGGGCCGTGGAGGCGTAGGTCACCGCGGGGTCGGAGCCGAGGGCCACGGCCACCGGCATCATCTCGCCCCGCTCGCGGTACTTCTGGAAGAAGTGGGCGCCGTCCTTGTGGAGGTGCCAGTGCATGCCGGCCGTGCGGTCGTCGTAGACCTGCATCCGGTACATGCCCATGTTCTGCGCCCCGGTATCGGGATCGCGGGTGCAGACGACGGGGAGGGTGAGGAAGCGGCCCCCGTCGCCGGGCCAGCACCTGAGGACGGGCAGGGAGTCGAAGCCCTCGTCCTCCGCGATCACCTCGCGGCAGATCGGGCGGGCGACGCGCTTGGGCAGGAGGGAGAGGGCGGCCGGGAGCCGGGGGAGGGCCTCGGGCACCGCGGAGAGGAGGGAGAAGCCGCGGAGCTGCTTCCAGAGCCAGGCGATGTGGCCCTCGATCTCGGCGGCCTTGGCGTCCAGGCTCTCGGCCCCGAAGGCGAGGGCCATGCGGGCCTCGCTGCCCATGGCGTTGATGACCAGGGGCCAGCGCGAGCCGCGGACCCGCTCGAACAGGAGGGCCGGCCCGCCCGCGCGCATGACCCGGTCGGCGATCTCGGTGATCTCGAGCTCGGGATCGACCTCGGCCTTGATGCGCCTGAGCTCGCCCCGGGCCTCGAGGGCGGCGAGGAAGTCCTGGAGGTCGTCGTATGCCATGATGGGACTAGTATAGCGGAAAGCCTATGGAAGGTCAGGCCTCCCCGGCCTGACCCGGGGGGAGGAAGGCGCCGCGCCCCCGGGGCGGGGGGCGCGGCGGCCGGGTACGGGACCTAGGGGAGCTTTATGAAGATTCTCTTCGCCAGGCCGAGGTAGGTGGCGTCGCCCAGCCGGTAGGTGCTGCAGATAAGATAGTCGTTACGGGTGTAAGCGGCGCCGGCGGCGGACGCCACGCCCTTGGAGAGGGCGCCGATGAGGGTCCCCTTGCCCTTGCCCGAGGGCGCGGCCCGCGAGGCGAGGTAGGCCTTGAAGTCGGCCTGCTTCGGGTTGAGGAGGGCCAAGGCCGCGAGGGCGAGGGCGGCGGCGATCGGGGCCGCGAGTCGGTTCTTGCTCATGCTGCTTCCTTGTGGGCGCTTATTTCTCCGTGTCGGTCATGCCGGCTACGAACTGCTTCTGCATCGTCACGACGATGGCCACGGGCGGGATCATGGCGAGGAGGACGGTGGCCATGACGATCTGCCACTCGATCTGCACGTCGGCCCCCGAGAGCATGCGGTTGATGCCGATGAGGAGGGTGTAGTAGCGGACCTTGGTCGTGATGAGGAGGGGCCAGAGGTACTGGTTCCAGCCGTAGATGAACTGGATGACGAACATGGCGGCGACGGGGGTGCGGGTCATCGGCACCAGGATGGAGCGGAAGAACTGCATGGCGTGGGCGCCGTCGATCTGCGAGGCCTCGGCGATCTCCCGGGGGACCGACATGAAGAACTGCCGGAAGAGGAAGACGGCCGTGGCCGAGACGATCATCGGCATGATGAGGCCGGGGTAGCTGTTGAGCATGTGGAGGTCCGAGATGACCTTGTAGGTCGGCATGATGCGGACCTCGACCGGGAGCATGAGGGTGATGAAGATGCTCCAGAAGCAGAGCTTGCGGAGGCGGAAGTCGAAGAAGACGATGGCGAAGGCCGCGAGGAGGGAGACGACTATCTTGCCGACCGATATGCCCAGGGCCATGACCAGGGAGTTGCCCATCATGACGAAGGCGGAGGCCCCGAGGTTCTTGGCGCCCTGGAGGAGGGCGTCGCCGTAGTTCTGGAAGAAGCGGTCGCCGGGGTAGAGGGGCATGGGCGCCGAGAGGATCTCCGCGCTCGTCCGCGTGGAGGCGACGAAGACGAAGTAGATGGGGAAGACGAGGAGGGCGATGGCGAGCCAGAGGTAGACGTGGGGCATCGCCCTGCGGATCTTGGAGTGCTCGATCACGGCCGCCCTCCTAGTAGGTGACTTTCCGCTCGATGAAGCGGAACTGCACGACCGTGAGGCCGATGACCAGGAGCATGAGGATCACCGACTGGGCGGCCGAGCCGCCTAAGTCGAGGTTGATCACCCCGTCGCGCCAGACCTTGTAGACGAGTATCTGCGTGGCCTTTCCCGGGCCGCCGGCGGTCACCTGGTGGATGATGGGGAAGGTCTCGAAGAAGCCGTAGACCAGGTTCATGACCAGGAGGTAGAAGGTGGTCGGGGAGAGGAGGGGGAAGATGATCCGCCAGAAGCGGACCAGGGGG
This sequence comes from Spirochaetota bacterium, assembly GCA_022711355.1. GTDB lineage: Bacteria > Spirochaetota > Spirochaetia > Treponematales > Rectinemataceae > JAKLFE01. Next base: position 22,664 of record JAKLFE010000014.1, on the reverse strand, counting down.
CTGGCCCCGTCGATCGCGGCGGCCTCGACGAGGGGGGCCGGCACGCTCTGGAGCCCAGCGAGGAAGAACACGAAGTTGTAGGCCACCTGCTTCCAGGAGGCCGCCACCGTGATGAGGAGGAAGGCCTGCCGGGAGTTGAGGAGGTGGGACCAGGCGATGCCAAGCTTCTTCTCGAGGAGCCAGGCGACGACGCCCACGTTGGGGTTGAACATGAACAGCCACAGGACGCCGGCCACCATGGTCGCGACGGCGTAGGGCCAGATGAGCATGGTCTTGTAGAAGGAGGAGAGGCGGATCTCCCGGTTGGCCTGGACCGCGAGGAAGAGGGCGATCGTCATGGCCGAGGCCGTGACCGCGAGGGCGAAGGCGGTCGACACGACGAAGGACTCGCCGTAGGCGGGGTCCGCGAAGAGCTTCAGGTAGTTCTCGAAGCCCACGAAGATCAGGCGCGAGCCGAAGGCGTCCTGGATGAAGAAGGACTGCCAGACGGCCTGGGCCGCCGGCCAGAAGAAGAAGATGATCACGATGACCATCTGCGGCAGGACCAGGAGGTAGGGCAGCCTCCGCTGGTTCAGGAACTCGTATTGCTTCGCCATCGCGCCTTCCTGGGAAAGGGTGGATACATCAGAAGAGAGGGAAGAAAAAGGAAGAGAGGCACAGAGGCACAGAGAAGATGGGTGGAGAAAGAAAAGGGAAGGAATGGATGGAAGGGGAGCTTTCGCTCGCTCCCCATCCTCCAGCTCTCTACTCTCCTCTCCCCCTCTGTGTCTCTGTGCCTCTGTGGTTGATTATCTCTCTCTTTCCCCTACTTGTTCACGCGCTCGAATTCGCGCAGGGTCTTGTTGCCCTCGGCGACCATCTTGTCCAGGCCGTCCTTGACGGAGATCTTGTCGGCCAGGATGTCCTCCCAGGTCTGGTCCTCGATCTCGCGGATGATGTTGAAGTTGCCGAAGCGGATGCCCATCGAGTTGCCCGTCGGCTCCTTGTTGAGGAGCTGGTTGATGGCGACCTCGGGGCCGGGGTTCTTCTCGTAGAAGCCCTGGCTCTTGGTCAGCTCGTAGGCGGCCTTGGTGATGGGGAGGTAGCCCGTGTTCTGGTGCCAGAAGGCCTGGATCTCGGGCTGGGAGATGAAGCTGAAGAACTCGGACACGGCCTTGTACTCGTACTTGGTCTTGCCGCCGAATACCCAGAGGCTGGCGCCGCCGATGATGGTGTTCTGGGGAGCGCCGGCGACGTCGGGGTAGTAGGGCAGGCGGGCGACGCCGAAGTCGAACTTGCAGTTGGCCTTGAAGTTGCCGTAGCCGCCGATCGACTCGAAGTGCATGCCGACCTGGCCGGAGACGAAGAGGGGGTTGGCCTTGTTCTCGCGGCCGCCGTAGATGAAGGTCTTGTCCTTCGAGAGCTGGTAGAGGGTCTCGAAGTGCTTCAGGGTAAGGGGGGTGTTGAACACCAGCTCGGTGTCGAGGCCGTCGAAGCCGTTGTTCTTGGTGCCGAAGCTCTGGTTGTGCCAGGCGGAGAAGTTCTCGAGCTGGATCCAGGAGATCCAGTTCGTGGAGAAGCCGCCCTGCATGCCGGAGGCCTTGAGCTTCTTGGCCGTCTCGAAGAACTCGGGCCAGGTGACCGGCGGCTTCTCGGGATCGAGGCCGGCCTTCCGGAACGCGTCCTTGTTGTAGTACATGACGGAGGTGGAGGAGTTGAAGGGCATCGAGAGCATCTCGCCCTTGGAGGTGGAGTAGTAGCCGGTGATCGTGGGGATGTAGGCCTTGGGATCGAACTTGGCCTTGTTCTCCTTCATGAGCTGGTAGACCGGCTTGATGGCGCCCTTGGCCGACATCATGGTCGCGGTGCCGACCTCGTAGACCTGGGCGATGGCCGGGGCCTGGCCGGCGCGGAAGGCGGCGATGGCCGCGTTCATCGTGTCGCTGTAGGAGCCCTTGTAGACGGGGGTGACCTTGTAGGCTTCCTGGCTGGCGTTGAACTTCTCGCAGACCTGGGCGACCATATCGCCGTTCTTGCCGGTCATGGCGTGCCAGAACTCGACGGTCACGGGTCCCGTGGGCTTCTTCTCGCAGCCCGTGAACGCCAGGGCGAAGGCGAGGACGACTAGGATCGCAAAACCGAACCTCTTCACGATAACCTCCTCATGAGAACGCGATTAGGGCACCTTGCACAGGGATACGCCGATAAGAGTAGACCCTGTCCGCGATTTTGGCAAATTCTAACGCGCGCCGTGGCCGCGGGAGCGCCTCGCGAGGAGCTCGAGGGCCAGGTCGGGGAAGTCGGTGATGAGGCCGGTGGAGCCCCAGTCGAGGAGGCGCTCCATGAGGGGGAGCTCGTTCGGGGTCCAGACGAAGACGTCGAAGCCGGCCGCGCGCACCTCGCGGACCGTGGCCTCGTCGAGGCTCTTCGCGCCGGGATGGTAGGAGCGGGCCTTGAGCTCGCGGAGGAGGGGGACGAGCTCGGGGGGCCGGTCCTCGACCAGGGCGCCGACCTCGAGCCGGGGCTCGGCCTTCTTGACCCGGCGCAGGTACTCGTGGTTGAAGGAGGAGATGAGGGTGTCGCCGACCATGCCCATCTCGCGGATGAGCTCGACCGTGCGCTCGACCAGCCAGGGATCGCAGGCCCTGCCGGCGGCGTCCTTGATCTCGACGTTGACCTTGCGCCGGCTCCGCTTGGTCAGCTCGAGGCACTCGCGGAGGGTCGGCAGGCGCTCGCCCTCGAAGGAGGCGAGCTCGGCCGCGCCCACCCGGCCCGAGGCGACCTGGCCGAAGGGATCCTTCACGGCGTACCAGGAGCCCGCGTCGAGGCTCTTGAGCTCGGCGAGGCTGAAGTCGTAGACGGTCCAGGGATCGCGGGAGGGGAAGCGCGCCTCCGCGTCTGTCGTGCGGGAGAGCTTGTCGTCGTGGATGACCACGAGCTCCCCGTCGCTCGAGGCGGCCACGTCGAGCTCCCACCACGCCGCCCCGGCCTCGAAGCCCTTCCTCGCCGCGGCGAGGGTATTCTCAGGCGCTATGCCGCGGAAGCCGCGGTGCGCCATCACGAGGATGTCGTTGAGTTGTGCCATGTGCATCTCCTGGTTTCGGGGGAGGAGTATACGACCATGGCGCCGACGTGAAAAGGCCCGCCGCTCCGAGGGTTATTAAACTTTTAATAGGGCCCCGCCGGCGGCCTGCCGCCCCGCCCGCATCCGAAGGGCGAGGTGGCCGGTGGGGCTGAAGGCCCCTACTCCTCTACGATGAGTATATCGTTCGCGTAGCCGTCGGAGCTCCCGCCGGGGAGGTCTGTCCGGATCCCGTCCTTCCAGTAGCAGGGAACGTCCTTCGAGCCGTCGTTGTAGCAGCCGGCTACATAGACGACGCCATCGTACACGCTGATGGCGTGGGCTTGGGCCGTGTTCGTCCCATCGCCGGGGAGGTCGTAGCGTTCGCCGCCGATCCAGTAGCAAGCCGTGTGAACGTAATTATACATGTCGGCGTCGTAATAGCCGTAGTAGCCGGCGGTGTAGACGGAGCCGTCGACGACCTCGATGTCCTCGGCGTAGCCTTCATTGTCCGCGACGATCGGGAGCTTGGTCATCGCCGCGCCGGCCCAGTAGCAGGGAACGCATACCTTCCCATCGACGGTCCAGCCCGCCGTGTAGACGGTCCCGCCGCTCACGTAGATGGCCTTTGCCTCGGAGGCGGCGTCCAGATCGGTCCTCGCGTCCGCGCCCGTCCAGTAGCAGGCGTAGCCCTCGTCCGAGCCGGAGGCGCGGCCCGCCGTGTAGACGATCCCCCCTGCCACCGCCATGCCGTAGGCCGAGGTATCCCACACAGGCCGCGAGGGGTCCGTATTGGCTATGCCCGCGAGGTGATTGAGCGCGGCGCCCGCGTAGTAGGCGCCGCCGAAGGCGGTGATGCCCCCGCCGCTCCAATCGCCGTTGACGATCGTGTAGACGGTGCCGCCCGACACGGCGATCGCTTCTGCTCCCCGGCCCGCCAGATCGCTCCTCTCGGTTCCCTTCCAATAGCACGAGTAATAGTCGTGGTAGCCCGTGCTGCCCGCGGTGTAGACCGTCCCTCCGTCTACGGCGATGGCGGCGACCCGGCCGGCCTGGTCCTCCGCGTCGAAGGGGAGGGGGACTCGCGTACCGTCCCTCCAATAGCAGGGGAGGTCCCAGCCGCCCTCGCTGTACGAGCCGGCGGCGTAGACGACGACCCGCGGCTCGCCCGGATCCCCCGAGCCCTGGGCGCAGCCCGCGAGCAGGGCGACGAGCGCCGCGCAGGCGAGGGCCGCGGCTCGGGCCAGGCGCGCGTGCGGGCCTGGCCGATCCTTCCGCTTCACGTTCTCCATGCTGTCCTCCTTATTCCTCGGTTACGGGGAACAGGAGTAGCCGGATTCGCCGCAGCCGCGCATCCGTGCCGGCACGTAGGGCCGCGGATTTTCGCGGCGCCGGGCCGAAGGCGGGCCGAGGGCGGGCCGAGGGCGGGCCGAGGGCGGCCCGCGCCCCGCCTTCCTCGCTCGGCTTTCGCCCGCTCAGGGCAGGAACTCGGCCGCGATCGAGGCGGCCAGGTCCCGGGCGCTCGTGAGGCCCGCGAGGCCCGGGCCGAGCCTCCCGTCCTCGCCGCGGAGGGAGCCGGTTCCCGCGGGCTCGAGCCGGGCCGAGGCCGGACCTCCGCCGATGAGGAGCCGGCCTTCCCAGAGCAGGGAGGGCTGGCCGTTCGCCTCGCTGTAGCGCGCATCGTCCTTGGGCAGCTTGTCGGGGTAGCTCGCGTTCCAGTCGAAGCTCGAGTTCAGCTCCACCCTGATCCGGTAGCTCCCCGGGGCGAGCGAGGCGGGGAGCGGCCAGTACTTCGCGAAGGCCTCGTCCGGGGTGGCGCCCGAGACCGCGTCGGGCAGGGGATGCTTCGCGTCGGGCATGTACAGGCCGTCCGGGGCCGCTATCCCCCGGGCGTGGGACCAGAGGGGGAGGGCCTCGGGCCGCCGCGCCCCGCCCGCCGCTTTCCAGTCGGCCTTGGCCGCCCGGCGCGTGACGTAGATCGTGTCGACGAAGCGGCCCTCGGCATCCTCGATCCACATCGCGATCTGGGGACGGAGCGTGACGGGGACGAGGCCGAAGCGGACTTTGTGGGCGTAGGCCGGGCCGGGGACGAGGCTGAGCTTGAGCCGCGGCTCGGCGGCGAGGGCCCGGCCCGAGGCCGCGAGGGAGAGGACGAGGGCGGCGAGGGCGAAGCTTCTTGGCTGCATGTATTCCTCCTGTACTTGACAACGTTAACATAACAAAGATATAATAACTACGTCAAGGAGCGCCGATGTCCAAGCCAGCGAATCCCGACCTCGTTCGCCGCGTCCTCGAGATAGCCCTCGAAGAGCTCGGCAGCAAGCCGCCGGAGAAGATCAACATGCGGCTCATCGCCCAGCGGGCCGGGGTCAGCCCCACCGCGATCTACTACTACTTCCCGTCCAAGGAGGCCCTCTTCGAGCGCATCAAGTTCGAGGCCATGGACGAGCTCGAGGCCCGCGTCGCCGCCGCGCAGGACCCGGGGGCGAAGGCGCGGGAGCGGCTCGCCGCCCTGATACGCGAGTTCGCGGCCTGGTGCCTCGAGCGGCCCCACCTCGCGAGCCTCCTCATGGACGAGCTTCCCGCCCGGACCGACCTGGACGAGGAGGGGATGGGACGCTACTACGCCCTCAGCTTCCGCGCCCGCGACCTCCTGGCCGAGGCGGTGGCCGAGGGCTCCCTGGCCCCGCGGAACCTCCTCCTCGAGGTCTCCCTGGCCCAGGCCGCGGTCTGGGGCATCGTCACCCTCTTCCTGAACAAGCGCGTCCACCCCGATTACTGGGATTCCGCCGAGCCCCTCGTGGATCGCTTCATCGAGCTCTGCCTCGGCGATGCCAAAGGAGCGATAGCATGAACCGAATGATACGATCGAAGGCCGGCCCGAGGCTGGCCGCCGCCCTCCTCCTGGCCCTGGCCTCCGGCGCGGCGGCCCTGGCCGCCCCCGCGCGGCGGGGCTTCTACCTCGACCAATCCATCCAGGCGGCCTACAACCCCCTCGGCGCCCAGCTCGTCACCAAGCTGTTCTACCGCCTTCCCCTCTCCGACCGGGGCGGCATCCTCTGGGAGTCGACGAAGCTCGACCTCGGGCTAGAGAACAGCCTCTCGCCCGCCTTCGATTTCCTGGGCCTCTACCTCGACCTCGAGCCGATAGCCTTCTTCGACCTGACCCTGGCGGCCCGGCTCGCCGGCTACCACGACGCCCTCGGCTACGGCTTCCGGGAGCTCGGGGGCTACGAGGACGAGTACGACGCCGATTCCCTCGGGGAGCTGGCCGGGGGCTCGGAGGCCGGGCTCTTCCTCTCGGCGGCCCCGACGCTCAAGCTGGCCTTCGGGCCCCTCGCCCTCTCGAACACCCTCCGCATCAACTACTTCCGGGCGGGCGATGGCGAGGGCTATTTCTACGAGGCCGTCGGGAACTGCGTCCTGGAGAAAAGCGGGTTCGAGCTGTACAACGACGCCTACGCCGTGGCCCTCCTCGGCGGGGGCCTCATGGCCGGCCTCAACCACTCCCTGCTCTACGTGCCCGGCTCGGGCTACCGCTCCTCCTGCCTCAAGGCGGTGGCGGCCGTCGACGCGCCCCTCTCCGGCCGGCTCTCGCTCTACGCCGCCCTCGCGGCCGGCCTCTACCTCGAGGACCGCTACCTCGAGGGCGAGGCGCGGGTCGCCGGCCAGGCGGGGATCCTCCTCGAGCTCTAGGGCGGCCCGAAGAGGCGCCGCGGCCGGAGCGTTAGGCGATCAAGTCCCGGCTTCCGCCTTGGCGAGCTCGGCCCGGTCGCGCAGCTTGGCCTTCAGGCTCTCGATGTCCTTGGGCATGTACTTCCCCGCGAAGACGAAGAAGAGGAAGCACAGGGCCCAGGAGACGGTGCAGATGCCGAGGATCGAGGCCTCGAGGGAGCTCCGGTCCGCGATGATGCCCGCGATCAGGGGCGCCGCGGCCGAGCCGGCCGACTCGATGAAGTTCTGCACCGCGTTCGTCGTGGCGCGGATCTCGGGCTCGGTCACGTCGTAGAAGGAGGAGAGCACGTTGGGCGATGCGAAGGGGATGAAGAGGGAGGCGGCGCAGAGGGCCACGCCGAAGGCGAGCTGGCTCTGGACCGGGACCTTGATCGCGACCCAGAGGAGGATCGCCCCCATGGCCACCCCGCCTGCCCCCACGATGACGCGGCCGTTGGGCGTGCGCTTGAACAGGCGGTCGCCGAGGATGCCCCCGATCGGGTAGCCCGCGGCCATGATGAGGACGGCCGGCACCATGGTCAGGAGGATGGCCTCTTCCCCGTAGCCCCGGCCCTTCTCGAGGTAGCCGAAGATGTAGTAGGTGATGACCTGCCAGGGGAAGACCCCGATGAAGCCCTGGAGGAAGAGCACGACGAGGCTCTTCTTCTTGAACAGCTCGCCGACCGTCTTCCAGCTGAACTTGTACTTCTCGAGGTGCTCGACGCCCTCGAGCTCGGGCTCGGCCGCGCCGCGGGGCTGGTCCTTCACGCCGATCAGGATGACGATCGCGAGGGCCACGCCCAGGCCGCCGGTGAGGTAGAAGAGCTTTCGCCAGCCCCAGACCTGGCCGAGGACCATGGCGAGGATCATGCCCACGAGGTAGCCGATCGGCTGGGCCACCTGGAGGAAGCCGTACATCTTGCCCCGCTTCTTCGGGGGGAAGTAGTCCGAGATGAGGCTGTAGATCCCGGGGTAGCTCGAGTCGTCGATGCCCGTGGAGGCGCGGGTCATGAGGAAGAGGGGGTAGGTCGGGACGATGGCGTTGAGCCAGGTCGTGCAGCCCCAGATGAAGGAGGCCAGGGCCAGGAGCTTGGGGCGCGCGTAATGGTCGTAGAGCCAGCCCCAGAGGGGGTAGAAGACCGCCCCGACGACGAGGGCCACCGAGTTGACCAGGCCCCACTGGGTGAAGTTGATGCCGAAGGTCTCCATGATCTGGGTCTGCAGGGGGCCGATGAGGAGCTTGTCGGTCTGGTGCAGGAGCATGAAGACGAAGAAGGTGCCGAAGGCGAAGCCCGCCCCCCTGCCCGAGGCTGCCCGGCGCGCGGACTGGTCCAGTCTGTTCACGTATCCTCTCCTGACGCGGCGGGCGGGCCCGACGCGATGGCTTCGACGTAGGGATGGAAGCGGACCCGGCGGTAGGCCTCGCCGAAGGCGAAGCCCGCGCCGGCCCCGATCTCCGCGGCGCGCTTCTGGACGGCCCAGGCCATGAGGGCGGCCGGCCCCGCGGCCCCCGATATCCCGGCCCCGGAGGCGGCCGCGACCTGGGACTCCGCGATCCCGGCCATCCTGGCCTGGGCGAGGACGTCGGCGATGAGGAACTCGACCTGGCTCTCGTGGGCGAGGACCGAGTCGACCTTGAGGCCGATCACGTCGGCGATGTCGACGAAGTAGTCGACCCCGCGGCAGGACTCGGAGTAGAAGAGCTTCTCGGGCACGTACCAGGGCTTGAGGCCCAGCTCGGCGTGCTCGGGGTGGATGGCGGGGAGCATGGAGAAGAAGGCCGCGTCCGAGGCCGCCTCGGCGAGGGCGCGGTGGTCCGGGTGGGGATCGAACTCCTGGGGATCCTGGAGGACGAGGGTCTCGGGCTGGAGCTCGCGGACGAGCCTGACCAGGCGCTCCCTGATGACCGGCTTGGGGATCCCGTCGAGGCCGAAGTCCGGCCAGCCGAGGAAGATCGGCTCCTCGGCCCCCAGGATGGCGGCCGCCCGCCGGGCCTCGCCCTTGCGCCGGGCGGCCAGGGCGGGCCCCCCGCCCTCGAGGCCGCCGAGGGCCCCGTCCGTCGCGATGGCGGTCAGGACCCGCCGCCCGCCCTGGGCGAGCTTGGCGAGGAGGCCCCCGGCCGCGAACTCCGCGTCGTCGGGGTGGGGCACGATGGCGAGGACCAGCTTGGGCACGTCGAACACTGTATGCTCTCCGACGTCTTTGCGCAATTTAAATATGCAAAAAAAGCGAGCGGCTGCTCGCTTTCCGGCTGTCACGAAGACTGTGGGAGCTAGGTCGCTTGCGACGAGCTACTTATTCGGACTACGCGGCTTACGGGTTTCGGGCTCCCTCCGCGGCGAAGCGGGCGCGGCGAGGCCGCTGACCAGCTCGTCGAGGCCCTCGCTCAGGCGCTGCTTGAGCCGGTCGGCCGCCTCGTAGACCGCGTCCTGGCCCGCCGCGTCGGCCACGTCCTCGTCGCTCATGAGGAGGCGGTAGGGCCGCACCTCGAGGGCCGCCGCTATCCGCTCGAGGATGTCGGGCGAGGGGTACTTCCGACCCATCTCGACCTCCCCGACGTAGCCCGGCGAGATCCCCGCCCGCTCGGCGAGCTCCATCTGCGAGATGGCAAGGAAGCTCCGCCGGCGCTTCATGGAGCGGATGAGGTTGCGGTGCAGCTCGGTCACCCGCCCATGGTAGGGGCGGGGCCGGGAATTGCAATTCGCGCGGGGAGTGCGGCGCTCGCTCAAGGAGAGCGCCGCCGGGCCGCGGGCCGGCCGAGGCCGGCCGCCGGAGGGCCGACGCGGGGGCCCGGCTCAGGCTATAGTCTCGGCGCGGCGGGAAGCCGCCCGAGGAGGAGGATCGCCATGGCCGAAATACGGGACGTCCTGATAGCCGGAGCCGGGGCGGTGGGCTCGGCCCTCGCCGCGACCATCGAGGAGCGGCTGCCGGGGACGGTCTCGATCCTCGCCGGCGCGGGGCGGGCGGAGCGCTTCCGGGCCGAGGGCTTCCTGGTCAACGGCCGGCGGCGGGACTTCCGCCTCGCCGACCCCGCCCGGCCGGCCGAGCGCGACCTCGTCCTCGTCGCGGTCAAGGCCCACCAGCTCCCGGCCGCCGTCGAGGAGCTGCGCTCCCAGGTCGGCCCCTCGACCCTGATCCTCTCCCTCCTCAACGGGATCACGAGCGAGGATATCCTCGCCGCGGCCTTCGGCCGGGAGAAGGTGCCCTACGCCATGATCCTCGGCATCGACGCCATCCGCGAGGGCAACGCGACGAGCTACAGCTCCGGCGGCGCGATCCACTTCGGCGAGGCGCGCAATCCGCCGGGGGCCTGGAGCGAGCAGGTGTCGCGCATCGCGTCCTTCCTCGGCCGGGCCGGGGTCAGGCACGTGGTGCCCGAGGACATGATCCGCAGCCTCTGGTACAAGTTCATGATCAACGTCGGGGTGAACCAGGCCTCGGCCGTCCTGCGCGCGACCTACGCCTCCTTCCAGTCCCTGCCCGAGGCCCAGCGGGTCATGGAAGCCGCGATGCGCGAGGTCGTCGCGCTCTCGGCCGCCCTCGGCACGGGCCTCGTCCCGGCCGACATCGAGGCCTGGTACGCGACCCTCGCGGGCCTGGGCCCCGAGTCGAAGACCTCGATGCTCCAGGACGTCGAGGCAGGGCGCAAGACCGAGGTCGAGGCCTTCGCCGGCACGGTGGTCGAGCTCGGCGCCCGCGCCGGGGTCCCCACCCCGGTGAACGAGCTCCTCCTGGACATGATCCTCGCGATCGAGAAGGGCTACCCGGGCCGGAGCGCTTAGCGCCCGGCCCCGATTTCCGCTATACTCCCCCAGGGGCGCGGCCGCCGCATGCCAGCCGCGGACGCCCTATCGGAGGAGGTATCCCGTGACCCCGGAAGAACTGATCGCAAGGCAGCTCGAGAGCTACAACGCGCACGACCTCGAGGGCTTCTGCGCCTGCTACGCGGAGGATGTCGAGCTGTACAACCAGCACGAGCCCGAGCCCTACCTGAGCTCCAAGGACGCGCTGCGGGAGCTCTACAGGCAGAAATTCGCCAACGCCGCCCTGCACGCCGAGATCGCGGCCCGCATCGCGAAGGGCGCCTTCGTCATCGACCGCGAGCGGGTCACGGGGGTCGGCGACTCGGCCCTCGACGTCGTCGTGATATACGAGGTCGCCGAGGGCCTGATCAGGAGGGTCTCCTTCATACGTTGAAGCGACGGCGGCGCCCGCCCGGCGGGGGCGGGCCCGCCCTCATTGGGGCTTCTTGAGCTCGTTGATCATGCCCAGGACGTCCGCCTCGCGCAGCCGGTCGATGTTGATCTTGAGGAAGCCGCCCGCCTTGAGGTGGGCGCGCAGGCCCACCTCGCGCGCCACCGACTCCTCGGCCTTGGCCAGGAGCTCGAGGCAGCGGTCGGGGGGGATGACGACCACGCCGTCGGCGTCCCCGAAGACGATGTCGCCGGGCCGCACGACGGCCCCCGAGCAGCTGATCGTCACGCCGTGCTCCCCGGAGATGCCGAGCACGTTGGTCGTCACTACCGAGATCCCGGTGCAGAACACGGGGTAGCCGGACTGCTCGATCGCGAGGGAGTCGGTGGCCGGGCCGTCGATCACGATGCCCGCGAAGCCCTGGTGCTCGGCGCAGAGGGCGACCATCTCGCCGACGCAGGCGTAGGTCGCGTCGCCGCAGCGGTCGATCACGATGACCGAGCCCTTGGGCGCCCGCTTGAGGGCGTCGTAGAGGGCGAAGGAGTCCCTGCCCTGGAGCCGGACCGTGTAGGCGGGGCCCGCCATCTTGGAGCGCCGGTTGATCGGCTTCATCTCGGGGCGCATGTAGCCCCCGCCGATGTAGTGGCCGAAGGTGGCCGGGTCGACGCCCATGAAGCGCTCGGCTATCTCCTTCGTGAATTCCATCTCGTTCACCTAACCTTTCCGGATATCGCTATTGCTTGACGCGCAGGTCGTAGACGTCGGCGCGCCTGTTCTGGAAGGCGGGGAGCTGGGCCCGCACCTTGTCCTGGTAGTCCAGGTCGATCTCGGCGATCGCGACGCCGGGCTCGTCCTTCGCCCTCGCGACGACGCTGCCCCAGGGATCCACCACCATGCTGTTGCCGAAGGCCGTGAAGTTGGGCTTCTTGCCGATCTGGGCCGGCGCCACGACGTAGCAGGCGTTCTCGATCGCGCGGGCGCGGAGGATGGGCTCCCAGTGGTCCTTCCCGGTGGGGAGGGTGAAGTTCGCCGGCGTGAAGACGAGCCGGGCGCCGGCCGCCGCGAGGAGCCTGAACAGCTCGGGGAAGCGGATGTCGTAGCAGATCGAGAAGCCGAGCCTGCCGAGCTCCGTGTCGACGGTGACGATCTCCGACCCGGGGCGCACCCGGGCCGACTCGTTGCAGACGGTGCCGTCCGCGAGGGTGACGTCGAAGGTGTGCAGCTTCCGGTACTTCGCGATGATCTCGCCTTTATCGTCGAGCATGACGGTCGTGTTGTAGGCCCTCGCCTCTCCCGGGATCGCCTCCTTCATGCTGCCGCAGTGGAGGTAGACGCGGCGCTCCCGGGCCTTCTTCGCCAGGATCTGGGTCGTATAGCCCGGGATCGGCTCCGCCTCGCCGCCCTCGCCGACGTTCTTCTCGCCTATGAGGTTCATCACCTCGGGCAGGGCGACGAGCTTGGCGCCCCGGTCCGCGGCCTCGTCGATGTAGGCGCAGATTCGCTCGAGGTTCTTGCCCTTGTCGTTCTGCGTGTCCAGCTGGACCACGCCCACCAGGTATTTCCTGACCATGATTCCGCCTTTCTCTCGGCTATGCCCTCAGGCGAGGGCGTTGATCGACTTGACGTGGTGGCACGCGACCCGGTGCCCGGGCTTCGCCTCGGCGAAGGGCGGCTCCTCGGCGGAGCAGAGCTCCGTCGCGAACTCGCAGCGCTTGGCGAAGCGGCAGCCGGGCTTCGGGTTCACCGGGGAGCTGATCTCGCCCTTGAGCAGGCGGCGCTCCTTCTTGCCGCCGAGCACGGGCACCGGCACCGCGGCGAGGAGGGCCTTGGTGTAGGGGTGGAAGCGCTCGGCGAAGACGGAGCCCGAGGGCGCGCTCTCCACCATCTTGCCCATGTACATGACGAGGATCTCGTCCGAGATGTGCTTGACCACCGCCATGTTGTGGGTGATGAAGAGGAAGGTGAGGTCGAGCTCGGCCTGGAGGTCCTGCATGAGGTTGAGGATCTGCGCCTGGATGGAGACGTCCAGGGCCGAGACCGGCTCGTCGCAGACGATGAACTTGGGGTTGAGCGAGAGGGCCCGCGCCACGCCGATGCGCTGCCGGCGCCCCCCGTCGAGCTCGTGGGGGTAGGCGTCGGCGAGCCGCCGCGCGAGCCCGACCCGGTCCATGAGCCTGCCCACCTGCGCGCCGAGCTCGGCCTCGTCGCGGCATTTCCGGTAGATCCGCAGCGGCTCCGCGATGATGTTGCTGACGGACATCCGCGGGTCGAGGGAGGAGTAGGGATCCTGGAAGATCATCTGCATGTCCTGGCGGTAGCGCTTGACCTCGGCCCCGCCGATCTGGCTGATGTCCTTCCCCTCGAAGAAGATCCGGCCGGAGGTGGCCTCGAGGAGGTGGATCGTCACCCGCCCGAGGGTGGACTTGCCGCAGCCCGACTCGCCCACGACGCCGAGGGTCTTGCCCCGCTCGATGCCGAAGCTCACGCCGTCGACCGCGTGCAGGTTGCCCTTGGGCGTCTTGAAGTACTTCTTGAGGTCGCGGACCTCGATGAGCGCGCTCATTTCGACCCCCCGCCGCGGCGTTTATGGCATTTCACGAAGTGCCCCGGCTCCACCTCGACGACGGGCGCGGGCGCCGCCGAGCATTCGGCGGAGGCCTCCGGGCAGCGCGGGGCGAAGACGCAGCCCGCCGGTACCTCCGTCGGGTCGGGCATGAGGCCCTTGATAGGCCGCAGCCGGTCCACGTCCTCGTTGAGGTTCGGGACCGAGCCGAAGAGGCCGACGGTGTAGGGGTGCTGCGTGTTCTGGTAGATGTGGGGGAGGGTCCCGTACTCGACGATCTCCCCCGCGTACATGATCGCCGCCTTCTGGCAGATCTCCGCCACGACGCCGAGGTCGTGGGTGATGAGGATGAGGGAGGTGCCCGAGCCCGTCATCAGCTTCTCGATGAGGTCGAGGACCTGGTCCTGGATCGTGACGTCGAGGGCCGTCGTCGGCTCGTCGGCGATGAGGAGCTTGGGGTCGCAGGCGAGGGCCATCGCGATCACGACCCGCTGCTTCATGCCCCCCGAGAACTGGTGGGGGTACTCCGGGTAGCGCTCCCCGGGGATGCCGACCAGCTCGAGCATCTCCTGCGCCTTGACCGTGGCCTTGGCCCGGCTGATCTTCTGGTGGAGGCGGACGACCTCGGCGATCTGGTCGCCGACCGTCAGCACGGGATTGAGGGCCGTCATCGGGTCCTGGAAGATCATGGAGACCTGGTTGCCCCTGATCTCCCGCTTCCGCGCCGGGCTCATGGCCACGAGGTCCTCGCCCTCGTAGCGGATCTCGCCCGATACGATCCGGCCCGGCGGGTCGGGGATGAGCTGCATGATGCTGAGGGCGGTCGTGGTCTTGCCCGCGCCGGTCTCGCCGACGAGGCCGAGGGACTCGCCGCGCTCGAGGGAGATGGATATGCCGTTCACCGCCCGCACCGTGGTCCGGTCGGTGACGTAGTGGACCACGAGGTCCTTGATCTCGAGTATGGTGTCGCTCATGGCTTCCTCTCCTAGCTCTTGAGCCGCGGGTCGAGGGCGTCTCGCAGCCCGTCGCCCAGGAGGTTGATCGAGAATACCGTGAGCATGATCGCCAGCCCGGGGAAGGTGACGACGTACCAGTAGTCCCGGATGTAGGCCCTGCCTGAGGAGAGCATGGAGCCCCACTCGGGCGTGGGGGGCATGATCCCGAGGCCGATGAAGCTCATGCCGGCGGCCGAGAGCACCGCGCTCGCGATGCTCATCGTCGCCTGCACGATTATGGGCGCCATGCAGTTCGGGACGATGTGGCTGACGATGATCCGCAGGTCGCTCGCGCCGTTCGAGCGCGCCGCCTCGATGTACTCCTGCTCCTTCACGGAGAGGATCGCCGCGCGCACGACGCGGGCGTAGCCGGGCACGGCCCCGATGCCGATGGCGAGCATCAGGTTGAAGAAGCTCGTGCCGAGGGCCGCCACGATCGACACCGCGAGGAGGATGTTCGGGATCGAGAGCATGACGTCGATGACGCGCATGATGACGTTGTCCGCGACCTTGCCGTAGTAGCCGGCGACGCAGCCGAGGACGATGCCGAGCGCGCAGGAGATGGTGACCGAGACGAGCCCGAGGGTGAGGGATATCCGGCAGCCGTACACGACGCGGCTGAAGATGTCCCGGCCGTACTCGTCCGTGCCGAAGAGGTGGGCCCCGCTCGGGCTCTGGAAGCGCCGCGAGAGCAGCTGGTCGTCGAAGCCGTAGGGGGCGATGACCGAGGGGATGAGGGCGCAGACGGCGAGCAGGGCGATGAAGCCCAGGCCGATGACGGCCCCCTTGTTCTTCGTGAAGCGCCGCCAGGTCTCCTTGAACTGGCCCCGCTTCTTCATGCTTACGGTGTCGGACATGGCTAGGCGGCCTCCTTCGCCGTCGCCGCCTTGCGCGTCCGCGGGCGGGTGTACATGGAGCGGATCCTCGGGTCGGCGAAGCTGTACAGCACGTCGACGACGAGGTTGACGATGGACATCACGAAGGCTATGAACAGGACGCCTCCCTGGACCATCGGGAAGTTCTTGAGCTTGATCGCGTCCACCATGAGCTTGCCGACGCCGGCGATGGAGAAGATGGACTCGGTCAGGACCGCGCCGCCGAGGAGGCGGCCGAAGGAGAGCCCGACCACGGTGATGATGGGGATGAGGGCGTTCTTGAGCGCGTGCTTCCAGATGACGACGGCCTCGGTCTGCCCCTTCGCCCGGGCCGTCCTGATGTAGTCCTGCCGGATGATCTCGAGCATGCTCGAGCGGGTCATGCGCATGATGTTGGCCGAGGCGTTGGTGCCCACGGTCACCGCGGGCAGGACCCAGTGCATGGGCGTGCTGAAGCCCGAGGGCGGGAACCAGCGCAGCGCGACCGAGAAGATGATGATCAGCATCATGCCCTGCCAGAAGTTGGGCATGGAGACCCCGATCATCGAGAGCGAGGTGGCCAAGTGGTCGATGAAGGAGTACTGCCGGGTCGCGGAGATGATGCCCACCGTGACCCCGATGACGACCGCGAGGAACACGCTCATGGCGGAGAGCTGCAGCGTGGCGGGGAAGCGCTCCATGATCTCGATCGTGACCGGCTGCCGCGTCACGTAGGAGGTCCCGAGGTCGCCCTCGGTCACGACGCCCTTCATGTAGTTGAAGTACTGGACGAGGAAGGGCTTGTCCAGGCCGTGCTCGGCGCGGAACAGCTGCTTGTCCTCGGGAGTCGCGAGGTCGCCGAGGATGACGTCGGCCGCGTCGCCGGGCGCGAAATAGAGCATGCTGAAGATCACGAAGGAGACCCCGATCAGGACGGGGATCATCATCAGCAGCCTTCGGAAAATGAACTTGATCAAGGATGCGTCTCCTCACTGCGGTCGACGGGCCGCCGGGGCGGCGCCCCGGCGGCCCTCGCCCGCGCGCCGCCTGAGGCGCGCGGGCAGGGCGATCACTGGTACACGGTGACCTTGCTCATCTCGACCTGCTGCATCGGGTCGCAGGCGAAGCCCTCGACCTTGTCGCTCAGGGCGTAGATGACCGGGGTGAAGGCGAAGGGCACGGTCCAGCGCGCGTCGTACAGGTAGTCCTGGATCTCGGCGTAGGCGCCGGCGCGCTTCTTGCTGTCGTAGATGGTCTTGGCCGCCGCGAGCTTCTTGTCGATCCAGGGATCGTTCGGCTCGAGCCGCTCGCCGAAGGCCGAGTCGTAGATGATGAGGATGTTCGAGGGCTCGTTCACGTTGCCCGCCCGCATGCCCGCCTGGAACTTGTGGCCCTGGGCGGTGTAGGTCGAGGCGTTCATCTGGTACATCTTCACCTTGACGCCGACCGCGGCCCACATGTTCTGGATGATCTCGGCCAGGCGGATGTCGATCTCGCGGTTCTCCACGAGGAAGTCCATCGTGAAGCCGTCGGGGTAGCCGGCCTTGGCGAGGAGCTCCTTGGCCTTCACGGGATCGTAGGGCATCACGCCCTTGTCCTTGAAGGCGAAGACGGTGGGGGGGTACATGCCGTTCGCCGTCGTGGCGGTGCCCTCGTAGACCGCGTCGACGAGGGCCTTCTTGTCGATGGCGTAGGAGAGGGCGTAGCGGACGTTCTTGTCGCTCAGCAGCTTGTCCTTCATGCTGAAGGTCAGGGTCATGTAGCGGCTGGAGTTGCCCATGAGGATGTGCGCGCCCTTCATGGCCTTGACGCGCTTGACATCGTTGGCCGCGACGTCGAAGACCGCGTCCACGCCGCCGGTCTCGAGCTCGATGACGCGGTTGGCCGCCTCGGGGATGATCGAGTAGACCACGTTCTTGGTGATGGCCTTCGTGCCCCAGTAGGCGTCGTTGCGGACGAGGGCGATCTCGGTGCCCGACTTCCACCTCTCCAGCTTGTAGGGGCCGGAGCCGACGGGGCTGCGCGCGAAGGCGTCGCTGCCCATCCGCTCCACGGCGGCCTTGCTGACGATGGCGCCGCGCCCGGTCGACAGGGTGTTGAAGACCGCCGCGTAGGGGGTCTTGAACTTGATCCTGATGGTGTAGGGATCGACGATGACGGTCTTCTCGAGGTCGAAGGGGGCGAAGGTCGAGGCGCTGACGGGGTTCGCCTTGCCGCGCGAGAAGGTGAAGAGCACGTCCTCGGCGGTGAACTTGCCGCTGTCGTGGAACACGACGTCCTTGCGCAGCTTCATCTCCAGGGTGAGGTCGTCGAGGAACTTCCACTCGGTCGCGAGGCGGGGGTGGACCACTCCCTTGGAGTCCTCGTAGACGAGCTTGTCGAAGATGTTGAGCTGGACCATCCAGTAGCTCACGAAGTTCGAGGCCTGGGGATCCATCGTCTTGAGGTCCTCCCAGATGGCGACCCTCAAGGTGTCCTTGGTCTTCTTGCCGGCGTTCCCGGCCGCGCTGGCCGCGACGGTCGCGGCGAGGACGAGCGCGGCGAGGGCGAATGCCTTCCTTCTCATGATGCCTCCTTGTTCCTACGCACGGATATCTCTCAGGACCCGGAAGCCGGGCCGAATTCGTGTGCCATGTACGCGGCGATCCTCTCGACGCAGCGGCCGACCAGGGCGGCGCCCTTCTCGGCGCTGGCGATCGTGGCGTCGCCTATCGTGCCGTTGGGGGTCTTCGAGCCGAAGGGGAGGTAGCGGATCACGTCGGTGAACTCCCGGTAGGCGTCGGTGGCCGGCTCGACCCTCGTGGCCTTGGCCATGTCGACGAGGTCGGGCCTGAGGTGCAGCATGACGGAGGTGCCGCACTCGCTCGCGTGGCCGTGGGCCATGGGACCCTTCAGCTCGAGGATGCCCTCCGAGTTGGCGGCCGCGAAGCGCCACCAGTCGACCTGGCCGCAGCGGACGCCCAGCTCCCGCTGGTAGCGGCGCGCGAGGTAGTTGATCGTGTCCGTGTTGCCGGCATGGCCGTTGATGAACATGAGGTTCCGAAAGCCGTAGCCGACGAGGGCGCGGCACAGGTCGTCCATGGCCGCCTCGTAGGCCGCCTTCGACTGGCTCATCGTTCCGGGGAAGTCGAGGAGCATCGAGGACTCCCCCATCCCGATGCAGGGCGCCACGAGGGCCCCGGTCCGCTCGGCGACCAGCAGCGCTACCGCCTCGGCCACGATGCTGTCGGTGCCCAGGGGCAGGTGGGGGCCGTAGACCTCCACGGCGCCCGTCGGGACCAGGACCGTCCTCGCCGCCTTGCGGCGCTCGTCGAACTCGACCCAGCTCAGCTCGTCAATCCGGTATCTCAAGCGACTCCTCCTTGGTCCTCGGGCGGCCGGGAGCCTGCTCGGCGATCCCGCCTCCGCCCTTCTTCACGCAGTTCAGGTAGCGGTACGCGGTCGGCTCCGAGACCCCGAGCTTGGCCGCGATGCGCGGGATGGCGCCCTTGAGGAGGAAGACGCCGTCGTCGTTGAGCTTCCGCACGATCTCGATCTTCTCCTCCTGGGACATCCGGCTCGGCGAGACGCCCGCGGCCGCGACGACGGCTTCGATGCTGTCGAGGGCGAGCTCCTCGACCGAGCTGGACAGGCGCTCGATCGCCTCGCCCTCGGCCGGGGCCCGCTGGGTCCCGATCAGGCGGTCGAGGCAGTCGCGGAAGCGCTCGAGCTCGCTCGTGTCGATGTTCACGCAGAGGATGCCGATCAGCCCTCCCGCGTCGTCGCGGAGGAACATCGTGGAGGAGCGGAGCGCCCGGCCGTCGGCCGCCAGGCCCTTGTAGTTCGCGAGGTACTCCTTCGCCCCCCCGGAGCCGTGCACGAGGGTCTTGAGGACCATGTTGGTCGCGGGCGAGCCGACGCGGCGGCCGCTGATGTGGCCGTTGCGGATCGCGACCACCGACTTCTCGACGTCTCCCAGATCGTGCAGCACCACCTCGGCCCGCTCGCCCAGGACCTCGGCGAGAAAATCGACGAGAGGGATGTAGTTCCGTAGCAGGGGGTTCAAAATCTCGACTCTCCATAAAGAAGCCAGCGAGCTACGAAGCCAGTGTATACCAAAATTTTCTTATGTCAATAAAATTTTTTCGCGCCAGGGGAGGCTCGGGAGCCTGCCATGGGGAGGGCCGCGAGGGGCCGCTTCGGAGGCGGCGCGGGCCGGCCGGCCCGCGCCGCCCGCCTCCCTAGCCGGCGAAGGCGGCGGCCAGGGCCTCGGCCGCGGCGAGGTTGACCCCCGCGAGGACCCAGAGGAGGGACTCGTCGAGGTCGAAGCGCGGGTTGTGGTTGGGATAGCAGATGCCGCGTTCGGGGGCCTGGGTGTTGAGGAACCAGAAGCAGCCGGGGACCTTCTCGAGGTAGTACGAGAAGTCCTCGGCCCCCATGATCGGGCGGCTCAGCCGCACGACGCGCTCGGCTCCGAGGAGGGCCCGGGCCGCGGCCTCGGCCGCGAGGCTGGCTGCCTCGTCGTTGACCAGGGGAGGGTAGCCTCCGAGCCAGCGGAACTCGCTCTTGAGCCCGCGCATCGCGGCGATGGAGGCCGCGATCTCGCCCGAGCGCCGCTCGAGCTTCTCGCGGAGGTCCGGGTGGAGGCTCCTCGCCGTGCCCATATACTCCGCGCGCTCGGGGATGACGTTGTGCGCGCTCCCCGCGCGGACGGAGCAGATCGAGATCACGGAGGGCCTCGTCTGGTCGAGCTCCCGCGCGCGGAGGGTGCCGAGGGCGAGGACGTACTCGGCGAGGGCCGAGACCGGGTCGGGGCTCTGGTGGGGGGCCGAGCCGTGGCCGCCCGAGCCGACGAAGGCCCCCTCGAAGCGGTCGCCCGCGGCCATCATCGGGCCGGGGAGGAAGCCGGCCTGGCCCGGCTCGAGCTCGTCCGAGAGCCCGCCGACGTGGCCCGCCGCTATCGCCGCCACGCCCTCGAGGACCTCCGCCTCGATGAGGGGCAGGGCGCCGAACTCGCTCTCCTCGCCGGTCTGGAAGACCAGCCGGGCGCGGAAGGGCAGGGCCCCCGCGCGCTCCTCCTCGGCGAGGAGGCGGGCCGCGCCGAGGAGGGCGGCCGCGTGGGCGTCGTGGCCGCAGGCGTGCATGCGGCCCGCCGTGGCCGAGGCGTAGCTCGCGCCGCTCGCCTCCGCGACGGGGAGGGCGTCCATGTCGGCGCGGAGGGCGACGAGGGGGCCGCGGCTCCCGACGTCGGCCCACATCCCGCAGCCGACCCTCCGGGGCGAGAGGCCGAGGGCGCGGAGCTCGGCCTCGACGAGCTCCGCGGTCCGGGGCAGCTCGCGGCCGAGCTCCGGGACGCGGTGGAGCTCGCGGCGGAGCTCGATCATCCGGGGAAGGACCGAGCGGAGCCTGGTCTCGTCGAAGCGGATCGATGCGGTCATGGCCTTTTCCCTCCTGGGTGCCGCGCGGGCCTGGCGCGCCGCGCGGGGGACTGTACAATAGCGCCGAGGAGGGGAGGCGTGGAAGAAGGGCGAGGGGGGGCCGGCTCCGCCGCGGCCGACCGCGATGCGCGCCTGCGCCGCGCCCTCGACTACATCGAAGCGAACCTCGGCAGGGCCTTCCCCCTCGAGGAGGCGGCCGAGGCCGCCTCCTGGTCCTTCTACCACTTCCACCGCCGCTTCGCGGCCGCCTTCGGCCTGGGGCCCGGCTCCTACCTCAGGCTCCGGCGCCTCTCCGAGGCGGCGCGGGACCTGGCTTGCGGCGGGGAGCTGGTCCGGGATATAGCCCATGCCCGGGGCTTCGGCTCCTCGGAGGCGCTCGGCCGCTCCTTCCGCGCGAGCTTCGGCCTCCTGCCCGGCGAGTACCGACTCCTCGGGAGGGCCTCGCGCCGGCTCGGGCCCTTCGTCCCCGTGCGGCGGCCCCTCCTCGGCCGCCCCGCCTCGAGCCTGGCCTCCCTCGCCCTCGTCCGCCGGGCCGATATCCGCCTCGCCGGCCTGGGCCGGCCGACTCGCCTCGAGGGGCAGCTCCTCGCCGAGGAGACGGGCCTGCTCAGGCGGGAGGCCGAGCCCCTCCTCGCCGCCCTCGGGCCGGGGAGCAGGGAGCCTCCCTTCCGGGTCGCCTTCTCCCTGGAGGGCCCCGAGGGCGGCTCGGCCATCCTCTCCGTCCTCGGCTTCGCCCTGGCCGAGGGGCGGAGGCTCCCCGAGGGACTGTCGGCCTTCGTCCTCCCCGGGGGCGAGTACCTCCGGGCCCTGCACCGCGGCCCGGCCGAGCTCCTCCCCCGGAGCCACCTCGAGCTCTACGCCCAGGTCCTGCCCCGGCTCCGCCGCCTCCCCGCGGGGGGCTTCGATTTCGACCGGCCGCCGCCCGGGGCCTCGGGAGCCCGGGCCGATCCGGCCTCGGCGGCGTACGAGACCGAGATCTTCATCCCCCTCGCGCCCCCGGGGGCCCGAGGAGGGCAAGAACTATCAATCCGCCCCTGGCCCTTCCCGCGCTAGGCTGAGGGCCTTCGGGAGGCGCTATGCGGAGTCGCGCGGGAGGCATGGTCATGGCCTGCATGCTTGCGGCCGGCGGGTTCCTGGGCGCCGAGCCGCGCCCGGGCGCGGAGGCGGGGAGGGGGGCGGGGCCGATCCGGGCCCTCCTCCTCATCGACGAGGGCTACGGCGGGAACTGGCTCGCCCGGGATGGGAAGCCGAGCATCGCGGAAAGCCTCCTCTCCTTCGGCTGGGAGCTCGAGCTCGCCTCGCCCGCCGGCTCGGCCGGGCCCTGTCCCTGGGGGGCGAAGCGCGGCATGGGGCGCCTGTCGACCCTGCGGATCGACGCGATCGGCGATGTCCTGGCCTACGATCTGGTCGTCGTCCTCCCCGGCTCCAAGCCCGGAGGCCTGGCCGCCGACCCCGCGGCCCTGGCCCTGCTCAAGGCGGCCGATTCCGGGGGACTAGCCATCGCGGCCTTCTGCCGCGGCGCCCGGGTCCTGGCCGCCGCGGGCGTCCTCGAAGGCAGGCGCATGACCGGCCATCCCGACTACGCGGAGGAGTACCGGGCGGCCGGGGCCCTCTACCAGGGCTTCGAGGACCTCGAGGGGAAGTCCGACGCTCCTCCGCCGGTCGTCGACGGCCGCCTCGTGACCTCGGTCAGGAGCTCCTACTATCGGGGGCAGAGCTGCGAGGCCATCCGGATCGCGGCGGAGAACTCCCGGGCCGCCCGGGCCGGCGGGGCCGCGGGCTCGCCCCCTGCGGCCCGGAGCGCGGCCTTCGCCTTCATGGCCGCCCCCGGCAAGGAGAAGGAAGCCCTCGCCCTGGCCTCGAGCCTGCGGCGCTTCGGGGGCGCGT